>DASVYC010000001.1:0-54548 GCA_036392375.1 Phycisphaerales bacterium
GGCAGAATGGTCCGCCTCGTTATGGCACGAAAGGGGTGCGTATGAGCTCGGGTGCGGCGGAATCGACGGGACATCTGGAGGGTTCAGCAGCCATCTTCGGCCCCGCGTTCAGCGGGTCGTGGCGACCGGTGTATCGATCGCTGAGCTACCGCCTGGCCATCGTGGCATCGGCGGCGTTCATGCTGCTGATGCCGTTGCTGTACTGCGCGACCATCGGCGGCATCGGCTGGCTGGTCCACTGGCACCTCACGCATGACACCGGGCTCCTGCACACGCAGGCCCGTGGCCGAGCAGCGGTGATCCCGCTTTTCATCTACATCCTGCCCGCGATCGTGGGCTGCGTGCTGATCGTGTTCCTGCTGAAGCCGGTGCTGTACCTGTTTGTCGGCTCTTCGGACGAGGACGCGATCGAGATCTTCCCGAGCGAGGAGCCGCGGCTGTTCGGGTTTGTCGCCGCCGTGTGCACCACCATGGGCGCCCCAATCCCCGAACGGATCTTCATCGACTGCACACCCAACGCGGCGGCTCAGTTGCTCGGGGGGCCTCTCGGCATGCTGGGTCGCTCGCGGCTGGGGCTGCACATCGGCTTGCCGCTGGTCGCGGGGATGAGCGCCACCAACTTCGCGGGGGTGCTGGCGCACGAGTTCGGGCACTTCTCGCAAGGCGCGGGCATGCGGGCGACCAATATCTTGGGACGCATCACGCAGTGGATGGCGGTCGCCGCTTATGCCCGTGACGGCCTGGACGAGAAGATCGCCGGGCTTGGCAAGTCCGGGAACGCGTACCTCGCGATCATCGCACTGGTGCTCACGCTGTGCCTTGGCGTCGCGCGGCTCGTGCTGAAGGTGGTGCTGTTCCTGGGCTACGGGCTCGCTCGCGTGATGGGGAGGCGAATGGAGTTCGACGCCGACGCCCACCAAGTTCGGTTCGTGGGCAGCAAGGCGGCGATCGATACTTGGCCGCAGATCCTGGGCCTGGGCATGGCGGCCGAGCAGGCGGAATCGAAACTCGCGGAGCACTGGAAGAATCGCAAGCTCCCCGAGGACCTGCCGGCATTCATCGCCAGTGTGGCGCGTCGGCTCTCACCCGACAGCAAGGCTTCGATCAAGCGGAACATTGAGCAGCGTCATACCGGATGGTTCGACAGCCACCCCGCCACGGGGGTGCGCATCGACGCGATGCGGAAGCTGGATGAGCCGGGTGTCTTCCGCCTCGACGAGCCCGCGACGAACCTGTTCACCAACTTCCGCGATGCGAGCCGTCGCGCCTCGTACAACTACTTCAAAGCCCGCGTGGGCGAGTACATCCAGTCCGCTACGTTCGTCCCGGCCGATGAGATCTTCGGTTCCAGCGAGGCCGAGAGCGCCCGCGGCGCGGCGGCGGAGAGCTATCTGGGCTACGAATCGCCCGACTGCCGCCCGCTCATGCTGGGGCTCAACGAGCTGCACCCCACCGAGGACCCGAAAGCGACTTGGGACAAGCTGCGCCAGGCCCGAGCCGCCCTCAAGGCCGCCGCTCCTGCGGCCGCGGCGGCCGTCAGCACCTATCTCGAAGCCGACACCAAGCTGCTGCACGTGGAGGCGGCGCCGTCGTTGTTCGCGATCGGAATCCACAAGATCCCTCGCGAGATGCAGTACGCGTTTGCCTCTCCGCCGGGGCTGGGCAAGGTCAAGGTCGAGGCCAACGAAGCCGCCTCGAACGCCGCTGCGGCGATCGACGAGGCGAACGATCTTGCTAAGGTGCGAATCGCGTCCGCGCTGCGGCTGCTCGCCACCAAAGGCATCGAGAAGAAGGTGCCGAACGCAGAGTCCTTGCGCGCGCGGGCGGCCACGCTGGTACGGGCCCACGCCGCGCTGCGCGACAAGTTCGAGACCGTCCGTGATCTGCGCGCCGACCTGGAACGTGTGAAGCTCGTGGCGCCGCACTTTGAGAGCGACAAGCTGCGCGATAAGGTGAAGGAGCAGATCCGCCCATTGTCGGATCAGATCCGCGACCGGGTGCTGGGGCTGCGCCAGGATCTGGGAGGGATCCCGTCGCCGTATCTGGGCGTGGACGGGCAGACCAACCTCGGCAACATGGTCGCGCCGAGTTCGCCCGCGTGGCGCGAGTTTGATCAGATCTTCCCGGCGGGGTTCGAAACCTTGGAGAAGTTCGCCGAGACGCAGCGTCGGGTGCTGCACGAGATCATCGAGATCGCGGCCGTTGTGGAGCAATCGCTCCAGAACACCCCTCAGGCCCGTGGTACGGTCACGTCCGCGAGCACGCCGACGCCCTTCGGGCGTTCCTGATCGCGCCTCCGCATTACGTCTGATGTAAATCCGCTAATGGCATGCCATTATCAAGTGCGAAATCTGACGCCGGTTTGCGCTTTCGCGCGAACCAGGGCGAACACCGCTCGCAAACTGTGGACTTGAGGAGGCCACATGCGCGGCAAGATAGATTGGCGAACCACCAAGCGTGTTCCTTGTGCGGGAATCGAGATTCCGGTGTCCGAATCGTTGCCGATTGCAACCCGCGGCGACGCCGGTCTTGATCAAGCCCTGGCGGGCATCCGTCCGAATTCCAAGAAGTCCATCCTGCTCAAGTCGCTGGCATGGCCCCTCAACCGCGCAACCGAGGAGATCCTGGGCCACCAGTACCTCCAGCATCAGTTGGGCAAGTGGCTGCGCCGGTACGTGAGGCCCGACTCGGTCTTCCTTGAGTGCGGCCCGGGCGACATGTCGTTCCGGCGTTTCCTGCCCGCGGGCATGGCGTACAACACCATCGAGTTCGCGGTCAGCGAGTTCCAGATCCACCGCGTAGTGAAGCGCGACCCCGCGGTCAACTTCTGTCTCGCCAGCATCACGGATATCCCTGTCGCCGACAACACCTGTGACATTGTCGCCTGTATCGAGATGCTGGAGCAGATCCCGGACATCGACAAGGCGATGGAAGAGATCAAACGCGTTGCAAAGCCGGGGGCCAAATTCCTCTGCACCATCGGCAATGGCAAGTGCGAGAAGGTGCTGCGTAAGGGCAAGAACGCCGTGTACGCGAACTTCTGGAGCGACGACGAGTTCCAGGCGGTCGCGGAGCGGCACGGATTCAAGCTCAAAGAGCACTACCAGACCGGGCGCTGGGTCCCGCTGCCACGCTGGCTCACGAGCCGCTCGATGCACCTTCCGATCACCAGCACGGACGAACGTCATAACAGCTACTTCGTGTATCTCTACGAGATCCCCAAAGGCCGCGTCCCCAAGCCCGAAGAGCCACCGATCCCGATGTCGATGGTCTCCCGGGGGATGATGATGGCAGGCTCCGCGGCGGAGATCGTCGCGACGATCTAGGACCAAACCGGTGCGCCACGCTTGGTGTCCGCGCTGCGGCGTGCCCGCGTGGTAGCATTGCCACGTGAGCCGAAGCAAGCAGTCATCCTCCGCCGAGACGGACCGCATCCACGAGCTGCGCGAGCTGCTCGCGCGGGCGAACCGCGCGTACTACGCCGACGCCTCCCCGATCATGAGCGATCCGGAGTTCGACCGGCTGCTGAAAGAACTCGCCGAACTCGAGCAACGCCATCCGGAGCTCGACGACCCCAACAGCCCGACGAAGCGCGTCGGGGGAGATCCGATCGAGGGCTTTCGGCAGATCCGGCACGCGGTGCCGATGCTGAGCATCGACAACTCGTACGACGAGGCGAGCGTGCGCGACTGGTACGTGCGGGTCAGTGGGAAGAAGGGCGGGAAGGGCGCGTCGCTGTTCGGGACCGACGACGCGGGCGACGTCGCGATCGTGTGCGACCCAAAGATCGACGGCGTGGCGATGTCCCTGCGGTACGAGAACGGCACGCTCGTGCATGCCGTCACACGCGGCGACGGCACGACCGGCGACGATGTCACGCACGCCGCCCGGGTCATCCGGGCGATCCCCCTCACTCTGGAGTCCGGCTCCAAGAAGTCGATCGTGATCCCCAAGGTGCTTGAGGTTCGCGGCGAGGTGTTCATGCCCGCCCCAGCGTTCGAGCGCCTCAATGCCGAACGCGAGAAGTCGGGCGAGGAGCTGCTCATGAACCCGCGGAACGCGACCGCGGGGACGCTCAAGAACCTCGACCCCAAGGTCGCCGCTTCCCGCGGCCTGATGTTCAGCGCCCACGGGCGAGGCGAGGTCGTCGTCCGCAAGAGCGGCGACGACCTGGAGTTCGCGGCGTCGCACTCGCAGTTTCTGTCCGCGATCCGGGCGTTGGGGCTGCCGCAGCCAACCGGCAAGTACACCACGGTGTGCCAAAGCCTGGAGGAGGTGCTGGAGACCATCCGGGCGTTCGACCAGAAGCGGCACACGCTGGATTTCGCCACCGACGGGATGGTGGTGCGGGTGGATTCCTATGAGCGCCAGCGCGAACTGGGTCTCACGTCCAAGAGCCCGCGTTGGGCGATCGCCTTCAAGTACCCGGCCGAGCGCAAGACCACTGTGCTGCTCGACGTGCTGCATCAGGTGGGAAAGACCGGCAAAGTCACGCCCCGCGCGGTCATGGAGCCCGTGCTGATCGCGGGCACGGTTGTGAAGCACGCAACTCTGCACAACTACGGCCGCATCCGCGACGCCGAGACCGAGGAAGACGGCACACGCACCGACATCCGCATCGGCGACACGGTGTACGTTGAAAAGGCCGGCGAGATTATCCCGCAGGTCGTGGGCGTCGTGCTGTCGAAGCGTCCCAGGAACGCAAAGAAGATCGTCGCGCCCGCCGCATGCCCGGAGTGCGGCGGACCGGTCGAGGTCGAGCCGCCGGAAGCGGAAGAAAACCCAATCCTGGAGACCGTGCGTCGGTGCGTGAACCCCGAGTGTGCGGCACAGGTGGAAGAGAAGTTGATCTGGTTCGCCGGGCGCCGTCAGATGGACATCGAGGGCCTGGGCGAGAAGACGGTGCAACTGATTCGCGCCTGCGGGACCGTGCCGCTGAACTCGTTCGCGGACATCTACCGCTTGCACAAGCACCGGGCGAAGCTGCTGGAACTGGAAGGGCTCGGCGAGAAGAAAGTCGACGCGCTGCTGGCGGGGATCGAAGAATCCAAGGGTCGAGGCCTGGCGCGACTTCTGGGAAGCATGGGCATTCGGCACATGGGCGAGTCAAACGCCAAGCTGATCGCTCGCGTATTTCCCAGCTTGGACGCATTGCGTAGTGCGTTGGAATGGCAGCTCATGCCAATCGCAATCAACACGATGAGCAAGAAAAAGAGGCTGAATCGCACCGGATCGGAAGACAAGGTCGTCGAGTATGAGACTGGGCTTGGCTTA
The DNA here is from genome assembly GCA_036392375.1 of Phycisphaerales bacterium. Taxonomy (GTDB): domain Bacteria; phylum Planctomycetota; class Phycisphaerae; order Phycisphaerales; family UBA1924; genus JAFEBO01. The sequence goes on from DASVYC010000001.1 coordinate 5,275, forward strand.
ACTACCGCTCCCACGTTTTACAAGTATCTTCACAGCGACGCAGGGGTGCGAACTTTTCGAGATCTTGCGATGCTCGGAGTCAATCTGGATTCCGTAGAGTATCGCGCACAGGAACACAAGGCTGCCACAGAACAGACCGAGTTTAGCGGCAAGACAATTGTCCTCACAGGCACTTTGGAGACGTTTGATCGAGCGAGCCTTAAGGAGCTACTTGAACGTCAAGGGGCGCGTGTTTCAGGATCCGTTTCGGCCAAGACTTCGCTCGTTGTCGCCGGTCCCGGTGCTGGTTCCAAACTAATTGAAGCGCAACGGCTTGGTGTCCCGGTGTGGGACGAAGAAACGCTCCTACAGGCGTTGCAACGTGCGGGACTTCGTTAGCTCATCCGACGGAGGCCCTTCAAGCAATCAGCAAGCATGTCCAATCGCAGCAACTCCTCATTGGTCGCTGCCCCATCGACCGAGATTCCCATTTGCTCTTCACCTAGCACGTAGCAATAGACCGCATTCTCTTGCTCGACAGAGAGCCCTAACCGAAAACTCGTTGATTTTATCTTGTTCTGATCGTCTCTAGACACACGCAGATCGAGCACTGCGTCTCTGACCACCCTCGCGAATTCGCTGAACCACGGCTGACTCCAGCAAACGCTCGTTGACTGCTGCTGCGACGCCCGATTATCCGACGCAGAGATAATAGTCGTTACACCATCTGTGGCTTGCCTCACCTCAGCGCTTACCACGAAGACCTCGCCGGAACAAAACTCATCCACTGCGAGCTTCCAAATCCGGTCAGGCATTCGCTCGGTGTCTCTTTCAACGCTGAGAATCTGCCCCGCTTTGAACGTGCGAAACCCGGGCTCCGGCGATATCTGCTGTGCCCGGACCATGAGTCCATGACGACCTTCACATAGCCTGCGTGGCGCGATTACTCGCGGCAACAGCGTCAACTCGCCCTCCTTCCGATATCGAATGACAGAGAAGAAGCCAAGTCTGACATTATCCATGAGGTCCTTGATGGGATCAAACATACACATGCCCCTCCGGGGCACAGTCTAACCTCTTGTCGGCAGCAAGCTCGACAAGGCCCGGGAACTCGGCGTTGCGGTCTGGGACGAGGCGAAGCTGCTGAAGGCGCTGGAATCAGCGTAAGCCGCTGGCATTCGGCGCGGCGTGGAGCATGTTGGCATGGATCGCGTCCATCACAGAGTCGGATTACCGGACGCCCAGGACGACGGCACCATGCGCAACGTCGAATTCAAGGCCGAGCTGCGAGACCACGCCTTGGCGTTGCCCATCTGCCTCGAGCTGGGAGCCAAGTACGTTGGGACGCTCGAGCAGACCGATACCTACTACCGCGTTGCCGACGCCCGTCTGAAGAAACGCGAGACCGTGGGCGAGCCCACCGAGTGGATCTTCTATCAGCGTCCCGACATCTCCCGACCCAAGCTCAGTCAGTTCATGATCTACTCCGAGGCCGAGGCCCTCGAGCGGTTCGGTGTCGTCCCTCTGCCCGTATGGGTGGTGGTCAAGAAATCGCGCGAGCTCTTGCTCTACGGGAACGTCCGCATCCACATCGATCAGGTCGAGGGGCTGGGAGCGTTCGTGGAGCTGGAGGCGATGATCACGCGTGCCTGCGGCGAAGACACGTGCCGTGAGGCCTTGGGACGCGTCCGAGCGGCGCTGCAGCCAGTGCTGGGCGAGCCTATTTCGTGCGGATATTCGGACCTTCTCGCGGGGGTGGGCGAGCCGACGACCTCGTGAATCTGGGAGGCGGCGTCGGTGCTCGCGCCTAGGCACGCAGGCGGATCGGTGGAAAACCCGGCAACTTTCGCCGGATGCGCCTCCACCTCAATAGGGACCCACGCGATTTCGATTCAGGACATCCTCATCCGATCCGACAACCTCTAGCGATCGACGCCCCGGGGCCTTCGCCCTTGGCGGTTCGGTTGCACTCGGGAGGTCGTGATATGGAATCGGAAAAGAGGTCACTCGGCGTTATCACCAAGATCGTGCTCACGGTGGCGTGCCTCGTGGTCGCCGTCGTGGGCGTCAACTTCATGCTCTTCATCCGCGCGTACAAGCGCGACGTGGAGAAGGACATGATGGACAAGGCGGCGTCGTTCACGGCGGTCGCCGATGAGGCCAAGGCGCTGCAGTCGCAGTCGATGCGGCACGGCGCCGTGGACGTCAAGGGTCTGCTTGCCGAGGCCAAGGCGCAGGTCGCGGCCGGCAAGTCGTACCGGGAAACCAAGTTCTTCACCGCGATCCCGGTGGTCTTCGGCTGGACCGCCGCCGAGAAGGCCGCGAAGCGCGAGGGCCTTGAGTTCAAGGTGCCCGCGTTCCAGGCCCGCAACAAGGAGAACGAGCCCGCCGCCGGATCGTTCCGCGCCAAGCTGCTCCAGAAGCTCACCGAAGAGTTCAAGGCCAAGGGGACCGAGAGCGTCGGCGAGATCGACGAAGAGACCAACACGCTGCACTACATGCGTGCCATCAAGCTCGATGCCTCGTGCATGATGTGCCACGGCGACCCGGAGAAGCTCTCGGTCGTGGACGAGAACGGCAAGCGCACCGGCAAGGACGAGCTGGGCTTCGCGATGGAGAACTGGAAGGAAGGCGACATGCACGGCGCCTTCGAGGTGGCCATGCCCCTGGCTCCGATGGACGCCCAGGTCGCGTCGTTCACCCGTAACGCCCTGTTCGTCACGGTTCCCATGGTGCTGTTCGCCCTGGGCGGTTTCGTGATGCTGCTCCGCAGCCTCGTCGCCAAGCCGCTCAACAACCTGATCAACATGGTCAAGGAGATCGCCACCGGCGATGGCGACCTGACCAAGCGCATCAACATGAACCGCGGCGACGAGATCGGCCGCCTTGCTCACTGGTTCGATGTCTTCGTGGACAATCTCCACAAGATCATCGGGCAGGTGGCGGGCGCGACCAACCAGGTCGCCTCGGCGGCCACCGAGATCGCCAGCTCCGCGGAGGAGATGGCCTCGGGCCTGCAGAAGCAGGGCCAGCAGAGCCAGCAGGTTTCCGCGGCGGTTGAGGAGCTCGCGTCCAGCGTGACCGAGGTCGCCAAGAAGTCGACCGACGCCACCAAGGCCGCCACCGACAGCCGCAAGGAAGCCGACGAGGGCGGTCAGGTCGTCACCAAGACCGTGGACGAGATCAACGCGATCGCGGGCGACGTGACGCAGTCGGCGACGGCGGTCACGCAGCTCGGCAAGAAGAGCGAGCAGATCGGCGAGATCATTAAGGTCATTAATGACATCGCCGACCAGACCAACCTGCTCGCCCTCAACGCCGCGATCGAGGCGGCCCGTGCGGGCGAACACGGCCGCGGCTTTGCGGTGGTCGCCGACGAGGTCCGCAAGCTCGCCGAGCGCACCACGACCGCGACCGAGGAAGTGGCCAAGAGCATCCGCGAGATCCAGGAGGACACGCAGCGTGCCGTCCAGACGATCGAGGCGGGCAGCCAGCGCGTGACCAAGGGCGTGGATCTGGCCCGTTCGGCCGGGGAGGCGCTCTCGAAGATCACCGCCGGTTCGCAGAACGTGACGTCGATGGTGGAATCCATCGCCGCCGCCGCCGAGGAGCAGTCGGCCGCCGCCGAGCAGATTGCTCGCAGCGTCGAGCAGATCGACTCGGTGACCCGCGAGTCCACCCAGGGCGCCAACCAGGCGGCCCAGGCGGCGACCGTTCTCAGCCAGGAGGCCGAGAAGCTCCGCGGGCTCGTGGGCCGGTTCAAGGTCTAAACCTCTCAGCACCCTCCCGTTCGCACAAACCCCGCGCGAGAGCGCGGGGTTTATTCATTGGCGGATGCGCTGGCCTGTCGCGACGTTCAATCGACGGGCTCTTCTTCTGTTTCGTCGTCGTCAGGAATCTCAACCACCACCGCCGCCCGGGCGAGCTGATCCCCTCGGTGCCGTCCCGTGTCATCCAAGAGCGCCAGCATCGCAACCGGGCTGAGGAACCACTTCACGGCGTTGCGGACCACGCACGCGGGCAGAGAGGGACGTGCGACCGTCGCGTCCTCGACGCCCGCGGGCGGCGGCACCACCGAGATGACCTCGCAGTCCGTCATGAGCTTGCCCGGCGAGCGGCCGAAGAGCCACTCACTCAGCGTGCCGACGAGCGCACCTCCGGCGGCGAGGGCCACGAGCACCCGTATCGCGTCGCCGCTGACCCACGCCTGTGGGTTGAACAGATCGAACAACCCGTACCCCACGATGCGGGGCAAGAGCAGCGAGACGAGGGCGATGTCCAGCACGCCCGCGATGATCCGACGCACCGGCTCGGCGAAGGCAAAGCCGACGGGCAGGTGCACCGCGTCGGGCTGGCCGCGCAGGACGAGCACCAGCACCATCGCCATCGCGAGCATGAGCACGACCGCCAGGAATCGGAACTCGTTGGTTCCCAGCGGGCTGGCGGGTTGGATGCGGTCGTCGTAGAAGACGTGGCCGGTCAGCAGCGAGACCTCGGTGACGCGCGTGGGTGCGTCTTGGGCGAAGCCCGTCAGCGGCTCGCGCGGGCTTGAGGTATTCGCGCTGATGACGATCCATCGCCCCGATCCGAGCTGACCCGCCGAGGTGCGGACAAGGTTGGGAACACCAAACGTGCAAAGCTTGGCGAGCGAGTTGCCCGTGAGCGCCCAGATGGTCATCTGGGCCGCCTCGGACCTGTCCACCACCGCCCAGCGCCCCATCGAGAGCACGAGCCGATGGTCCGCCGAAAGCTCATCGAGCCCCGAAGCGGCATGCAGAGTGGAACTCCACGCGGGCCGCTGGGCCTCGCGTGAATCCGAGGCCGCGCCTTCCTCTGCTGGTTCGATCGCTTGTGCGCCAGAGGGAGCGGCCCCCTCGCCGGGTCGATCGCTCTCCAGCGGGGTGCGCACCGATGCGGCGTGTGTTGACGCGACAAAGAGGCCACCGCGTACGCGGGCGGCGATCGCGAGAGTGTTCCCTTCCACCGCCAGCGTCGCGGGACCTGTGCGGCCGCGAACCGCGTTCTCTACATCCGGCGGCAATGCAACGCGTTCCCAGCGTTCGCCGCGGAGCGCGAGCAGGCACGCCACGCCGTCGGTCTGCACGAGCGCGATCGGTCCGCGTTCGTCCGCGGCGGCGGCGAGCAGATCGCCCGCATCCGGGATGGCCGCCAATGTCTCGAGCCGCCCCGAGGGCTCGTCCACCCAGAGCTCAGACTGCGCGAAGCGCCGCACTCCTTGCGTGAAGACGGCACGCTGGCTGGAGTGCTGATCGTCGCCGCGGGGCTTGGGTCGGAAGAACAAATACACGCGTTCACCGAACGCGGCCATGGCCTCGGGGGCCTCTTCGAGGCGGAAGCCGGACCGGATCGAACCGGGAAGCGAACCAGGGCGTCCGTCGTTGGCGACCCGAGGGGGCAGGTGTACCAGGACGTAGCCGCGCCCGCCGGAGGCGGGAAGGACTGCCCACGCGTGCGACGCCGCGGGGTAGGTATCGCCGGGACGCAGCGGGGATCCCGCACCGGGAAGCGTGGCGCGGGCGTCGAGCAGCGTCAGCACGCACGCCGCGAGAGTGATCAGAAGGATCCGAAACCACGAGGCCATGGGCGGAGAGTATCGCGCGTGCGAGCGGCTCGCGCGGCGCGTCACTTCTCGCCCGCGTCCTTGTCCAGGTCGATCAGTGAATTGACGGGGTACGCCTTCTGCGCCAGGTAGGTGAAGTCGAAGGCCGCGGCCTTCGGCACGCGAGTCTCGGGATCGTTGAGATTGATCAGGACGGTCAGGTCCGAGCGGGGCACGGCGATGGTCATCCGGGTCGGGATCCGCGGCCGCGCCCCGGGCTTGGCGCGCGATGGGATGTCCAGGTAGTTCGACAGATCCGCCCGCACCACGACTTTGCCGTTCTTGTCCAGAAGCTCGACGCACAGTGGCAGCAGTGTCTTGGGCTCCACAAGGACACGCTTGGTGGCGTCGCGTGCGGGCACGTCGTACCACAGGAGCTCGCCGTCGGCGCTCCAGCGTGTGGGCGTGATGGCACCGGGCTTTTGAAGCAGCGACTCATCGACGGGCGTGATCGCCATCAACTCGATCAGGTCCAGCGGGTGCACGGGGATGCCGAAGCGGTCGACGGTGCTGGTGGTGGCGATGGCGTGGCGGCCGAAGAAGCCTTTCTTGGCCTCGGTCAGATCCAGCCACCAATACAACTCGTCGTTGCTGCCGAAGTAGAAATAAGTCTCGCCCACCTTTGTGATCGTGATCGCGACCTTGCGGGGCAGCACCAACTGGAAGTACCCCTCGGCCTCTTCTTTCTCGAGTGTGGCGTTGGCCAGCTTGCCCGAAACGCGGATGGTGTGCCGCGCCCACAGCGACTGCAGCCCGTCCACTCGCTGGTTCTGAGCACGCACCACCTCGGCGATGGGTGTCGGGGTGCCCCTCGGCTTGGTCACCACCGGCCTCGGATCGGTCTTCTCGCTGCTCGCGCAGCCCAGCCCGCCCGCCAGCAGCGCGAGCGTTGCAACTGCCGCGGCACGGAGGGCCGCCTTCACGCGGCGGCCCCGTCGGGGATGAGTTCCTTGAGTTGCTCGATCGCCCCCGCAAGCGATTCGTCGGACATGGAGACCTCGGCAACCTCCACCACCGGCGCCTGCGGCTCGCTGACACGGGTTCGGCGGCGGATCTTCATCACTCCGGCCGCCGCGCTGTCGTACACAAAGAGCTTGCGCCGTACCAGGAACAGCGCCAGGATGTAGCGGAAGGCGAGCTGCGTCGGGGCTTGGGATTCGCCGAGCTGCTCGAACAGATCGGCTGCTTCGTCGTCGGAGAGCGTCGCCTTAGCCGCGGTGTTGTTGCCCCGATAGACCGACACCCACGAGGCGAACAGGTCTATGGGACGGGGGAGGGTTGTCCACGCTTCGAGCGCGAAGTCCTGGCGCTCCAGCTCCTCGTTTTTCATGAGCAACGCGGCGACGTACTTCTCACCCGCGGCGAACGCACGCCCGCTGGCGGCGCACACGCCGCTGCAGTGCGAAATCGGATACGAGCCGGGAAAGACCTGTGACATGCGGACGTCCTTGTCGCTGGCAGGGCCGGGGCCTTTACGCGCCGCGGCTGCGGTACATCACGATATTGACCTTCTCCAAGGTCATCAATCCTTCGCGGACCATCTTGTCCAGCGTAGGCAAAAATCCCTTAATCTTGTCCGAGCGGTCCACGATCTCCACCACCAAAGGCAGCTCGCTGGGGAGGCCCGGCTGGGGCGGCCTGTGCAGCAGCGAATTTGCTCCGTACCCCAACACGCCCCGCAGCACCGTCGCGCCAGCGAGCCCGCAGGCACGGGCGGTCTGGACGATCGCCTCGTGCAGAGGCTTGCCGTCGAACGTGTCGATGTCGCTGATGAAGATGCGTAGAAGCTGGCCTTCGCCCTCGATCTTCATGACGCGGCTCCTTGCCGCCGGCTATGTTCACCCCCGCCACCAATCGTCGAGCCAACGCACACGCCGGCCGCGGCGGATAGCCTACCCGAAATCTCCCCGGATGACACCCCCCGGACCGATTTCCGAACAAGTTGCCGGCTCCGGTGGATGATCCGGGCAGGCTCAGGGAGGCATCTCGTGCAGCGATTCAACGTCGAAGCGGTGGATTCCAGCGGCAAGACCGTCCGCCGAACGGTGCAGGCGGGGACCATCGGTGACGTGGAGCGCCTGCTCGCGGGCGAGGGCCTCACCATCCGCGCCGTCGCCGCCGATACCAGCACCGACCCCTCCCCCGACAGCCCCACCGTGAAGCCCGCGGGCCCCGAAGAAGTCGTCTGGACCGGGTCCCCGAGCCAGTGGCTGAACTTCTGGTGGTACCTCGCGTGCCTCCTCGTCATCCCCATCCCGATCGCGATCTGGAAGTTTTTCGAGCTGCGGGCGACCGACTTCACGCTCACAAGCCAGCGGATCAAGCTCGAGGCGGGCGTGCTTTCCAAAACCTATGACCAGGTCGAGCTCTACCGCGTCAAGGACACCATTCTCACTCGCACGCTGCTGCAACGCATGCTCGGCCTGGGCTCCATCAAGATGATCACCAGCGATCCCAGCCAGCCCGAACTGGTTTTCCCCAGCATCCCTGATTCCGAGAATGTCCGCGAGCTGGTCCGTCAGAACGTCGAGCGCATGCGCCGACTCCGCGGCGTCCGCGAGCTGGACGTCGCCGACGAGATGCTTCCCCACAGCCACGGCTAGTCTCGCTTCAACCCGCGATTCGCGTCGCGTTCCGCGCCACTGTCCAGTCCAGATCGGGCGACCGCCCGGGCGTGACGCCCTCGCTTCGCCACACACCCACCCAGTGCCCGGGATTGGCCTCTACGAGCGCATAGTCGGTTCCAAGTTCCTGCGAGCCCGTCACGCCCGCCGGGGCGTCGTGCCAAGGCCACCACGCGGTCGCCGATCCGCCAGCGGTCTCAACCCGCATCGCGCCCCGATCGTCCATCACTTCGCGGATGGTCGCGAGCCGAGACGCTCGCGAACCGGGGCGCGGAATGCACGCAAGGAGCGCCCGGGTGTACGGATGCCGGGGGGTCGCGAAGATCGCATCGACGCGTGCGTACTCCACAACCCGCCCGGCGTACATCACGCACACCACGTCGGCCGCTTGCGCCACGACGCCCATGTCGTGCGTGATCAACATCACGCTCAAGCGGTGCGACGCCCGCAAGGACGTGATCAGGTCCAGGATCTGAGCCTGGATTGTCACGTCGAGCGCGGTCGTCGGCTCGTCGGCGAGCAGCACGCGTGGCTTGCAGGCGAGCGCCATGGCGATCATGACGCGCTGCCGCATGCCGCCTGAGAACTGGTGCGGGTACTGATCGAGCCGCTGGCGCGGGCTGGTGATCCCGACCTCGTCCATCGCGGCGATCGCGATCTCTCGGGCCTGGGCTCGAGTAGCGCTCTGGTGCAGCCGGATCGCCTCGGTGATCTGCTCACCGACGGTGAACACCGGGTTCAGGCTCGTCATGGGTTCCTGGAAGATCATCGCGATCTCGCGGCCGCGGATCGCGCGGAGCGCCCGCTCGTCGAGCGTCACCAGATCGCGATCGGGGCGCTCGTCTTCGCCCGCCAGCACGATGCTCCCGCGATCCACCCGCGACGGAGGCGAAGGGATCAGCCGCATCATTGTCAAGGCCGTCACGGACTTGCCGCAGCCGGACTCCCCCACCACCGCGAGCGTCTGCCCGGGATACATCGTCACCGAGACGCTGTCAACGGCTCGCAGCCGCGGCCCGCCCCGGTTGTCGAAGCTCACCGCCAGATCACGCACCGTGAGCACGGGCTTGAGCGTGGGCGCTTCGTGACCGGCCTGCGTCGGGTTGCTCATGCCCGGGCCCTCTTGGGATCCAGCGACTCACGGACGCCCTCGCCGACAAAGTTGAGCGCCAGCAGCGTCACGCCCAACGCCAGGCAGGGAAACAACAACAGCCACCAGTGCGACTGGAACGGGTTCAGCTCCGGCAGACCCTCGGCGGCCAGGTTCCCCCACGAGGGAAGCGGCGGCTTCACGCCGATCCCGAGAAAGCTCAGGAAGCTCTCCTGCAGAATCGCCTGAGGCACAGTCAGAGCTGCGTAGACCGTGATCGGTCCCACGAGGTTGGGCAGGAGATGGACGAGGATGATCCGGCGACGTGAGGCCCCGATCGCGCGAGCGCTCTCGACGAACGGGAGCTGTTTCAGCGAGAGCACCTGCCCGCGGATCACGCGGGCCATGGTCAACCACGACACCCCGCCGATAGCAATGAGCAGCACGCCCAGGTCCAGCAGCGTCCGCCCGGTCGGCGAGACCTGCCTCGGCGGTACCGCCGCGATCGCCTGAGACTCCAACGCCGCCCGTGCGGCCGGATCGAGCAGTCCCGAGCTCCGATCCGCGATCCACGCGGCCCGGCTCCCCTCGCGGCTGATGTACTCGGCCAGCACCGAGTCCGCCGCAACCGCCAGCAGCACCACCAGCAGCACATACGGCAGGCCGTAGAGGATGTCCACGATCCGCATCATCACCGCGTCCACCCGGCCGCCCATGAAGCCGCTGATCATGCCGTACGCCGTGCCGATGACGACGCTGAGAAACGCCGCGGCTAGGCCGATCGTGAGCGAGACCCCGCCGCCGGTCAGCAGCCGGATCAGCAGGCTCCGCCCGAGCGCGTCGGAACCGAGCAGGAACGACTCAGACGACACGCCCGACGACGGAGACGATGCGACTGAGTCCGCGGGCACGCGCCGCGGTCCCGCCCCCCACCACATCGGCGGCGTGCGTGCGTCGGCGATCTCGCCCGCGTTGTACCGTGGGATCTGGGCCCCCCCGCTCTCGACGGTCCCGAGCGTCCACGGCAGCGAGAAAAGGCACGACGCCGCGATCAGCGCAAGCACCACGATCCCGATCACACCGGCGATGCTGTGCGTGAGCGGGTTCGCACGCGCGCGGGACGGCGCCATGATCGCGAGAACGCTGCGCTCCGCCGAAGGCGGGGCCGAGTCCAAGGCTGTGGTCCGCTGCGGGGCCATGCCGTGAAGGTAGGGGGCTCGTGCGGGCACCGAAAGGAGTTGGATCTTGAGCGACGCGGCCCGCACGCATTTCCATGTCCCGCGAATCGCTCGCGATGGGAGCGACGGCCTCCAATAAGGCCTTCTTGCTCGCCGATGCCGCACTCGGCACACCGCGGCACGGTCGCGATCCGCACACGATCTCACGGCAATCAGGGTGACAGGATTCGAACCTGCGACCTTGTGGACCCAAACCACACGCTCTACCAAGCTGAGCTACACCCTGGTCCATCCATCGTAGCGCGGGAGCGGCAGGACGCTGCCGGATGGCGTTCTCCCGCCCTCAACGAAATCGGGGCCGCGCTGGGCGGCCCCGATGGGGTTTGGTGACGGGATGTCTCGCTGGTTTACAGCGGCAGCTCGACCATCGCCACGATGCGGGGCTTCTGGCCCGGGCGGGTGACGTTGGAGCGATCGATGATCATCAGGAACCGGCGCTCGATCGACGGGAGCATCGGCTGATCGGCCGCGAGACCCTCGACATCGCTGCGCTGATAGCCGCGGGCGATGAACCACGCCGCGTACAAGTCGCTGCGGGCCGTCACGCTCCCGCCCAGGGCGGCGAGGATCTTGAGACGGTCCTGGTTGGTCCCGGCAAACTGCAGAGGCTTGGCGTCGGTGGCCACGCCGCTGGTATCGGCGGTGAGCTGCAGAACGCTGTCGATACCCAGGAGGTTCGTCCCCGTGGCGTTGCTCGCGGGGTCGATGTGGCCCAGGAAATCGATGTTGATGGGCTGGTCGCGGCCGTCCGCCTGACCGCCGAGCGTCGCGGTGTCCACCTTGACGCTGCGGAGGGCGAGCAATTCCGCGAGGCTGCGGAACCCGGCCTCTTCACGGATGCCCGTGATGCCGGTGGTCCAGTAGCGACCTCCCGTGTACTGCGCGGGCAGGTTGTCGGGCACGCCAATCGACGGATCGCTGGGCGGCTTGCGATTCGCGGCCGCCACCCCGATCACTGTGGGCTGATCGCGATCGATAAAGGGCGCGAACCATGAGTAGTGAGGCGTGGTCGTGAAGGAACTTGCCGCCGGGTTCATCGCACCCGGCCGCAGGGGGACGGCGATCTTGTCGCGGTAGCTCTCGATCATCGCGGCGATGTCGGTGCGCTGCGCCGCGATCTCGGCCGCGGTGCCGTTCACCGCGGGCCAGAATGTCGGCTTGGGCTGGTTGCCCACCGACTTGGTGGAGGTGGAGGTCACGTCCTCCGCAGGGAACGCCAGCGGCAGAACGCGGAGCACGGCGCTGGGGGCGGTGTTGATGTTCACCAGGCCGGGCGTCGAGACCGTGAGGCCCGCCAGGCGATCGGGCGCCGTGCGGAACGTGGTCAGGATGTTGCCCGCGATCGGCGCACCGTTGCCGGCCGGGTAGTACTTTGGCTTGGCCGGATCGGTCATGTCGATGCGGCTGCACGCGTAGTCGTGAAGCTTCAAGTACCCGCCGTCGTAGAGCGGGTCGGGATTGGCGGCGGTGCTGTAGCGATCGAAGTAGTAATAATCGAGCGGGCCGTAGTTGTTCCCTGCGGCCTTCCACGTGTCACGATCCGCGGGCTTCTTGCTGTAACCAAACGCAATCGCCAAGGCCTCGGCGGTGGTCGTCCAGCGCTTCTTGAGATCGGTGATCTCGGCCCCGGCGGCATCGAGCGGCGTCTCGTACGGCCCAACACCCAGCACGCCCAGCAGGTCCACCGGACGAGCCTGGAAAGCGTCGCCGCTGGAGTCCACGGCGTAGGAGCGGTAGCCGTTGCCGTTGGAGGCGAGTTCGCGGCGGAGGTCGGAGAACTTGTTGCCAGCAAGGTTGTTGGGGGGGGACGTTCCGATGTCGCCGGTGCCAGCAGCGCCGACCGCTCGCGTAAGATCCGGGAACATGGCGTCCCAAGTATCCCAATCAGTCAAATTGAATCGTGCGAACTCGTTGCGGTAAGGCGCGTTCATAGCCGCACCCAGCAAGGTGCTGTCCATCTGGATCTCGCCGCGATCGGGTTTGTCGGGGTAAAGCTTGACCCTATACCAAGGATTCGCACTGTCCGATTCTTTCGGATCGATCGCCCAAGCGGGCAACTGGCCGATGGCAACTCCCGACGGGTCCGCGGGACGGCGTACATATGTCGCCAATGCGAGCGTGAGTCGCGAGTTGTAGTCAATTGGGTTGTCGTTTACAAAGGGGCGGGGACCGGATAAATGCAACACACTGTCGCGGTCTCGATCCTGCTGGGTCGTGACTCCGGGCAACCTGGTCTGGGCTTTGAATCCAAAGCTCAAATCAGCAGAAATGAGGCGTCTGTCCAACGGGGAATCTTGGCCGACTCGGATGCGATCACACATCTGGTCATTGCCTACCCAATTCGGGCTAGACGCGACGGAGTCGTTCACTGCGCCGCCGGAATCGATCCGAAGAGATCGGAACAGCATCACATGGTCGTCGGAGTCCTCTGCGGGAGGAACGAGAACGCCGTCAGCTCGGTTCGTGGTTGTGAATACAGGGGTCGCCAGCTGAGGAGCCGCCGCCGCGCCAAACTTCGAATCTTCGACCCGGAGCATCTGCAGCCTGCGGAAGTTCGTTCCGCTCTTGGGACCAAGCTGGTTCTCCAGCCACTTCTCAAGCAACTGGGGCGAATTCACCGTCGCCGAATCGAAGCGGGCACTAGCGTTGACCTTCTTCTCCGCGATGCTCTTGCGATCGCGGCTGAGCGCGTAGAAAACGATCGTCTCGCCGGGCTGCATTACCACAGGCTGCACGGAGTACTCGCCCGAGTACTGATCGGACGCAATCTTTTCGTCTACATCCAAGAGAACGTAATACTTGGATCGATTGCCAGTACCAACACGGATGTAATGGGATTGATCGAGCGTGTTGATGTCGACATGAGGACCGGAAACGTTCTGATTGCCCGATGTGGAAACGTTGGATGAGAGCTTAAGCGGGTAGGGATGCGGGTTGTGCATCTGCACCGCGAAGACCCGGAACAGGAAGTCTGGGTTTTTGTCGTCGAGTACACCATTGATTGTGATGAACTTGACGCCGGAATGTGGAGGCGTCCCAAACCCCTCAATGTCGGAGTATTGTCTCCCCTCCAGGGATGCCGTTCCATACGTGTCTCGATACACGGTGTACGTCGCCACACCCACCAAGAACGGATGCGGATCCCCTGTCCCGTACACGTTCACCGCCGGGACCGGAAGGTTCGCTTCCGCCGTGGTCTTCGGGATCCGAGCCACGGTCGTTGGGTTGGTGCGTGCGGTTTCGGCGCGAGCGAGGTTGAACTGGCGACCTTGCCACCAGCCGGGGAAGTAGCGCTTGGCGCTCAGGAACCCGCTGGTTGGCGTGGTATTGGTCGGCAGCTTGCCGTCGACGTCGGCCTGGAAGTCCTCGCTGAGGACGAGGGCATAAGGATTGCTACGCGTGGTGTCCGTCGCGAGCTTGGCGCCGCTGTCGAAGTTCGCGGCCATGTGGGCAGCGGTGAGCAGCGCGGTCATCGGGCCCTGGTGGCCGTAGAACATGCCGCGAAGGATCTTGGCTTCCGCGGCCGACTCATCCCAGGCCTTGTCGAGCACCGTGGCAGTCGCCGGGGGCTGCGCCACCGGGATGCCGGCGGGGAGCCCGGGCATGAGAGCGTTCGCGAAGCCTCCGAAGATCGACGACGCGGGCGTGTCCTTGGTGAGCGCGATAGAGATGTCGTCGGTGCCCAGCTCGGACTGGCCGGTGAGCCACGGATCGGTGCCGAGCGAGGTCTGCAGACGCCCGGTGATCGGACGGGCGCCGCTGAGCGTGGTCAGGTACTGACGCACGTCGGTGTATGCCTTCAGCATCGCGGCTTCGGTGGGCTTGCCGGCGTTGGAGCCGGTGCTGTACGACAGATTCGCACGCTCGATCTCAAGGCTGCGGTTCTCGCGCAGCGGGCTGAGCAGGATCGGGGCCGTGTTGATGGTGGGCGCCTGACCGAGCTCGCTGCTGGCCCGCCCGCCCATCGCCGCCTCCAGGCTTGAGGTGACGTCGGGGTCGTTGGTGCCGCGATAGGTGAGCAGCTCGAGCAAGGTCTCGGTCCGGAAGCCCAGCCCGAAGTCGAAGCCCGGCTCGGTGAGGTACGTGCCTTGCGCGTTGGCGCGGTAGATGGGGCGATCAACCGCACCGGCGGTGGTGTTGAACGCCTGCCAACGGAGCTCCTGGCTGCCGACGGTCTGGCTCGCCAGCTTGAGCGGATGCGCGGTGAAGTCGTTGAACCGACCCGGCGCGCGGCCCACCGCGGCCGCGGCACGCATGGCGCGGTACGCGCCCAGACCGATATTGACGTCGTTGGGAAGCGTGGCGCTGGGGCTGATGCCCTGCGTCTGGTTGATGTCCGCGATCAGGGAGCTGTAGACCGAGTAATCCTCGACGCTCTTGGGCCCCGCACCCGAGGGCGGCGGGGGCTGCCGCAGACCGCTGAACCCGCCGGCGTAGGTGCGGTTAACGGTTTGCGTGACCTTGTCGGCCTGGATGTCGTCGATCGTCAGCGACGCGGTCGGCGCGATCGCGGCGGGCAAGCCGTTGGTCGCGGGCTGCCCGAGGATCACCTCGCGGAAGTCGCGCATCGTGAGCAAACGACGCAGGTCGATCTCGGCCGGTGAGCGACCCAGGACCTGGGTGCCGTACTTCCACTTCAGCGACGCATCGATCGCTTCGCCCTTGTCGGTCAGGAGCGTGGTCTCGTCGTTGGGGTTGGCGTTGAGATCGCCCGCGACATTGACGTTGACCAGCGCGGACAGGTCGACCACACGGGCGGCGAAGACCCAGCGGTAGCTGCTGTCGGCAGGGAGCAGATTCCGCCACGTCGTGGGAGCATTGAAGTTCGCGCCGCGGGCGTCCACCATCTCGAACCAGCGCGAATCGAAGAAGCCGTCGCCGTCCGCGTCGGCCCACTGGTTGGGGGGGTACTCGGCATCCAGCGGCGAGATATCGGAGGCGCCGTTCTTGAACGGCGGCTGCGCCGGACGGAACGCCTGCGCCTGCCACGAGTCGAAGAAAGCCGGAATCGACGACGCATTCGACGTGTTGGTGTTCTCGCCCCACACGGTCCTTCGATCGGGTTGCCCGGTCGTCGCGTTGTACAGCGTCAGGCCCGTGCTCATGCGGGCGCCGCCCGACGGCCCGTTGCCGATGCCGGGCTCAGAACCGAACGACTCGCGCAGGTTGGCCAGGTTGATGAACCGACCATCGGGAGCGAGGTTGGAGATGTGCAGCCAGTCCATCCGCTTCGCGAAGGTCTTGTCGGTGTTCTGCGGAGCGTTGGTCTGCGGAACGTAATTGATCCAGGTCGGCGTGGTGGACGCCAGCCACGGATCATCGCCTCGGCCGTAGGGGGTGAAGAAGTTCCTGGCGTTGGCGAAGTCGGTCGCGGCGAACTTGGAGTCCTTGTTCCAGTCGGTACGGGGCGCGTCCCATGTCTCGCGGAAGTAGAGCTTGTCCACCGAGGTGAAGTTGTCGTTGGCGGCGTCGGGCACGGTCGCGGTGACGTCGTCGGCGATCACCTGCGCGATGTACTCGGCGAATCCGTCCACGACCTCGTCCGAGCGGTTGCGCCGCACGGCGCCGACGCTGGTCCGCTGGTCGGCGTTGCCCACCGCGACGTAGACGATCATGATGATCGAGAGCATCGCGAGCGTGCCGACCACCAGCACCAGGAACGTGCCCCGGCGACGGGAACGGAGCGCCGCCATCAGCCGCGCCGAGGCGCGGCGGGACGGATTCGACTGGATCACGCGGTCTTCACTCTGCATGTTCATAACGCCTGCCTGTCTCGCCGCTTCATGCGCGGCGCTGCTGTCTGTCGATTCGCGAGCGGGGCGGGTGCGGTTGACCGCATCCCCTCATCTGTCCGCCGGTCCGAGCCGTCAGGGCGTCGGCTCCTTGGGGAGGTCGAACACGTACTGGAACGACTGCTCGAGCGACGGGTCCGCCGCGTCCGCCAGCGTGAACGTGACGCGGATCATTTTGGGCCAGGGCCACGGCATCGCGGCCTCGCCGTCGGTGTCGGGCTTGAAGCTCGGGTCGATGTACCCGAAGTAGGAGATGAGCGATGCCCACTCCTGCGTGTACGAAGGATGCCGCTTGACGGTGCCATGCACCAGGTAGGTCGACGGCGTGTAGTCCTTGATCTTGGCGATGTTCTTGTACTGCTCGGAGTTTTCGAACGGCTTGTAGGGCGGGACGAGCGGCTGGCCGCCCACCGAGGACGTCTGCAGGTTGTCCGGGTCCTCGTTGTTCGGGTTGTAGTGGAAAACACCCAGGCGCGGGTTGGAGTTCTGCTGGCCGTCGGCGTACGGGTTCACGGTGCCGCCGTACCAGATGATCTGGCGGCTGACGTTCACCTGCCGCGACTTGGTCGGGTTGGTGGGATCGGTGGGATCCGGGATGCTGATCACCGAGCCGTCGGGATAGGTCTGCCCGAACGACCACTCGACGATGAACTCGCTGCACCGCGGCGCGATCGCGTTGGCGGTCAGGGCCAGGGAGTCCACGCGCCGGGTGTCTACCGCGCGGGCGCGGCTGTTGTCAACGGCGTAGGGCCCGTTGCCCGCGGCGGGCAACGGGAGATCGAGCGAGCCGCGGAGATCCGGCAGCTCCGGCTCGCAGCGGATGCGCTGCCCCAAGAGCGCGTAGCCGCCGCCGGCGGTGTACGGGGTGTTCTCGAGCGCGAGCACCGTGGGCGTCACGCCCGAGACTGTGGGCAGGGCATTGACCATCCAGCCCTGCATCACCGCCAGTGAGTTCTGATCGTTCTGGTTCCCACCGCCCACCGCGGGCAGCGTCTGCAGAGGCACATAGGTCCGGAACGCCGGGTCCTTCACACGCTGATCACCGCTCGACGTTTCTTTCGCGGGGTCCCAGAACGGGCCCTTCACCTTGGGAATCGGAGAGCGGAGGAACCCCGGATCCGAGTCGGTGATGTTCTTGAACGCGACGCCGTACCCGCCCGTGGGCACGCCCTGCGGGTTGTACATCATCCCGTTGACCACCATGCGAAGATCGCGCAAGTCGGAGGTCGAGATGTCCACCACACCGGAGACGAAGCGGGGATAGTCCACGTTGGTGGCGTTGTTGATCTGGGCCCCGAAGAGGCTGGGGGACCAGTACATCGCGAAGTTGCGGTTGCCCGCGGCGGGACCGGCTCCGTTGCCCATGTAGATGACGTCGTTCAGCGTGCGGAAAAGCGTCGGGGTCGCGGGCTGTCCGGCGACCTGGAAGAGTCCGTCGGTCGCGAGGCGGTTGAGATCCGCCGCGGTGGACGCGAAGGAATCGAAGTACTTCGGACGAGGCGTGCCCGCGGGCCAGCCGGCGCCCGCGGTCGCCGACGCGCCCGAGAGCAGCGTCGCGTGACGGACCAGAGTCCAGTTGGACGCAAACTCGTTGGGGCTCTGTACCGTTTCGTTGTCGCGAGTCGGCTCTCCCAGCACATACGGACGCGCAGTCGGCGGCGGACCGCCGATCCCCGAAGCCCAGTTGAAGTTCCCGCGGAAGTCGGGGAGCGAGAAGTTGTTGTAATCCGGCCCGATGTCATCGAGCAGCGCCACGGGAACCGGAGTCGAACGCATGCCGTGGCCGTAGTAGATCCGTGCGCTCCGAGCGGTCGCGGTGCGACCGGGGATCAGCGCTTGGCGGACGGTGCGGAACTCTCCGTTCGCAAAGAACATCAATTCGTCGATGCGCCGGGCCCGTTTTTCGTTGTCGGGCTGCCCCTTGTACAGCGACACCTTGCGGACCTGGATGGGCAGACGCACGTCCCCGCCCGTGCCGTACTGATTGGTGAACTGGTGGCGCATCACCAGGATCCCGTCCCGGGTCATGCGGCTGATGTCCTGGCGGAGCTGGCGTTCGAGCACCGCGGCCTGCTGGTTCAGGGTGCTGAGCCGCTTGCCCGTTGTGACCGTGCGACCGACCGTCTGGAAGACCGCGGCCAGGCCCACCGAGATAACCGCGACCGCGGCGACCGCGACGAGCATCTCCGCCAGCGTGAACGCGCCCCCCGCCGCCCTCGCCAGCCGACGAGCATCCGACCGCCGAGCACCCGAGTTGTTCATAGAAGCAGTCTTCATGGTTCGTCCCGTCTCAAACGCTCGCACGCCGTCCACACCCGTCGCACACCCATCACACTCACGGCCGGATATCCGCGACCTCGACGCTCGCGGGGATCACCGGCGACACGAGGAACTCCACCGCCCCGCCGGTTCCGCCACCGGTGGTGATCGCCAGCGCCTGCGCATCCGTCAACGGCGGCGAGATCACGACCGAGCTTTCCGGGTCGTAGCCGCTGCTCCGCTCCTGAGGAAGCGAGATCACGGTGTAGATGTTGCCGTCGTTGTCGATCAGCTGCTGCCCGATCTGTCGCACCGCGGCGAGCTGTCCCGATCCCTTCGCAAGTCCACCGAACTGCAGCACGTTGTACGTCTCGCCCTTCACGGAGTACCGCTGCGCCGCCTTGTTCGCGCGGACCGCGAAGAAGCCCGCGTAGCTGGCGCCACCGGTGAGCTTGCCGTCGAATGTCGGGAAGCCGCCCGACCACGCGATCGCCGCCGCCTCGCCGTTGGCGATGACCTCGGTGAGCGTCTTCCCGCTCGGCACGCGGATCCCGCCGTCGATCCGGCGCACGAACATCGCCACCCGGATCGTCGGCAGCCGCGGCTCGGGATTGGGCAGCGGGCCCGCGAGGATCGGCACGATGTCCCACACGTACTGCGGCGTCACACCGGGGCCCTGCGGGATCAACCTGTCGCTGGTGCGCAGCACGACGGTGTCTGGCGTCGCGCTGCCCGGGCCGCCGCTTCCCCAGAACACGATGGAGCCCGGCTCGGCGGTGAGCGAAGCCCCGCCGCCCAGCGCCACCGTGTTGCCGTAGATCCGCTCGATGGTGTTCGCGGGCGCGTTCAGCACATCGGACCAGAGCACTTCACGCGTGGACTTCTGGTTTGCGAGCTCCTTGAGGCGGCTGGCGAACTTCGCCCAGCCCCGGTCGAGCAGCTCGGAGTTGAGCCCCGAGTGCCCGCGGAGCACAGACTCCACGCCCTTCACCGACGAGATGCCAAGCACCGTGTCTTGGGCGTCGCGCTGCTTCTTCACGACCAGCGGGAAGACCGATGCCAGCCCCAGGAGACCCAGCCCCAGGATCAGCACGCCCAGCAACACCTCGATCAGCGTGAAGCCGACTCGAGCGCGGCCCGAGACCCGTCCACTCCAGATTCTCGCGTGCGTGTTCACTTGCGTGCCTCCGTGGGATTGCCGAAGCTGGAATCGAGCGTGAAGAGACGAACATCACTGGTCACCGGGGCGCTGCCGGTGGTGAAATTCAGCCCTGTGTAGACGTCCCGCAGGCGCAGCGCCGAGATCATGTACGAGTTGACGAGAATCTGCGCCCGCTCGGACTTCACGTAGTCCGCTCCGCCCGCCTTCACAAAGGTGCCGTCCTGCCAGAGCGAGACGTCGATGTTGGGGGCCTTGGGGCTCTCGGTCGCGGTCCCGACCGGCGCGCGATCGGACGGCGTGGTGCCGTAGATCGTCCCGGTCACAGCGTTGAGGCCCTTGGCGCCGATGGCCTCGGCCATCCGGGACTCTTCATAAAGCGCCAGCAGCAGGACCGAGCCGGTCGTCACGCTGTCGCTGCTCCGCGCACCGATCAGCTTCTCGGCATCGTCGCTCGAGAGCGCCATCACGCCCCGGGCCCACGACACGAGATTGTCCGCCCGATCCACCCGCCGCCAATCGGTCTTGCCCATGGCGCCGCTCGAGAGCGTCGGCAGCGCGTTGGGGTAGGCGTCGGTATCGATCCGATCCCGCGGCAGCAGCGCCACCGCCGGCACCGCGTCGGGCGGCAGCACCTTGCCAGTGCCGCTCTGGAACCGCACCATGAACGTCTGGCGGAAATCACCCTCGTCCCACTTGGTCGGATCGAAGAAGCCGGTCTCGGGGAAGACCCAGTTGCCGCGGTTGGTGCCGGGGATCAGCGGATCGGTCCCGACGTTCATCAGCCGGTTGCCAACCTTGGCCCCGGTGATGTTGTCGTGGTACCAGCCGTTCTGCACGACTGGCACGTTGTTGATGTCGATCGAGCTGGCGTCGTAGATCGATCCGGGCGGCGCGAACCCGCGGACCATCCAACCCGGCGGGAGCTGCACGGGATCGATCAGCGGCGTGGGCACGAACACGTCGCGGTACACCTTGGTGTTGTTGCCGGCCGCGTTCGGGCTCGGATCCTTGCTGTCCAAGATGCGGCCCACGTAGACCATGCCCACGATGTTGAGCCGCCCGCCAGGCTCGTACGTGAAGACCGCGGCGGTGTCGCCGCTGGCGTTGCGGACCGCCAGGTCACGAGCGGCGTTGAGCGCGAGCTTGAGCTGGCTGTCGGCGAGCGACGCAGACGAGGTGTAGATGATGTTGCGGATCGCCGGGACGCCCGCCGCGGCCATGACGGCGATGATCGCGACCACGATCAGGAGCTCGAGCAGCGTGAACGCCGCGAGCACTCGCCGTGCCCGGGTGCGGAACGCGCCGCCGTGCTTATTGCGGATGGTGTTCATCGGCCGACCTCCACCACGTTGTCCTTGCGGGCGGCCTCGCGGGTGCGGGCGTTGTACTGATTGCCCAGCGGGACTCCCAGCTTGGCCTGCATGTCCCCGAACTGCGCGTCGGTCCCCGCCTCTAACGGCATGTCGCCGAAGTACTGGTTCGGGCCGGCGGAGACAATCGCGTACGACGCGCCCCGCAGATCCGAGTTCTCGCGCGGGTTGCCCAGGATCGACGGGATGTTCAGGAAGTCCACGTCGTCCTCGGGCGCAAAGGCCTTGGCGTCATAGAAGTCCCACTTGGTGAAGGTCTTGGGCCCGTTCTTACGCGGCTCCCACCGGTAGTAGCGATACGGCTGGCCGTTCGGCGCGAGCAGCCGGTACCGCACCGGAAAGGTCGGCTCGCCGAATGTGGCCGGGGAGAGC
Organism: Phycisphaerales bacterium; assembly: GCA_036392375.1. Lineage (GTDB taxonomy): Bacteria > Planctomycetota > Phycisphaerae > Phycisphaerales > UBA1924 > JAFEBO01. The sequence continues at coordinate 26,781 of DASVYC010000001.1, forward strand.
TGCACGTCCAGCTTGGGCCGCTCGCGCGACACATCGATGAACGGCTGATACACCCGCACCGCCGACGACACACGCGTGGACTTGGAGTCCTTCGAGGCGTTGAACGACCCGTCGGACTGCGGCGGGTTCATGCCCGGCCCATCCACGCCGTCCACCGACGCGGGCAACGCCCCCACCAGGTAGTACGCGAGCGAGTACTCGCTGAAACGCCGGTCCGCGACGTAGCTGGCGGCGATCTGGGCCGACGACGAGCCCAGGCGTGAATCCGAAGTCATGCCCTTCGCCGCGCCCGCCCCGAAGAAGCCCTCGAGGAAGGTCTGGTTGTTGAACTCGGAAGAGACGCGGCTGCCGACCGTGTTGATGACGTCCACGCCGTTGATGCGGCCGACCGGCTTGATCGCGGAAGTCGCGACCGTCCGATTCTCATCGTGGAGCACCAGCGGCGGCAGGAAGCCGAACTCCTGGCGGAACTGCTCGACGCCGAGCTTGATCGACGCGGCGGCCTGCTGCTCGCCGCTGACCTTTGCGAAGTTCAGGGCCGAGTTGAGACCCACCGCGAGCAGCGAGATCAGGACCGCGATGATCGCGATCACGACCATGATCTCGATCAGGGTGAAGCCGCGGCGTTGTTGCCTTCCGATCAGCATCAGAGCATCTCCTCGCGGTTACTTGCCGCCCTGCAGCGACTGGATCATGCTCACCAAGGGCAGGAACATGGCCACGACGATGGTGCCGACGATGCCGCCCAGCACCACGACCATGAGCGGCTCGAGCAGGCTCACCAGCGACGCGACCGCGACGTCGACCTCTTCGTCGTAGTTGTCCGCGATCTTCAGGAGCATCTTGTCCATCTCGCCGGTCTCTTCGCCGACGTCGATCATGTTGACCACCAGCGAGTCGCAGGTCTTGCTCTCACGCAGCGGCGCGGCGAAGCTCTCACCCTCACGGATCGAGTCGTGCACCTTGAGCAGCGCCTTCTCGTAGACGTAGTTGCCGCTGGTCTCGCCGGTGATCTTGATCGCCTCGAGGATCGGCACGCCGGCGCCGATGAGCGTGCCCAGCGTGCGGGTGAAGCGCGCGATCGCCGTCTTGCGGAGCATCGAGCCGAAGATCGGCACCTTGAGCAGCGCCCAGTCGGTCGCCGCCTTGCCGGGGCCGCTGGCACGGATCAGCTTCCAGGCGAAGAAGATGATGATCGGCGAGGGGAGCACGATCAAGGCGCCGGGGATGGTCTGGCCCGGCATCGAGCCCGCCACCCAGCGGCTGCCCTCCATCAGAATCGTCGTGAGCAGAGGCAGCTTCACGCCGAAGTCCTTGAAGATCTCCTCGAACTTCGGGATGATGAACCACATGATGAAGGTCAGGATCAGCACCGCGATGATCACGACCACGATCGGGTAGACCATCGCGCCCTTGATCTTGCGCTTGAGCCGCTCGGCCTTTTCCATGAACTCGGCCAGGCGCTGCAGGATCAGGTCGAGCACGCCGCCGATCTCGCCGGCGTTCACCATCTTGGTGTACAGCTTGTCGAAGGCCTTGGGGTACTTGCTCATCGCCTCCGACAGCGAGGCGCCGCCCTCGACCTCTTCGCACACGCCCAGGAGCACGTTTTTGAGAGCGCCCGGCTTCTGCTGCTGCTCGAGGATCTGCAGCGAACGAAGCAGCGGCAGACCGGCGTCCTGCAGCGTCGAGAGCTGGCGGGTGAAGCCGGTGAGCTGCTTCTGTTTGACGCGCCCGAAGCTGAACCCGCCGCCCTTCTTCTTGGGCTTGGCGGCCTTCTTCGCGGCCCCGTCCTTTTTGCTCGCCTTCTGCTCGGCGACGTTGGTCGGGAAGAGCCGCTGACTCTTGATCCGCGCGATCGCCTCTTCCTTGTTCGTCGCCTCGATGGTGCCCTTGGTGGGCTTCCCGGCGTCGTTCATCGCTTCGTACGCAAAGGTGGGCATGGGAGGCTCCGAAGAAAAGCTCAAACCTCAAAGCAGCAAAGCTCAAATCAGCAGTTCGAAACAAAACCATCCGACATCCGAAACCCGTTCACTCGTCCGCCAGCGTCTCACGCACGACCTCGTCGATCGTCGTGACGCCGTCGTAGATCGACATCAGGCCCGACTCGCGCAGCACACGCATGCCACGCTTGCGCGCGTGGTGCTTGAGCAGCGCGGTGCTGGCGTTCTTCATGATCATCTCGCGGCACTCGTCGTCCAGCGTCATGATCTCGTACAGCGCCTGGCGGCCCTTGTAACCCGAGCCGTTGCAGCGGTCGCAGCCCTTGCCGCGGGCGAAGCGCCGGTTGCGCACGTCCTCGGGCTTGAGCGAGAGCTCCATGAGCTCCTCCTCGGTGGGCTGGTAGAACTCCTTGCAGTTGGAGCACACCTTGCGGACCAGCCGCTGCGCCACGATGCCCTCGAGCGTCGCGGTGAGAAGGAACGACTCCAGGCCCAGGTCGAGCATGCGGACGACCGAGCTCGGGGCGTCGTTGGTGTGGAGCGTGCTCAGCACCAAGTGGCCGGTCAGCGACGCCTGCACCGCGATCTGCGCGGTCTCGAGGTCGCGGATCTCGCCCACCAGGATCACGTCCGGGTCCTGACGCAGGAACGAGCGGAGCAGCTTGGCGAAGGTGGTTCCGGTCTCGGTGTTCACCTGGCACTGACACAGGCCGTCGATGTCGTACTCGACCGGGTCCTCCGCGGTGAGGATCTTGGTCTCGATGTCGTTCAGCTCCGCGAGCGCCGCGTACAGCGTCGTGGTCTTGCCCGAGCCGGTGGGCCCGGTGACGATCACGATGCCGTTGGGCTTGCGTATCAGGCGCCGGAACGTCGTCATGTCGTCGTCGCGCAGACCCAGTCGGTCGAGCGAGAGCTCGACGTTGCTGCGGTCCAGCACACGCATCACGACGCTCTCGCCCCACATCGTGGGCAGCACCGCGACGCGAAGGTCCACCGGGTTGCCGCCGATGGTCAGCTCGATGCGGCCGTCCTGCGGCAAGCGCCGCTCGGCGATGTCGAGGTTCGACATGACCTTCACGCGGCTGGTGATCGCGGGGCCGAGCTGCTTGGGCGGCGGCACCATCTCGTACAGCACGCCGTCGATGCGGTACCGCATCTTGAACTCGTTCTCGAACGGCTCAAAGTGAATATCCGAGGCGCGGTCCTTGATCGCCTGGAGCAGCACGAGGTTGAGCAGCTTGATGACCTGGTTATCGCCAGCCATCTCCATGAGGGCGTCGATGTCGAGCGCATCGCCGCCGCGGCCACCCAGGCTCTTGATCCGCTCGTCGCTCGCCAGTTCGCTCACGACGTCGGTGATCGACTCCTGTTTGGAAAAGTACTTCTTGATCAGCCCGTCGATCGCGGCGGGATCCCCCACCACCGCGTCCACGTTGCCGCCCAGGAGCAGACGCAGATCGTCGACCGCGCGGAAGTTATCCGGGGTCTTCATCGCGATCTTGATGCGGCGGCTGGTCTTGTTGTACTCAAGCGGCACGACCTCGTACGACCGCACGCTCTCGGCGGGGATCACGTCCCGGATGTCCTCCGGGATGTCAAACCCCTCGAGCGACTCGTACGCCATGCCAGCCTGACCCGCGAGGGCCTCGAGCACGTCCCGCTGGGTGCAGTAGTTCAGCTCAACCAGCAACTGGCCCAGCTTCACCTTGCGGGTCTGCTGGATCGCCAGCGCTTCGTGCACCTGGTCACGGGTCACCTTGCCCAGCTTGGTGAGCACACGGCCGAGCTTGCGGCCTTTCATCTCTGAGGGGTCGAGCGCCATGATGACTCCTGCGGAACTCCGCCGCTCTCGGCGGCCCCGCCCTCCGAACCGTCGGATCCCGGAGGAACCCGAACAACCCGGATCGCGGTGCGCCTGCCGACACTGCTTTCGAACCTCACGCGTCGTCACGCGAAGGTCCGGGAACCTGCTTTCCGATGGTGTTCGCCTGACTCGCTCGCGTCTTGTGACGCAAGCCGCCCGCATCCAAACCTGCGCGTCGCTCGCCGCGGAACCCTGCACCCCGTCCCAAGTACCCCGTCCTGAGACCCGTCCCACGAGACCCAGACCCCCCACCGACCAGCACTCAGACCTTGCAGTTCCACGCGCGTCGCGCCCACCGGACGAACACCCTATCGGTTGCCAGTTCCACAGCACCGGCGAGGACTTCGGTGATGCCTGGTTCCGAGCCGACGTCGGCCGCGGATCAGCACATCCACCGAAGCTGCACAGCGTACCGTCCGATTCGCGGGTTGCAAGCCCCAGTTCCACTCGAAGCCTTGCAATTCAAGGCTTTGAGTGATGCGACACTGCATTTTTTGACTATATTGGCGGGCTCAGGCCTTGCCAATGTCATCGTCCTCGTCGAGGTCCGTGCGTCCGATAGTGCGGCCGAGCTTGTGGACCTTGTCGCGCAGATCGGCCGGGTTCTTGGACTTGTCGATCATCTCTTCGGCGGAGATCTTGCCGCCCATGTAGAGCGACCAGAGGTGGTCGTCCAGGAGCTGCATGCCGAACTTCTTGCCGGTCTGAATTGCCGAGTCGATGCGGAAGGTCTTGCCTTCGCGGATGAGGTTCGCGATGGCCGGGGTGACCACCAGGAACTCGTACGCCGCCACCATGCCGGGCTGATCGACGCGGCTGAGGAGCTGCTGGCTGAGGACGCAGATCAGGGCGGTTGAGAGCTGCACCCTGATCTGGTTCTGTTGGGTGACCGGGAAGGCGTCGACCAGACGGTCGATGGTCTTGGCGGCACCGGTGGTGTGCAGGGTGCCGAAGACCAAGTGGCCAGTTTCGGCGGCTCGGACGGCGGCCTCGATGGTCTCGAGGTCGCGCATTTCGCCGACCAGAATCACGTCGGGGTCCTGACGCAGCACGCGGCGGAGGGCCTCGGCGAAGCTGGGGACGTCGTTGCCGACTTCGCGCTGGTTGACGATCGACTTCTTGTGCTTGTGGTAATACTCGATCGGGTCTTCCATCGTGACCAGGTGGCGGTCCATGGTCATGTTGATGAAGTCGATCATGGTCGCCAGCGAGGTCGTCTTACCCGAACCGGTGGGGCCGGTGACGAGGAACATGCCGCGGGGGCGGCGGATCAGCTCCTGGCAGATCGCCGGCAGGCCGATCTGCTCGAAGGTCAGCAGGCGGTTGGGGATCTGGCGCAAGACGATGGCCAGGTCGCCGCGCTGGCGGAAGACCGAGACGCGGAAGCGGGCGGCCTCGCCGTAGGCGAAGCCGAAGTCGGTGCCGCCTTCTTCCTGGAGTTCCTGCTGGTTGCGCTCGGGCGTGATGGCCTTCATGAGCGAGACCATGTCGTCGGAGTCGAGGACCTTGGTGGCGAGGTTGCGGAGGTGGCCGTGGAGGCGGATGGTGGGCGGGCGGCCGACCGTCAGGTGCAAGTCGCTGGCGCCCTGCTTGACGACGGTGTCGAGGAGACGATCGATCTGCATCGTGGACATAGGAACCTCAGGCACTGGGCACTAGCCGCCGGGCGCTAGTGGAAGACATTCGGATACGACACGCACGCTCACTTGGCATCGGACTCGAACTCCGGACCCTAGTGCCAAGTGCCTAGAGCCCAGCGCCTCTGCTTACTTGTTATCCACATCGACCTGAGCCACCGAGGCAACCTCGTCGGGGGTGGTCATGCCGTTCATGCACTTGATCTTGCCGTCGGTCACCAGGGGACGCATGCCGTTGGCGAGGGCGGCCTTCCGCAGCTCGGCGACGGTCGCGAGGTTGAAGGCGAGCTCGCGGATCGTCGAGTTCATCTGCATGAGTTCATAGATGCCGCGGCGGCCGCGGTAGCCGGTGCTGACGCAGTTGTCGCAGCCGGTGCCCTTCATGAGCTTGCCGCTCTTGGCTTCCTCGTCGGTGATGCCCACGAGCTTGAGGTACTTGGGGTCCATCTGCTCGAAGGGGTAGGGCGCGTTGCACTGCTTGCAGTTGATGCGGATGAGGCGCTGACCCATCACGGCCTGGATCGAGCTGGCCACCAGGAACGGCTTCACGCCCATGTCGATTAGACGGGTGATCGCGCTGGGAGCGTCGTTGGTGTGCAGGGTGCTGAACACCAAGTGGCCCGTCAGGGCGGCCTGAATCGCGATCTCGGCCACTTCCTTGTCGCGGATTTCGCCGACGAGGATGATGTTGGGGGCCTGACGCAGCATCGAGCGGAGGATGGCGCTGAAGGTGAGCCCGATGTGCTCCTTCACCTGGCACTGGTTGATGCCGTCGAAGTTGTATTCGACCGGGTCCTCGGCGGTGATGATCTTCTTGTCGGGGCGGTTGAGGATGTCGAGCGCGGTGTAGAGCGTGGTGGTCTTGCCCGAGCCGGTGGGGCCGGTGACCAGGAAGATGCCGTTGGGACGACGGATGATCTTGTTGAACTGGGTGAGGTTGTCGACCTCGAAGCCCAAGTTCGCCAGACCGATACGGACGCTGTCGGGACGCAGAATACGGAGCACCACCGACTCGCCGTGGTAGGCGGGGCACGCTGAGACGCGGAAGTCGACGAAGACATCGTCGACCGGGATCTTGATGCGGCCGTCCTGCGGCACGCGCTTCTCGGCGATGTTCATCGCCGACATCAGCTTGAAGCGGCTGAGCACCGCGTTCTGCATGCGCTTGGGCAGATTGTCGCGCTCGATGCAGACGCCGTCGATGCGGTAGCGCAGACGGACGCGGTCGCCCATCGGTTCGATGTGGATATCGCTAGCCCGCATCTTCACCGCTTCAACAAGGATGCGGTTGCACAGCTTGACGATCGGGGCGTCTTCGCTGGCGACGTCGATGGACTTGTCGACCGACTTGTCGACCGATTTATCGATGGAGGACGTGACCAGCGACTTGCCCGGATCGGGCTTGGCCGCGGCCGCCGCACCGCTGCTGCCGCCGCCCTCGATGAACCGCTTGATCGCCGAGCGTGGGGCGAGCAGGGGCTCGATCTCGCAGTTGAGGCGGAAGCGGAGCATGTCGACCAGCTCGAGATCGAGCGGATCGTGAACCACGAGCTTGAGACGCCCGCTGACCTTGCTGAGCGGGAGAATCTGATGCTTCTTGACCAGGTCTTCGGGGATGAGCTTGAGGTCGACCTTGGCCGCGTTGCCGCTGGCCGCGGGGTCAAAGAACTCGTAACCGAACTGGGTGGCGAGGGCCTTGGAGACCTGCTCTTCCTTGGCGAGCCCTTGCTCGATGAGCACGTCACCCAGGCGCTTGCCGGTGCCCTTGGCACCAGCCACGGCCTTCTCGACGGCGTCTTTGCTGACAACGCCCCACTCCGCCAGGATCTCACCGAGTTTCTTTCGCGATCGGGCCATTCGTGATCAAGCCTCGCGAGCAATCCGCGGCAAGGGCCGCGGGAGTGACAGCCAGACATTCGACGCCGCGCGTCGAATAGAAGATACTCGGGATCGTTCTCTCGCGTCCCTCCCCGGAAGACCCAAACCACGAGTCAAACAGATACCGTCCACGAGCAAGGGCGTGGCCCCTTCCTTTCGCGGCCGCGGCGTTCTCGGTTCGGGCAAAGTCCCATCCAAGACCGAACGGCCGCAAAGGTCCGAAAGAGTAGCATTCAGGGCGAGGGGGCGTGCGGGGGAAGCGGAAGTTCGGCGGGCGCCCGGGCACCCGACGAGTCCGGCCCGCAGCGGCATCGAAAGAGCGACATGGACCAACGCATCCTCATCACCGCGGGGCCGACCCACGAGCCGATCGACGCCGTGCGATTTCTGGGGAATCGCTCGTCCGGGAAGCTCGGGATCGCGCTCGCCCGCGAGGCGTTGGCCAGGGGCGCGGACGTCACCTTGCTGCTGGGCCCGGTGTGCGCCGAAGCGCCGGCGGGGGTGCGGACCTCGCGGTTTCGAACCACCTCCGACCTGCAGGCGCTGCTGAAAGAGCACGGGCCCTCGGCCGATGTCGTCATCATGGCGGCGGCGGTGGCGGACTATCGCCCCAAGGCCGTCCAGACCGACGGCAAGATCAAGCGTGCCGCGGCGGGGCTGACCCTGGAACTGGAGGCTACCCCCGACCTGCTCGCGGAACTCGGGAGCAACCGCCGCGAGGGGCAGCGGCTCATCGGCTTCGCGCTCGAGCCCCGCGACCGGCTGGTGGAGTCGGCCAAGAGCAAGCTCGAGCGCAAACGCGTCGACGCGATCGTGGCCAACGAACTCGAAACCATGGACGCCGAGACGATCCGGGCGACGGTGTTCACCAAGACCCGCTCGATCGACACGCCGGGGATGCTGCACAAGACGGCGTTCGCCCCGTGGCTGTTGGATGTCATCGCGGGGATGTGAGGGAAGGCAGTTCACCGCGGAGGACGCGGAGAACGCAGAGGCAGAGAAGACAATTGACCACAGAGATCACGGAGATCACGGAGATCACGGAGAAAGAGCGGGACTTTGGGACATCGAAGGGCATCCGTCCGCGTATCCGATCGACGCGTTGAGCCGTCAGACTTGTATCTGCTCCGTGATCTCTGTGATCTCTGTGGTAAATCGCCTTTTAGTCCGCCGCGTTGCTCTGCGTTCTCCGCGTGCTCCGCGGTGAAATGGGTTTCCACGTGGAAGACCCGCGTCGCACCCCGCTACGCTCCAGCGGGAGGAATCGCCATGTCCACTGGTTCTGCCGCGGGTCTCACGGTCTCCAAGCGGGTCGCCGAGCTGAAGCCCTCGGTGACGGTCGCGTTCATGAACCGGGCCAAGAACATGAAGGCCCAGGGGCTGGATGTGCTCAGCTTCGCCGCGGGCGAGCCGGACTTCGACACGCCCCAGGTGGTGAAGGACGCCGCGATCGCCGCGCTCAACAAGGGCATGACCAAGTACATGCCGACATTGGGCGACCCCGAGACCCGTAAGGCGATCGCGGACAAGCTGGTGACGGAAAACAACATCCCGACGACCGCGGATCACATCGCTATCAGTGCGGGAGGCAAGTACTCGCTCTTTGTCGCCTGCCAGTGCCTGTTCGATTTCCCCGCGCCCGGCCAGCCGCCGCAGGAGGCGATCCTGCCCGTGCCGGCGTGGGTGTCATATGTCCCCATGATCGAGATCGCCGGCGGCAAGGTGGTCGAGCTGCAGACCGACGCCGCGGGCGATTTCAAGATCACGCCCGAGCAGCTCAGGAAGGCCATCAACCCCAACACGCGGCTCTTGATGCTCAACTCACCCAGCAACCCGTGCGGCACGATGTACTCCCCCGCGGAGCTCAAGGCACTCGCACAGGTCGTGATCGAGATGACCAGGACCGTCGCGCCCAACATGGTCGTCATCTCCGACGAGCTGTACGAGAAGATCACCTACGGAGGTATCGCTCACTTCTCGATCGGCTCGATCCCGGAGATCGCAGATCGCACCATCACGGTCAACGGCCTGTCGAAGGCGTACGCCATGACCGGATGGCGCATCGGCTACGCCGCGGGCTCGGGAGCCTTTGGCAAGAAGTTCATCGATGCCATCGGCGTGCTGCAGGGTCAGATGTCGACGAACATCACGAGCTTCACCTACCCGGCGATCCGTGCCGCGCTGTCTTCGACGGCGCCCGAGGTCGAGAAGATGCGTCAAGCCTTTGCGGAGCGGGCCGAGGTGATCTACGCCCGCTTGCAGCGGGTACCAGGTCTGAAGTGCCCCAAGCCGACCGGCGCGTTTTACGCCTTCCCCGATGTCTCGGCACACTTCGGCAAGACGTCGGCCGGCGGCAACGGCACCCCGGGACGGAAGATCAACAGCGCGATGGACTTCTGCGAGGCGCTGCTGGCCGAGCAATTCGTTGCGTTCGTGCCCGGTGAGGATTTCGGCGGCTGCGGGAACAAGTGCGTCCGCATCTCGTTCGCGTGCTCGGTCGACCAGATCAATAAGGGTGTGGATCGGCTGGAGCGTTTCATCGCCGGGCTGCGTTGAGCTGAGGCACGCGTAGGGCTCGCGAGTCACTGCGGAGTCTCAGGCCTCCCTCCGGATCCGCAACTTCGACCTGACTGAAGCAGTAAAAAACCGGGCCCTTTCGGGCCCGGCTGTTCAAGCTTGACAGAATAGGACCGAAGCAATTAGTCCCACCAGAAGTCGTTCAGGCCCTCGACGATACCGGTGGTGCCGTTGACCTTGAAGTTGGAGTAGGTCGCTGTGGTACCACCACCACCGCCGTAGCAGCGGAGGTAGTTGTTGCGACGACCCGCGGTGTTGGTCGCGGTGTTGGTCGTGGTTGTGAGCAGGTCTTCCGTGGCCGCGTTGTAGGTCTGACCGTTGCCCGACTCGTCCTCGTTGGCGAAGACGTTGTCAAACTTCGGAACGTTCTGACCGGCCTGCGCGGTGGCGAACAGGATCGGGATGTTCTCGGGATCAGGACGGGTCTCGAAGTTGACCGAGCCGTCGTTGCGAGCGAGGTTGCCTTCCCACGAGGTGCGAGCGCCGTGGATCAGCAGGGTGTTCGAGGCGCTGGCGTTGGGAATGCTCGGCGAGCCCTTGGCAGTCTTCGAGAGAGTCCAGCCCGCGTTCTGGAGCTCAAACCAGGGGCCGCGGTTACCGATGACGACCTGCGTGCCGTCGAAGGTGCTCTGCCAGATCGAGCGGCGACCGCCGATCGGGGGCGAGATGGCGTAGGAGAAGCCAGCGGACGGAGCGCCGGCGCCGGCACCACCGGCGCCGGGGATAGCGAAGTCGCCGCCCGGACCCTCGCTGCCGTAGCAGGCGAACGAGGGGTCGAGGATGGCCTGCGCACGCTTGGCAGTAGCAACGGCCTCGGGGTTGGAGTACTGATACTGGCCGTTGATCTTGATGGAGCCGTTGGCCTCGGCGGGGCTCACGCACAGCTCGGGACCGAACTGGCCGTTGTAGATCATCATCGAGATCATGTAGCGAGGAAGGTCCTTCTTGAACTTCTCCTTCGCAGTGGCGGTGGTGTTCGAGGTGATGCCCGGGATCGTGTCGTTGGTGTCGAGGATGCTGGGCAGCGGATAGTTATCCTGGTTGTTGCCGGCCCAGGTGACCATGCCCTGCTGGATGCCGCGGACCTGCGTGCCGTCCTTGAGCTGGCGGGCGGCGGCGCGGGCCTTGCCGAGGGCGGGGAGCAGGATGCCGATCAAGAGCGCGATGATCGCGATCACGACCAGCAACTCGATGAGAGTAAAGCCGGACTTACGAGACTTCATGTGATTCTCCTGAAGCGGGCACATCCCGCTTCGACCTTGTTCGACGGCCGACGGTGGACCTGGCGACACAGCGAACGCTGCATCGCGACATCGATGCTTGCCCCTTCGACGGATCGGTGCGGAGGGCCGTCACGACCCGAAACGGTCGCGGCGAGAGGGCGTCCAGGATGTCGGCAGGTCGCTCGCGTCAGGGGCGATGAGCCCGGCGAGAACAAGGAGAGGTCAAACAGACCTCGATGAGAACGGTGCGTGATCAGATTGCCTGACCCAGAGCCATGCCGCACGCGCCCTGCCAAATACGAACAAACAAGTTCGAACTCGAATTGTCACCGAGGGTGAACACCCCGGCACCGAAGGATACACCGGACTATTCGAGAACGCCAGAAAACGGTTCCGAACATCCGACGGATATGGAAGCGGGATCCGGGGCGTCCGCCTGCAGTCTTTGGCAGCCTCCTCTCGAGTTCGGGTTTCGGTAGAATGTCCAGAACGCAGGGTATGCGGCGCTTCGTGGAAAGCAGACCCGAAGGATCTACAGGCTCAAAGGCCCGCGGCTGTGGAACAGGGCACAAGAGAAGGACTTGCATGAGCACGCCGGAACAACGATTGAAGGAACTCGGGATCGAATTGCCCAACCCCGTGCCGCCGGTGGCGGCGTATGTGCCGGTCAAGGTCGCTGGCACGATGGCCTTCGTGGCGGGTCAGATTCCGATGAAGGACGGCCAGATGATCGCCTCCGGCCGCGTGGGCCACGAGGTCGCTCCCGACAAAGCGGTGGAATGCGCCCGCCAGTGCGGGTTAAACGCGCTAGCCGCGTTGCGTCAGCACCTGGGAAGTCTCGACCGCGTGTCACAGATCGTCCGCGTCGGCGTCTTTGTGGCGTGTGACGAGAAATTCACCGATCACCCCAAGATCGCGAATGGTGCGAGCGAATTGTTCCAGGCGGTCTTCGGCGACGCGGGCAAGCACGCGCGAGCCGCGGTGGGTGCCCCGAGCCTGCCCCGCGGGGCCCCGGTGGAGGTCGAAGTGATCGCCGAGATCCGCGGATAAACTGCGCGAGATTCCCTTCCCCATTTGGCCCTTTGGCTCTCTGCCATTTGGCCCTTTCCCTTGGAGCCACGGATGGAAATTTACATCGACACCGCGAACCTCGAAGAGATCAAGCAGGCCCACGACATGGGCGTGCTCGACGGGGTGACGACCAATCCGTCGCTCATCGCGAAGGAGAAAGTGCCCTACGCCAAGCGGCTCGAGGAGATCTGCAAGGTCGTGAAGGGTCCGGTCTCGGCCGAGGTCATCGCGCTCGATTACGAGGGCATGATGAAGGAAGGGCTCGAGCACACCAAGATCGCGCCCAACATCGTCGTGAAGCTGCCAAGCACGGCCCCGGGTCTCAAGGCCTGCAAGGCGATGTCGGACAAGGGCATCAAGACCAACATGACGCTCTGCTTCCAGTCGCTCCAGGCGATGATGGTCGCCAAGGCGGGCGCGTTCCTGGTCTCGCCCTTCATCGGTCGCCTCGACGACGTGGGCGAGGACGGCATGGAGCTCATCCGCCAGATCCGCACCATCTACGACAACTACGGCTACAAGACCAAGATCCTCGCCGCATCGGTGCGCCACAGCAACCACCTCCTGCACTGCGCGATGATCGGCGCCGACGTGGCGACCTGTCCGCTCAGCGTGATCACCGGTGCCATGAAGCACCCGCTGACGGACATCGGCATCGAGAAGTTCTTGGCGGACTACAAGAAGGCATTTGGCTGATCGTGTTCAGGGGCTCGATGACCCGCACGTGGCGGCGCGAGCGAGCAAGAACTGTCGTACGGCGGGATCGTCGCTGAGGCCGGCGGCGCGGTTGTACGCCGCCTCGGCTTCGGCATGTCGGCCGAGTTGCCGCAGCAGATCGGCACGCAGCGCCCACGCGGGTTGGTACGAATCACAGTCCGAGCCGAAGGCTTCGAGCGACCGCAAGCCCGCGGCAGGACCGTGCGCCGCGGCGATGGCCGAAGCCTGCCCCACCGCGGCTCCGATGGATGGTGCGGTCTCGAGCAGGATCGCATAGAGGCGCAGCACCGCGTCATGGTCGATCCGACCCTCCAACCGTGCGTGCACATGCGCCGATTGCAAGGCCGCTTCGAGTTGGAAGCGGCCCGCGATGGCGGACTGCGCGGCCCGTGTGAGCAACCTCTCCGCCTCGCCGATCATCGCACGATCCCAGCGTGTCGTGTCCTGCGAATCCAGGGGCACATACTCGCCCGACACGCCGCGGCGGGCGCGGGACCTCGCCTCGCAGTACAGGAGCAACGCGAGCAGCCCCAGCGTTTCGGGCTCTTGCGGCATCCACACGCCCATCAACCTCGCGAGCTCGATCGCTTCCAGACCGATGCCGCCCGATATCGGGTCGAGTGAACCGGCGTCGTTGTAGCGGGCGGTGTACGCCGCGTAGATCGCGCTGAGCACCGCTTCGAGTCGCCCGTCGAGCTCATCGGCGTCGGGGATCTCGATGCGGATGCCGGTCTGTCGGAGCTTCTGCTTAGCCCGCACCAGCCGCTGCCCCATCGCCGAAGGTGCCACCAGAAACACGCTGGCGATGGCGTCGGCATCAAGACCCAGCACCGCCTGGAGCATCAGCGGCGTGTGCACGCTCGCATCCAGCGCCGGATGAGCACACGCGAAGAGCATCGCGAGCCGTTCGTCGGGGAAGGTGTCGCTGGTCTCGGCCATCGTGATCGCGTGTTGGGCGAGTCGGGCGAGTTCGGGCATGGCGGCGTCTCGCACGCTGTCACGCCGTGCCGCGTCGATGACGCGGTTGTGAGCAGATCGCAGCAGCCACGCCTCGGGCTTGTCGGGTACACCATCGCTGGGCCAAGTCCGAAGCGCCGCTGCGAACGCGTCGGCGATGGCGTCCTCCGCCGACTGCACGTCGCCCGTACGCCGCGCGAGAAACGCCACCAGGCGTCCGTAAGACGCCCGGGCGACGCGTTCGACAGCGGCGTGTGCGGGATCGGGGTTCATCGCGGGGGCGGCGGCAGAACCGGACGGACTTCGACGCTGCCGCTGGACGCGCTCGGGCACTTGGCGGCCCAATTGAGCGCGGTGTCCAGATCCGGAACCTCAATCAGGAAGAAGCCGCCCAAGCGCTCCTTGGTGTCGGCAAACGGACCGTCCTGCACTTGACGCTTGCCGTCGCGGAGACGGAGGGTCGTCGCGGTGGCGGTGGGCAGCAGGCCGGCCCCGCCGCGGGCGATGCCGGCGTCGGTCAACGCCTTGCTGTACGCGCCGTACGCGGCCATGTACTGAGGGGCGGTGGCGGGGTTGGAACGCAGATCGAAGTCTCGGTCGGTTTCGTACACGATCACGGCATACTGCATGGCAAGCTCCTTGGAAGTGTTGGGCTCGGTTTCGATCGAGCCCCTTCAAGGACGGCTCACCACCCGCGCTTTCGACTGCCGAGTTCAGATTTTTTCGGAGGCCAGTTTCTTCAGCTCGCGACGCATGACTTTCCCGGTGGCGTTGCGGGGCAGGGCCTCCATCACACGGATATCGGTCGGCACTTTGTACCCCGCGAGGCTCGCGCGGCAGTGCGTGATCAGGGTTTGTCTATCGAACGCGGCTCCGTCTCGCATCTCAACGAAGGCCAGCGGCAGTTCGCCGCGGACGGGGTCCATCAGCCCCACCACGCCGGCGGCGTTCACGGATGGATGCTTCTCGAGCACTTCCTCGATCTCGCGGGGGAAGACGTTCTCGCCGCCGACGATGAGCATTTCCTTCAGGCGGCCGGTGATGTGCAGGTGGCCGTCGTCGTCGAGGCGGCCGATGTCGCCGGTGCGGAAGAAGCCATTCGGCGTCATGCACTTGGTGGTTTCGTCGGGCAGATTGAAGTAGCCCCGCATGACGTTGGGGCCCTTGATCCAGACTTCGCCGTCGGTGTTGGGCGGGAGCGAGCGGCCGGTGGCGGTGTCGATGATGCGTTGATCGATCTCCGGAAGCGGGCGACCGACGGAGCCGAGGCGGAATTCGTGCGGGCGGCACCAGTTGGTGACGGGCGAGGTTTCGGTCAGGCCGTAGCCCTCGTTGATGGTGACGCCGAAGCGCTCGCGGTACTTCTCGAGCACGGCCTCGGGCAACGGCTCACCACCTGAGACGATATAGCGGAGCGAGGCGAAGTCGTCGGCGTGGGCGTCCTTGACCGACAGCAACGCGTTGTACATGGAAGGAATCGCAACCATGACGGTCGGGCGATGCTCACGTATGAGGCGGATGATCTTCTGCGGGATGAACTTGGCGGTGTAGACGGCCTTGATACCGATCACGAGCGGCAGGAACGTGAGCACCGTCATGCCGAAGGAGTGGAACTGGGGCAGGACGCCCAGCATGGAATCCGCGCGACTGAAGTCGACCCAGTGCTCGATCTGCCGCATGTTGGCGAGGATGTTGCCGTGCGTGAGCATCACGCCCTTGGGCTTGCCGCTGGTGCCGCTGGTGTACAGGAGCACGGCGAGATCGTCGTCTTCCTTGCTGGCGGGCCAGCGAAGATCGGGGAAGCCGGAGAAGTCGAGCTCGTCGAGCAAGACGATGTTCTTGCAGCGGGGCGTGTAACCCAGGTGCTCGAGCATGGGCTTGACGGTGACCAGCGTGTCGGTGCCGCAGTCGTCGAGGACGTACTGGAGTTCGTCTTGCTTGAGAAGGTAGTTGAGCGGGACGAGCGTGCGGCCGAGGGAGAAGCCCGCGAGGGCGGCGGCGGGGAACGCGCCGCTGGTAGGGAGCATGATGCCGACGGTGTCGGTGCGGTTCACGCTGTCGATCTTGGAGGCGATGTGCGAGGCCCCTACCACCAGCTCGATGTTGCGGGTGGTGCGGCGGTCGTCGGTCAGGGCGACCGATCGCGGGTGCAGCAGCAGTTGCTTCAGGATCGCGGAATGAACGCTCACGAGGGCCTTTCTGGGAAATGCGTCGACAGGATTAGCATCAAGCAATTGCCCGAGGGCGGCGGCACGCTTGGAAGCGGCGGAAAGGAACGAACTCCGCTCCGGCGAGCCGATAAGGTACCGCACTTCCCGCGTGCGGGCCGGGCACGATTGGCCGAGGGCCACGACGCGGGGCCAAGGACTTTGCGATGCTCCAGACGCTTCAACGGATGTCCGCCACTGCTTTGCTCGCCGCCGCGCTGCTGGTGACGGGTTGCTCGTCTTCGAGCAAGACCGGCTCGAAGGACTACAAGACGCTGTACGAGAATCGCCAGTACGCCGACGCGTACAAAGCGGCGATGGAGGCCCAGACCGAAGGCTCGAGCGTGCAGCGTGAGCAGGCGGCGTTGATCGCGGGGTTGTCCGCCGCGGCCCTCAACAAGAACGACGAGGCCGAACGCATCTTGCGCCCGCTCACCAAAAGCGGGGATCAGACGGTGTCGGGCAAGGCATCGGCCCAGGTCGGGCTGCTCGCGTACGAGGGCAACCGACACGGCGAGGCGTCGGAACTGCTGACCGATGCGAGCAACAAGCTGAGCGGCGACGAGGCGGCGCGGGCATCGCTCTACGGGGGCGATGCATTGCGGGCCCAGGGGCGCACGAGTGACGCCAAGGCGATGTACGAGAAGGCCCAGACGCAGGTGCAGAACGACAGCACGCTGAAGGTCTTGATCAGCGACCGCATCGCGGCGGTGACGGGCCTGAACAAGGCCGGTACCGGCGGCTTCACCGTGCAGCTCGGCGCCTTCGGCAGCTTCCAGCGGGCCCAGGTGCAGGCCGACCGCTATCGCGCCCGTGCCCAAGCGGCGGGATTGGCGACGCCCCGCATCGTGCAGACCAAGAACTCGGCGGGTGCGCTGGTGTACGCGGTGCGCGTGGATCGATTCACGACCCGGCAGGCGGCCGACGCGGCCCGCACCAAGCTGGGAGCGGACGCTCGCGTGATGACGACGCAGGGCGAGTGATCGCACGCTCCGCGACGACGCGCAGCGTGCTCACGATTCAAGAATGACCGAAGCCATCGCCACGCCCGCGGCGTGGCTGATGCTGATGTGGGTGCGCTGCGTGCCGAGCTGGTCGGCGATCTCTTTCGCCTTGTTGTGGTAGCGAAGCGAGGGCATGCCCGAGGGCTCGTTGACGACCTCGACGTCGGTCCACGCGATGCCGTCGCGCCAGCCGGTGCCGATGGCCTTGAGCCCGGCTTCCTTGGCGGCGAAGCGGCCGGCGAAATGCTCCACGCGACGCTCGGTGCTGGCGTGGGCGGCGGCGGAGGCTCGCTCGGCTTCGGTGAAGACGCGGTGCAGAAAGCGATCGGCGTGATCGGCGATCATCTCGCGGATGCGGTCCACGCTGGTGATGTCGATGCCGTGGCCGATGATCGCCATGGTTGGTCTCGTGGGAAGGCGTTCGCTCAGTCCTTGGCCGCGGGCTTCTTCTTGGGCTTGTCGGCGGCGGGCTTCGACGGTTTGTCGGGCTTGCTCTCGCTGGTGCTCGCGGGCTTGCTGTCCGATTTGCTTTCGGACTTGCTCTCGGACTTGCTTTCACTGGCGGGCTTGTCGGCCTCGGCACTCTTCTTGTAAGAATCGGAGCGGTAATCGGTGATGTAGAAGCCGCTGCCCTTGAACATGAGAGCGGCGCCGGTGCCGATGAGGCGTTCGAGCTTGTTCTTGCCGCACTTGGGGCACTTCTTGAGCAGAGGAGCCGTCATGGACTGGAACTCCTCGAAGGCGTGGTCGCAGGCGGTGCAGTGGTAGTCGTAGGTGGGCATGGGAGCACCAAATCGCAAATGGCAAATAGGCAAATGGGCAAATCAAGGCATCATGGAATCGTGAGCGTCAGGCGCTCGGTGCGACGCTGACCTTGGCTGGACGGAGGACGCGTTCGCCGCCGCCAGCGGCTCCGCCGGCGAGGGTGTAGCCGGCCTGAAACGTTGCCACGACCTTGCCGGGGGCGATGCCGTCTGACTGCTGCTGCATAATCGCTTCGTGGATGCCGGGGACGAAGTCATCGCCGGGTTTGGGATTGACGATGCCGACGCCGTGGAGCTGCAGGACGCGGATGAGTTCTTCGCGAATGACCTTCACGCCACCGATGAGCTGCTCGGCGGTGACCTTGGTCGCGTCCTGCTGGAGCGCGAGATCGAAGTGATCGAGCACGGTGACGACGCCGGTGACAACGCCGGCGACGCCGCTGGCCTTGGCGATCGACTCGTTCATGAGTGATCGCTTCTGATAATTCTGGAAGTCGGCCATCGCACGGAGCGCGCGGCTGTTGGCCTCGGCGAGGTCTTGCTCGAGCTTGGTCACCTTGGCTTGGAGCTCGCTCGACGCGCCGCTACCTCCACCCTCCAGCGGGGCGGCATCCGAGATGTCCCACTCGTGCTGAGGGATCTCGTCGTCGGGTTGATTGGGTGGGGGCGTCTGGCCGCCGGAGTTGTGGTCGGTGTTCGCGTTCATGGGTTTCTTACCACGCTTCCAGAACAGGGGAGACCTCGATCGAATTGCAAATGGCGAAGGGGCAAACAGCAAATCAAGGCACTTTGGATGTCCTAACCCAGCCTTCAGTCCTCACACCTCACCCCTTCCCACTCCTACCCGCCCATCAGATCCTTGACCTTCTTCCAGAATCCCTGCGTTTCAGGCATCACGGTCTGATCTTCGCTCGCGGCGTACTCACGTAGAAGTTTCTCCTGCGCCTTCGTCATCTTCTTCGGCACTTCAACCCGGACGCCGACGATCAAATCGCCCTTGCGGCCGCTGCGGAGGTTGGGCAGGCCCTCGTCCTCGATGCGGAACGCGGTGCCGGCCTGAGTGCCCTTGGGGATCGTGAGCTTGGACTTGCCGTTGAGCGTCGGAACGTCGATCTCGGCGCCGAGGGCGGCCTGAGCGAACGAGATGGGCATGTCGAGCACGAGATTGTCGTCGTCGCGCTGAAAGAGTTCGTGCTCTTTCACGCGGATGCCGACGTGCAGGTCGCCACGCATTCCTTCGCCGCCCGGTGACAATTCCTGCGGCGGGGGCTCGCCCTCGCCGGCAACGCGCACCGCCTGGCCATCGCTCACGCCGGGCGGGATCTTGACGCTGATCTTCCGCTTGCGGGGCGTGCGGCCCTTGCCCTTGCAGGCATCGCAGAAGTCCTTGATCACCTGGCCACGACCGCGGCAGGCGGGGCAGGCCGTGACCATGCGGAACATGCCGCCGAAGCCGGTCTGCTGCACCTTGCCTTGGCCGCCGCAGGTCGGGCACTTGATCGGAGCCGAGCCCTTCTTCGCGCCGCTGCCAGTGCAGGTGTCGCAGACATCGAGGCGGGTGAACTCGACATCGCGTTCGACGCCCTTGTCGACTTCTTCGAGCGAAAGCTCAACTTCGGTCTCGAGGTCGTAGCCACGGGCGACCCGTCGGCCACCACCGCCGCCGAAGCCACCTTGTCCCCCGCCGCCCCCACCACCGAAGATGTCGTTGAACATCGAGAAGATGTCCTCGACGTTCATGCGGCTGAAGTCGTGAGCGGCCGGGCCCTGGGCCTGGCGCAGGCCGTCGTGGCCGTACTGGTCGTAGAGCTTGCGCTTCTCGGGATCGGCGAGGACCTCGTACGCCGCGGCGGCTTCCTTGAACTTCGCCTCGGCCTCGGCGTCGCCGGGGTTGCGATCGGGGTGGTACTTCATCGCCAGGCGGCGGTAGGAGCGCTTGATCTCCTCCGCGTCGGCGGTCTTTGCCACGCCAAGAACTTCGTAGTAGTCGCGGGTGGTGGGCATTAGGCGTCCAAGCTCTTCAGGTCGGCGATCTGCTTTGTGGACATCGATTCAAGGTCGAGCAACGTCAGGCCACCAGCGCGATTCACTTGACTAGCGGCGGCCGCTCCAAATCTCTCTACGATCGATCTCGCTGCAGTCAGACTCACGTAGTTCGGCGAGATGCCTTGATCGGGTGCGTTATTGGATTCCGGGCAATCTTCCCAACCGCATTTTCTACAGATGTCGTACTTCTCCACCGAATCCAGCGAATACTCCGAACAGCAAAGGCACTGGTACTTTGTGGCGGATGGCCGATTTGGAACTTCCTGGGATGAACGGGTGCTCGAAATCCCATGAGCTGAAGGCGACTGGATAAGAGCTTGCCCCTGCTGATAGTGACGATGATCGACAGCCGTCGTAAACAGATCCTCGCGTTTGTGAGGCTTACCTGATTTGAGCAGGCCGAGACGCCTGTTGCTCGCCGCCGCCGACTCATTCATCACGTACGCGGACAGAATGCCTGTCGCGCTATTCGACTGAATCCACGACTCCGCCGCATCAAGGTCTGACCAAACACCAGACGGAAACACTCCCTTTACTCCGTCGGCATGAAAGAGCCACACGAGTGGCTCGCCAACGAAACGAGTTGGTGATGCTCCGTGTTCCAAATCGAGCCCGTGCGCTTTCACGACCGGGCTCGGAAGTTTGTGTGCTGCACTAGTGCCAAACGCCTAGTGCCCAGTGCCTGACACTCAGGCGGTTGCGCCGGTTTCGACGGCGGTGTCTTCCTTGAGGTCGGTGATGAGCACGTCGGTGGTGAGCATCAGGCCCGCGACGCTGGCCGCGTTGATGAGCGCGGTCTTGGCGACGAGGGCGGGGTCGATGATGCCGGCCTTGACCAGGTCGGTGTACTCGCCGGTGGCGGCGTTGAAGCCGAACGACGTACCGCCCTTGCCGCCTTCCTTGACCTTTTCGACGACGAGGTCGCCATCGAAGCCGGCGTTCTCGGCGATCTGCATCGCGCAGGCCTCGACCGCCTTGGCGACGATGTCGAAGCCGATCTTCTCATCACCCTTGGCCTTGGAAGCGCCCTTGAGGATCGCGTCCTGAGCACGGAGCAGCGCGACGCCGCCGCCGGGCACGTAGCCCTCCTTGGCCGCGGCGCGGGTGGCGTGCAGGGCGTCGTCGACGAGGTCCTTGGTGGACTTCATCGCGATCTCGGTGGCGCCGCCGACGTTGATGATGGCCACGCCGCTGGTCAGCTTGGCGAGGCGCTCCATCAGCTTCTCGCGGTCGTAGTCGCTGGTGGACTTGTCGTGCTGGCTCTTGATCTGGGCGGCACGGGCCTGGATGTCGGCCTTCTTGCCGGCGCCCTCGATGATCGTCGTGTCGTCCTTGGTGATGACGATCTTCTTGGCGCGGCCGAGCTCGTTGAGCTCGACGCTCTCGAGCGAGCGGCCGAGGTCCTCGGCGATGAACGTGCCGCCGGTCAGGGTTGCGATGTCGCCCATCATGGCCTTGCGACGGTCACCGAAGCCCGGGGCCTTGACGGCGGCGATCTTCAGCGTGCCGCGGAGGCGGTTGACGACCAGCGTCGCGAGGGCCTCGTTCTCGACCTCCTCGGCGATGAGCAGGATCGGCTTGCCGGTGGCGACGGTCTTGTTCAGCAGCGGGAGCAGATCGGGCAGGTTGCTGATCTTCTTCTCGTAGATGAGGATGTACGCGTCCTCGAGCACGCACTCGCCGGTCTTGGGGTCGGTCATGAAGTACGGCGAGAGGTAGCCCTTGTCGAACTGCATGCCCTCGACGTAGTCGAGCGTGGTGGTCGCACTCTTGCCTTCCTCGACCTCGACAACGCCCTCGGCGCCGACGCGGTCGATGGCCTCGGCGATCAGGTCGCCGACGCTGGCGTCGTGGTTGGCCGAGACGGTGGCGATCTTCTTGAAGTCCTCACGACCCTTGCACTTGATGGCGATGGAGTCGATGTAGTCCGCGGCGGCGTGGGCGGCGTTGTTGATGCCACGCTGCAAGAGGACCGGATTGGCGCCGGCGGTGACGTGGCGCAGGCCTTCGGTGAAGATGGCCTGGGCGAGCACGGTGGCGGCGGTGGTGCCGTCGCCGGCCTTGTCGGCAGTCTTCTTGGCGACCTCGTTCACCATCTTCGCGCCCATCGACTGGAACGGCGCGGGGAGCGAGATCTCCTTGGAGACGGAGACGCCGTCCTTGGTGACGTGGGGTCCGCCGTAGGTCTTCTCGATGACGACGTGGCGCCCGGAGGGGCCCATCGTGCACTTCACCGCGTCGGCCAGAGCGTCGACGCCGCGCTTCATTTCGAGAAGGGCGGAGTCGGAGAAGATGAGTTGTTTGGTGGACATGGAATGCTCCAGGTTGTTCGAAATCTCAGATTGAAAAACTCAAAGGCTCAAAACTCAAAGCTCAAATCGGACGGAACGGAGAGGACTCAGGGCTCGCGGCTCGCAGGCTCGATCTGAGCTTTGCTGCTTTGAGCTTTGAGCTTTATCCCTCGATCACACCCAACAGCTCCGACTCGCGGAGGATGAGGTGCTTCACGCCCTTGATCTCGACTTCGGTGCCGGCGTACTTGCCGTAGACGACGGTGTCGCCCTTGGAGACGCTCATCTCGGCCCGCTTGCCGTTCTCGAGGCGCTTGCCGGGGCCGGTGGCGATGACCTCGCCCTTGACCGGCTTTTCCTTGGAGGCTTCGGGGAGGTAGATGCCCGAGGCGGTCTTGGTCTCGGCCTCGATGGGCTTGACGAGCACGCGGTCTTCGAGGGGTTTCACGGCCATTTCAAATCTCCTTCTCGTGGACTAAATCGTGGACTTGGTTCGCACGGACGCGTGCGTCCGTGTGGTAACGATCGAAACTACGCACGAGCGCGGATCGCGTGAAGCTCCGCGCGGATGGACTCGAGCAATCCCCGGTCACGCTCCGGGTTGAACTTGGACTGGGTGTCGGCGTTGCTGCCGGGCTTGGGCAACTGGCCCCACACCGGTGCCTTCGGATCGGGGTCGCTCTCGCGGCGCGGGAAAACGTGCCAGTGCAGATGATGCACCAGGTTGCCGAGCGACTCGTAGTTGAGCTTGAACGCTCCCGTAGCCTTGCGGACCGCCTCGGCGAGCTGGCTCATCTCTTCGAGGAAGCGCACACGGATCGCCTTGGGCAGTTCGTCGAGCTCGGTCGCGGGGGTCTTGCAGAGCAGAAGCGAGTAGCCGCGGAAGAACTGCGAGTCTCCCAGAACCGCGAAGCCGGTGTCGAGCTCGGCAATCACTGACGGATGCTTCCCCTCGCGGACGGCCGCGAGGCGGTTGCAAATGTCGCAGTTGGCTTGATGCGTCGCCATCGGTGTATCACGCGCGGGGCGTGCCCTCCGTGGCGGCTTTCTGCGCCTTCGCGTCACGGTGCGCGATCCAGAACTCGACTGCGATCGGGATCAGCGACACAACAATGATGCCCAGCACCACCAGCGAGAAGTTCTTCTGGACGAAAGCCATATTGCCGAAGAGATAGCCCGCGCCGGTGCACAGGCCGACCCAGAGCAGGGCACCCGCCACGTTGTAGAACGCGAACTTGGAGTAGGTCATCGCGCCCGCCCCGGCCACGAAGGGAACGAAGGTGCGGACGATGGGGACGAAGCGGCCGATCACGACCGCCTTGCCGCCGTACTTCTCGTAGAAGGCGTGGGCCTTATCGAGATGCCTGCGGTTGAGCAGCCGCTCGAGCAGCGTGGGTTTGCAGTTGGGGTCGATGTCGCGGCAAAAGACCCGTGGACCGATCCACTTGCCCACCGCGTAGTTCACCGCGTCGCCAAGGATCGCCGCGGCGATCAGAAGCAGCAGCACCAGCCAGATGCTCAGCGCTTCGGGCTTGGCCGCGGCGAGCGCACCCGCGGCGAAGAGCAGCGAGTCACCGGGCAGGAACGGCGTCACGACCAGCCCGGTCTCGGCAAAGACGATCGCGAACAGGATCGCGTAGACCCACACGCCGTAGTTCACCACCAAGTCGCCGAGCGACTTGTCGAGGTGGAGGATGGTGTGCAGGATCGTGTCGATGGGAACGCTCCAAGAACCGGTAAAGACGGGCGAGCGACGTTGATCGATCGCCCGTGATGTTGATTCGTCAAAGGGGCTTTAGAACCCCATCCCGCCCA
Source organism: Phycisphaerales bacterium (assembly GCA_036392375.1). Taxonomy (GTDB): domain Bacteria; phylum Planctomycetota; class Phycisphaerae; order Phycisphaerales; family UBA1924; genus JAFEBO01. Next base: position 50,775 of record DASVYC010000001.1, read on the forward strand.
TGCCGCCCATGCCACCCATTCCACCCATGCCCGGCATGCCGCCACCACCACCGGCGGGAGCTGCTTCCTTGGGCTCGGGCTTGCTGGTGACGATGCAGTCGCTGGCGAGCAGCATGGTCGCGACGCTCGCGGCGTTCTGGAGCGCGGAGCGGTCCACCTTCGCCGGGGTGATCACGCCGTCGGCGATCAGGTCGCCGTATTCGCCGGTGAGGGCGTTGAAGCCGAAGTTCTGTTTCGTGCCCTCGGCAACCTTCTGAACGACGACGGTGCCCTTGAAGCCGGCGTTGTCGGCGATCGTCTGAAGCGGCACCGCGATGGCGGTGAAGACCGTGCGCAGGCCGGCGGCGAAATCGAACGCGAAACGGCCGACGTCCTGGACGTCCTTCTCGTCCCCCGCGCCGGGCTTGCCGAAGACGGCCTTGTATTCCTTGATGATCTCGATCGCCTTGCGGGCGCGGATGAAGGAGACGCCGCCGCCGGGGACGATGCCCTCGGCTACCGCGGCGCGGGTCGCGTGCAGCGCGTCCTCGATGCGGGCCTTCTTTTCCTTCAGCTCGGCCTCGCTGGCCGCGCCGACCTTGATCTGGGCGACGCCGCCGGCGAGCTTGGCGAGGCGCTCCTGGAGCTTCTCGCGGTCGTAGTCGCTGGTGGTCTTCTCGATCTCGGCGCGGATCTGGGCGATACGGGCCTGGATGTCCTTGGTGTTGCCGGCGCCCTCGATGATGGTCGTGTTGTCGGCGTCGACCTCGAGCTTCTTGGCCATGCCCAGTTGCTTGAGTTCGATCTTGTCGAGCTCGATGCCGAGATCCTTCATCACCGCGGTGGCGCCGGTGAGGACGGCGATGTCCTCGAGCATGGCCTTGCGGCGGTCGCCGTAGCCCGGAGCCTTGACCGCGCACACGTTGAGCGTGCCGCGGAGCTTGTTGATGACCAGCGTGCTGAGGGCCTCGCCGGTCACGTCCTCGGCGATGATGAGCAGCGGCTTCTTGGCCTGCATCACCTTCTCGAGCAGGGGGACGAGCTTGCTGACGCTGTCGATCTTGTCCTCGTGGATGAGCACGAGGGCCTTATCGAACTCGACCTTCATGCTGTCGGCGTCGGTGACGAAGTTGGGGCTGAGGTAGCCGCGGTCGAACTGCATGCCCTCGACGACCGTGACCTCGGTGTCGATGTTCTTGCCTTCCTCGACGGTGATGACGCCGTCCTTGCCGACCTTCTCGAAGGCGTCGGCCATGATCTTGCCGATTTCCTGATCGTTGTTGGCGCTGATGGCGGCGACGTTCTGGATGTCGCTCTTGCCCTTCACCGGCGTCGCCATGTCGTCGATCGCCTTGCTGGCGACCTCGACGGCGGCCTTCATGCCGCGGATCAAGGCGTTGGCGTCAACGCCGGCGGCGATGTGGCGAAGGCCTTCCTTGAAGAGGGCCTCGGCGAGAACGGTGGCGGTGGTCGTGCCGTCGCCCGCGTCGTCGGAGGTCTTGGAGGCGGCCTGCTTGACGAGCATGGCCCCCATGTTCTCGGCTTTGTTCTTGAGCTCGATCTCTTCGGCAACGCTCACGCCGTCCTTGGTGACGGTCGGACCGCCCCAGGACTTGTCGAGCACGGCGTTGCGGCCGCGGGGCCCGAGGGTGGCCTTGACAGCCTTGGCGAGCTTCTCCACACCGGCGAGCAGGGCCTGACGAGCATCGGCATCGAAAACGAGTTCTTTGGCAGCCATCGGTCTCTCCGAAATGAGATGAACGGGTTTGGTAGCTGTGAGGAAAATCCGGCAGCGCGGCAGTGATACCGCGACAGGGCGAAGGCAAGGGGCGTGCCAGAGGTTCCCGTAGGCCGTGCGAGCATGTTCCGGTGATCGATGCGGATCACCCGCGGGTTTGGGGGTTTGGAAGGGGCGAAGCCCCGGTCCACCCCGCCAGGTTGCGACGCAAATGTCAGAGCCAAGGCGTTGACCCGGGTTCCTCTGCCGAAGTGGCAGGAGGATGGGAAAGGGTGAGGTCGGACGACTTGAGACTGAGAGAGGAGTGTCCCGGTTCGGAACAGAGTGGCCACCACATGTGGCTTCATGATCCCAAGAGGCAACTCCCGCGCGCGACGCGGTTGGGGCCTTGGGGTCGGCTGCAATCGAATGCGCCGTGAAAAAGACCGGCCAGAGGCCGGTCGTACTCATGCTGCGCTTTCGATGCCTAGGGGCTCAGTCGAACTGGAACACGCCCTTGCGGTAGCCATAGACGTACGCCACCACGGTCGTGAACAGGAAAAAGAAAATGCGCCCGAGCCAGATCAGGCCCTCGTTGCTCATCGGGGCGATGTTCGGAAAGGTCGTGGCCCAGGGGTACAGGAAGACGATCTCGACGTCGAACACCAGGAAGACCATCGCGATCAGGTAGAACCGCACGTTGAACCGCTTGCGGGCCGTGCCGATAGGGTTCATGCCCGACTCGTACGACTGGCTCTTCACGCGGCCCTGGCGCTTGGGGCCGAGCACGATTGAGCCCACCACGTTCATCACGCCGAAGGTGATCGCCATCAGCACGATGAGCAGGATCGGCAGGTAGCTGGACAGGTCCGTTGTCGCGAGGAGCGTCATGCGGCGGGATGGTAGCCGCGATGGCGGATTCAGATGGCGGACACACGCACGAGCAAAGCACCTGGCTTTCGCCAGGCTGTTCATCCCAGATCCCGCCCGCGACATCCGTCATCGAACGTCCGCTATCTCCCCCCACCCCCTTCCACCGTCCGAGTTTTCATCCGGAGAACCCTGTAACTCGCCTGCGCATTCGGCGGGGCAGGCGCAACCGTTGCGGCTGCGGGCCATCGGGTCGGTGGTGACGCGTCCCGGTGGTCCAGGTTCCCGATGAAATGTGGATGCCGCGTGACATCCGTCGCGTGGCGAGGAGAGCCGATGGCGGGTGAGAACCCAACACTTCGCGCGAAGATCGAGCAGACGCTCGCGGGCAGCGGCTTGCAGGCCGCGTTCCAGCCCATCGTCGATCTCCGCCGCGGCGAGATCGCTGGCTTTGAGACGCTCACGCGCCTCGCGCCCGGGTCGGCGTTCACCAACCCCGGAGAGCTCTTTGACGCCGCTGAGAAATCCGGCACGCTCTGGGACCTCGAGGAACGCACCCGCGCCGTCTCGCTCCAGGCCTCGACCCAGTGGCCCGGCGGGACCAAGCTCTTCCTCAACACCACGCCCCAGGTCTTCTCCGACGCCCGCTTCAGCCGCGCCATCACCACGCTGGTGCAGAACACCCCGGGCCTCACGCCCGCTCGCGTCGTGCTCGAGATCACCGAACGCTCCGAGCAGCAGCACATCGTCGGGCTGGACGAGCAGGTGCGGCTCGTCAAGGCCGCGGGCTTCGAGATCGCCATCGATGACGTCGGCGCCGGCACGAGCGGGCTCAACCGCATCATGGCCCTGCGCCCCCACTGGCTCAAGCTCGACCGCGAGCTGGTCGAGGGGATCCACCGCGACCGCGTCCGTCAGAATCTCATCCGCTTCTTCTTGCGTTTCGCCACTCTCAGCGGCGTGAAGCTCATCGCCGAGGGCATCGAGGAACGAGAGGAGCTCGCGACCCTCATGGACCTGGGCGTGATCTATGGTCAGGGTTACCTGCTCGGCCGCCCGGGCTCGCGCGACCAGTCGCTCGATCCCGCGATCCGCGCATTTGTGTGCGATCACAAGCTGGGTGGGCCCGTGGGACACCAGCCCGAGCGACGCTCCAACACAGTCGCACGCCTGGTCCGTCCGGTGCCGTGCATCGACGCTAAGCGTCG
>DASVYC010000002.1:0-40630 GCA_036392375.1 Phycisphaerales bacterium
ATGGGAACCGATGTAGCCCGCACCGCCTGTCACCAACACTCGCACGCGAACCTCCTGAGTAACGCGATCATTGGGATGCGGCTTGACGGCCGTCGCTTGCACGAGGGACGCTGCGAATTGGGCTCTCGGAACAGCCCGCACGCCGCTGACCACACTGCACGGCTTGACGCGGAGCCGTTAAGCCGGGGCACCACCGCTCGACCTTCCCCAGCCGCCCAGCAATGCCGGTACGCGTTTCACGCGTACCAATGAGAACCGCAGCAACGCAACACCGGCGACAACCATGAGCACGCTGAGCCACTGCCCCCGGGAAAGGCCTGCGATGCGCTGGACCGCGAGCTGCGCATCGGGCAGACGCCAGAACTCGGTCACGACCCGCAGCACGCCGTAGATAATGAGGAACCACGAGGCAATCACCCCGGGCGCCCGGGGCACACGCCAGATGGCGAGCAGCGCGACGCCCAGCACAATTCCCTCCGCAAATGCCTGGTAAAGCTGCGAGGGATGGCGGGCCGAAAGCAGCGGCGCGAGCTGCTCGGCGATGCGGCGGCTGGTCTCGGCCGGGCCCTTCTGCAGCAGATCGAGCACACGCTGGTACGCCTGCTCGTCGGTCATGGACGTGCCGCGATTGGCGTCGAGCAACCGCTGGAACGCGAGAGCTTGATCCACGGAGAGCGGCGGCCGGTGGCCGCCCTTCTCCATCGAGGCGGAGAACAGCTCTTGCGGGAAACGCACGCTCCACGAAGGGGCGGATTCACCGGGCATGGCGACGATCTTGCCGAGCAGCTCCCCGTTGACGAAGTTCGCGATACGCCCGAAGAAGAGCCCGGGCGTCGCGCACAATGCCATCACGTCCATCACGTGCAGCACCGAGGTGCGGCCGACAGCCTCGCCGCGATCATCGCGGAATCCTCTGGCGATGATCACGCACGCGATGATGACACCGACCATCCCGCCGTGGCTGGCCATGCCGCCGCGGTTGAGCGCGAAGAAGGTCCAGAACGGGAACGACCTGGAGAAACCCGTCAGCAACGCGGGCTCGTAGAAAATGCAGTACCCAAGGCGCCCGCCGAGAATCACGCCCAGGATCAGGAGCGTCATGGCGTCGGCGACGCGATCCTTGGGGATCTGGATCAGGCCGCGCCCCGCGAGGGTGCGCATCAGCAGATACGCGACGACAAATCCCGCGGCGTAGGAGAGCCCGTACCAGCGCAGACCGAAACCCTCGCTGATCTCGAGCGCGAACGGGCTCAGGTTGTGCAGCCATGCACCCAAGGTGAGCATCGGGCGAGTGTAGTGGCGGCTAGAAGGGCCCGGCCACGAGCCACGGGACGTGCCGGTGCTGCAGCGCCGCACGGAGCATCGATTCGGGGTCGGGGACTTCGGCCGCGACCAGCGCGAGCCCCGCGGGTGTGGCGTCGGGCTCCAGGGAAACCAAGCGAGGATCCAGGCCGATCGCCCGCGCGCCGTGCACGGTCATCATCCGGAGCAAGTCCCGCGGCGGGACCGCGTCGCGTGTGAATAGCAAAGCCGCGTCGTCAAAGGGCGTGAGCCGATCGGCGTCAGCCGCGGCAACATTCAGGATGGAATCGGTGCCCAGGCAGACGGTCACCCCCAGCGCCAGCAGTTCGCGGTAGCGGTGCGGCCCGAAGTACTCGGCGGCACGGAAGTACTCGGACGCCCGCGGGCAGTACGCGACATGCACATCGAGCTCGGCAATCGTCTGCACGTCAAGGTCGCTGAGTTGATTGAGGTGCACCACCAATCGCGGGGCGGGCGGAGTGCGTGCCATCGAGCCCGAGAGCAGATCGCCACGGAACGCCGGAGCGATGTGCTCGACGGGCGTGCGGCCCTTGGCGTACTCGGCCAGCAGGTCGTCGCTCCAGATGCCAAGTGTTTCGAGGAGCTCGCGCTGCGGCCCCTGTGCCTCGGCGATGAAACGGCGCTCCTCGGGCGACTCGGCGACGTGGGACGCGAGGGGGCGATCGCGATACGCCAAGGCGGCCCGGTACGCCGCGGGAGAGACCGAGTACGGCGCGTGCGGCTGCAGCCCGGCTCGCACCCGCGCGGTCTCCACGCCGTGCGCGAGAGCGAGCGCAGCCTCGAGGCGCGCGAGGGCCGCGGGCTCGGTGCGACCAAGCGCAAAGAACTCGATGTAGCTCACGCCCCGGAGGCGCGACGCGGCAAGGGCCCGTAAGGGCTCGATGCTCGCCCCTCCCCGCACGGCGCCGCCGATATCCCCCACCACCGCCACGCCCCCTGCGATCGAGAGCTGCACACCTCGCGCCACCGACGCCGCGATGTCACCCGGTTCGACCGCGCGTCGCTGACGCACAGCGTCCACAAACCCCGCGAACCCGCGCTCGCTCGCCTGGAGCGGCCCGATGTGCGTGAGGTCCAGATGCGTGTGGGCGTTCACCAGCCCGGGCATCAGCAGGACCCTGCCGAGTTCGTGGCGGTGCGACGCGGGCAGGGATCGCGCCGCCGGGTGGTGATCGACGTCCGCATTCGTCCCGACCGCCAGCACGCGGCCGCCCTTAGGCTGGATTTCCAGGATGAGGGACGCCGGAGCGAACGCGAGGATCCCGTTGGGACGGTTGGCCGTCGGAGTGAGCAACCCGGCGGCGTCGAAGCGGTGCACACCCGGTCCGATCGGCAAAGTTTGCTGGGGGCGGGACTTGGATTCGTCGGCATTCATGCGGCGGCGCGGCGGGAACCGATACTCTCGGCGGCTTGTCGGCCCACGACGCGGGCGCGGCGTGCGACCGAGCGGAACGATCAGGATACGATCGCGCAGCGGGGTGCAACAGCCGGCGGCGCACGCCGCCGACGACCGTCCCGTCCCCGGTTTTCGTTCCGGGCCGCAACGATTCGATCAGGCTCTGCGAGCTGGCCGCTCGCACTCAAGGCGACTCACTCAGGTTCGGTACACGGAGGTTCTCATGTCCCTGCTGCAGTCTCGGCTTCGCTCGCGTTTCTCCCGTCAAGCGCTCCTCACCATCGCCGGGCTGGCCGTCAGCCTCTCCATGGTCGGCTGCGTGAATCAGGGCGAGTATGACAATCTCTACGAAACCAACCGGGGACTCACCGACCGCAACGCGGTGCTGCAGCGCGAGCGTGACGACGCGTTGGCCGCCCGCGACCTGACCCGTCAGCAGCTCGCCAAGACCGAGCAGGCTCTGGCCGAGCTGCGGGCGCAGAACGACGAACTCATGCGCCGCCTCCGCGAGTCGGGGCTGTCGCTCGCCGACCTCGAAGCTCGCCTGAAAGGTCTGGGTGTGCCGGCGCTCGACGCCGACACCGACGCCCTGCTCCGCGAGCTGGCGGCTCAGTACCCCGACCTGCTCCGCTACGACGAGTCCAAGGGCATGCTCCGTTTCGCGTCGGACCTGACGTTCGATTCGGGCAGCGACGCCATCAAGCCGCAGGCCGAAGCGGCCCTCCGCGCTCTGGCGGACATCCTGAAGAACCCCGTGACCGCCAAGTACGAGGTGATCGTCCTCGGTCACACCGACGCGCAGCGCATCAGCGCCAACACCGCCCGTCGCTTCCCGACCAACGTGCACCTATCCGCGGGTCGTGCGATCAGCGTGCGGTCGGCCCTGGTGAGCAACGGCGTGGTGCCGGGCAAGCTGCAGGTCGCCGGCTGGGGCGAGTTCCGCCCCGCGGTGCCCAACAGCACCAGCGGCAACACCCCGGCGAACCGCCGCGTCGAGATCTATCTCGCGTTGCCCAAGAACCCGTCGGACATCTCGACCATGAACGAGCCGGCGCCCGAGTCCGCCGCGCCCACCCGCGCGACGCCCGACAACAGCGCCCCGCCGGCCCGCGGCCCGGAGATCTCGAAGTAAGTTGGAGTCCGACGAACACGCCTTCCCAAACCGCCCCGCAAGGGGCGGTTTTCATAGAGCCTCTCGCGTGAGCGAGAGGTTGATCCAACCCGTCCATGACACTCCTCTCGCTTACGCGAGTGGCTCTATCGAATCCAGCTCTGGCTACGCTTGCCCGTGCCCGAGACTCCGCTTCTCAATGAGTCCTTCTCGCTCAACCCGATCCGCATGATCGCCGGGCTGGGCGAGTCCGTCCGCGAGGCCGTCGCGCTCTTCGTGCGCTGGACGGTCGGGCAGGTCGTCGGCACGGCCCATTTCACGCGGTTCTGCGGCAACGTGCTGCGGGCGCTTCCGCACGTGCGGACCTGGGGCCGGCACGATCGCCTGCTGCCGCAGCTGTTCTTCATCGGCACGACGTCGGTACCAGTCCTCGCGATCACGGGCGGGTTCATCGGGATGACGCTCGCGTTCGAGGGCTATCCGCAGTTCCGTGCGATCGGCCAGGAAGGTCGGCTCGGCGGCGTCATCAACATCTCGGTCGTCAAGCAGCTCGGCCCGGTGCTCGCGGGCGTCATGCTTGCGGGGCGCGTGGGGTGCTCGCTGGCAGCCGAGCTGGGGTCGATGCGGGTCACCGAGCAGCTCGACGCGATGCGGGCCATGGCCACCGATCCGATCCGCGTGCTGGTTCTTCCCCGCGTGGTCGCCTGCGTGGTGATGATCCCGATCCTCACGATCGTCTCAAACCTCTGCGGCGTGCTGGGCGGCTTGCTCATCACGGTGTCCTATTACGGCGCCGACCGCGAGCAGTACTTCACCTACAGCGACGCGTTCGTCAACTGGTTCGAGATCACGCAGGGTCTGGTCAAGAGCCTCTTCTTCGGTGCGGCGATCGGCGTGATCGCGTGCTACAAGGGCTTCACCTGCCGCCCCGGCGCGACGGGCGTCGGCCGCGCCACCACCGAGGCGTTTGTCGCCAGCTTTCTCGCGATCATCTTCCAGGGTCTGGTGCTCGCCAAGGTGCTCAACGACATCGGCCTGATCATCTACGGCGGCGTGATGAGCGTGTTCCGCTGAGAGCCTCACGCCTTGCGGCGCTTGGGCGCCAGCACGATCGCCAGCGACGTCAACAGCATCATGCTCGTCCACGCCGCGGCGGGCAGCGTCCAGCCTGCCGCGTTGAGGGCGTCCATCGTGAACTTGTTGTTGGGGCGCTGGGTCTGGGGCGTCACGCTCATCGCGGCCTGGAGCTGCCAGGAATCCGGCGGCAGCTGCCCCACCTTGGCCTTGCGATCGGGCTTACCGGTGGAGAAGCGGTATTGCTCGCGGGCGAAGCCGCCCTCTCGTTGAAACTCGTAAAAGTCGTACGACCAGTTGGCGCGCCACACGTCCTGCCACTTGCCAGGTTCGGCCCCGGGCATGGGGGTGCGCGTGACGACCACCAGCCGCGCGGGGATCTCGTTGGACTTGACCTTGGCCTCGAGCTCGTCGGTGGTGAGCCCGGTGGCCTCGGCGAACAGGAGCAAGCGCAGCCAGTCGTTGTAGGGCGTGAGGTTCGGCAGCTTGGGGTTGCCAGGGACGGCGACCCGCAGGCGGAGCACCTCGTCGCCGTAGCGCACGTTGACGTGCCAGTTGGGGCCGCCGGGATCGTCGTCCTCGATGAGCACCGGGCGGCCGGCGAAGTTGAATCCGCCCCGGGTATTCACTTCCTTGAAGTGGTAGACCTTGCGGTGCTGGCGGTTGTGCTCCGCGATCAGCGACGACATGTGATACACGCTCGCGGCGAGTCCCCCCGCTGAGAGAAGGGCGACGATCAACGCGATGCGACGGACGGTGCTCACGGCGTGCTCTGGGGGCGAGAGCGGCACGCGGGGCGCGCCGCGGGTGCTAGTGGGTCGCCGCCGGCTTGGCCGGGGCGGCGTGGGAATCGGCTCCGTGCGAATCGTGGCCGTCGTGCGAGGCGGGCGCGGCAGCGTCGAACAGGCCGGGGGTCAGCCCGGCGCGGACGGCGGCGGCGTTCCCGGTCGGACCCGTCGGGCCGTGCGAATCGTGGGCCGCGTGCGAGTGCGAGAACGCGGCCTTCATCTTGGCGTACTTCTCGGGGCCGACCTCGTTGAGCTTGCGTTCACGCCAGTACACGACGGCGGCCTTGTCGATGACGGGTGCGGTGTTGCCCCAACCGGCCTTCATGCCGCCGACGCCGCCGGCCTGGATCGCGTTGGCCTTCACCGGGTCGATGTTTCCGCGGTTGCTGAGGTCCAGACCCGTGAAGAACAAGAAGAGCGCAAACGCCAGCAGGCAGACCAGGAACACGATCGTGTTGATCGGGTTGCTGTAGCGCAGCAGCATGAAGTACATGAGCACCAGCGTGGCCTTGACGGTCGCGATGCTCATCGCGACGGCGACGTTGACCCAGCGGGGCAACTCGATGGAGAAGTAAGCCATCACCCACTTCTCACCCTGGGCCAGGCCGACGGTCAAGGCCGTGAAGGCCAGCAGGATGCCCAGCACGCCCAGCAGGGTCACGCCGGAGACGATGTGGTGCGAGTGCTTGGTGTGCTTGCCGGCGCCGTGCGGGTCGAGCTCGTCGAAGCCGTGCGAGGCGTGGGCGGCGTGTGCGTTGCTCATGTGCGTTCTCGAAGAAGCCGTCTGCGTGCAGATTCTGATCGAATGGCGAATACCGAATGCCAAGCACCTGATGACGGTGCCGAATGCCTCATTAGTGGATCAGGTACAGCAACGGGAAAAGGAAGATCCAGATCAGGTCGACCAAGTGCCAGTAGAGGCCGGTGTTCTCGACCATGGTGTAGTGGGTCGGGCCGTAGGCTCCCTTGCGGGCGCGGACCCAGCACCACGCGATGAGGCTCATGCCGATGACGACGTGGAGGGCGTGAATGCCGGTGGCTGAGTAGTACACGCTCCACCACAGGGGCTCCCAGGGATCGGAGCTGAAGGCGTAGGAGAAGAACTGGCCGGGGGCCTTGCCGCCGTAGCCGTCGATGTGGACGAGCATGCCGCCCAGAGCCTCTGCGTTCTTGAACTCGAGGTAGTGCGGGAGAGCGGGGTCGAGGAAGAAGAACCATCCGCTGAGCTTGGGCATGTACTCGAAGGTGCCCTTGACGAAGAGGAAGCCCAGGCCGCAGACGAAGGTGATGGCCAGGAGGAGCTTGCCGGTGCCCTGGCGATCAAGCTGGAACATGCGGATGGACGCGGCCATGGTGTACGAGGAGAGCAGCAGCACCGCGGTGTTGACGCATCCCCAGCGCCAGTCGAGGTACGACGAGCCATTGACAAACGCCTCGGGGTACTTGTACCGCAGCATGGCGTAGGCGCAGAAGAGGCCGGCGAAGAGCAAGACTTCGGTGGCCAGGAAGAGCCAGAAGCCCAGCGTGCAGGCGTCGAACTCTTCGTCGGCGCTGCGCCAGTGATGCCCGGCGACGTAGCGCTTCCAGAGCGGGACGTCGTTGCCGATGCCGGAGCGGGTGTCGAGTGTGCTCATGCGTGATCCTGTGAGTGCTCAGATAAACGAGCGACGGACGGGTCGTTTCAGTGCGCGTGCTTGGGGCGAGCCGGGAGCGGGTAGTCCTTGGGGTCCCAGTGCGGGGGCACGGTGGTATCGAAGTCGTACGGGCCGTGCTTCACGATCGGCTCGTGGTGGAAGTTGTGCTCGTCGGGCGGGCTGGCGGCCTCCCACTCGAGCGTCAGGCCGCCCCACGGGTTGGCCGGAGCCTTGCGCCCGGCGACCAGCGAGTGGAGGAAAACGAAGAGGTGGATGAGGAAGCCCAGCAGGAGGATGTAGCTGCCGACGGTGGAGATGACGTGGTAGATCTGATAGTCGTCGATGTAGCTGGCGTAGCGGCGGGGCATGCCCTGGGTGCCCAGGAAGAACTGGGTGAAGAAGGTGACGTTGAAGCCGATGAAGACGGTGAAGGCGCCGATGTTGGCCCAGAACTGGTTGTACATGCGCCCGAACATCTTGGGCCACCAGTGGTGCAGACCGCCCACGAAAGTGATGATCGTGCCGCCCATCATGACGTAGTGGAAGTGGGCGACGACGTAGTACGAATCGTGCAGGTGCAGGTCGGTCGCGAGCGTGCCCAGCGGCAGGCCCGTGAGCCCGCCGATCGAGAACAGGAACAGGAAGATCAGGGCGTACCACATCGGCGTGGTGAGTGCGATCGAGCCCTTGTAGAGCGTGGCGATCCAGTTGAAGACCTTGACCGCGGTCGGGATAGCGACCAGGAACGTGAGCGCGGAGAAGACGGTCGCGGCCAGTTCGCCGGAGGAGGCGAACATGTGGTGGCCCCAGACCAGGAAGCTGACGAGCGCCACGCCCAGCGAGGCGAAGGCAACGGCCCGGTAGCCGAAGATTTTCTTGTGCGAGTGCACCGGGATGATCTCGGAGATCACGCCGAAGGCCGGCAGGATCATCACGTACACGACCGGATGGCTGTAGAACCAGAAGAAGTGCTGGTAGAGGACCGGGTCGCCGCCCAGGGCCGGATCGAAGATGCCGATGCGGAACATGCGCTCGAAGATGAGCAAGAGGAGCGTGATGCCGATGACCGGCGTCGCGAGCACCTGGATCAGCGAGGTCGAGTACATCGCCCAGATGAACAGCGGCATGTCGAACCAGCCCATGCCCGGGGCCCGGAGCTTGTGCACCGTGACCACGAAGTTGAGACCGGTGAGGATCGACGAGAAGCCGAGGATGAACGCGCCGAGCACCATGAGCACGACGTTGGCGTACTCGGCGTCGGTGGTTGTGGAGTAAGGCGTGTAGAACGTCCACCCCGTGTCAACGCCGCCGATCACGATCGAGCAGACCGCGAAGATCGAGCCGGTGACATAGACATACCAACTCAGCAAGTTGAGCCGCGGGAACGCGACGTCCTTGGCGCCGAGCATCAGCGGGATGAGGAAATTGCCCAGCGAAGCGGGGATGCTGGGGATGATGACCATGAAGACCATGATCGCGCCGTGAAGCGTGAAGGCGCGGTTGTACCAGTTGTTGCCGCCGTCAATGCTGGTGAGTTCCTGGCCTGTGATCTTGGCCTTCATCTCGCCCAGCCACTGGCCGCGGATCTCCGACTTCATGACCGGCTTGCCCTCGGCGTCCACCATGGGCTGACCGGTCGCCGGGTCGGTGGCCTGCACCTCGACGGTGCGGACCGGGGTGACCAGTTCGGTGCGGACGACCAGGGCGGCGACGCCGCCCAGGAAGAACATGAACAGCACCGCCACCATGTACATGACGCCGATCTTCTTGTGATCGACGGTGGTCGCCCAGTCAATGACGGTGGTCAGCCAGCCGCCCTTGGGTGTGAGGTAGCTGCCGCCGTGGGCGTGGTGACCACCGAGGTGTCCGGCGTTGGAGGAGTCGAGGGTGCTCATAGCGTGATTCCAATTCCGCGGCGGGCGGCCGCGGGCTGATTACTTCTTGGGTGCTTCCTTGGTGTCGGCTGGCTTGTTGTCGGCGGGGCTCTGACCGGCGGCCGCCGCGGGGGCTGCTGCGGGGGCTGTTCCGGCCTTGGAGCTGATGCTCTTGATGTACGCGATCAGGCCCTGCATGCGCCGCTCATCGATCTGGGCCGTGGTGAAAACCGGCATGTTGCTGGGGTAGCCCTCGTGAATCTTGGCGTTGGGCGTGTAGATCGATTCGCGGATGTAGTTCTCGTCGGCGAGCGTCGGACCGGCGTTGGTCGGGACGGTGTTGCCGAACAGGTCCTTCCAGGTGGGAGCGGCGCCCTTGCTGCCGTCAACGGTGTGGCACGCGACGCAGCCCTGCGACTGGTAGACGAGCTTGCCGATCTCCTCCGGGGTCTTGCCCTCGATGTTCCACTCTTCGATCTTGGCGGCGTAGTACACACGGGGGACGACGCGGATGATGCCCCACATCTCCGAGTGCTGATCGCCGCAGTATTCGGCGCAGAAGATGAAGTGGTCGTTGTAGTGCACCTTCTCGCCCTGGGCGGTGGTGACGTCCTTGCCGGTGGAGTCCTTCAGCACCGGCGAGCTCTGGTCAGGACCCTTGGCATGGAACCAGTAGGTGGTGTAGCGGTTGGGGAAGATGTCCATCTTGATTCGGAAATCGGGCACCCAGAAGGAGTGCATGACGTCCTGGCTGACCATCTTCAGCTTGACCGACGTGTCGCCGGGTATGTAGAAGATCGGGATGGGCCGGGCACCGGGGGTAGCGTCGCCGGCCTGGGTCTTGGCGGCGGCTCCAACGACGGTGCGCTCCGGGCTGCTGGCGCCGTTGGGGTAGGTAAGCGTCCAGTCCCATTTCTTGGCGGTGAGGTTCATCTCGATCGCGTCGCCGGGCGCCACCATCTTCTCGATGTACCCGCTGAAGCCCGCGAGGAACATGTACGTCAGGAAAAAGCAAGGGATCACGGTCCACGCCACCTCGAGCGAGGTGTTGTGGGAGGGGCTGTAGGGCGCGGGCACACCGGGGCGGCGGCGGTAGCGGATGACGAAATAGACCATCAGCGCCATCAGGAAGACGAACCAGCCCACTGAGATCCACCAGATGTTCATGAAAATGGTGTCGCTGTGGGTGGCGTTCTCCGTCGCGCCCCAGTTGCGGAACCACCACGAATACGTCGGCTGCGATTCCGCGGCCAAGGTGGTCGGTCCGAGCGTGCTCACAAGTTGGCTCAGCTTCTCGATCACGCGATGCACTCCGAATCACTGCGTGCGAGAGGTCCGCACGCTCAGGTCCATTCCAGGCCGTCGCCGCATCAGGCCGCCGCCGCGGCGGCGGCCGCGGGCTTGTCCAGCGGACGACGCTTCAGCTTCTCCCACGCCAACAGACTCAGCACCAGCCCCCCCACCGCCAGGATCGACACGATGCCCCCGATCTTCATCACCCGGATGGCCTGCAGCGTGTAGGCCCCGGCCTTGGGGTCGTACATGAAGCACCAGGCCATGATCAGCTCGGTCGTGCTCTTGGCGATCTTGCCGTCGGTCGCCTCCAGCAAGGCGAGCTTGGTCTGCTCGGCCAGCTTCTGGTCATCGCCCATGAAGGGAGAGAGATAGCGAGAGATGCGGCCATCGGGCGTCACGATCATGAAGACCGACGAGTGCGCGAACTCGCCGTTGGCCGCGGCACGGTACTTGAATCCCAGGGCGTTGGCCAGTTCGCGGTTGGCGCCGACCTCGCCCACGAAGAAGCGCCAGTTGTCGGCGATCACGGGGTTGAAGGTGCTCCGGCCGTTGCCGCCGTCGACGAGGCCACGGGGGTGCTGAGTGAGGTAGTGCTCCTTCACCTCCGCGGCCCGGGCCGAGGTCTCGCTGGCGTCGAAGCTGAAGAACGCGACCTTGTAGTCCTCGCCGATCTCGTAGCCGACGCGCCGGATCATGCCCGAGAGCTTGTCCATGGTCGCTGAGCAGACCACCGGGCAGTCGTAGTAGACGAGCGCGATCAGCACGGGGCGGTGCTTACCGCCGGACTTCTTGGAGTCCCCGACGAGATCGAAGAGGTCGCCCAGACGCGTTTGCTTCCCCTCCGAATCGGTGAAGCGGAGCTCGAAGGGCAGGAAGGCGCCGATCTTCTGATCTGTCTCCAGACCGCGGGTCATCGCCTCGGTCGCCGGGACGGCGGGCGCGGAAGGGTCGTAGCCGGTGCGAACCTGCGCAGCCAGCGGCATCGCCATCGCGGTGACGCTAATCAGCGATCCCAGGATTCGGCTCCATCCACGACGCACGGCGACGCTCCTTCAACGGGGACTTGGGACGGTTACTTCGTGGCGTACTTGTTGACGACTCGATCGATCGCGCGATCGATCGGCACGCGGACGGTTTTGGCGGCGGGGTCGGACACGCCGTAGGTCGAGAGGTCCCGCTCCACCTGGCCCTTCATCGCGTTGTAGGGCTCGGCCGCGCCGGTGGTCTCGATCTTGGCCTCGCGCTGCTGGCGGACGGTGACGTTGAAGTAGAGAATCGACACGGTGATGAAGACCGCCGTGAAACCCATGACGAACCCCAGCACCTTCAGGGTGGCGATGGGATCGATGGTGGCGGCGTGCTCGGATTGCGGCACACCCTCGGCCGAGTCGTGGTGATGCCACGCGTCGGCGTGACCGCCGCCGTGACCGCCTCCTCCGTGATTGCCGTGCCCTGCGTGCGACATCTGCGATTCCCTTCCAACTTGTCGCGGTTCCTGTCAGATCGGATGCATTCCCGCCTGACCGTATTCGCGATTCTATCTCTCAACGTCGTGTGCCAACCCTTATCAACGCCCGAATTCCCGTCCCAACCCCTTGCTACGCCGATTCTTGAACGAACACTCCAGAGGCAAATCCGGACCATTTCAGACGTAGTTCTTGTGCTCGAGTGCCTCCGGCAGCCGCGGGTCACGGATTGGCACAAGCGCCGCCGTGCCCAGAAGCCGGGTGATCGCAAAGCCGAGCACCCCGATGAGCCCGAGGACCGCGGCGACATCGACCCAGATGTGGGTGAAGGGGGTCAACGCCTCGCTGCCGGGGCGGGTGGTCACCATGGGTCGGACGATGAAGAACATGTCGACGAAGTGGATGAAGAGCATCCACAGCCCAACGAGGATCAGGCCGTTAGGAGAACGCTTCACGTCGCGGAAGACCAGGACGAGGAAGGGCGCGATGAAGTGGCCGAAGCAGAGGAGGTAGAAGATCTTCTCCCAACCGTCTTCCTTGCGAACCGTGAACCAGATCGTTTCTTCGGGGATGTTGGAGTACCAGATCAGGAAGTACTGGCTGAAGGCGATGTAGGACCAGAAGACGGTGAAGCTGAACATCAGCTTGCCGAGGTCGTGGAAGTGCTCGCCGGTGACGAGGCCCTGGAGCTTGCCGGCTCGCAGCAGCGAGGCCGAGACGAGGGCGATGGTCGCGGCGGAGCTGAACGCGGCTCCCGCGAAGTAGTAGACGCCCCACATGGTGCTGAAGAAGCGGAAGTCCATCGACATCAGGAGGTCGAAGGAGCAGAACGCGGTGGTCAAGGCGAAGACGAGCATGCCCCAGGCGCTGGTGAAGCGGGCCTTGTTGGTCAGCCACTTGTCGCCGCTGCGATCCTGCGAGACCGAGAGGCTGCGCAGGCGCGAGGAGATGAGCGTCCAGGCGAGGAAGTAGATGCCCAGGCGGATCAGGAAGAAGCCGGGGTTCAGGAACCCGGCCTTCTTGCCCAGCAGGTAGTTGGTCTCGTAGCTGGGGTTCATCCAGGTGTAGAGCAGGCCCTTGGTGACGAGCAGGTCGGTCAACGGGACGATGGCGGCGATGATGAGCATCACCGGCGCGAGCGTGCCCAAGTGCTCCATGATGCGACGCAGCGTGACCGACCAGCCCGCGGCGGTCAGGTGCATCACCAGCGTGAAGAACATGCCGCCCAAGCAGATCGCCAGAGCGCCCATCGCGGCGACCTGGAACGACGCCATGGCGTGGAGCTTGCCGGCGGCGGTGAAGGCACCGCCGACGGTCGCGGCGATGCCAGCGACGCCCATCAGCAGAAAGAGCATCGACAGCCCCCCGCCGCTGCCCTGGAGACGCACGTTGGAGTCGGCCAGGAGCGGGTGGTTGCTCAGGTCGGCGTGACCGGAGACGTGAGAGTCATGAGCGTGGCTCGCGGCGTGGGCGTTCACTTCGCACCTCCCTGCGGGGCGGCGTTGGGAGCGGCCTGCGGAGCCGCGGGGGCCGGGGTGGCCGGGTTCGTGGCGGGATTCGTGGGAGTGGTGGCCTGCATCATCTTCTCACGCAGCGCCGCACGCTCGGACTCTGGGATCGAGGCGTCGTCCATCGGGACCGCGCGGGACTCCTGCAGGGCACGGAAGTACGCCACGACGGCCCAGGCTTCTTTCTCGTTGAGCGCGTGGGCGTAGCCGGGCATCTTCTGCTGGCCCTGGGTGATCACGCCGTAGCGGACGACGTGGAAGAGGTAGCCGTCTTTGCCGGTGTACTGCGCGACGTCCTTGTACTTGGCGTCGTGGAAGTTGGGCAGGGCGTAGCTCCAGGCCTGACCGACCATGCCCTTGCCGGCGCCGTCATAGCCGTGGCAGACGGCGCAATAGATGTTGAACTTGGCCTGGCCGAGCTTGACGAGATCGGCGGAGACGCTGATCGGGATGCGATCGATGTAGCGGGGCGAACCGTCGGAGTTGACGCCGCTCGTGCCGCTGTACTCGGCCTCGCCCTCGCGGAGCAGCGCGACCCGCTGCTCGGCCCAGGGCTTGTTCCACGCCTCGTCGCTCACCGAGCTGGTGCGGCCGAAGGCGACGGCGTTGGCCGGCGACGGACGCATGGTGCGTTTGTCGGCGAAGAACGTGGAGCCGGTCTGCGGCTTCCACTTTGGGCTGTCGTCCATGTTCGGGAAGAACTGACGCGGCGGGGCGTCGCTGCGATCGCCCCGGCAACCCGACAGCACGCTCAGCGAGCCCGCGATCAACGCGAGTGTCGTCAGCGTGGAAGTTGTGTTGTTGATGACCTTCATGTGCTTTCTCGTCGCGTGTTCCGTCCGCGTCGTCTTTGTCCTGATGCCCAACGCCGAAAGACCGATGCCCGCTCAGTCGCCCTCGACCAGATCGATGTGCTTCCCGCCCAGGCGCTCGAGCATCGTGCGGGTCTGATCCGGGTCGAACTTGTCGTCGCCGCTCTCGATGCAGATCGCGAACGCGTCGTCGCTGACGGCGAGGAAGCGTTCCTTCTTCAAGAGCGGGTGGTTGTGCCGAGGCAAGCCGTTGAGCGCCAGCATGCCGATCAGCGTCGCAAAGGCGGTGAAGAGCACGCCCAACTCGAAGGTGATCGGCACAAACGGCTCCCACGGCGCGTAGGGCTTGCCCTGCACCACGATCGGGTAGTCGACGCCGCTCATCCACCACTGCATCAGGATCGCGCCCAAGACGCCCGCGCACGCGGCGCCCGCCGAGATCAGCGGCAGCACCGTGCGCTTCTGACCCATCGCCTCGTCGATCCCGTGGATCGGGAACGGGGCGTAGACGTCCCACTTGGTGTACCCGGCGTCGCGGACTTTCTCCGCGGCGTGGTACACATCCGCGGGCGTGGCGAACTCGGCGATCACGCCGTACACCGGCTCGCCGCTCTCAGTCACGTAAACCTTGCGGTTCTTTGCCATGGTTTAGTGCCCCGCCTTTCCGTGATCGTGCCCATTGCCGTGATGATGCGGGCTGGCCTGCGGCAGGACGGCCTTAACCTCGGCCATCGCGAAGACGGGCAGGAACCGCAGGAACAGCAGGAAGAGCGTCAGGAACACGCCGCACGAGCCGACGAAGATCCCGATGTCCACCGCCGTGGGCCAGAACATGTGCCACTCGCCCGGCAGGAAGGCCCGGTGCAAGCTGGTCACGATGATGACGAAGCGCTCGAACCACATGCCGATCGTGACCAGGAAGCTCACGACAAAGACCACCGGCACCGTCTGCCTCGCCCAGCGGAACCAGAAGACCTGCGGCGAGACGACGTTGCAGAAGATCATGGTCCAATACGCCCAGGCGTACGGCCCGCGGGCACGCACGTTGGCGAACAGGTACGCCTCGTACTGGTTGGCGCTGTACCAGGCGATGAAGAACTCCATGCCGTAGGCGAAGCCGACCATCATGCCCGTCGCGAGCAGGATCTTCGCCATGTTCTCGATGTGGCGGAGCGTGATCAGGTCCTTCATGTTGGGGAACAGCTCACGCGACGGGATCAGCAGCAGCAGCACCATCGCGAAGCCGCCGAAGATCGCGCCCGCGACGAAGTAGGGCGGGAAGATGGTCGTGTGCCAACCGGGCATCACCGATGTGGCGAAGTCGAACGACACGATCGAGTGCACCGACAACACCAGCGGCGTGCTGATGCCGGCGAGGATCAGATAAGCCTTCTCGTAGCGGATCCAGTGGCGGCTGCTGAAGCGCCAGCCCAGGGCCAGGAAGCCGTAGACGTACGCGCGGATCGCGTCGGTGCGGATCGGGAGGAACGGCAGCACACGCGGGCCCTCGGGGTTCCGACGCAGGCGAAGGTCGGCGCGGTCGCGGAGGGTCGCGAAGTCCGGGATCATGCCCATGTACCAGAAGAGCGCCGAGACCGTGCCGTAGGTGGAAACCGCGAACACGTCCCAGAGCAGCGGGCTCTTGAAGTTGGGCCAGATGGCGTTGGAGTTGGGGATCGGGAAGAGGAACCACGCCATCCACTGGCGTCCGATATGGATGCCCGGGAAAGTGGCGGCGCAGATGACGGCGAAGATCGTCATCGCCTCGGCCGAGCGGTTCACCGCGGTGCGCCACTTCTGCTTCAGCAAGCAGAGAATGGCGGAGATCAGCGTTCCGGCGTGGCCGATACCGATCCAGAAGACGAAGTTGGTGATGTCCCACGCCCAGTCCACGGCGTTATTCATGCCCCAGGTGCCGATGCCGGTGATCACCAGGTAGCCGATGAACAAGCCGCCGAGCTGCGCGATGGTGAACGCCATCATGAAGGTCGGCAGCCACCAGCGTCCCGGCGGCTTCTCGGCGTACCCGCAGACGATTTCGGTGATGTCGTGGAACGACCGGTTGTTGAGGACGAGAGGCGCGCGAACGGCCGGGTCGTCGACCAGCGAGCCGTCGCCGGTGCCGGGCGCGACCGGGTACGTCGGGAGCTCGCCGGTGGGGAGACCGGCCAGCCGCCGCGCCGAAGCCTCATCGGGGTGCAGTGTGCTCAAGCAAGACCTCCGCCAATCGCCGAAGCCGCCTTGGAACTCAGGACGCCGAGGCTGAGGGCATAGCCCTTGTCCTCACGCTTGCGTCGCTCGTCGAAGAAGGCGTGTTCCTTGTTTCCGCCGTTGCCGTGCCCGTCGCCGCCACCGTGGCTGCCGCCGTCGTGGAACGGATGGTCCCACGCGGCTCGACGGTGCTCGTTGGTGACGAGCGCCGGGTTGGGGTTGCTCACCTTCAAGAGGTGGCTGGTGCGGGGACGGGTGTTCAGGTAACCGAGCAAGAGGTACGAGCGACGGCTGAGGCGTGCAGCATGCACGCGGCTGCCCTTGCGGGTGCCGTCGGCGTCCTTGTACTCGTGAGTGGTGTCGAGGATGTCGCCGAAGATGATGGCGTCGCTCGGGCAGGCCTGCTGGCAGGCGCTCTGGACGAAGCCGTCGGGCACCCAGCTCGTGCCCAAGGGGCTCTTGAGATCCTGCAGGCGGGTCTCGATCTTGGCGGCGTTGGTGCGCTGGATGCAGTACGAGCACTTCTCCATCACGCCGCGCATGCGGACCGTGACGTCGGGGTTCTTCTGCATCCGCTCGATCTCGTCGAGCTTCTCGCGCAGTCGCGGCGGGATGAGGTTGGGGTTGATCTTGTTGTGCGTGCCCGAGCCGGAGATGCCGCCGCGATCCGGGGCGATCGACTCGATGAGGTCCTTGCCCACGTAGTCCCCGTTGAACTTGTGCAGGCCGTACTCGAAGAAGTTGTAGCGGCGGACCTTGTACGGGCAGTTGTTGGCGCAGTACCGCGTGCCGATGCAGCGGTTGTACACCATGTAGTTGTGGCCCTCGTTGCCATGGACGGTGGCGTTGACGGGGCAGACGACCTCGCACGGCGCGTTCTCGCAGTGCACGCACGCGACGGGCTGGTGGAAGATGTACTCGGGCTCGTTGTAATTGATCGAGGCGGAGTCCTTGTAGTTGTAGTAATCACCCGCGAAGTAACGATCGACGCGGATCCAGTGCAGCTCGCGACCCTTGGCTACTTCCTTCTTGCCGACGACCGGGATGTTGTTCTCCGCCTGGCAGGCGATCGTGCACGCGCCGCAGCCGGTGCAGGTGGACAGGTCGATCGTCATGCCCCACTGCGGCCCGATCGCGAAGTTCGGGGGCTGCGCCGTCTTGCTGTTGAGCTTGTGGCCGCGTGCCGGGATCTTGTTGTAGTTGGGGTCGTTGGGGTTGAGGTCCGCGGCCGAGCGGTTGTACGGGTTGTCGTAGCTAGAGACGTTCGGCGGGGTGTGGCTCAGTTCGCCCAGCTTCTCGGCAAAGTTCAGCGAGCCCGCGGCGATGCCCGCGTAGATCTCGTCGTTGTCCTTCATAGCCTCGCCCGCGAACTTCGTGTACGTCTGCAGATCGACGGCACGGACAATGGCGGTGCGGCCCTCGAGGCTCCAGTGATTCTGGGTGCTGGCGATCGCGTGGTAGTCCGCTGTGGCGGTTACCTTCACCCCGCTGAGCACACTGCTCGCGTCGCCGCGGAGCGAGCCGATGTCGAAGCCCACGCCGTCGCAGGCCAACCCGCCGTTGGTGCGGCCGTAGCCCGGGGTCAGGATCACCACGCCGTCGGCGACGCCAGGGAGGATCCAGCAGGCGCAGGTGACCTTGCGGCCGGCGAACTCAAACTCGGCGACGCGGCCCGCGGGGTACTTCTCCTTGGTGTACATCGTGTTGGGCTCTTCCAGCGTGGCGCTGGCGGGGAGAAGCCCGAGGTCGGCCGCGGTCTTGGGGCTGAGCAGCGCGGGGTTGTCCCACGTCACGCTGGTGCCGAACTGCGGCAGCTCCTGCAACCAGGTGATGTTGGCGAATCGACCGTCGTGCATCCAACCGGCGCGGACGACCGCTTCGAGCTGGCCCGCGGGGGCCGCGTCGAGCTTGATGTCCTTGGCGGCGGCGGCGACGCCCGCGAGATTCACCTTCGGCGTGGCGCCGGTGCCGGTCGTGCCTGCAACAAGGCCGTCGTGCAGGGCCCGCTTCCACGGCTTCTCGAAATCGGCGTCGGACTTGGCGTTGAGCTTGGACTTCCACGTGGCGCGGACGAGCTCGAAGCCGTCGCGGGCGGTGCCGTCGGCCCGGCGATCGCCGGCGATGAACGCGAGCAGCTCGATGTCGCTCATCGGGGCCTGACCGGTGGGATTCCCGGCGGCGTCGATGGCGGCGTAGAGCGGAGCGATCATCGGCTGGATCGGCGAGATCGTGCCGTCAACCGCGAGGGCATCACCCCATGATTCGAGGTAGTGCGTGCCGTTGAGGGCCCAGGTCGCGGCCGCGGTGGTCTCGCTCTGGCCGACGGAGAGCGCGATCGAGCCCTCGAGCTTTGCGAACGCGTCGGCAAAGGCCTTGGCGTCGGGCGCGTCATACGCCGGGTTGGTGCCGACGCAGATCACCGTGTCGTACTTGCCGGCCTTCAGATCGGCGGTCAGCGTCGCCATCGCGGCGCGGCTGTCGGACGCGAGCTCATCGCTCATCGTCGCGAACTTCACCAGCGTCGTCGCGAGGGCCTGGTTGATCGCATGGACCGCGGCGTGCACGCCCGCGGGCAGGTGCTCGCCGGCGACCACGATCGTCGCGCCCTTCTTGGCGCCGTCCATCAGGTCCTTGGCGCACTCCTCGATGAACTTGCGCTCGCTGTCGCTGATCGTCGCGGAGGGCAGTGCCGCCACCACCGCGTCGGCGCCCGCGCCGAGCTTGGGGAGCATGAACTTCGCCAGTTCGCACGCGAGGGCGACGACCTTGCTGGGGGCCGCGCGCAGGCGGTGATCGGCCTGGCCGCCGGTGAGCGACAGGCCGCTCTCGATGACGTAGAGGCGGCTCATGTCCGCGGTCGTCGGGTCTTCGACACGGCGCGTGCTCGCGAAGTCACGGGCGTGCACCAGGCCGCGCGGTTCGGCGTTGGCGTCCAGGAAGTTGCGGTCGAGCGAGAGAACGACCTTGGCCTTGGAGAAGTCGATCAGGTCGTGCATCGGGGCGCCGAAGGCGGCCTTGCTGCCAGCGGCGGCGTGCACGCTCTCGGTCGAGTCGTACGCGACCCACGTCGCCTTGGGCCACTTCTTGAGCAGCGAGGCCTTGATGGCGTCGCGCGTCGGGCTCGACTTCTTGTCCACGATGATCGCGAGGCCGGCGCCCTGCGACTTGTCGAACTTGGGGAAGTAGTCTTTGCCCCAGGTGACAAAGTCGTCCCAGGTCGCCAGCACGCGTTCGCCCGCACCGTTGTTGCGCTTGCGGTTGAAGTAGACCGGGGCCTTCAGGCGGTCGGGGTCGTAGAGGCTCAGCACGCTCGCCTGCGCGAGCACGCTGCTCTTGCCGCGGTTGATCGGGTGGAGCGGGTTGCCCTCGATCTTGGTCGGGCGGCCTTCATGGGTCTCGACGAGCACGCCCTCGACGCCGCCGCGTGGCAGCGGAAGCGTGGTGGCGTAGAACAGCGGCTTGCCCGGGATGATGTCCTCGGGAGGCGTCGCGGAATAGGGCAGGATCTTGTGATCGGGGCGGCGGCAGCCGGGCAGTGTCGCGGCGCCGGCGAGCGCGACCGAGGCGCCCATCACCTTCATGAACGTGCGGCGTGAGCCCGTGAAGAGCTCGGTGATCCCCGCGGGAAACTCGCGCTCGAGGAAATCACGGAACTGCGGCGTGTCGGCGATCTCGTCGCTGCTGCGCCACGCGACCTTCCCGCTCACCGACGAGAGCAGGCTGCGGCGCTCGCGCGACAGCTCCTGCTTGCTGGGCTTGTGCTTGGGTCCCTCATGGACGGTGGACGGGCACTGGTCGGCCTTGCTCATTCCGGGTTCCTCGTCTGCTTCCGGTCGTCTTCCACGACCGCAGTCTGGCTCAACGCTTGTCGCCGTTGCGGGTGATGTTCAGTAGTGGCACGCGCCGCAGCCTTGCGGAGGCTGTCGCTCCAGCGACACCTTGAGCGCCTCGGCGCTCGCCGTGGGGTCGTTGGCGGCGCGGCTCTTGAGGTGCTGCTCGACCCACACGAGCTGCGTCACTTTGTCCTTGGGGACCAGGTGCTGCTCGGGGTTGCGGTGGCAGTCCAGGCACCAGCTCATCGAGAGCGACTGGGCCTGATAGACGATCGGCATCGCGGTGATCTGCCCGTGGCACGAGAAGCACGACACGCCCGCCGCGACGTGGACGTGGTGGGGGAAGTTGCGGACGTAGTCCGGCACCTTGTGCACCCGGCGCCACTCGATGGACTCGTTCTTCGCCTGCGCCTCACGCACGAAGCCCACGCGCTGCGTCTGCCACGCGGCAAGACGCGTCTCGGCGTGGCAGCCGTAGCAGGTGGAGACGTTGGGGATGTTGGCCTCGGGGGACTGCTCTACCTTCGTGTGGCAGTACCGACAGTCCATGCCCAGCTTGCCGGCGTGGATCTGGTGACTGAAGCCCGTCGAAGGCTGGGTAGGCATGTATCCCACCGACCAGAATTTGGGCGTCGCGTAATACCAAAAGCCTGCGACGGCGGTCGTCAGCCCCCCCACCGCGGCGACGGCCGCGATGGTCGGGAACGCGTTGAATGACTTCGGAAACAGGACCGACACGTGTGTCCTCCCTGCCGCTCGAGACAGTTATCAGGCCTCACGGGCGGCCTGACTCAGGAATGACTCGGACGCAAATACCCGAACGAAACGGATCAGAAGACAGCCCGGGCGATTGCGTAGAATCGACCAGACCGGGTCTTTTCCGGTAAGACAGCAATTTCTTCGCGTCCAGCAGCAAGGGTCAAGCCGAACAAACTCGGAATTGTTAATTGAGACTAAGTCTCAAACATTCACCTCCAGCTCGGGCACCCTTCAGCCCGTGACAGCAAGGACAGCCGATCATGGCACAGCGGTTCATTCCCAGCAGCAGCGTGTTCACCGTGGGCTTTGCGGCCGCGGTCTCGATGTGGGTCGCGTGGCTGATCACGCACCTGCCGTGGATCGGGTGCCCAGAATCGGTCGCGCTCCCGATCGTGCTCGCGACGTGGTTTGGGGCTCTCGCGGTGGGAGCCGTGGCGATCGCCAAGGAGGGCGCGACGCGGGGCGAGACCGGGGTGCGGTCCGCGTTCGCGGGTCTGATCAGTGCGCTGCTAGGCCTGCTGATTCTGGGGTCGAAACTCACGGCTCCGCCCACGCCTGTAGAGGCGGGTGAGGCAGTAACGCAGGCGGTGGAGTTGCGTCCGGCCGCGGCGTTGATCGTGATCGGATTCCTGCTCACCGGCCTGGTGCTCGGCGCTCTGGCGGGGTTGATCGCTGGAGTGGTCTCGCGGCCCACGTTCCGCACCGCGATCGCGAGCGAGTCCGAGCGGCTGTGGTTGGGGCGGTTCGCGTGGGTCGCGTGCGTCTCGATTGTCCCCCTGATCGTGGTGGGCGGGCTTGTGACGAGCACCGGCTCGGGCATGGCGGTTCCGGACTGGCCCAACACCTACGGCACCAACATGTTCTTGTACCCGCTCGGACCGCGAGCGGCACCCGATGTGTTCCTTGAGCACTCGCACCGGCTTTTCGGTTCGCTCATCGGCCTGACCACGCTGATGCTGACCGTCATGGTCTTTGCACGGGATTCCCGCACGTTTGTGCGCGGTTGGGCGGTGACGGCGTTCGTCCTGGTGGTGGTGCAGGGCATCCTGGGGGGCATCCGCGTCCGCACGGGGAATGTGGAATTCGCGGACGATGACAAGTTCTACCGCGTCTTGCACGGCGTGCTGGCCCAGGGCGTGTTCTGCATGTATGTCGCGCTCGCTGTCTTCCTGAGCCCCGTGTACCAGCGCGCCAAGCAGGGCATCGCGGCGGGCCTCATCGACCTGCGGGCCTCCACGGCGAAGCCCAAGCTGCTGCGGATCTTCGCCAACGCGGCCTTGCACACGACCTTGCTGCAGCTCCTGCTCGGGGCTGTGTACCGGCACGTACGCCACATGCACGTGCTGTGGACGCACATCGCGCTCTCGTTCGTGGTCGTGGTGCTCGCGATTCTGGCGGCCTCTGCGGCCCAGGGCGTGCGTCCCAACGACGAGCAGGCCAGACGGGCGGTTGCGCGGCTTGGCGCGTTAACCGGGGCGTGCGTGGTGCTTCAGTTCGCCCTGGGCTGGGTGGTGTTCATGGTCTCGGGTTCCTCGCCGCAGGCGACCACCATCACCGAGAGCCTGATCCGGACGAGTCACCAGGCGAACGGGGCGATCCTGATCGCGGCCCTGGCGGGGCTGGCGGTCTGGTCGCGGGCCCTCGCGCCGAAGGGGTCGGCGGCGTTGCCTCCCGCTGTCGCAGCGACCGCGTGATCGTCGAAGGTTTTCGGGCTCTGGTTTCGATCGTGCAATCACGTCTGGACCGATGCGTTAGGCTGTGAACCTGTTCCCGATGGACAGAGGGGATTCTGCATGCCTGACGTCACCCCTGCATCAAACGCCGCTGACACCACGCCCGGGGCGCGATCGGTTCGATCTGCACCGGCTTCGAGCTCGCCCGCGACGCGTGAGTCGATGGTCTCGGCGTCGATGACGCCGATCGCGGCCAAGGACTTTGGCTACGACCAGGCGCGGCACCTTTTGTGGCGGGCCGGGTTCGGCGGCACGCCGCAGCAGATTCAGACGCTCGCGAGTTGGGGTCCGACCAAGGCGGTCGAGTACATCCTCGACCCGGGCAACGCGCCCGCGGATCGTCCGGGGGCGGACACATTCGACAAGAACATCATGCGCGAGCCGAGCGCCGAGGAGCGTGCCGCGTACCAGAAGGCCCGCCAGTCGCAGGACGAGGACGCGCTCGCGAAGTTTCGCGTCGAGCAGCAGCGTCGCCAGGGGCAGGATCGCCAGCAGATCGGAGAGATCCAGCGCTGGTGGCTGAAGCGGATGATCGAGACTGCTCGCCCGCTTGAAGAGAAGATGACGCTCTTCTGGCACGGGCACTTCGCGACCAGCTACCGCACGATCGAGAACAGCTACCACATGTTCATGCAGAACGAGTTGTTCCGCGCGCACGCGTTGGGCAATTTCGGCAACCTGCTGTACGGCATCATCCGCGATCCGGCGATGCTGAAGTACCTGAACAACGACACCAGCCGCAAGGGCAGGGCGAACGAGAACCTCGCTCGCGAGATCATGGAGCTGTTCTCGCTGGGCATCGGCGGCTACACCGAGAAGGACATCAAGGAGGGCGCTCGCGCGCTGACCGGGTACACCTTCAAGGACGACGCGTTCGAGTTTCAGAAGAACAACCACGACGGGTCGGGGAAGACGATCCTCGGCCGCACCGGCACGTTCGACGGCGACGCGTTCGTGAAGATCATCTTGGAGCAGCCTGGGGTGTCCAGGTTCATCACGCGGAAGCTCTATCACTATTTCTGTGCGGACCTGCCCCCGCTGGAACGGGCGTCGTACGACGAATTGCCGCGGCATCAGCAGACGGTGCTGCGTGATCTGGCGGGCACGTTCTCCGGCGGCCGCTACGAGATCAAGCCGGTGCTGCGTCGGCTGTTCCTGAGCCAGCACTTCTACGACAAGCGGATCATGAACGAGCAGATCAAGAGCCCGACGCAGCTCGTCGTCGGCGCGGTGCGCTCGCTCAACACGCCGGTGCGTGACTTGTCGATCCTGAACGACGCGCTGGACCTCATGGGTCAGAACCTGCTCATGCCGCCGAGCGTGAAGGGCTGGGACGGCGGACGTTCGTGGATCAACACCAGCACGGTCTTCGTGCGCCAGAACATCCTGGCGTTCCTGCTCACGGGCAAGAAGCCCCGGGGCTACGACGCGAACGCGGACGAGATGAAGTACGACCCGATGCCGCTGCTCGAGGAACTCGCGAAGGCCAGCCCCGGCAGCGAGAAGGACCCGGCGGCGGTGGCGGATTACATGCTGCGGCTCACGCTGGGAAATGCCCCGGACGCGGCCAAGACCGAACTTGTTTCGTTGTCGAAGACCACCGGCGGGAGCGTCACCCGCGAGCTCGTGATCGGGTACCTTCTCTTGATCACGGCGATGCCGGAGTATCAGCTGTGCTGAAATGGCCAAGGGGCAAATGGCCAATGGCCAAATGTCCGAACGGTCGCGTGCGGTGCGTTGGTTTGGATTGATTTGGCGCTTTGCGATTTGCCATTTGGAGCTTTTCCTTGGACCTCCACAACTCCCCCGCTTTCACCCGCCGTTCGTTCCTCACCAGCGGGCTCACGCTTGCTTCGACGGCGTGGACAATCCCCGCGTTCCTCGGGTCCTCGGCCGATGCCATGGCGAAGATGCTCGGCGCCGGGCTGTCGAGCGCGCCGGGCGTTGATGACGACCGCATCCTCGTCGTCATCCAGCTCTCCGGCGGCAACGACGGGCTCAACACCGTCATCCCCTTCGGCATGGGCGAGTACTACAAGGCCCGCGGCGGCATCGGCGTCAAGGCCGATCAAGTGCTCAAGCTCTCCGGCGCGGACGGCGTGGGACTGCACCCGCGTATGACCGCCCTCAAGGAGCTCTTCGACGAAGGCATGCTGTCGGTGGTGCAGGGCGTCGGGTATCCCAATCCCAATCGCTCGCACTTCAAGAGCATGGACATCTGGCAGACCGCCGACACCGACGCCACCGGCGACGGCTGGCTCGGGCGCTACTACGACAGCGAGTGCTGCGGCTACGGCAAGGGCGAGAGCGGGCAGGTCGAGAAGAGCGATAAGCCGGCCAGCATGGATCCTGCGATCTCGATCGGCCGCAATGCGCCGCTGGCGTTGCAGGGCCGCAGCGCCAAGCCGGTCGCGTTCGAGAGCGCCGAGCTCTTCCGCTGGTCGGGCGAGGACATCCACGAGGCGCTGCGCGAGCCGTATCACGACCTCAACCGGCGCGGCAGCGTAGAAGGATCCGAAGGCGGCAACACCAACGCCGACTTCCTGATGCGTACCGCGCTCGACGCCCAGATCAGCAGCGAGAAGATCCGTAAGGCGGTCGCTCAGAAGCCGCTGGTGGGTTATCCCGGGAACGAACTCGGCCGCCAGTTGCAGATGGTCGGCAGCATGATCCGCGCCGGGCTCAAGACCCGCGTCTACTACGTCACGCTCGGCGGCTTCGACACCCACAGCGGCCAGGGCGGCGCGCAGGGCCGCCACGGCAACCTGCTCGCCAATTTCGCCGATTCACTGCGGGCGTTCTACAAGGATCTGAAAGCACAGAACAACGATGGGCGCGTGCTGACGGTGACGTTCAGCGAGTTTGGACGTCGCGTCGCCCAGAACGCCAGCGGCGGCACCGACCACGGCACCGCGGCACCGATGTTCATCTGCGGCCCGATGATCCGCCCGGGAGTGATCGGCGACCACCCGTCACTGAACGACCTCGATCAGGGCGACCTCAAGTACAAGATCGACTTCCGCAGCGTCTACGCCGGAGTCCTAGAACAGTGGCTGCAGGCCGACAGCAAGAAGGTTCTGGGCGGAACGTACAAGCCGGTCGTCGTGCTGAAGGCTTGATCTCGGGGAGCGCTGGCAATCGAAGCTCGCGATTCCTTGACGCTGCGGATATCGTGGCGGCAGGAGAATCGTTATGTCAAGGCATGTGAGTCGTTGCGTTTCGCGGCGTGCCGCGGGCGTTCTACTTGGAACGATGCTCGCGAGCGTGGGCGCGTCGGCGGCTCCGCCGGACTTTCACCAAGTCGTCGGCTTGAGCGCGCCAAACCTTTGGTACAAGTTCGACGAGCCCGCGAACGCGACGGCGATCGTCAACCACGGCTCGTGGGGCAGCGCGTACAACGCCAAGCCGTTCAACGGTGTGCTGCTGAACCAAGCGAGCAGCCTTGGTGATCCCGCGGTGCGATTCAATCAAGCCACACAGCCGTACATCGAATCCGACTCGGACGTCCCGGCTGCGCTCACGGGCAACCCGACCTTCTCGATCGAGGCGATTGTCAAGGTCGAAGGCCAGGGCACGCAGTGGGCACCATTCCTGTTCTGGGGCGGAAACACAACGGGATCGAGCGCTTGGCTGTCGATCCGCGGCAACAACCCGGATCGATACTTCGCGGGCTTCTACAACTCGGGATTACGAACGGTCTGCCGCACGGCGGGCACGGCGTGGTACCACATTGTGTGGGTACGCGATTCGGCGGGCGGCACGCGCGACTCGCTGACGGGTTCCACGCTCTACGTCAACGGCGAGCCGGCCCAGCTCACGCGCGATGAGTTGTTGTTTACCGGCATCGTGCCGAACATCATCGCCAGCAGATTCCGGATTCAGAGGGCCGGCGATTTCACCCGATATTGGAGCGGCGCGATGGACGAGCTCGCGCTCTACACCCGCGCACTCACGCTTGACGAGGTGCAGACGCACGCACTGGCGTTCGGCGTGGGCACAACCGCGAAGTTCTGCCCGGCGGATCTCAACGCCGACTGCTTGGTTGATGACCTGGACTTCCAGATCTTTGCGCGGTCGTACGACATCCTGCTCTGCTCCGAGCCCACGATGCCGTTTAACTGTCCGGCGGACCTGAACAAGGACACGGTCGTGGACGACGTGGACTTCGGGGTCTTTGTGCAGGCGTATGACGCGCTGTTGTGCGAGTGATCCGTCGCCGCTTCGCGATCTCGCTCACTTCTTCGCCGGGAACAGGTACTCGAGCGCTCCGGGGAACCGCTTCTTCCACGCGCCCTCGTTGTGCACGGCACCGGCATCGACGACCAGCTTCGTCGCCGCGCCGGACTTCTTGAGCCGCTGCTCGAGGTCGGTGGAGGCGTCGACGTAGGCCTTATTCTCCGGCGAGCCGTCGGCTTGGTTCTCGAGTTCCTTGGTGCCGACGCCGACGAAGACCTTCTTGGGCCAGTGCTGGATGCCGTTGAGCCAGGACTGCCACGACTCGGGGCTGCCGGCGCGGAGGGCGGGGCTTTCAAGCAGTGCCGCGCCGAAGAGTTCGGGGTGCTTGTCGACGGCGTGGAGCGCGATGACGGCACCGAGCGACGAGCCGCCGATGGCGACACGGCTGGGGTCGGTCTCGACCGCGAAGAGGCTGCGGATCTTGGGGACGATCTCCTCGGCGAGCCACGCGACGTACGCGTCGCCCGCGGGGTCGGCCTTCTCGAGCGCGCCGCCGATGCGGGCGGGGAGGTACTCACGGATGCGGCCGGGTCCGGCGTGCGGGATGCCGACGATGATCAGGGGTTCGACCTTGCCCGACGCGATCAGCGCGGTCGCGGCTTCGTCGACGCCCCACTCGGACTTGACGCCGGGGTGCTCGGCGAAGAGGTTCTGAGCGTCGTGCAGGAAGAGCACCGGGAACTTCTTGCCCGCCGCCGCGGCTTGGTCGTAGCCCGCGGGGAGCCAGACGATCAGTTCACGCTGCGCGCCCGCGGGGGTCGCGATGCTGCCCGCGGCGGCGCCCGGCGCTTCGCCCGGGTTCGGGGGCACGAAGCTCGGTGCGCCCGAAACTTGCACGCGCCGGTGCGTACCGGTGATCTGCATCGGGTTGTAGGGGTTCGCCGCTTCCCTCTGCTTGAAGTTCTCGCGCTGGTCGCCCCACTTGGACACGCTGAACTCGAGGATCGGCTTCTCGCCCGGGGCGAGCTTGCTCGCGTCGATCAACGGCAGCTTGCGGTTGGTCGGGGGCGTCATGTCTTCCTGGAGTTCTTCAAGTTCCCACGAACCGCGGGTGAACTTGAAGTTGAACTCGCCGCCGCCGGTGTGCGGCGGCATCTCGATGCGCCACTTCATGTCGCTCTGGGGCGTCAGGCGGTGCTTGAGATCGCCCGCGACCCAGCCGTTGAAGCTGCCGGCGAGATAGATCGGCGAGGCCTGCGTGGCGAGCTTGGCCTTGTCTTCGACGACGATGATGAAGCCCTGTGGCAGGCTCTCGGGCTTCACCATGTTGGGCTCGGCCTGCGCGTCGGAGGCCTTGGCGCTCGTGACCTCGACGGTGCCCGCGGCCTTGGCCTCACGCGTCTCGCCGGTCGCCGTGCGGCCGTAGAGCATCTCGCCGATGGCGTTGGCACCGCCGGTCTTGCCCGCCCCCGCGCCGACGGCGGGCACGTTCGCGATCTGCTTGTCGGGATTGTTCACCCCGATTGCGAAGATGTACAACACGGACGCGACGGCGAGGATGGGTGTCATAAGGAAGATCGTGAGGAAGAACTTCTTCATGGAAAGCTCCCGCGGCGAACGCGGGCGCGACGGCGACTGCGTCCGGCATGGTATCGATCCCGACCCGGATCGGTTCGGCGGCGTGCGGCCCCATTGTGAATCCGGACGAATCGGTCTTGACATGCAAACGACGCGCGGTATCATTCAACCTATCAGATGAATGATGACTTCGCCAATCTCGACCGCACGATGACGGCGCTGGCGCATCCGACGCGGCGGGCGATTCTCCGCCGCGTGATGCGGCACGAATCGCGCGTCACCGACCTGGCCGCCCCGTTTGCGATGTCGCTGAACGCGGTTTCGAAACACATCCGAGTCCTGGAAGAGGCGCGGCTGGTAACCCGGCGTCGGGTGTGGCGTGAGCACTTTGTCTCGTTCAATCCCGAGCCACTGAACGAGGTGGCGCAGTGGATCGAGCAGGCTCGGGCGTACTGGAACGAGCGCTTCGACGCCCTGGACGCGATGCTTCGTGAAGAGGCGCAGAACGGGTTGCCCGACGAGAAGCCGCTGCAGAACACACCGGCCGAGCCTCGCACGCCGGCGCCGCACGACGCCCGCCGCCGAGCCGGAACACATCGAAGCCCAAAGACCAAGCGAACCCGTCGCCGAGGATGATCATGTCCAAGCCCACCAAACAAGCAATCGCCACGTCCCCCTCGCATCCGATTCAGCTCCAGATCAACCGCACCTTCGACGCGCCGAAGGCGCTGGTGTTCAAGGCCTGGACCGAGGCCGAGCGGCTGGCGAAGTGGTCGTGCCCGAAGGGGTTCACGATCACGTTCGGCGAGATGGACCTGCGTGTCGGCGGCTCTTGGCGGGTGGGCATGCGCGACCCCGGAGGAGTCGTGCACATCGCCCGCGGCGAGTATCTCGAGATCGTTCCCACCGATCGGCTCGTCATGACGCATTCGTGGGAGGGCGGCGATGGGCCGGTCACCACCGTGACGGTCGAACTGAGCGAGTCGAACGGGAAGACGGCGATGCGATTCACCCAGACCGGCTTCGAGTCGGCCGCATCCCGCGACGGGCACGACGGCGGCTGGTCCGACGCGATGGCCATCCTCGGCGATCACCTCGGGCAGTCCACCACACGGGTGGAGCGGCCGTCGGATCGCGAGATGGTCTTCACCCGCCTTTTCGATGCGCCCCGGGCCCGGGTCTATGACGCCTACGCCGACGGCGACAAGGTGGTCCGCTGGTGGGGCCCGCGCGGCTTCCGCGTCACCACCCACGAGCGCGACTTCCGTTCCGGCGGCGTCTGGGTGCACACTCTGCACGGCCCCGACGGCACCGACTACGCCAACAAGACGGTCTTCCAAGAGATTGTGCCCAACGCGCGGATCGTGTACTCCAACGGTGGCGGCCGCGAGGGCGGACCCGGCGTGTCGTTTATCGCGACGATCACGTTTGAAGAAGTCCCCAGCGTCACCGGGCGCTTGCAAACGCGGGTGCGCACCAGCATGAAGTTCCCCACGCCGCAGGACCTTGAAACTGTGATCCGCGAGTACGGGGCCGACGAGGGCGGGCGTCAGCACATGGCTCGGCTCGCGGAGTTCGTGTGCGGCCCGGCGTCGGATGAATCCGAGTTCGTGCTCACCCGCACGTTCGATGCGCCGATCGATCGCGTGTGGCGGGCCTGGACCGAGCAAGAGCGGCTGGCCGCGTGGTTCGGGCCCAAGGGCTGCCCGATCGCGCAGTGCACGCTCGATCTGCGGCCGGGCGGACGATTCCACTACTGCCTGCGACTGCCCGACGGCAGCGATATGTGGGGCCGGTGGGTCTTCAGAACGATCGATCCGCCGCCCGCGGAGCCCGCGACGCTGCGGTTCATCAGTTCGTTCTCCAGCCCGCAGGGCGACATCACCACACACCCGATGGCCCCGACCTGGCCCCGTGAGATGGAGACCGTGGTGACATTCGCCAGTCAGGGCTCCAAGACGGTGATGACGCTGCGCTGGTGGCCGCTCAACGCGTCGGCGGTGCAGCGCCAGACTTTCGAGGACGGTCGAGCGTCCATGTTCGGCGGGTGGAGCGGGACGGCGGAGCAACTGGTGGCGTATCTCGCGAGCCACGCCGCCCCACGCTGAGGGCTGAAAGTGCGGGGACTTTCAACGTTGCCAGACCGTGATCCGCTCGCCGCCCGGAAGGACGCGATCGCTGGTCACCGAGAATCGAGAATCGGTCGCGAGAGCGGCACGCACGGGTTCGAGCAAGATGTTGCCGTACCCGCTGTAGAACGGCGAGCCCGGGGGAACGTCCACGATCGCGATGACCTCGGCGTCGGTGGAGGCGAGCCACGGCGCGATCGCGGCCGGGTCGCGTTCAGTGCGGCGGTAGCCGCGGATGTCAAGTCGCACCAGCAAAGGATTCCGCAGCTTCTCCAGACACGCCCACTGGAGCGTCCAGCACTCGGCCTCGTTGCTCACAATCTGGACGACGCGCCCGACCGGCAGCGCGGCGACCAGTGGATCGGTCACGTCGAGTGTCGAGTTCATGGTCGGGCGCACGCCGGATTCCTGGGCCCGTCCGCGGGATGTGAACGCGGGAGCGAAGACGATCGCGGCTGCCGCGCACACGATCGCGGCGCTCGCCCGAGCGTGAGCCCGGAGGTACATGTGCATCCATGCGAGCAGCGTCGCGACGCCGAGGCCGGAGGTCAGGTAGAGCGCCGCGATCCAGGAGTGCACGAACCTCGACTTCACCATCGGGTGGTCCGCGGTCAGTATCGCCGCAATGGCGAGGAACAGAAACACCAGCCCCGCGCCGCGGCGATGGTGCGGCATCCCGAGCAGGCCAATGAGGCCGATCAGGCTGAGAAGCAGGGCCGCGGGCGCCATCCACGGCTGGGGGAAGTAGTCGGACGCGATGAACGCGGCGTAGGTTTGAACGCGGTCGAGCGCGGCGGCGGGTGCCTGGTCAGAGTTCAGCGGGCTGAGGAACCAAAGGAAGGAGCCCAAGCGTTTGGGGATGAGAAACCAGATCCCGATCGGGACGGCGATCCCAAGGGCGACGATGCGATCGGCAGCGTTCCACGTCGCAAGCCACGCGCGACCGCGGGTACGCCACCACATCAGGGCCTGAAGACACAACAGCACCCACCCGGCGTGCACGATGCCGTGAGGGCGAGTGAACGTCACGGACCAGCCGCCGATGGTGAGTGTCACTGGGGCGCGGAAGAGCACCACCAGACCGACGGCCAACACCACCGCAGCCGCGATCAACAGCGGGCTTCGAGCGAGGGAGACAAGCAAGGCGCGGCGATCGCTCCACACGCGACGCAGCGTTGCCACTGCTTCGCTCCGCCGCGTCCACATTTCGGCTGCCCCCATCGCCAGTGAGACCAAGACCCAGTAGTTGTACTTCCAGAAGAACAGCAAAAGGCAGACGACGACGAGCACACGGGCGGAGCGTGGCGTGTGGGCTTCGGAGAAGCGGATGAAGGCGCCGAGCGTGGCGAGCGTCAGGAACGCTCCGCCGCTCTCGAGCATGCAGTCGACAGCAAATGCCCGATGCGCCGGGCTGGAGGCGACCAGCAACGCGGCAACCCATCCGGCCACGCTGCCGAACTCGGGCACCGCCCGCCGGGCCAACGCGAACGCCAACGGGATCGAGCCGCACCACATCACGAGGCTCGGCACGACCGCCAGTCGATGGTCGGGCCCGGCGATCCACTGGATCGGACCCAGAATTACGGGGTGTGCGGTGCCCCAGACGTGCATCCGTTCCAGCGCCGCGAAGAACGAGTACCAATCAAGGCCGCGGACGCTCATGGCGAGCGTGAGACCCTGGAGGTAATGGGCGTTGCGATCGTGCTGCGAGCTCCACCAGATGAAGCCCGCGTCGGGCCAGTAATCGACGAGAACCCATGTTCCTGCCGCGAACGCGAGCAGAGCCACGAAAACGAGGAACGCGGAGTCGCGGATTGGCTTTCGCCCAGTGGCGGGAGCGTGGGGGCTGGATGTCGTTGAGTCGTCCAAGGCCCCGCCCCTGTGTATCGATCCCGTCTGCGGTCCACGAGCTTATCTGAGATCCGCGTCGCAGTTCGGCTCGACAGGCCCGCGACGTCAGACTCTACTATCTTGCACCATGGCCAGCAAGACCTTCACCTCTGCCCCCGAAACGTTTGCCGACCTCAAAGCCAAGGGCGTCCTCCGCGACGGCATGACCATCATGGTCGGCGGATTCGGGCTCTGCGGCATCCCTGAGAACCTGATCTTGGCCCTCCGTGACAGCGGCGTGAAGGACCTCACCTGCATCAGCAACAACGCAGGCGTCGATGACTTCGGTCTTGGCCTGCTGCTCAAGACCCGCCAGATCCGCAAGATGATCTCGTCGTACGTCGGCGAGAACGCGGAGTTCGAGCGGCAGTACCTCAGCGGCGAGCTCGAGGTCGAATTCAACCCGCAGGGCACTCTTGCCGAGCGCATCCGCGCCGGCGGCGCGGGGATACCCGCGTTTTACACCGCCACGGGTGCCGGAACCAAGGTGAGCGAGGGCAAGGAGACGCGCGAGCTCTTCCGCCCCTACGACGGCGTCGGCGGCTGCACGATCCCCGGCTGGAAAGTCCCCGGCAAGTTCGCCCCGTCGCCCCGCGCCGGCGCCACGCCGCGCGAGTACGTGCTCGAGACCGGCCTGTACGCCGACCTGGCGCTCGTCAAGGCGCACAAGGCGGACAGCTTCGGCAACCTGCAGTACCGCATGACGGCACGGAACTTCAATCCGATGATGGCGACGGCGGCCGCGTTCGTCATCGCCGAAGTGGACGAACTCGTGCCGCTGGGCGCGTTCAACGCGGATCAGGTGCACACACCGGGGAGCTACGTGGATCGTGTGGTGCAGACCAAGTGCGAGAAGAGGATTGAGCAGCGGACGGTGCGGAAGTAGGTGCAAAGGGGGCGGGTGATGCGGTATTCGCGGTTTGAGCAATTACCGTGTGGAATGCAGCACGAGACGTCGCCGTTGAAGTGCTCACGCTGTGCGACGATCCAGCCTTTGTTGGGGTTGGCGACGTTCGCAATCAATTGCAGCGAGCGGTCGTGTCGATCGGCAACAACATCGCCGAAGGCTTCGAGCGAGGTACGACAAACGAGCTCATCACGTTTCTGTACTACGCCAAAGGCTCGTGCGGCGAAGTCCGCTCGATGCTCTTGACCATCGAACGCCTCGCTCGTTTTCATCATCTGAGATCTCAAATCTCAGATCTCAAATCCAAGAGCGAGAGCATCTCGCGTCAGCTCGCGGGCTGGGCCGAATCGCTCCAGAACGCCGAGATCAAGGGAGTCCGATACTTGAACGAGGGAGAACGCGAAAAGGCAGATCGGACTGCGAAACGCCTGCAGTTCGAGAAGTCCCTTCGCGAGATGGCTGACGCTGCACGGTTGAAGCGAGAGGCTCAGGAGCGTGCGTTTCCAGCGAGGGCGCAGTTGAGCACACCAGGCGTTGTCCCCAACTCGGAAGCTGCGCCGCAGCCTGGAGCGTCACCGTGACCGGCGATCGCTGGGCACACACTATCCGCGCCGTCTCTTTCGATTGCTACGGCACGCTGATCGACTGGCAGGCCGGGATCGAGGCCGCCGTCGCTCCCCTGCGAGCGGGTAGTCCATCCATTCCTCACGGACCGGCGCTCTTCGCGCGGTTCGCCGCGCTCGAGCGTGAGGCGGAAAGGCCGCCGTACGCGCCTTACAAGGATGTCCTTCGCGAGGTCGCGGCGGGATTGCTCGGCGTGAGCGGGCCGTGCGACTTGCTGGACGTGTTGTGGCGATCGCTTGGCGAGTGGCCGGCGTTTCCCGATACGCCCGGGTCGCTTCGGCGGCTTCGATCACGCTTCGGCACGCTGGCGGTCCTGTCCAACGTGGATGACGATCTGTTCGCGGCGTCGCACGCGCGGCTGGGGGCCCCCACCGCCACGGACCCAACGCCTCTTCGCCTCGACGTGGTTGTCACCGCGCAGCAGGTCCGTTCCTACAAGCCCGCCGAGGCCAACTTCCGGGCGTTGCTCGATGCGCTGCGGCTGTCACCGGAGCAGGTGCTGCACGTCGCCGAGAGCCGCTACCACGACATCGAGCCCGCAAGCCAGCTCGGCTTCCGCACGGCGTGGGTGCAGCGGCAGCGCGATGCCAGCGCGTCGGGTCCGGGCACGATCGCGAGCGTCGAGCCCGATCTGCATGTGCAGAGCTTGGCGGAGTTGTGCGACGCGCTGGGTTGTTGATCGCAGATTGAAGTCCCGGCTCACTTCGCTCTGAACCGCACGACGGCCGTGCCACCTGCCGCGGGGAGCTTGATGCGCCCGGGTGTTGTTTCGACTTTCGCGGCCACGCCATCGAGACTCAGCGATTCCACCGCCGAACCGCGCGGCAGGGCGAGCGTGATGCCACCCTTGGGCTGCGTGGGCTTGCCATCGCGATCACGGAGATCGTACGTGAGCGTCCACGCTTCGCCGCTGCGCTTCAGTTCGTACGACAGCACGCCGAAGACCGTTGGCCAGTTCTTGATCGACACGCCTTGATCCAGCCACGACACGGGCACACCGGCCGCGAACACGAGCCGTTCCGCCTCGTCCTCTTCGTACACGAACATCGTGCGGACGGAGTTCAGAAAGTCGGATCCGCACCAGGTGTGCGGCATGTCGCCGATGAACCGAGGCGTCGCCGCGTCCTTCCAGACGATCTCGCCCCACTGGTTCCATGCAAGCGGGCGACGATCGTTCATGTAGAACGTCGCAAGGTCCCATGCCCGCTCGCGCCAACCGTCGGCGCGGTCCAGACGCACCATCGCGCCGACGATCCGCCACTCATAGGGCGTGTACTCGCGGTAAGACTGCGTGCCGTCGATGCGGCCCATGGAGAACTTGTACACGCGGTCAAAGGTCGCCACCAACGGCTCGCGCGGCAGCCAGAGATCGGCGTTGCAGGGCCAGAGCGCCACGGTCGTGCTCGTCGCGTCGAAGTCACCCAGTTCCACGCACCCGGGGACATAGTCGGTCTTGTGGAACGCGCGGGCCCGGGCGATGGAGTCCAGCATCGAGGCTCGGTACTCACCGGCGGTCTGTGCGAAAGACGCCGCGTCGGCCTCGCGCCCCAGCAGCTTGGCGATCGATGCCGCGTCCTGCAGGCCCTTCTCGACGAAGAAGCCGTCCCAGTAGCTGTGCATGGGCTTGGCGCTGTAACCCTCGTGACTGATCGACTCGGGCACGAGGCCGTACTTGGCGCGGAGCAGGCCATCGGCCTGTGCGTACTCGGGCGTCATGCGTTCGGCGCGGATCGAGCGGATGTACTCGACGGTCTTGACCACGCGGTCGTAGTGCCGCTCCAGCATCGCGCGATCGCCGGTGAAGCGGTAGTACTTCCAAAGCAGATAGATGAACTGTCCGTGGCTGTCGTGCTCGGGCACCGGGTCGGAGCCGCGTTTGTCCACCACGCACGGGATCTTCCCGCTGGGGTACTGGTACGGGCCGTACCAGTCGATAAACCGCGCAACCTCCGCGGCGTGTCCGGTCGCGAGCAAGGCGCTGCTCGTCAGCGAGCCGTCACGGATCCAGGAGCGCTCGTACGTGCGGGAGCCCGGCTGGATCGCGGGTCCGTCGGAATTGACCAGAATGTGCCCCTGCACCGTGCGGAAGGCCAGCTCCAAGTCACGATTGGCGGGAATCGAAAGGCCGACGCGTCGAAGTGCCTGCTGCCACTGGAATTTGGCCTGGGACTCGGCCGTCGCGAGATCGGCGAGCGAGGTCGGCACCGGCGTCGCCTGATCGTGCAGGGGAACAACCACTGCCCACGACTTCGACGCGCCAGGCGCGAGTTCGTACGCGCACACGATGACGCCACTGTCCGCCGCAACTGCGGCACTGTGCTTCGAGGGCAGCGACTCGCCCGCGAGCACGCGCAGCGCTGCGTCGCCTTCATCGAAGGAACTCGCGTGCATGGCGATCGACCCGCCGAGCACGTGGAGCCGCTTGGTGTCGGCAGGTCGGCGACGCGTCACGGTCATCGTGTCGCTCGAACACTCAATCGCGTCGATCGGTGCGTAGCCGCCGCTGGTCTTGAGGTCCTGCCAAGGCGGGTTCACCTGGAGCGGCCGCACCGCCAGCAACAGTGTTCCCTTTTCCGGCTTGGTGCCGGTGTTCGTAATCGTGTATCGCCCTGCGAGCACGCTCGCACCGGTTTCGCCAAACGCGAACGCATCCACCCGCAGTGAGAGCGACTCGTGCGTGCGCACCACGCTCGGTATGGGCAACTCGCCATCGGCCAGTTCGTGGGTGATCGAGGCGTTGGCCCACGTCAGCGCCTCGCCACTGTCGCGCCGGATGATCGGGTCGACGCTGAAGCGTTCCTTGTCCACCTCGATCGCGCCGTCCGCAGCGAGCAGACCTTCCTTGGTGTCGCCGGGCACGCCCATGACAGTCCAGTACGTCTGCTCGTTCAGCAGATATCGCGGCAGCACGCCGCGGTGTTGATCGCTTGCGATGCGAGCGAATGTGCCGTTCTTCGTCGCACCGAACTCCAGCGGTGCCAGTTCAAGCGTCCGCACGACGGCGTCGGACGGCATGCCCGCCACCGTGATCCGCACCGCCGCGGCCTCGGCGTCGCGGATGGGCACATAGATCCGCCCGAATGCGGGCACACGGACCGTCGCGGCGGGCTCGAATCGTGAGCCATCGAGTGCGAGCTCCACGGCAACGCGAGCGCCGGTGGCTCGATCGAGAACCGCGATCACGCCGCCGAACTCCCGTGTGCCGCCAAGGTCCAGCGCGAGCGCCCCTTCGGACACTCCCGGCTTCCAGCCGATCACGCCGCCACCAGACCGCATAACACTCCCCGCTGCCTTGGCATCAAGGGTGCCGGTTGCGTCCTTGATCGTGACCACGCCCGTGCCGGGGGTAGACGCCGGAACTTGCTCCAGCAGGAGATTCGCAAACTCAATGGCCCCCGCTCCGCCGCTGCTCGCCGCCACTGCAAACTCGATCGCGCCGAGGGTCTCATGCGGCTTGCCGCCGCTGGGGCCCCATGCAAAGGTGAAGTGCCGCCGCTTGAAGACTTCCGGCGTCCATTGCTCGCTTGGGAGGTAGTCGCGCAGATTCACCCACCACACGTTGTCGCCGCTGGGGTCGAGGAGCTTGGTCTCGAAGTTGTTGGCGGGTCCGCTGCCGCGGACCTGCATCGAGAGTCGGTAGTTCTCCGGCAGTTTCACATTGACACTTCGGCGGACAACGACGAATCCATTCCCGGCCTTGAAGTTGTACGAGAGACGGAGGCCACCACCGATCGCAGGCCCGATCTCCGCGGCCACACCGTCACTGGCCTCGACCTTCCATGCGGATGCATCAGCGAACGAATCGCTGAACAGCTGCTGCGCCCCCACGCTGCACGAGAGCGCACAGACGAGACCGACAGCGAACCACAACCCGATGCGTGCCATGTGCCACTCCTGAGCTACCCGAGCACTGTCCATCTGCTGGCAAAGGTCCGCAAACCGCGTCCTTTCCAGCCGCGCCCCGCGGCCGATGCGTCCGCAACGGCCCGAACCGCATCGCAGCGGCTCTCGTATCTGAACTAGCATACCACGCGTTTTCAAAGCATGAAAACGTTTCCAATTCGGAATATTCCGCTGGCCTTTTCGAGACCATCCGGTACGTTTCCATCGAGACCTTCTTGAACCACCGCATCACACATCGAACATCTCCCTTCCGCGTTGTGCTTGCGGGCCTCGCCGGCGGCTTGGCCATGGGCTCGCCGCTGCAGGCCGCGCCGATCGAGAGTGCGTGGACAGGGAGTTTCGGCGCCTCGCCCAACGTTACCGCCGCGGCCGCCGCCGCCCTCTCCGGTTACGAAGCCGCCGCCGACACCTCGTCCGATGAGGTTCAGATCCGCGATACCCGCGGCAACTTGCTCAAGTCACTCCCTCGCTCTCGCTTCGCGAGCCAGTTGCCATGGATGACGCTCGATGCGAGCGGCGACGGCCCGGTCGGACTCACGTTCAGCGACTCCGGTCGTCTGCTGTTCATCGCGGTACACGACAACGTCACGCCCGGTGACAGCCAACCCGGCGACGCGATCCTGCGTTACGACACGCAGACCGACACCATGACGACCTACTTGCGGGTGGAACTCTCGCCGGCGGACGCGAACTTCCCGCGGGTTGCGATGACGCACTTCAAGGGTCGCCTTTACGTCGGCCTGCCCGGGTTCATCCGTTGCTACGCGGCGGGACGCGACGATTTCTTCGCGTCGCAGTTCTTCGCGACCGCGATCGCCGGCGGCGCGACGCCGATCGCGCTCGCCGTGGATCGCACGCAGAACGCGCTGCTGGCCGCGTGGTCCGGCACGGTTCAACGCTCTGTCATTGGCTCGTCCTCGCTCACGTTCTCACAGCTCGGTACGGTTGGCAACATCCGGGATCTGGCGTTGAGCGAGCACTTCGGGGGGAGTGCCAACGCCGGGCTCTACCTGCTCTCGTCGTCCACCACTTCCAGTGCGATCACGAGTGTGCCGCTCGCACAAGCCCGTGGCACGCAGCCGTTTGCGCCGACGTTTTACGCGGGCCCGAGCGAACGCCGACACACACTCGCAGCCACGTGCGACGGCTCGCTTCTGACGGCGGGGCTCACCGCCGGAGTTTCGAGCGCTCGCCGCATCCGCGACAACTCCGACACACGCCTGCCCTTCGAGAACTGGCTCGCCGACGAGATCGCCCAGGTAACCGTGTACGCCAAGGGACTCATCTCGCCCGACGGCGAGCCGCCGGGATGGGTGATCGACGCCGACGTCGTGCCCTCGATCAACCGATTCCATCCCGCCTCGCCCGACGCCGCGGCGTGGGTCGTGCTGATGCTGCTGGTGAACGACGATCTGAACGGTGATCCCAACGCGAAGGCTCTGGTCACCACGATCCTCGAGCGGTACGCGGGCCTCGCGTCCGACGGCATCAAACCGCTGCGTTCCGCCGATGGCATCTACTGGCACTGGATCAACCCGTTCACTGGCGGCCCCAAGGCCGGCTGGGGAGACAGCTACGCGACGCTGTCGACCATGAAGATCGTCAAGGCCGCCGGAGCCGCGGCCGCGTACTTCCCTGGCGATGCCCGCATCCGCACCGCCGCCCGCGCCATCGCCTGCGGCGTGAAGAACTGGGATAGCTACCTCGTCGCCGGACCGGGCGTGCTCTACTACCTGGGCAACGCCGGGG
Organism: Phycisphaerales bacterium; assembly: GCA_036392375.1. Lineage (GTDB taxonomy): Bacteria > Planctomycetota > Phycisphaerae > Phycisphaerales > UBA1924 > JAFEBO01. The sequence goes on from DASVYC010000002.1 coordinate 39,775, forward strand.
GTGGCCCGACGCTCTCGTCCGCGTCTTTCGCGTACAACGAGGGGCTCCTCTTCGTGCACGAGGCCGCGTTCTACGGCGGGGCCAACTCTGACACGGCGTACGCCAACTGGCTCAATCGCTCCCTCTGGCCAACCGCAACATTTGCTCTGCCGCGGCCGGTCACCGGCGACAGCAACGGCTCCTTCCAGAGCGCGTTCGTGAGCCAGTATTCGTCGCTGCTGATCCCCGACTTCCGTGCGTCAAGCGCGTGGCGGACGCAGATGCTCAATCTGCGGCTCAGCAACATGGCGTGGACCGATGACTTCGGCCCCCGCTGGAACACCGTCTTCGGCGCCGGCACCACCATTACCGGCTACAACGCCGACAGCCTGAGCAACCACCCCGATGACATCGCGCACTTCCCGTCGCTGATGGCATTCGCCGCCGGAACGGGCACCGGCGACAGCGGCCACGTGCCCGCCGCCGCCGGCGCGTATCAGGCGTACCGCACCGGCGCCCGGGTGCTCTTCAAGACCGGCGCGAGCATGCTCTACCGCCGCTCCAACACGCAGCCGGCGTGGATTCCCAACTCCGCCGGCCTGCCGGATGTCGCTCTCGGTGCGCTGGGCATGGCCGAGTTGATCGAGCCCGGCATTATCGATCGTGTATTGGCGTCGCCGCTGGTGTCGTGCGCCGCCTGCCCGAGCGATCTGAACGGCGACGGGTTGGTGGACGACGGCGACTTTGTGCTGTTCGCCGACTTCTACAACGCCCTCATAACGCCCGGCCCCTTCCAGAACGGCGACTTCAACGGCGACGTGTTCTGCGACGACGCCGACTTCGTAATCTTCGCCGACGCGTACAACCAGTTGCTTTG
>DASVYC010000003.1:0-11575 GCA_036392375.1 Phycisphaerales bacterium
ACTGTCCTCGTGAAGCTGGTGGATCTGCCAACCGCACGTTGGGTCGAGCGCCGGAAAGCGGCGGGGCGTGCACCGAGCAAGAACCTGTAAGTCCGCGGACGGTGGGCCGCGTACAGGGTAGAGGAACGTTTGTGTCACGCGCTCGGCAAACCGTGATCCCGCGCCCGCACGTCCGTGTTGTCTGCAGCGCGGAGGTTACCGGTGCTGTGGGCGCGGGGCTGCATCCTCGGAGTTGTTTATGCAAACACGCACACCGCGTTGGGGCTTTCCGGAGCTGCTTGCCGCGTGGTCGGGAGTCGCCGCAAAATCTTTTCGCGTGCACGCCGAAGGAAGGATGCAACCGGCGCATCACGTAACCCATATCACAATAAGCGTGGGAACTGTTGCTGGGGTTGGTCCGTCAAACAGCCCGGGCCACGACAGGTCGGCCCGCTCGTGATGAGGGAGGAATGTGTGAAACGCCGCGGCGCACGCGCGATCGTGCGGCGCGGACGGGTTTTCGCTTGGACTTGCTGACTCGGGGTTGCTTCGGGTTTGTGATTGGAGGGTTGGGTTGGGGGTTGGGGGTTGGAGTTCGGGCCTTGAGCGCTGGTTTCGAGTTCTGATTTCGAGTACTGGTTTCAAGTTCTGGTTTCAAGTTGTGATTGCAAACGCCGGCTTCAAGCTGCCGGCTTCGAGATTCTGGCTTCGAGATTCTGGCTTCGAGATTCTGGCTCTGGGTTTCTCGCTCGGGGCTTCTCGCTGACGCAAGGAGTTTCGCGTCCGCACGGGTGGGTGTTCGTGGGGCGCAGGGAGATTGGTCATGCAGGCGATCCGCACGGCGTCGTTGGAAGAGCATTTGACGGAGGCGTTCGAGGCCCTTCGCGGGGCGTTGGAGGACGCGATCCGCGCGGTGGGGATGACCCCGTCGCAGCCGCAGGTCATGGCCCGCAAGCTGGGCGTGAGCCGCAACCTGACGTGGAAGATCTCCAAGGTGGTCTGCCATCGCGACCTGTACGCGGCGCTGCAGCACCTGCCGGGCGATGAGGGTGTGCAGATCTTCGTCGCCTCGCTCATGAAGATCGGGGCGTCGCCCGAGTCGGTCGATCGCATCCGCGATGCGTGCGACAACTTCCGCGTCTTCATCGAGCGCCACGCGGGCGATCGCCAGACGCTCGACCTGATGCTTGAGGGGCTCACCAACGCGCACGACGGCGACCGGCTCGAGCAGTCGCGCAAGATGGCGTTCCGCGGCAACAGCGGGATCTGGGGCGCGCAGGCGCGGGTTCGTCTGAACACCGCGATCCTGGCGCCGTCCAACCGCAGCGCCGATCACATCGACGCGGCTCTCATCGGTGGGCTCATCGACTTCCGTGTGCTTCGCCCCGGCATCCGCTGGCCGCTGTCGAACCCGCGCTTCTACACCGACGACGGCACGCCTCTGCCCAAGGCCACCGACGAGGAGGCGCTCGACCCGATCTTCGCCGCCAGCGAGGGGCCCCCGATGTTGGGCTCGTTCTGCAAGCCTGGCCTTCCCAAGATCCATCGCGCCAAGACCCCGATGGGGTACGTGTACGAGCTGGAGGCCGACTCGATCGGCAACACGGGGCAGCAGACGTGCATGTTCGGCAGCATCCAGCGCCGGGCCTTCCCGCGTCGGCGGACCGCCCGTGACGAGTTCGGCGAGCTGCTCACGCACGTCTCGCTGCCGGTGGAGAACCTGCAGTTCGATGTGATCGCGCACAAGGACCTGGCGTTCGTGCTCGAGTCGCGGCTGTACGTGCGCGGAAGCTCGGACGGCTCGGCCGCGGGCCCGGGTTCGGATCAGCTCCGCATCCCGATCTCCGAGCGACCGACGGAACTGACCGGTCGCCCGGTCGTGGTCTCATCGCCGCTGGTCGCGAGCTACGACAAGCTGGTCACGATGGCGATGGACCGCTGCGGGTGGAACCTGCGCGACTTCCGGGCGCTGCGGCTGATCGTTCCGTTCCCGCCGATGCACGCGAGCTTCGTGCTGAAATTCCTGTTGCCTGGGTGAACGGATGTCGATCTGCGTGCTGCTCAAGGCACGTGATCGCACTTTGTTCGCACCCCCCCTAGGCGGGTAATGCGAAGTTGTGCACATCCGCGCCGCGAGGCTTGCAAATCGGTGGCGCTACGTCAAAATGCGTGCGAGGAGGGGCGTCGTTCCTGAAAGGGGGACACGACCCGTGGCTACCACGCTGTCCGGTTCTCGCAACGGTTCTGTCACTCCGCATCCCCCGCTGAAGGTGAAGGGCATCCACGATGCCTGGTCGTGCGTCGCAAACGCCGCCGGGTGTTGTGTGTTCTTGATCACGCGCGAGGGGGTGTACCGCACCGGCGCCAACACCACGGCCAAGGCGCTCAAGGTGTCGCCCGCGTCGATGGTGGGCAAGTCGGTCCACGACTACTTCCCGCCCGAGATCGCCGCGGTGTTCCGGCAGTGGATCAACGAGGCCCTGGACGCCGACTCCCGCGGCGAGCACGAGCCCCGCCGGCACAACATGGTGCTCTTCGGGCGGGTGTGGTCGCTGCTGCTGCACGCCACCGACGACTGGGAGAGCAGCGATCGGATCGTGATCGTGGCGGCCAACCCGTCGTCGGACCCGGTGGACCTGGCGTTCATCACCGCCGCCGCCTCGTCCCGCTCGCGGCACCGCGAGATGATCTTGGGCGAGATCGGCGCCCTGAGCGAGTCGGAGCTCGAGGTGTTCGCGTTGGTGGGCGCGGGTATCCGCGACGTGGATGTCGCCAAGGCCTTGGGGCGGAGCGTGCGCACCGTCAACGGCAACGTGCGGCGCGTCATGCAGAAGCTCGGCTTTGAGCGACGGACGCAGATGGTCAAGCTTGCCAACGAGATCGGCATGGTTGCCAAGGTGCCGTGACGGGGTGCCGTGACGGGTGACGGGCTCAGGCGGTCGTGGCGGGAGGCGTCGGGGTCGGCGCGAAGCGTGTCGCGGCGGCTCGGATGAGGAGTCCGAGCTCGATCATCGCCCACACGAAAGCGGCCGGGACGAGCATCCAGCCGTAGGGGTCGATAGACGCCGCGATGCGCTGCACCGCCGCGGCGATGGTGCCCTTGTACACGCCCTTGAACAGACCCAGCAGCGGGTGCGGCCTGGTGAGCACGCGTGCGGCGGGGGAGGCGAGGAAGCGGGCGCCCGCCGGGCCTTTCTTGGCGGCCAGCAGGATCACGTCGTCGGCGACTCGCACGCCCGGCTCGGCGGCACGGACCAGCGCGGCACCCTCGCGTCCGGTGATCAGAAGTGCTGCGCCGCCTTTGGCGCCGTGCCGCTCGGCGAACGCCGCGAGCTTGGCGAGGTCGGCCTCGTTCTCCGCGAAACGCAGGATCCGCAGCGCCCCCGCGGGGGAGGCGTGATTGGCGAGGCGTGCGGCGTCGGCGCACGCGCTGGCGAGGGCCTCGGTGCGACGCGCTCTGACGGCGCGGAGGAAAAAGTCCTTGAGCCCCTCGGTCACCGCGCCCGCTTTGCGGGCGATCTTGAGCAGGGCCGGGGCCCAGTCGATCTCGGGCGCGAGCGTGAGCACAATGCCGAGCGACGAGAGCGCGACGATGAGTTCGTCGGGGTCCTCGCCGCGGGCGTAGGTCACGCCCTGGATGACAAGGTCGCGGATGTCGCCGACGACGAAGAGGTCGGCGGCGATCGCGCCCAGGAGCTGCTCGATGCTCTCGCCCCGGCCGGTGACGGCGCCGTAGCCGGCGTCCCTGAAACGCCGCAGCCAGCTCGCCTGCTCGTCGATGGTGGCCTGGCGTTCGCGCTCGATGGTTGCACGCGCATCGCCCCGGCCCGGGCCGTCGGACCACGAGAGCCCGGCGTCGGCGATGACCACGGCCTCGGCGTAACGGCCTTGGGCGCGGAGGGTGCGGACCTCGGCGGCGTAGTCCATGTCGGACATCGACGCGAGGGCGAGGCGGGCGCCGCGGTGGGCCGTGTCGATGCCCAGGATCACCAAGAGCGTCGCGGCGACAGCCAGGCGGGTGAGATTCCACCGCCGCGACCAGAGGAAGAAGATGACTGCCAGCACACGCCTCATATCTCGTTGTGGCCGTCGGCTCACTCCAATTGGCCGGAGGCCGATCCCGCTGGTGCGAGGGGTGCTTCGGCGGCGGTGACGCGGCGTGCCGCGTCCTCGAACAGGGACGGCTCTTCATCCTCGAAGACGACCCGGACGACGCTGGGTTCGCCGAGCAGGGCTCGCACCACGCGGGCGATCTGTTCGCGGGCGGCCGCGCGGATCTCGCTCATCTGCACAGGGTTGGGGCGGAAGCGTGCGGCTTGTTCGTAGAGGCGGGTGCGGGCGAGGCCGAGCTGGTGCTCGCCGCCGACGGCGCGCAGCGCGAGCCCGCCGAGCTCGATGCGGAACGTCTCTTCGTGGGTGCGGACCTCGGTGGCGACGCGGGCGGGGGGCGGGACGGTGAGCACGCAGACGCCGCCGATGCCGCTGATGCGGATGCGGGAGGCGTCGAAGCGGGAGAGGTCCACGCCGTAGCTGAGGACGGCCGGGGCCTCGACGGTGGCGACGACGGTGCCGTTCCACCCGGTGTCGGCGGCCTGAGCGCGCACGGTGGTTTCGAGGCGGCTCGTGACGAGCGATGCCGCGCGGACATGGCGGGCGATGGCGGCGGGGGAGGTGTTCGCCGAGTGGCTCGCGGCGATCGCTTGCCCGGAGCGGAGCGCGAGCGACTGGTGGGTGTAGAGACCCAGCGCCAACACGAGCGCGAGCGCCAGGACCGAGGCGATGTAGATCGCCGCGGTCCGCGGAGAGCGCAGGATGTCCGGCGTAGTGCTCATGCCCGTTGTTGGGATCGGCTCGCCGCGGGTTGTGGGACGAAAAGCGGCGGGCCATGGGGCTCGATGGAGCGTTCGGAACGGCCCGGCCACGAACGGTGGGGGACGGATACCGAATCGAACCCGACGCGCTGGAGGAGACGACCGGATACGCTGACCACGTGACCCGGCTCTCGACTCCCATCGCCGATGGTACCGGATTGATCGCCCGCGACCCGTGGCTCGAGCCCCACCGCGCGGTGCTGCGGCGGCGGCACGCGCTGTACGTGGGTGTGAAGCAGACGCTCCTGGCGGCGACGGCCCAGCACGGGGCGAGCGCCTCGCTCCGCGAGTTTGCCAACGGGCACGAGTACTTCGGGTTCACGCGGGGCACGGACGCGGGCGGACGCACCGGCGTCTGGTACCGCGAATGGGCCCCGGGCGCGGCAAGGCTGGCGCTCATCGGCGAGTTCAATTTCTGGGACAAGCACGCGCATGTGATGACCCGCGATGACTTCGGGGTCTGGAGCGTCTTTGTCCCCGACGACGGCAAGGCGAAGCTGAATCACGACGCCAAGGTGAAGGTGCATGTCGTGCATCAGGGCGGCGCGAGCGATCGCATCCCGGCGTACATCCGGCGAGTGACCTTCGACAAGGACGGCAGCAACGCGACGGGACGCGTGTGGCTGCCGGCGACGTACCAGTGGAAGCACGAGAAACCTGTTGCTCGCGGCGCGGATGCATCGATGCAGGCGCCCCGCATCTACGAAGCCCACACGGGGATGGCGCTAGAAGAGGAACGCGTCGGGACGTTCGACGAGTTCCGCGAGCTAATCCTGCCGCGGATTGCGAAGGCCGGGTACAACGCGGTGCAGCTCATGGCGGTGCAGGAGCACCCGTACTACGGCTCTTTCGGCTATCACGTCAGCAACTTCTTCGCGGTGTCGTCGCGATTCGGAACGCCGGACGACTTCAAGCGGCTTGTCGATGCCGCGCACGGCCTGGGGCTGGCGGTGTATCTCGACTTGGTGCACAGCCACAGCGTGAAGAACACGGTCGAGGGCTTGAATGGGTTTGATGGCACGGGGTTCCAGTACTTCCACGCCGGGCCGCGGGGCGAGCACCCGGCGTGGGACTCGCTGCTGTTTGATTACAGCAAGTGGGAGGTGCTGCGGTTCCTGCTCAGCAACGTGCGCTACTGGCTCGAGGAATACCGGATCGACGGCTTCCGCTTCGACGGCGTGACGAGCATGCTGTATCTCGATCACGGACTCGGGAAGGCATTCTCCACCTACGAGGATTACTTCAACATCAACGTCGATGAAGACGCGGTGACGTACCTCAAGCTCGCCAACGAGGTCGCGAAAGAGACCGCGAGCGCGCTGGGGACTCGGTGCGTGACGATCAGCGAGGACATGTCGGGCATGCCGGGCATGGCGCGGCCGGTTGCCGAGGGCGGGCTGGGGTTCGACTATCGGCTCGCGATGGGGATTCCGGATTTCTGGATCAAGCTCTTGAAGGAACGCCGCGATGAGGAGTGGAGCATGGGCGAACTGGCCCACACGCTCACGAACCGGCGTGCGAACGAGGGACATATCGCGTACGCCGAGAGCCACGATCAGGCGCTGGTGGGCGACAAGACGCTGGCCTTCTGGCTCATGGACGCGGCGATGTACACGCACATGAGCAAGACCACGCCGAGCCTGGCCGTGGACCGCGGCATCGCGCTGCACAAGCTCATCCGCTTGCTGACGTTCTTCTTGGGCGGCGAGGGCTGGCTGAACTTCATGGGCAACGAGTTCGGGCACCCCGAGTGGATCGACTTCCCGCGGGCCGGGAACAATTACTCGTTCAAGCACTGCCGACGGCAGTGGTCGCTGGCGGATGATCCGCTGCTGCGGTACGAGCAGATGGGGGCGTTCGATCGGGCGCTCATGCAGCTCGACGAGGAGCACGGCGTGCTGACGGCGGCGCCGGCGCGGATCATGCAGGCGGACGAACTGGGCAAGTGTCTCGTGTTCGAGCGAGCGAATCTGGTTGTGGCGGTGAACCTGAACACGACGCACTCGCGGACGGACTGGCGGATCGGGGTCCCGCCGCCGGAGCGGGTGCCGGGGGATGCGCTGACGACGCTGCTCAACACCGACGACAAGGCCTTCGGCGGGCACGGCCTGATTCGGGGTTCGCCGCGGTACCCACGGACGAGCACCGCGTGGGACCAGTTTGCGCACAGCGTGCAGGTGTATGTGCCGTCGCGGAGCGGGCAGGTGGTGGGGAGAGTGCAGGAAAATGGCAAAGGGCCAAATGGCAAATAGCAAATCAAGACAGGGATACCAATAGGCGATGTCTTGATTTGCTATTTGGCCATTTGCCCTTTGCAATTTACTACTTGAACACCATCCCCGGCTCCGCCGTCCGCACCCGCCGCAGCGCGAAGAGGCTCGCGGCCATGGTGAACGCGAGGACCAGCACCGCGGTGCCGGCGGCGACTTCGGCGTGGAGGATGAAGCCGCGGAGTTTGGGGATGTCGCCGGTGGCGCCGAAGAAGAACGCGGTGGCGCCCAGGCCGGTGCCCATACCGAGCAATCCGACGAGCCCGGCCTGCAGCAGCACCATGCGGGAGAGCAATGGGTCGCTGGCGCCGATGGCCTTGAGCGAGGCGAAGTTCTTGAGGTTGTCGGAGACGAAGAGGTAGAGCGTCTGGCCGCTGATGACGGCGCCGACGACGATCGCGGTGATGATCGTGATGCCGAAGTTGACCGGGATGCCGGTGTTGCCGACGTAGAACCAGATCGTCTCCCACGCGAAGGCGCGGCTGGTGCGGGCCTTGAGGCCGGTGGCACGCTCGATCGCGGCGCAGGCTTGCTCGACGCTGACGCCGGGACGCTGGTGCGCGAGCACGAACGACATCGTGTTGCGTTCGCGGCCGACGTACGTGAGCGCGAGCGAGTAGCGGGTGTATATGACCGGGAACGTCGCGAACGGGGGGCTGGGCTTGCACACCCCGACGACGCGGGCGCGGCGGTCGTTGATCTCAACGGTCTTGCCGAGGGCGTCGTCGAGCCCGACGCCCGGGAAGAGCGAGCGGAATCCCTGATCGTCGAGCACTATCGTGTCCGGCTCGCGGAGCGCTTCCCATGAGCCGACGAACAGATCGCGGGGGACGCCGATGAGCGTGGCATCGTCGATGCCGAGCAGGATCGCCTGCCGGAAGTCACCCTTCGCGCTGGTCGCCTTGCCGAAGCCCTTGAAGAACCGCACGGCCCACTCGATCTCGGGGAGGGTGCGGACGCGGCCGACATCGGAATCGGAGAGCGACTTGATCTCGTCCACGTAGCGCACGCCCGGGTCCATCACCCAGATCGAGGCCTCGCGGACGTCGCGGATCTGGCTCGTGGTCCGATCCATCAGGCCGGTGAAGATCGAGACCTGCTGGGCGATGAGGAAGGTGGACGAGGCGATGGCGAAGATGAGGCCGAGGTACTTGGCCTTGTCGCCGACGAGCATCTTCAGTGCGATGAGATACATGGGGAGGGGTCCTTTGTGTGTATATGCATGTATTGGAGTGGGGCAGTGGAGCAGTGGGGAAGTGGGGCAGACTTGCGGAGATCAGAGCCGCGGGCTTCAGCCCGCGCGGGGTTTGGGTCGATGACGGGTGCCACCGTCTGGCCGCTCAGGGCCAACCCGTGCTGGAGCGTCGATCACGCGACTGCCGCCGCCTTGTCGAGCAGCGTGCGCAGGGTTTTCCATTCGGATTCGGTAAACGCTTCGCGGAGCTTGTGCTGGGCTTTCTCCCAGTGGGGCAGGGCGGCGCGGACGCGTTTGCGGCCCTCGGGCGTGATGGACCACAGTCGCTCGCGTTTGTCTTCGCCGACTTCGGAGGTCAGCAGGCCGTCGCGTTCGAGCGGGCGGAGGGTGCGGGAGAGGGTGGCGGCGTCGGCGTGCATGATCTCGGCGACGTCGTTCTGGCGGAGCGGGCCGGCGGAGTCGAGGATGCGGAGCAGCGTGTACTGCGTGCCGCGGATGCCGGAGCGGCTGATGCGATCGTCGTACATCCGCGACACTGCCCGAGTGGTGCGGCGGAGGGCGGCGCACATGCAGGGGATGCCGCGGGCGGCTTGCTCGAAGGGTGACAATTGCATATGCAAGTATAGGATGCCATCCACAGGGGCGGGATGCACGAGTGCTGCCGCCTCCTCGCCCCGCGAAGCGGGAAGAAGTGTTGCGGTTTCGAACGTGTCTGCGGCGAGGTACCCGCAATGCCCTCACCTGACTCGATGCGTTGCATCGCGTCGTCCTCTCCCCGCGAGCGGGGAGAGGACGACGCGGGGGCTATTGCTTTGATGCCGCGGCGTCCTTGAGCTTGCGGAGTTCGTCGAACGCCTGCAGCGGCGAGAGGTTCTCGATCTTGAGCTCGCGGAGCGCATCGACCGCGGGGTGCTGCACGAACTCGGTGAAGAGACCCATCTGACCGCCGGGGGTCTCGACGCGGGTTGCGGGCACGCGGGGCTTCTTCGACTTCGCGGCCGCGGCGTTGTCCGTATCGGCGAGCGCGTTCGCGTGCGTGGCCGGGCCGTGGTGGACGGCGAGGCTGGCGAGAACCTCGCGAGCCCGAGCGACCACGCCCTGGGGCAGGCCCGCGAGCCGCGCGACGTGGATGCCGTAGGACTGGTCGGTCTTGCCGGGCAGGATGCGGTGCAGGAAGATGATCTGGGTCTCGCTCCCGGCCCCCGCAGCGGCATCGAGCGGCCACTCGCGCACCGCGACGTGCAGGTTCTTGATCCGGCCCGCGAGTGGATCAGTGGGATCGCCCTCGCCGCGGTCGGCCAGATCCGTCAGCTCGTGGTAGTGCGTCGCGAAGAGCGTGCGACAACCAACCTGCGCGAGGTGCTCGGTGATGGCCCACGCGAGCGACAGACCGTCGAGCGTGGACGTGCCGCGGCCGATCTCGTCGAGGATCACCAGCGACCGCGGCGTGGCGTGATGCAGAATGTTCGCGGTCTCCGTCATCTCCACCATGAACGTGGATTGCCCCGCGTGCAACGCATCGTCGGCCCCGATGCGTGTGAAGATGCGGTCGGTCAGGCCGATGGTGGCCCGTGCCGCGGGCACGAACGAGCCCGCGTGGGCCAGCAGCGTGATGAGCGCGACCTGACGGATGAAGGTGGACTTGCCGGCCATGTTGGGGCCGGTGATGAGGGAGAGGGAAGGGGAGCAGGGGTGCAGCGGCGCAGGGGAGGAGGGGTTCGAGTCTTTTCCCTGCTCCGCTGCACACCTGCACCCCTGCTCCCCTCCCACCTCCACGTCGTTGGGCACAAAGTCCCTCCCCAGCGTCCGCTCCAGCACCGGGTGCCGCCCGTCGTGAATCGTGAGAACGTTGGCCTCGGTCATGGTGGGGCGCACCCAGCCGGCGCGGGCGGCGTGCTCGGCGAAGCCGAGGAGGACGTCGAGCTCGCCCAACGCGTCAGCGATTGCGGCAACCTCGGCGAGACGGGCGGCGACGGCGGCGCTCAGTTCCTCGAAGATCTCCCGCTCGCGCGACAGCGCCCGCGACTCCGCGGTGCTCACCTTCCGCTCGAACTCGTGCAGCTCGGGCGTGATATAACGCTCGGCGTTCTTGAGCGTCTGCTTCCGTGTGAACGCGGCTGGCGCCGACCGGGCTTGCGACGCCGTCAGCTCGATGTAGTAACCGAAGATCTTGTTGTACCCGACCTTCATGCCCGGGAGATTGTGCTCCTTGAGCAGGCGTTCCTGGTACTCGACAAGCCAGTGACCCGCGTCGGTCTGCAGGCGGCGGGCCTCGTCGAGCTCCTTGTCGATGCCGTCCTTGATGAGCCCGCCCTCGCGCAGGTGCGGCGGCGGTTCTTCGACGCACGCCTCGCGTATCTGGGTCGCGATGGGGGCGAGGCTCCCCGCGGGCGAGACCAGCCGCGTGTGCAAGGGCTTGAGCGAGGCGACGCCCTCGAGAAGCGCTCCGATCGAGGGCGCGCGAGTGAGGCCGCAGGCGAGCGCGACGAGATCGCGGGGCGTGGCGCGTCCGAGCGCGACGCGCCCGGCGATGCGTGCCGCGTCGGGAACGTCGGCAAGCAAATCGCGGAGCTCGCCCGCGAGGCGGCGGTCTTCCTTGAGCGACGCCACCGCGGCGTGACGCGAGTCGATCACCGCCAGCGACCGCGACGGGCGGCAGAGCCACTCGCGGAGCAGCCGCTTGCCCATCGCCGTCTTGCACACCGCTCCCGCGGGCCCGGTGAGGAACACGCCCAGAAGCGAGCCCTCCAATCCCGCGTCGCTCGCGCCCGGGGCCGCACGGATCACCCGCTCGACCTCGAGCGCCCGCAGGCTCACAGCGTCGATCGTCATCCAGTCGCCCGGATGCTCCCGCGTGGGCGGACGCAGGTGCGCGAGCGTGGACTTGGGGATGATGCCGTTGGCGACGCCGACCTGAGCGTCCGCGTCGTTGGCGGCGGCGGTCTGGGTCTCGCACAGGTAACGCACGATCGCGCCCGCGGCTGGGATCGCGTCGTCGTCGTCGCGCACGCCGAAGCCCGCGAGTGACTTGACCTTGAAGTGCTCGATGAGCGCTTCGCGGGCTTCCTGTGTGCGGAACTGCCACGCCGGCCGCGGCGTGCCGCTGATGCCAAGGGCGTCGAGGCAGCGCTTCACGCGGGGCGGCACACTGTTGTCAGCGGGTGCGGCGTAGAGCAGCTCGCGCACGCTGCGGCGCATCAGCTCGTCGATGATGGATTGGCCGTGGTTCACGCCGCTGGCGGAGGCGAGCGTGAACTGAC
>DASVYC010000004.1:0-3747 GCA_036392375.1 Phycisphaerales bacterium
CCTCAAGTCGGGCGCGATCTGCGCCCCCGAGAACATCCTCAACCACGTCTGCTACGAGGTCGGCGTCCGCGAGCTGATCGTGCAGGGCTTCCTGTCGCCGCTCAAGACCAAGGCGGGCCTGCAGAAGATCAGCACCGACGATCTGCACGTCCGCGCCGGCGAGTTCGTCGCCAGCGAGGTCGAGGACCTGATGGACAAGGAAGGGTTGGTCGAGGGCGCGTGCGCGGAGATCGCGCAACACACCAAGGACCGCAGCGCCACGCTGATCTTCTCCTCGGGCATCCGCCACGGGCAGCACATCGTCGATGTGCTCAAGGCCAAGCACGGCATCAAGTGCGGCTTCGTGACGGGCGACACGCCCGACGGCGTGCGTGCGGCGATCCTCGGCCGCTTCCGTTCGGGCGAGCTCAAGTACCTGTGCAACGTGAACGTGCTGACGACCGGCTTCGATGCTCCGCACATCGACTGCGTGGCGCTCGTGCGGCCCACCATGTCACCGGGCCTGTACTACCAGATGGTGGGCCGGGGCTTCCGGCTCCACCCGGGCAAGGCGGACTGCCTCGTGCTGGACTTCGGCGGCAACGTGCTCCGTCACGGTCCGGTCGACGCGATCCGCATCGCCACGGACGATCGCGGCGATGGCGACGCGCCGGCGAAGGAGTGCCCCAACTGCCAGGCCCTCATCGCCGCGGGCTACCAGACCTGCCCGCTGTGCGGCCACCAGTTCCCCGAGCCCAACCGCCAGCAGCACGAGGCGAAGGCCAGCACCGAGGGCATCCTCAGCGGCCAGACCACCCGCGAAGAGCACCGCGTCAGCGAGACCACGTACCACGTGCACTACAAGCGCAGCGACCCGTCCGCGCCGCTGACCATGCGCGTCGAGTACCGCGTTGGCTTCAACCGCTTCTTCCGCGAGTGGGTCTGCTTCGACCACACCGGATACGCCCGCACGAAAGCGGAAGCCTGGTGGCGGGCGCGCTCGGTTGAGCCGGTGCCCGGCGGCACGGAGGAAGCGGTCGAGATGGCGAAGGCCGGCGCGCTCGCCCCGACGCTTTCGATCACCGTCGAGAAGAAGGCCGGCGACCAGTTCGAGCGCGTCACGCAGCACGTGCTTGGCGATAAGCCCCCGCGCCTTGACAGCGAAGAAGGCCTGCCGGACCGGCCGCCGGAGCCCGCGGGCATGACGTACGGCATCCCCGAAGACGAGATCCCCTTCTGATGAGCGATGGATCCTCCATCCTGCTCGAGTCGGCGCGCACGTACCTCGCACGCGGGTACGCGGTCATCCCTGTGCCGGCGCGGAAGAAGATACCCGTGCTCAAGGGGTGGACGGACCTGCGCCTTTCCGAGAGCGACCTACCAGCGCACTTCAACGGCACCGGCAACATCGGCGTGCTCCTGGGCGAGCCGAGCGGGTGGCTGGTGGATGTGGACCTGGACTGCGAGGAGGCGGTGGCGCTTGCGCCCAAGTTCCTACCGCCGACCGGCGCGACGTCCGGGCGGCCCGGCAAACCCGCGTCGCACTGGTGGTACATCTGCGAGGGGATCAAGACCCGCAAACACCAGGATCCGGTGTCGAAGAAGATGATCGTCGAGCTGCGGAGCACCGGGGCCCAGACCGTCGTCGGCCCGAGCATCCATCCCAGCGGGGAGCCGTACGACCCGCTCGTCGGCGAGCCCGCTGTGGTCGACGCCGGGGAACTGGCCGCCGCCGTCGCGGCGCTGGCCGAGGCCGTGACCGAGGCGCGGCACGGGCGCACGGGACGTCCACGTTCACAGCCAGAGGCGCTCGGAACGCCGACGTTCCATGCGGGCGATACCCTGCTCCGCCGCGCCGCGGCGTACCTCGACCGAATCCCGCCGGCGATCTCCGGCTCGGGCGGGCACAGCCAGACGTACGCGGCCGCGACGGCGATGGTGCACGGGTTCGGCCTCGACCCGGAGGCGGCGTTCTCGCTGCTGCGGGATCGGTACAACCCGCGGTGCGAGCCGCCGTGGAGCGAGAAGGAGTTGAGGCACAAGGTCAGCGATGCGGCCAGCAAGCCTCACGATCGGCCGCACGGCTGGTTGCGCGATGCAGGCCCCTCCGAAGCCAGTGACGTTGATCTGTCGGGATTCAACCCTGAGCCGCGGCGCGCCGTAGTCGAGCGGCCCCGCTCGGAGCGTCCGCCAGACCCGGGTCCGTTCCCCGACCACCTGCTCCGCGTGCCGGGATTCATCGAGCAGGTGATCGCGTTCAACCTGGCCACGGCGACGCGACCGCAGCCCGTGCTCGCCCTCGCGGCAGCTATCTGCCTCCAGGCCGTGCTCGCGGCCCGCAAGGTCCGCGATGAGCGCGGCAACCGCACCAACGTCTACTGCGTCGGGGTCGCACCTTCCGGCGCTGGCAAGGACAACGCCCGCAAGGTCAACAAGAACATTCTCTTCGCCGCCGACCTGGTCGAGCACGAAGGCAACGAGGACCTCGCGTCCGACGCCGGGCTGGTGACCGCTGTGGAGGCCGAGCCGGCCGTCTTGTTCCAGATCGACGAGTTCGGGCGCTTCCTGCGCACCATCGGCGACCCGAAGAAGGCCCCGCACCTGTTCAACGTGCTGACGGCGCTGATGAAGCTCTACAGCAGCGCCGACACGGTCTTCCGGGGCAAGGCCTACGCCGACAAGAAGCGGAACAAGGTCGTCGATCAGCCCTGCGTCAGCGTCTACGGCACGACTGTCCCCGAGCACTTCTTCGAGTCCCTCACCGCCGACAGCCTCAGCGACGGGTTCATCGCCCGCCTGCTCGTGTTCGAGTCGGCCGAGACGCCGGCGCGGCAGCGGGCCAAGGCGTTGAGCGTTCCCGACCCTCTGAAGCAGGCGGCGGAATGGTGGGGAGCGCAGCAGCCCGGGGGCAACCTCTTCAAGGAGCACCCCAAGCCGATCGTGGTCGAGACCACGCCGCAGGCGGGCGAGGTGTTCGATGCGCTTGCCTCAACGGTGGATGCCGAACTGGGCAAGCCCGACGAGACGGGGCGGTCGCTGTGGGCCCGCGCCGAGGAGAAGGCGTGCCGCCTCGCGCTGATCTACGCGTGCTCCGCGAACGCCGAGAAGCCCGTGATCGACGCCGACGCCGCCCGCTGGGCGTGCGACCTGTCGTCGTACCTCACCCGCCGCATGCTCTACATCGCCCACGAGTGGGTCGCCGACGGCGTGTTCGACGCCCGGCAGAAGCGCGTCGTGCGGGTGGTGCGCAAGGCGGGCGGAAAGATCTCCCGCAGTGAACTTTGCCGCAAGACCCAGTGGCTAACCCAGCGGGAGCGGCAGGAAGTCATCGACAACCTGCTGGAAACACAGCAGTTGCGGCAAGAAGAGGAAACCTCCGCGACGCGGCCGAAGGTGGTGTATGCCCTTGCCTGAACCGGATCTTTCAATCTTTCAACTACTCACCGCGCGCGTAGGCGATACGCGCACGCGTGGGCACGCGCATCGGCGGAAGGGAGGAATTGAAAGATTGAAAGATCTCTCTCTTCCATCATCTACTTCTCCCCTCTCGCCCCACCGGGCCCATGCAGGTCGCGTGCCAGCCCGCGCCTATCACGAGCCCAACAGCCCGAAGCCGAACGGCCAGGCGGCGGATGGCGTTAGACGCTTCGTCGCGCGCGATCGACAACACATTGTCGATGCGTCAGGCCGCCAACCGCAGGAGTTTGAACAGATGCTGCATCTGACGCTGCACGGCCTGATACTGCAGGTCGATCTCAGCCGTCGCGC
>DASVYC010000005.1:0-10815 GCA_036392375.1 Phycisphaerales bacterium
CGCGATCCTCGGCGCGGCCCAGCCGATCCCCACCGAGCGCAACCGCTGGCGCTACCCGTGGGTCGAGGCTCAGATCGACGGCAACCCGGGAAGCCCGGACTACCTGCGCTACGTGCCGGTCGAGAACGGCCTGACCTCGCAGGCCCCCAGCGGCGGCGAGGACCCTACGCGCCTGGCGATCAACCGCTTCGAGGCGCACCACATGAACGACTCCGAGCCCGGCTCCGGGTTCGGCGGCCTGCTCGGGCTCGGCCCGGTGTGCGAGCTCCCGGGCGTGCTTCCCAAGTGCCCGCCCGCGCGGTCGCTCAAACCCAAGCTCGTGCCCATCCCCGAGGGCGTGTGCGTGCAGCTCACGTGCGAGCGCAACAGCCGGGGCAAGGCCGTGTGGGTCTTCGAGGCCATGAGCCTGATCGAGATCGCCGACCCCGCCGACGAGGACCGCAAGTTCAACCTCTACATCGGAGGTGCCGAATGACGACGACCCCGACCCCCATGACGACGCCAGCGCCGGCGACTCCGCTCGATGCCAAGCGCGCCAAGGAGCGGGCCAAGTATCTCGCGCTGGCCAGCAAGCCCGGCTCGACGTACGGCTCGTCCAACCACGGGCGGGCCGCGATCCCGCTCATCCAGGAGGGCAAGCCGAGGTTCGTGGTGGACTTCGGGTGCGGCCGCAACGACCTCGTCCGAGAGTTGCGGCGGCTCGGCATCGATGGGCTGGGCATCGACTTCGCGTTCCCCGAGGCAGACCTCGTGCGTCCCATGCACGCGACCGCCCTGCAGGCGGGGATCGCCGACGTGGTGACGAGCTTCGACGCCCTCGAGCACCTCCTGCCCGAGGACGTGGATCTCACGCTCGCGGAGATGCGCCGCGTCGCGGTGCCGCGCGGGCGGTTCATCTTCTCGATCTGCACACGGCCGAGCACGACCACCGTCGCCGGAGAGGGGCTGCACCCGACGGTGCGTCCGCTGGACTGGTGGCTGGAGCGCATCGCCCGCGTCGGGGTGGCGAGCAAGCCCAAGGCGGGGTCCCGCTACATCGTCGGGCGGTTCAAGAGTGATGGGGGGTGCTGCGGTGCGTGAGAACCAGTCCGACATTGCGGCGCTGCAGGCGGGGCTCAAGGCGCGCAAGCCCGTCCGTGATGGCCTGCGCCTCTACACCGCCCCGCCGACGTTCGAGTCGGTGTCGCTGAGCGGGTTCTACCGGGGCCGGTCCGCGTTCCTCATGCTCTCGGGGCCGTCGCTCAGGCAGATCGATCTGTCGCTGCTGGACGCCCGCGGCATTGTGACGATGGCCGTCAACAACGCCTGGTCGGTGCGGCGGCCCACGCTCTGGACGTGCGTGGACGACCCCGGGCGGTTCATCGACGTGGGGTGGAAGGACCCGGGCATCCTGAAGTTCGTGCCCACGTGTATGTGGGACAAGCGGCTGAAGGTGATGAACCCCGACGGCACGCTCCGCAACAGCGCCTTCAAGGTCCACCAGATGCCCGGCGTGCTGTTCTTCCGCCGCAGCGACCACTTCGACCACGAGCGATTCCTCATCGGAGACACGGTCTCATGGGGCAACGACGCGAAGAACCCCGACTCGCTGGGCATCACCGGCAAGCGCTCGGTCATGCTCGTCGCCCTGCGGCTGCTCCACTACCTCGGCTTCTCGACGGTGTACCTGCTCGGCTGCGACTTCAAGATGGACGCGGAGCGCAAGTACGCCTTCGACGAGCACCGCGCGGCCAACGCGATCCGGCACAACAACGTGCTGTATGACTCGCTGTCGCGCCGGTTCGAGGCGCTCAAGCCCCACTTCGAGAAGCACCGCTTCCGCGTGGTCAATTGCTCGCCCGGAAGCGCCCTGGAGGTCTTCGAGAAGATGGCCTTTGAGGACGCGGTGAAGGCAGCCGCTTCCGAGTGCGGCAAGCCCATCCGCACCGACGGGTGGTACGAGCCCAACCCCAAGGCGAGCGCCCCGCCACAGGAGGCCGCACGATGAGCGACGGCCCCACGCGGTACTACCTCTACATCCCCGTCTGGGCGACGGGACGTGCTCCCCAGGGCGGCGGGTCGAGCAACTACTCGACGCCGTCGGGCTCGACACCCGAGAGCACGTACTCGACCCCGACCAGCACGCCGAGCATGCCGTCGAGCTACTCGACGACCGGCGACGTGATCTACACGACCGGGCCGGGCGGCACGCCCACGCTCACCTTCTACACCACCGGTGCGTTCACGAGCAACACGCCGGGCACGACGCATACGCCGTCGAGCAGCGGGCCGATGTCATCCAGCGGGATGACCACCGACTCGTCGCAGACGCCGACGAGTTCGCAGACGCCCTCGAGCACGGGCTCGTCGGGCATGAGCAGTTCCGGTGGCGGGAGTTCCTCGGGCGCGACGAGTGGCATGTCCTCGGGTGCGAGTTCGGGGGCGTCGTCGGGCATGTCGTCTGGTGACAGTTCCGGCATGTCTTCGGGCGCGTCGTCGGGCGGATCCTCCGGTGGTTCATCGGGAGGCGGATCGTCCGGAGGCGGGTCTTCGGGTGGCGGCGGATCGAGCGGCGGCGGCAGCGGCCCCGGTGGATCGGGGCCTGGCGGCTCGGGGCCGGGTGGCTCCGGCCCGGGCGGCAGCGGTCCCGGCGGCTCCGGAACCGGTTCCAACTGCGTGCTCGCGGGCACGCCCGTAGTGCTCGCCGATGGTTCGACCAAGCCGGTCGAGGCGCTCCGGCCGGGCGACCGTGTCGCGGCGCTCGACGTGGCGGGACTGGACCGCGACGTACCGTGGCGGGCCCAGTACCAGTGGCTCCGTCCGTGGGCCGAGGCGGCCCTCACGCCCGTCACCGGCACCGTCGGCAGTGTGACGCTCGGCACGCACGAGGGCTTCGTCACCATCAACGGACGCCTGCGCCTGACGCCCGAGCACCCGGTGCTGCTGAAGCGCAACGAAAAGATCGGCTTCGCGTCGGCGGAGTTCGTGCAGGTCGGCGATTGCCTCGTGCGGCAGGACTTGAGTGAGGAGCTGGTCGACACCGTCGAGCGTTCGGTCGAGCGCGTGACGACAGTGGCCGTGCATGTGCCCGGGCTCAACGTGTTCCTGGCGGGCGGCGTGTGGATTCACAACGACATGCCCGCCACCCAGCAAAGCGGGTCCGGGTCGTCGTCGGGTTCAGGGTCGAGTTCTGGCTCCGGGTCCGGATCGTCAAGCGGAAGTGGGTCCGGCAGCGGCAAGTCCAGCGGCTCGTCAATGTCGAGCTCGGGGTCCAGTTCCGGGTCGAGCTCCGGCAGTTCGTCGGGCTCTTCGAGCGGCAGCGACAGCGGCTCTGGCCCGCCCGGCTCCGGCTCGGGCTCAGGGAGCGCCCAGCAGTCGGTGGCGCTCGGCCAGGGCGCATCGTCGTTCATCGAAGGCGGCATGGAGGGCGTGCCTCCGGCGAAATGGCAGCAGACCGGCGTGGGCAGTCTCAGCAGCGGCATCGAAGAGGAGGCAAAGGCGTGATTCCGAAGGTCATCTACACGGCGGACCTCAGCGAGACTCCCGACAAGCAGCGGCTCACCGCGTGGCGGCACGCTTGGCAGACCATGCACCCCGAGTGGGACGTGGTGACGCTCACGCTGGACACCAAGCCGCCAATCCTCAACTACGACCAGTGGCAGCAGACCTTCGGGCTCGCCGAGCCCGCGGCGTCGGCGGCGCGGCTGAACCTGCTGCGCTACGAGGTGCTGGCCCGCGAGGGCGGCGTCTTTGTCGATCCGGAGCGCCTGCCGCTGCGCCCGCTCGATGAACTCGTCGCGGGCGCCGGCGCGTTCTGCTCGACGATCGCCAGCCACGGCGCGAGCAGGCCGCACATGCTCTCGCCGTCTGTGCTCGGCGCGACGCGGAACCACCCGATGCTGTGGCATGCGATCCGCGATCTGCCGCACTCGGTGCTGGTCTATCGCGGCGTGTGGGACCAGAGCGGGCCGGGCTTCCTCACGCGCGTTGTCCGCGACCACGGGCACTTCCGCGACGTGGTGCCGTTCCACTGGGCGCTGTTCGAGCAGGACGAGGAGGCCGCCAGGGCCCATGGCGGGGCGTTCGCCTTCGTGCAGGCCAAGCCCGCGGAGGTGGTGGCGTGAGCACGGCCGCACGCACCACATCAATCCCGCGGGTCCTGCACCAGATCTGGCTGGGCAAGGGCGAGATGCCGCTCAACCAGCGGCGCTGGCGGCGGCGCTTTGCCGAGATGAACCCGCACTGGGAGATGCGGCTGTGGACCGACGACAACCTGCCGCCGATCCTCAACCGCAACGCCTGGGATGCCTGCGGCAACGTCGGCGGCACGCCCGGCTGCGTGATGCGCTCGGATATCCTGCGGCTGGAGATCTTGGCCCGGTTCGGAGGGGTCTACCTCGACACCGACGTGAAGCCGGTACGGCCGCTGGATGAGATGTGCCCGCCCGAGGTGGCTGCGTGGGCCGCGTGCGAGCAACTCGACATCGTGACCAACGCCGCGATGGGATTCCCGCCCAACCACCCGGCGATGTGGCACGCGGTGGCGATGGTCGAAGAGTCGTTCTTCGAGCGCCGGTACGTCGGCGACCAAGCCGGGCCGGGGCTGATCGCCCGGGTGGTCACCCAGTACGACGACGTGGCTTTCTATCCGCCGGCGTACTTCCACCCGCTGGTTGGCGAGGTGAAGTCCAACCCGGACGCCAAGGCCCATCTCAAGGCGGCGCACCTGTTCGCCGGAACATGGGTAGAGGACAATCGTCGACGCTACCGAAATATGTGGACAGCGAATCGCTGAATCGCTGATCGTTGTGTGTGTCGACCACGACGCAAGTCGATTGCCCAGCAATCCGGGTTCTGCGGACAGTGTGGGTGCAGACTCAACAGGTACCTCACGATGGGCGCGGTCCAAACGCTGCTTCTGCGACTGGACTCGACGGTCACGGAGGAAATCGTCGGCTTGCAGATCTGGCGGCGCGCGACCCACACTCAGCGCACCGAGGTCATGGTAGTGCCCGATGGGGACTCTGCCCTCGGTGCCCGAATGCGCTCCTCACCTCAGGCAGTCCGAACGGGAGTGTCACTTATCACTCGGTACCGGGGACTTCTGGGTCGGGGTCACGCCCCGCACCGGTTCCTTCGGAAGTTGTTGAGTATCGGGAGCCTTCGGGGCCCGAAGTCGCAGCGCCATGGCCTGGGCCTGACGGCTGTAATCGATGGACTCTCCGAGGATTCTCGTGGCCTCCTGGTCAGCGTGGAACCCACGAGAGTTCTCACTGCTGATAAAGTCAAGTCTCCACATGGCCCTTCGCTGCAGCGAGAAGACTGGGGCGAGTTGCTCTTGCGTCGCTCCGGAGGCTTTCGCCTCGAGAATGGCATCGAGCATGTCCGTCATCGCGACCGCGGCACGGTCCATCTGAGCCATGGTCCGGCTCTGGATCGTCTCCACCTTCTCGCGCAGCGTTGCTTCGTCGTCGTTGTGGCACTGCTGGCAGGCGTTGTTGATGTTCTTCATCGGGCTCTGAATGTTGTGGCTGCTGACCTTCATTGCCCCTTCGCGCTGATACGGCATGTGGCAGTCCGCGCAGCTCACGCCGCTCCGGGCGTGGATGCCTTGGCTCCACAACTCAAACTCTGGGTGCTGGGCCTTGAGAACCTCCGCCCCAGTCTCTCCATGCTTGTAGTCGTAGAAGCCCGACCCGTCGGGGAACTTCTTGGCGTCCCAGTGCGCCTCCAGCTGTTCCATCTTGAGACCCTTGCCCCAGGGGAACTCGAGTGTGTCCTTGGTCGCGCAGTAGTACTCCACGTGACACTGTCCGCAGACCAGGGACCGCATCTCCTGTCGCGTCGCGTCTTTGTTGGGATCGAACGGGCGGTCTCGATCGCCCCGCCTCCACTTCTCGATGCTGGGCAAGTGGGGCGTCGGCTCGGTGCTCGCCGCGAGTGCCGCGATACCAAGCACAAACCCGGGCCGCGTGATGCGCACCGTCATGGTCTTGGGGTCATGGCAGTCGATGCACGACACCGGGTGGGCTTCGCCCGTGATGGCTGGATGGTCACTCGGGATCTTCTTGCCGGCGAACTCGCCTGTGAAACCACCGATCGGTGGTTGGGGCACAGCGGGCTCGTTTTCGCCCGGCGTGCCGTCCGGAGAAGACATCAGTAGCGCGTAGACCTCGGAGTAGGGCTTCTTGCTTACTTCCTGGAACCCACGGATCACCGCCTCCATGTTGAAGTCAGACGCGAGTGTTTTATCGTCGTGCGCGAGGCCCATGGCCTTCAGGCCTTCACGCCTGTACATCACCGTGTTCGAGCCGTGGCAATGCAGGCACGCGCCGGCCTGCGGCTTCTGAGTGACACGCTCCGTGACGCCCTGATCGTAGAGCATGTAGGCGTGTCCGCGAGCCTCACGATAGTCGATGCTGAAGGCGTATCCCGCGTACAGCCGCTTGAGCCAAGGGTACTTGTCGAGCTTGCTCTCGGGGAGCGCGCTCGATCCGCCGTAGAACTTGTCGCCCGCGGTCGCTTTCCAACCGTCGAACTGGTGAGGCCAATTGCGCCCCCACGGCTCGGGGTCCGTGCTGATCTCGTCGACTTCCGCAACACGCACGAACGGCTGCCGCGCCGCCTGTTTGTGTCCGAACATCGTGATCAGCACCCACGTCACCAACAGCGTGCCTACGACGGCGACGACAAACACGAGGGCGAGGAGCATCGCACGCCCGGGCCGGTGTGAGATCGCAGAGGTGGGTTGCCGTGTCGAGTGTCGCGTGGCCATTCCTGTTCCTCTCATCGCGGCCAAGCCGCGGGTCAATCGCGATCAGCGTATCCAGATTCCCGTCCGGCGTGCCCGACGCTGCCATGGCAGTGCACGCACAGTTGCATCTGACCACCAGGCTCGGCGGGGAGCATGTGGTCGACGTAGTCTGCATGGCAGTGCAGGCAGGCGCTTTGTGTTACTCGACGGTTGCGTTCCTTGATCTGGATCGGTTCGTGGAAGTTGCCCGTCGTGAATGCCAGCGAGTGGAAGAAGCCATTGTCGCCCTTGGTGATCCACTTGCCCGCAAAGTCGTGCGGCAGGTGGCAATCGTTGCACGTCGCAATCCCGTGATGGCTTGACTTCACCCAAGCGTCATAGTGCTCCTGCATCACGTGGCAGTTGGCGCAGGACGCGGGGTTGTTGGTGAGGTAGGCGGCGCCGTCGCCGTATCCGAACGTGAAGGCGCCAAGGCCGCCCAGCACGCCCAGGGCGCCCGCGCACAGCACAGACAGCACCGTCACCGCTCGCGCAGAAAGCACCTTCTTCTGGGCTGAGTCTGCGGTCGTCGCTGGTGCGGTGGGCGGCTCGGTCACGGTGCTCTCCGTCAGACAGATACAGGATAAGCGCGTACGAATTCGCTCTTCAAGCCGTCTGTGCGATCATTCTCGGAGCGGCGTCGGCCGCCAACGGTTCTGCATCCCCGCCAGCGCGATGATCGCCAGTTGCGACGCTACGAACAGCACGAGCCAGAGCAGTGCGGAGTCCATGAACCCATAGGCGTGCAGCCCGACGCCGAGCATGTTGGTCCCGAACCAGCTCCACGCCGTGACAATGTTGCCGAGGACGGCAATCGCCGCGATCCCTCGGGCCTGGATCATGCCGCCCCATCGCGCGTGCAGTATGATCGCGTTGATGAGCACGACCAATGCTGCGCCATTTTCTTTCGGATCCCAGCCCCAGAACCGGCCCCACGACTGATCCGCCCAGATCCCGCCCAGCACCGTGCCGACGAAGCTGAGCAGCAGCGCGAAGCAGACCACCCCATAGACCATCCGGAGCATCGCCCGCTCTCGCTCCGCGTTGATAGCGGTCGTGAACACCCGCCCGATGAGATAGACTGACGCGATCGCGCCCGCGAGGAACGTCGCGGAGTATCCCAACGTTATCGTGATGACATGGGTCGCGAGCCAGAAGTTGCTGTCGAGCACAGCCTGCATCATCTGCATCGTGTCGCCGTCGTTGCCGAGGTTGTGCGCGATGATCAGCGTCGCCGCCCCGATCGTCGCCGAGCCCAGGATCGACACGCCCAGCGGGAAGAGGCGCTCCATGAACACGCCCGCGAGCGCCGCGGCCCAGCCGACGAAGACCGCGGACGAGTACAGGTTCGTCACCGGCGGTCGGTCCGTCAGGTAGATGCGAAGCCCGATTGCGACGGTGTGCACGAGCACGGCCGCGCTGAGCAGAGCCAAGGAGCCGACCCGAAGCCGCTCGGCCCACGGACTGGCCTGCTGGCGCGAGCGCAGGATGAACGAGAAGCACACGCCCAGAAAGGCGAGCACGTAGACCGCGGCGGTCCCGGTGAACAACGAGGCGCGATTGAACAACACCTCCAGCCGCATCCGCTGCATCACATCGGGCATCGAGGCTTCGAGCAGCTTCGTGTATGAAGCCAGGGCGGAGTTGAACGTCTCGGCGTCGTCCTCGCTCGCGGCCTTGAGCATCGTCGCCAAGTACGCCACGCTTGGGTGTGGCGTGTTCGAACTCCTCTCGTCCATGAACGCTTCGTTGAAGGGACGCCACTCGCCGTCCGGCGAAAGCGGCGGGATCGCGAAGGGCTCGCGCAGCTGAGCGTGCGATAGCAGTGTGTTCACACGCCGGTGCAGTTCCAGCACCGCCCGCTGGAACGGATCTCGGTCGCGGGGCTCAACGTTCGACGCCCTCTGCGCCTGCTCGGCGATCTTGTCCCACTTGGGCTGAATCGCCGAGAGCGGGATCCGTCCGCCGTCCTCCGGTGCACGATCCAGCATCGCGAGAAGATCGGGGTGGTCGACACGAAGGATCGGCAGTCCCGCGGCGCGATCAGGGTTGGTGACGAGGTCGAGCAGGAAAGTGGTCGCGAGCACGACGCCCTTGTCCGTGCGCACCTGTTGGCGTCCGCCCGCGAGCATGAGCATCGACCGCGCCGCCGTGTCGAGCGGCTTGATCCGACCCCCAGCCGACACGGGCAGTTCCGCGAAGGACCGCAAGTTGAGGCCTGACTGCGGCATCGGCCTCAGCAGCGCGCTGCACGCAATCAGTACACCGAACACACCGACCGCCCAAGGCCAGACGTGTCCGAGCACGGCCGCTGGCTTCTTCGTGGGTGTGGGCTCGCTGTCCGTCTGCACGGGCCCGTGCTCTACGCGGCGACGCAGGAATCCGACGAGCGATTGGCCGAAGTGCCACGTCATCCCGCCGCCAACAAGAATGCACGCAATGTACGGGAGTAGCCAACCCGGATTACGCACCACCTGGAGGACGGTCCCGCTGCCGTCGGGCTTGTACGACGACTGGTAGAAGGTCATGCCCGCGTACCGCAGCGGGTTGTTCATCCAGATCTTGACCTCTCGGTCGGTGCCGTGCTCCGGGTCGACCAGCCGGACGTCGCTGGAGAAGTTCCGCGCGATGTTGGTACCGGTGAATCGATCGTGCCTGAAATCAATCAGGTGCAGCGTGAATGGCAAGTACGTACGCTGGTATCTCAACGCCAGGCCGAAGGCCGCGTCGCCATGCGCCACGCGCTGAGCCTCGATCAGCGAGGTCGACAGCATCCATGTCCCCAGCTCGGTACCGCCACGCAGAAGTGTCACGTACGCCGCGGGCGAGTCGGACTGCGAGCCTTCAACACCGGCAATACGCGGCTTGCCCTCGGCACGGGCTTTCAGCCCAATGCCCGCAGTCGCCTCCGTCTTTCCGTGCGCATGCAGCAGCTCGGCGTTGGCAATCCACCGATCAACTCGGACCTCAAACGGCAGCCGCTCATCAACGATTGTCGCTCTCGACCGAGCGGCGTCGGCGAGCATCCAGCCCGGAATCGTGATCACCCGGTCGTGGCTCGGATCGCTGGGGTCGATCACCGCCAGCTCGGCCTCGCGGATGTCCTCGACGAACGAGCTGCTCGCTCCCTCATCGATGGACATCAACCCCTCGTCGGCCAAGAAGCCCGTGACGAACTCGCCTGCGAGCAGAACGATCAGGCCCGCGTGCAGCACCAGCACACCGACACGCTTCCGCGTCGCCTTGAACCGGATCGCGTGGGCCGCGAGCAGATTCACGATCATCAGGCCCGCGATCGTCAGCCCGCCCGGAATCGGCACGCGAACGCCAGAGTCCCCCATGGGAACGAACAGCCCCGGGTCCGCCATGGCGACCCACGACCGGAAGTACGCGTCGACCGCCTGCCAGACGCCGAGCTTGGTCTGGGCGATCGTGCCGATGAAGATGAGCACCATCGCCAGCGTCAGAAGCACGACCGTCAGCTTGAGGGACGCCAGAATCTCAACCAATCGCCGCATCAGTTGCCACCTCGAGCACCAAGCCCCGCGATCGATCGGGCCATCGCGAACAGATCGGCTTGGAGTCGGTCGGCCACCTTGGCGTCGGTGACGGTCGCCCGAACAAACCAGGTCTGGTCGCCGGCCTCTTCGTAGACCCCGGCCGCGAGCATGACACCGTTCGGCGTTTCAATCCGAGTCTCGTAGCCGGCATAGCCGTCGGCCGAGAAGCGGACGACGGCCTCATCCAGCTCGGCTTCCATGATCGGTGGCAAGCCCAGTTGCCCGCGCCAGCGATTGACGTTCGCGAGTTCGCCACCAACGCGACCACCGAAGCGCGTGACCGCGACCTCCACCGGTCCGGCAGGATCGGGCGCGATGTACGTCGCCAGCCGCATCTGCCGCGGGTTTGGGTCCTCAGTCCAGCCAGCCGGAACAGCCCACTCACGGCCGGGCTCTTTCACCGGGCGGGCCGCAGCTGGCCCGGACTCGGACACCGGCTCCGATGCCGCGGGAACACGCTCGACGCCCTTGCCGATGGTGTGT
>DASVYC010000006.1:0-75525 GCA_036392375.1 Phycisphaerales bacterium
GCGGGACGCGACCTGCAGTCGTCGCTCGCCAAGCTCGAAGAGACGATGGCGTTCACGATCGGCGATGTGCAGGTGACCGCGGCCGATCGCGGGGCGGATCTGCTCAAGAAGCAGCTCCGGGCCGCGGGCGACCAGATGGGCGTCACCGGGGCGGAGCTGCGTCGCTTGGCGAAGCAACCGCTGGGCGACGCTCTGACCGCCCGAGCCGCGACGCTGGCGGAGCGGTTCTCGAGCGAGCGCGACCGCCTCGGCGTGGCGGCGGACGCGTTGTCGCGGGTGCGCCCACCGGCGTCGCTGCGGCTGGCGCGGGCGTTGTCGCATAACGCAGGGGCGATCCTGCTGCCGCCGACGCAGGCGGGCGCGGACCCGGTGGCGTTGCCGCTGGATGAGCTGTTCCCCCAACGGGATCGAGTGGTGCGGGCCGGCGCCAAGGCCGACAACCGCCGGCGAGTCGAAGAGCAGATCTCCGCGGCGCTGGCGTCGATGCTGCAGACCGCGCGCCCGATCGCGGTCTTCACGCACGCGGAGGAGCAGCTTTACGTTGCCGACGCGCCGTTTCTCGAGAAGCTCCGCGACCACTTGGCGCTGCGGGGGATGGATGTTGTGGAATGGTCGGTGCTGCTCGAGCCCGAGCCCACGCAGCTCTCGCGCCTCGACCCTTCCGGGCAGCGGTCGGTGGTCTATGTGGTGATGCCTCCGGATTCCACAGCGACCGCGCGCGCGAGCGAGGGCCGCGGCGGGATCGAGCGTTCGCAGCGATTGGGCGCGGCCCTGGACAAGCTGCTGGCGTCGGGCAAGAACGTGCTAGTGTCGGTCAATCCCTCGATCCAGCGGACCTACGGCGACACCGATCCGATCGCCGCCGCGATCAAGCCCCTGGGCATCGAGCCCGCGAGCGGCAAGCCGATCATGACCGAGCTCACGGGCGAGAGTGGACGCACCGTAGTGACCGACCGGGCCGTGGTGGCAGACATAGACGGCCCGCACGTGATCCTCGGAGCGATCCGCGGGCTGCCGACGTATCTGCCCTGGCCGATCGGGCTGACGCTGTCAGCGGAGTCCAAAGAGGCATCCGCGGTGCTGAGGCTCGCCGCATCCGAGAACGCGTGGGGTGAGAGCCGCTGGTTGCTCCTGTGGCAGACGCCGCGCCAGCAACGCGGGAGACTCGGCGAGATGCCCAGGTTCGACGCGAGCCAAGACGAGCGCGGGCCGTGGACGCTGGCGGCGGCGGTCGAGCGGGTCCATGTTGGGGCCACGCAGCGGGTTGTGGTGGTCGGCTCGAGTGGCTGGTTCTTCGACACGATCACACAGGCCGCGGCGTCGGTGGACGGTCGAGTCATCGCGCAGTTCCCGGGCAACATGGAACTGTTCGATGCGTCACTGCTGTGGCTGACCGGGGGCGACGACCTGATCGCTCAGAGCCCCCAAGCCGACGCGGTGCCGCTGGTCGGGGCGATCGACCCGCAGCGGCTGCTGGTGCTGCGGCTGCTGTTGATCCTGGGTGTGCCGCTGGCGGTGCTGGCGCTGGGCGTGGTGCACCGCGTGGTGTTTGGATAAATCTGCCGCGGCGTCCGCGCGACTGCACTGCCGACCTCCGAGCAGGTCGGCAGTGGCACCCTTCTCGCGGTCCGATCAACCGAGCGCCATCGTCATCAGGAACTCGGCGTTGGTCTTGACCTTCTTCAGGCGGCCCTTGAGCAGCTCCATGGCCTCGACGACGTTCATGTCGCTGAGGACCTTGCGGAGGCGGTGCACCAATTCGAGCTCCTTGCCGTCGAGGAGCAGTTCCTCGCGGCGTGTGCCCGACGCTGCGACGTCGATCGCCGGCCAGATGCGCTTCTCCACCAGCTTGCGGTCGAGGTGCAGCTCGCTGTTGCCAGTGCCCTTGAACTCCTCGAAGATGACTTCGTCCATCTTCGAGCCGGTGTCGACCAGCGCGGTGCCGATGATGGTGAGCGATCCGCCGCGTTCGATGTAGCGGGCGGCGCCGAAGAACTTCTTGGGGCGCTGCAGGGCGTTGGAGTCGAGGCCGCCGGTCATGATCTTGCCGGAGTGCGGCATCTCGGCGTTGTACGCGCGGGCCATACGGGTGATCGAGTCGAGCAGGATCACGACATGCTCGCCGAACTCGACCATGCGCTTGGCCTTCTCGATAACCATCTCGCAGACCTGCACGTGGCGGTGGCTCTGCTCGTCGAAGGTCGAGGCGACGACCTCAACGTTCTTGGCCGAGCAGTGACGCTTGAAGTCGGTCACTTCCTCGGGGCGCTCGTCCACCAGCAGGACGATGATCTTGACGTCCGGGTAGTTCTTGGTGATCGCCTTGGTCATCTTCTGCATGAGCACCGTCTTGCCGGTGCGGGGCGGGGCGACGATGAGGGCGCGCTGACCCTTACCGATCGGGGCCACCAGATCCATCACGCGGCACTCGATCTCGTCGGGCGTCGTTTCAAGGACGTACCGCTTCTCGGGGTGCAGAGGCGTGAGGTCTTCGAAGTTGACGATGTCGGCGATCGCCTTCGGGTCCTTGCCGTTGACGGTCTCAACGCGGAGCAGAGCAAAGTAGCGCTCGCTCTCCTTGGGCGGGCGGACCATGCCGCGGACGGTCATGCCACGACGCAGGCCGAGACGGCGGACGACGGTGGGTCCGACGTAGATGTCATCCGGACCGGGCAGGTAGCTCTGCTCGGGGGATCGGAGGAAACCGAAGCCGTCGGGCATGATCTCGAGCGTGCCTTCGCCGAACATGAGGCCCTGCTTGGCGGCGCGGGCCTTCAAGATCTTGAAGATCAGTTCCTGCTTGGGAGTCTGGTGGAAGTCTGTGAGGCCTTCCTTGGTCGCGACCTTGAAGAGGTCGTCGATCTCCATGACCTGGAGTTCGTTGATGCTGATGGCGTTCTTGAGGGCCGAAGGATCAGCGCTCTTGGCGGCCTTTTCGAGCTCGATTGCTTCGCGTTCGAGTTCCTCGTCGCTAGGCAGTTCGCCGGGGTTGTAGCGCTGATAGCCGCCACCGAAGGACGGACGTGGGCGATCGCCGCCGCCACCACCGCCGCCTCCCCCACCACCCCCACCGCCGGGGCCGCCGAAGCCCATGCCGCCGCGGCGCTTCTTCCGCTTGCGGCGACCGCCGCGGTCGTTCCATCCGCCCCCGAAGTCGCGATCGTGGCCCCCGCCCCCCTGCCACGGACGCTCGCCGCCCTGGCCGCCGGAGTTCTGCTGTGCCGGCGCTCCGCCCTGCGGTCCGGAATCAAAGTCGCCGCCGTCGTTGGCGTTGCTCGGAGGGTTGTTCGCGTTGTTCTGTTGCTGGCCGCGGTGACCGCCGTGCTGGCCTTGCCCGTACTGGCCCTGCGGATGGTGGCCGCCGCCGGAGTGGTGTCCGGAGCCACCCGAATTTCCGGGTCCGTTGTTCTGACGGGGCTGTCCGGAGGGCGACTCGGCTGGCATGTCCTGGTAGCGAGGACGCTCGAAGCGGTCGCCCCGGGGCGGGAAGTCGCGTTGCGGGCGATCGTTGCGAGGAGTTTCGGCGGGGCGCGGGGCTTCGGCCTCGCGGGGAGGCCGCGGCGACTCGATCGGGGCCTCGTACTTGGGAGCGGGCTTGGGATCCGGCCGCGCTTCGGACTTGGGCTCGGGCTTGGCCTCGGCGACCGCGGCGGACTTCTTGGAATCGCGACGCGGGCCGACGGGACGGAACTTGCGTTCGGACTTGTCGGTGGACTTGTCGGAGGACTTATCGCCTGAGGACTTGGCCATGAACTCGATACTCCCGGTCGCGGCGAATGCCGTGACGTTGCGAACGCAAGATGGTTGAAAAGAAGGGGAACCCGTGAGGGCTGCGGTACCGCGGTCGGAACGCCGCGGCAGCGTGAGGGTGGAGGGGATTCGCGAATGCCTTCCACGGTTCGCACGCTGGCCTTCTGGGGAAGGGGCACGCGGGGCCGGGGACACTCAAAGTCAGGGGAAAGTCGCCACGTCGCGGTGAGGCGTTCGGAGGTCGGAGAGCGACCTCCGCGCTGGCTGGGCACACTATAGCGTCGGCGATCCGGGGCGGCAACTGCACGTTTTTCGCTCGCGTCGGACCGTGGAGTCGATACTCTGTGCAGATCGCGTGATGCACAACGCGTCCAGCACGCCGCAGGTGTTCGTCATCCGCCCTTCCGCGGCGGCGATCGTGCTGCGCCCGATGCCGCTGCTTGTCTTTGGCGTGGTTGTGTTCGTGTCCGCCTGGTGGCTCGCCCCCGGCGCGATCGCCACGAGCCTCATGGTTGGCGCGTTCCTTCTGGTGGTCGGACGCACGATCTGGGAGATCATCTGGCGCGCCTGCGCACGGTACGAGTTGACACCCACGCACCTGCGCACGACGCACGGCGTGTTCTCTCGCTTCAGCGTCGAGATCGCGCTCGCTCGCGTGCAGCACAGCGTGCTCAGCAAGCGGCTCACCG
This sequence comes from Phycisphaerales bacterium, assembly GCA_036392375.1. Taxonomy (GTDB): domain Bacteria; phylum Planctomycetota; class Phycisphaerae; order Phycisphaerales; family UBA1924; genus JAFEBO01. Next base: position 4,440 of record DASVYC010000006.1, read on the forward strand.
AGCGGCTCGCGGGCGTCGGCACGCTCGGCTTCGCGTCCGCCGGGACGGATTTGGTCGAGGCCGTCTGGGTAAGCGTGGACGAGCCGGAGCAGGTGCTGGACCGTGTGCGGGCGGCGATCGCGCACGCGAGCGCAGGAACCTCCAAGCGTGCGATCGTGCTCGGGCTCGTGGGCGGCATCGGCTCGGGCAAGAGCGCCGTCGCAAAGGCCTTTGCGGCCCACGGCGCGCTCGTACTGGATTCCGACACGCAGGCCAAGGAGGCCCTTCGCAGGGAGGATGTGCGACGGTCCTTGGTGTCCTGGTGGGGCGACGGCGTGCTGGACGCTTCGGGCCAAGTTGATCGGAAGAAGGTCGCCGACATCGTCTTCGGCGATCCCGCTCAGCGGAAGAAGCTGGAAGAGCTCGTCCATCCCATCGTGCGTGCGTCGAGGGCGACGGTGCTGGCCCAGGCCGCGGCCAAGGGTGTGGACCTGGCCATCATCGACGCGCCGCTGCTCCTGGAAGCTGGCGTCGATCGCGAGTGCGACGCGGTGGTGTTCGTTGAGGCACCGCGCCAACAGCGCCTGGCGCGAGTCCAAGGCCGCGGATGGGACGAAGCAGAACTCGATCGGCGCGAAGCCGCCCAGTGGTCGCTGGACGAGAAGAAGCGGCGATCGCGTTACGTCGTACGGAACGACTCCGATCTGCCCACGCTCGATCGTCAGGTCGCTGAGCTCGTCGCACGGGTGCGGCAGGAGCTTGGATGTCAGGCCGCGTCGGCGCTGTGAACGGGGCTGTCAGGGGCACCGGGCGAGACGCGTCCGGCGATCGCGGGTGCGGGCTTGGAGGAAATCACCACACGCTCGATGTGGTGCACGCCGCAGCCGGTGCAGAGCCAGTCGTCCCGTCCGTGCGGACGCACGGCGTTTCCGCACTGCGAGCAATTGGGATCGCTGGGCTGGGCGACCGCGTGACGACAGCCGCACTCAGGACAAACGATGAGCCCGTCGCGTGCCCGCTCTTCCAAGCCGTGGAGGCTGTAGCCGCAGCGGCGGCATGCTTCGTGAGCGACGCGCGGCAACATCGCGAGATACAGCCCCACCACCGCGACGATGCCGGCGAACGGATAGAGCAAGAGCAGCATCGACTCGACCCGCGACATGCCGAGCAGAAGCCCGATCTTCATGTACGCCATCGCGACAAAGTGCACGCCGAGCGTGCCAACGGCGACGGCAAAGAACCCGCGCCACATCCGCCGCCACTTCATGGCGAAGTACCACACCACCAGGGCATAGGCGGGGAAGAGCATCATGCGAGAGCGTGCATGAAGTGTAACGCTGCGGAGCCGGATCTAGATGCACGAAGCGGTGGCGCCGCGATTGAAGACTTGTGGATCGGCAAGCAGATCGGGGCCGGCGCTGGGGCCCGACGCATGCAGCCGCGGCTCCACGCTCGCGCGTGGGGTTCGTTTGGGGTCAACGGCCCGCCTGGAAGAAGGTCTTCAGCGAGTCGTAGATGTCGTCCCGACCGTTGACCTTGCTGGTGATGAGCCGGGGTCCAAGTTCGTCGGCGGCGCCGTCCTTGAACGCGTCGTTGAGCACGTTGAGGAACGACCCGCTGCCGTAGACGCTGGTGACCTGGCAGTAGCCAAAGAGGTTGCTGATGGGCAGCAACTGCTCTTCGAGCAGCTTCACGCAGAGACGATTGTCGGCGTCGGACGAGTTGTCGCCGTCGGAGAAGTGGAACAGGTACGTGTTCCACGACGCGGGGTCATAATGCTGGTCGATCATCTCCTTGCAGCAGGTGAATGCGCTGGAGATGCGGGTGCCGCCGTCCTCGCGGACGCTGAAGAAGGTTTTGCGGTCAACTTCCTGGGCCTTGACGTCGTGCACGATGTAGCGGCTCTCGACGCCCTCGTAGTTGCGACGCAGCCATGTGTCGATCCAGAACGCCTCGAGGCGGACCAGTTCCTTCTGCTCGTCGCCCATCGAGCCCGAGACGTCCATCATGTACACGATCAGCGCGTTGCTCTGCGGCTTCTTGATCTCGTTCCAGCTGCGGTAGCGCAGGTCGTGTCGGATCGGCACGATGATCGGATCTTCGGGGTTGTACGTGCCCATCGAGAGCTGACGCTTGAGCGCCTCGCGGTAGGTGCGCTTGAAGTGGCGCAGCGCCGCCGGGCCGACCGGGCGGATGCCGCTGTACTTGTCGCGGATGGTTGTGATCCGGTGCTCGCCGCGGGGCTGGATGCGCGGCAGCTTCAGCTCGTCGGCGAGGATGTCGGCGAGTTCCTCCATCGTGACGTCGACCTCGAGCAGGTGGCGGCCTTCCTGCTCGCCGCCCTGACCTTTGTCGCCGCCGACGGACTGGCCTTCCTCGCCCTCGCCCATGCCCACGCCGCCGGAGTTGTCGCCGTAGCGGAAGGTGGGGATGTCGATGTCGTGTACCGGAATCGAGACGAAGCGCTTGCCTTCCTTGCCGATGAGCTCGCCGCGGGAGAGGAACTTGCGCAGGTCGCGACGGATCCTGCCCTGCACGATCTGGCGGAAGCGCTGGTGATCTTGTTCGATCTTGCTGACCATGGCCGCTCCCTGCCCCGGTGGCCGCTGGGAATGCGGCCGCCCCTCACTCCATCGACCGGGCGGGCTGCTTGTCTCGCGTCCTGCGAGCACTTTGGCCCTCTTCGGCCGATCGCGGTTCCCAGAGACACATACGCCCCCGCCCGGCAACGGTTCGGACGCTGTGTGGTCGTCTGAGAACCTTGGCTGATTCTCGGCGTGGCTTGCCGCTGAAGTACGGCTCAGGCCCGGGACGCACGGAATCGCCGGGCGACCCACCACGCACAGGCAAGCCCGACTGGAATGGAGATCACCAGTTCGCCCGCGCGATTGAGCAGTTCTGCGGTCAGCCCCTGCGCCAACGTCATCCCGCCGCGCAGGAACTCTTCACCCAACGCGTCGGTGGTCACGCCCACGGCCCATTCGCGGAGCCCGAGAGCGTTGCCTCCGATCGGGACCAGGCCCGCGGACTGGCTCACGCTCGCCAGAGCCGCGCAGCCGGTCACACTTGGCGAGCCGCCCGCCAGGTGCAGGACCAGCGCGTATCGCAGACCCCAGACCAGGCAGTCGAGATACCGGAACAGAAACGAAGCCGCGTAGCGCCACGCGTGTGGCATGCGGGACCAGCGTCGGAGCACCACCGCAAGCAATACCGCGACTCCCACGGGCGCGAGGAGCACGCTTGCTCGAAAGAGCTCGTTGCTCGCCGGGGCCCACGCCGCGAGCGCCCAAGCGACGCCGAACTGCAACGCAAAGCACGCCAGGCCCACGATCGCGGTCTCGATGACGACGACGATGCTGGCACGCACGGGGATCTGGTTCACCGCGGCGTGGTACGCCACGCGGCCCGCGACCCCGGGCTTGAGCGGGAGATAGTTCAGCAGCCACGCCATGCCCAGAAGCGCGAACATCTCGCCGACGCCCACGCGACCGAAGCGGCGCGTCAGGACCAGGAAACTCAGCGAAGCGAGCGCCAGCCCCACCACCGGCAGAGCGAGCAACGGCACGATCGCCCACCGCTGCTGACCGATGGCGTCCCATGCCTTCACGAGCGCGTCGGACTGGTTCCGCACCGCGATCACCGCGGCGACGAGTAGCGCCGCGCCCAGGGCCCACATCGCGCCAGAGAGCCAGCGCGATCGCCCGGCGCCGCCCACGTTCACTTGGCGGCCTCGGACACGGGCTCGGGCAGGAAGCTGGCCGGCGTGCTGGGACCGGCTGTGGCGAAGCACGCCGACTTGGACTCCAGCCGCTCCGCGTGCAGGGTCGCGAAGAGCTTCACGGTCGCGTCGGAACTCCCCTTGGCTGTCTGGAGCAGCGGGTGTGCGGCGTCCGAGACGCGGGTCGCGATCGCCAGCGGCACCAGCGACGCGTCCTGCTCGAGCACGGCGGCCTTGTCGAAGTCCGCGAACGGTCGGCTCTGGCCCGCGTGCGGCAGGGTGACCAGGAGAATGGCGCGGATCGGTGCAGACAGGCTCGGGTAGCGAGCGGCAAAGGCGCGCGCGATGAGCGTTTTGTCGTCCTCGGTGAGCTTCCGAGTTGCCAACGGCTCTCCGATGACGAGCGCCCGAGCCGCCGCCGCGAGCCGTGCCACCGAGTTTTCGTTGGCGTTGGCGACTTCGGCGGCGATCTCGGCGGCGGTGAGCGTGGTTTCCCGCAGCGTCGTCCGCACGACCACCGGCAGGTCGGCCTGCACGCAGCCCGGCCCGGGATCGATGATGCCGCGCCGCGTGCTCACAAACCCCTGCACCAGCCGGTACTTCGCACGCACCACGCCGGTTGAGACGTTCTCGCTGAACCAGCCCGCGTAGCCCGGATCAGCCCACACCGTCGCCTCGATCGACTCGCCCGGGAGCAAACGCAGGCGGTGATCGATGTCGATCACCTCCGGCTTGGCGTGCTTGGAGGTGTCGATGCCCTTGGTGTCGAGATTGCAGGTGAACAGGATGCGGCTGTTGAGCGGCCGGCTCGAGCCCACGCCCATCGGTACGCCGGAGAGATTGCGCATCGAGACCCGCACACGCAGCGGTGCGAGCGGGTCCTGGCTTGTCATTACGGGCGTTGAGATCAGACCGACGAACGTGCGAGGCTGCGAGATGATCTCCTCGACCCAGCGCGGCACATCCGCGGCGAGCTTCTCGAGCGCGTCGCTGTACGCGAAGATCGCTTCCTTTTTGCCGCGCATCTGGTCCAGCAGCGTGGCCGCCATCGCCCCCATGGCACTGAGCGGCGTCTCGCGGATGATGTCGCGGTAGATGTCGCCCGCCTCGGCCGCACCTCCCGTCGCGGTCAGGCTCTTGCCGAGCGACAGACGGGCCATGGTGGTCGCGATGACCACGCCGTCGGGCGACGGGGTGTCCTGAGCGTTGATGAGCTCGCGGAATTGCCCAATTGCTTCGGCGTGGTTGCCCTGATTGGCGATCATGATCGCGCGGATCAGGGTCGGGCGGATGTCGTTGGCCTCAAGCGGGATGATCAGGTTCTCCAGACCCGACTCGATCTTGTCGAGCTGCTGCCCGGTGAACGCCCGCAGGAGCGTGAGATCGACCTGGGCGTCGCGTGCGATGCCCTGGGCTTCCTCCAGCTTCATCTCCTTGGGCAGCTTCTCGGGATCGGCGACGTCGGTCTTCATGCGATCGACGGTGAGCGTGAGATCCGAGAGCGACTGCAGAACCGCCGCCTGATTGCCCTCGCCGAAGGACGCCAGGCAGCGCATCTGCTCGGCCGAACGCGGCAGCCGCAGCGCCATCGGGTCGACGATCTCCTCGCCCGGGACGTTCATGACCTTCTGGCGGTCGGCCATCTGCTGGGCGCTGAAGCGTTCGCCCGCGAGCGTTTTCTCCAGTTCCTCCCGCACCGCCTTGGGGCCCGAAACGTGCCACGAGAGCATGACCTTCTTGAGTTCTTGCTCGCCGGTCAGGGCCGAGCCGGCACCGATCAGCACCCGCTCGCCCATCCTGTACATGCGCGACGCACCCGTGAACGCCCCGCCCGACGCCAGCTGGTCCGCGAGCCGGAAGTACACGCTCGAGTCCAGCGGATCGGCGTACAGCATGTTGAGCAGCAGCTCGGCACGCCCCTTCGCGTCCTGCACGGACTCGGCAAAATAGGTGTACGCGAGAAGGGCCGCCTCCTTGTTGGTGCCATCCAGCGCGGTGGCGAGCTTGAGCCGGCTGACGAACTTCTCCTCGTCGCCGCGCTCGCGGTGGAGCAAGGCACAGTCCAGCGCGAGGCGGCTGCGGATCGAAGGGTCGAGCCCCTTGCCCGCATCGGAGAGGAACCGCTCGTACGCCGCGAGGCGTTCCTCCGTGGTCTGCATCGCCCCGATGCGGTGCGAGACCAGGCGGAGCTGGGCAACGGTGTCGCGGGGGTCGATGCGGAGCAGCCGCTGGGTCGCCTCGATCGCGGCATCAGAGTCCTCGGCGTTCCATTCGCTCTCGATCTGGCGGCGGATCAGGTCGGCGTCATTGGGCAGATACTGCTGCGCGAGGCGGTTGAGGATCGCGGCGATTTTGTATTCGCGCGGGCCGGGGTCGGGACTGAGCCGCAGATCCAGCAGCGCCAGCCGCGCCACCGATCGTCCGGCCTGCTCGGCGATCGACCACCCGGCGTTCTCGGTGCCGGGTTCGTTGCGTGAGCCTCCGACGGCGACCATCTGATCCGGGGCCGCGGGTTTGGACGCCTGAGCCAACGCCGTGCCGGTTCCCGCGCAGGCCGCCAGGCAGGCCCCGAAGCAGGCGGCGATATGGGCGGGCCGGGCAATCACCCCGAGCGTCCGACGTTGAGAGAGGACAAGAACGGAACGCGACGGGGCGGGATTCATGGAAAGTGCGGTCAGCATGCCATTCCTACATCGGATCGGGGCGGGGGGCGCGGCGAATCCTGCGGCCGCGGCGGCCGTTGTGTGTCTATCGCCCCCGAGGATCGGGAGTTCGGGGTCTGCGTCGAACGTTCAGCCAAACAGCATGCCGGCGCCGGCGGCCAGCATGGTCAGAAAGACCGCGGCCTCGCCCACGCCGCTCACGCGCCGGTCGGCCGCTGGAAAAAGCCGGTCGGCGACCGCGGCCATGAAGATGAACTGACCGGCGCACAAGGCTGCGATGCCCAGGTAAAAGGCGTTCCGCCCGATCCACGAATCATCGATCATGCCCGACAGCGAGCGGTGCAGCAGCACCAAGCCCGCCGAGGAGAGCAGCAGCGCCCACGCGGTGAAGAGAAGGGTGCGGAGCGTGAGCACGGCGGCGGGGCTGGGCATCAGGCCTTGCCTCCCGCGCTGCCGGCCTCGATCGCCTCGGGCTTGAGCACGCCGATGTCGGGCAGATTGCGGTAGTAGCCGTCGTAATCGAGGCCATAGCCAACCACAAACTCGCCCGGGATCTCGAAGCCGACGTATTGAGCGTGCACCTCGCGCTTGCGGACCTCCGGCGGCTTCTTGAGCAGAACGCAGATCCGCACGCTCGCGGGCTTCTGTCGCTTGACCAACTCGTCGATCAGCCCCAGCGTCTGCCCGCTGTCGAGGATGTCATCCACCAGCACCACGTGTTTGCCTTCCAGGTCCTTGGGCAATTCGCCCGCGAGCTTGGCGCCCTTGCTCTCCACGCTGGTCCCGGGATAGCTCGAGACCGCGACCACCCGCAGGCTGAGCTTGAGGTTCAGCTCACGGATCAGGTCCGCGGTGAACACCAGTGCGCCGGTGAGGATCGGGACGAACACCACCTGCCCGGGCGGGCCGCCGCCCTTGCCGAGCTCGTGTTCAAGGTCGCGAGCGAGCTCCCTGCCCAGCTCCGCGACGCGCTGAGCGATGGTGTCGCGATCGATGAGAATGCGCCCGACGTCGGCAACCATGGGAAAAGGTATGGGGTCAAGGCCGACAACGACCGTCAGTTCATCCCGCAGCCGCCGGGGTTCTTGCCGCACGGGCAGCAACCACTCGAGTGGACGTGCCCGCCGCCGCTGGCCGGCGCTCCCTTGGCGGCAAAGGTGGACATCTTGCGCACGAACGTGCGGCCCTTCTCGGCGGGGTCATCCACCGGCGTGTCGGCTTGCGACATCGGGCGCATCAGCTCAAGCACCGTTCCGTCGGCCTCGCACACGTACTCGTAGAGCGGCATGGCATTCTCCCTCGGATTTCACTACATTTGTACGCACCCAGTCCGCGCCGCCCCGCCGAGCCCACCATGCCCAAGTGCCCCTCCTGCTCCTTTGACGCCCCCGCCGCCGCCAAGTTCTGCCCCTCCTGCGGCAGGCCCGTTGGCCTAGGCGGCGGCGGCGCTCCCGGTTCACCAGGCGACGACCAGGACATGCTGCAGACCGCGGTCTCGCTGCCGCCGATGACCCCCAAGTTCGCCGAGGGCAACACCCGCGCGAACAACCCCACGCTCCCCGGAACTCCGATTGGCCCCGGTGCAACCATGACGCACGCATCGGTGCCCTCGGGAAGCATCCACGATCAGGACACGCCGCCGATCCGGCCCACCGTGACCAACGCCGCCCCCGCCTCGATCGCTCCGCGCCGCGACGAGCAGATGGAAGCGACGATTGTCAGCCCCAGCCGCGGCGGATCGCGCCCGGGCAACGAAGTCCCAAGCTCCAGCACCCCGATGAGCCCGGCCTCGGTGATCCCCATGCCGATGTCGGGCGATGATCGCCCGCGCCAGCCCATCGCCGCCGCCCCTGTGCGCGCCAGCGCCGGCACCGCGATCTTCGCCGGCGCCGAACTCGGCCGCTTCGTCCCCGGCACGCTCTTCGGCAACCGCTACCGCATCATCGGTCGCCTCGGCAAGGGCGGCATGGGCGACGTCTACCGCGCCGACGACATCAAGCTCGGCCAGCCCACCGCGATGAAGTTCCTGCCCGAGCAGCTCTCGCAGGATCGCGCCGCGCTCATCAGGCTCGTCAACGAGGTGAAGATCGCCCGCGCGATCAGCCATCCCAACGTCTGCCGCGTCTTTGACCTCGGTGAAGAGGGCGGGCAGAACTTCATCTCGATGGAGTACGTGGACGGCGAGGACCTCGCGAGCCTGCTCCGCCGCATCGGACGCCTGCCCGGCGACAAGGCGTTGCAGATCGCACGCCAGTTGGCGTCGGGACTCGCCGCCGCTCATGAGAAGGGCGTCCTGCACCGCGATCTCAAGCCCGCCAACGTCATGGTGGACGGTCGCGGCCACGTCCGCATCATGGACTTCGGCCTCGCCGGCTTAGCGGAAGAACTCAAGGGCGACACCGGCCGCGCCGGCACTCCCGCGTACATGGCGCCCGAGCAGCTCGCCGGCCGCGGCGTCACTGCCAAGAGCGACGTGTATGCCATTGGCCTGTTGTTCTACGAGGTCTTCAGCGGCAAGCCGGTCTTCCGCCCCGAATCGATGCAGGACCTTGCTCGCCTGCACAAGCAGCCGATTCCAGCCCTCTCGACCCACGTGCCAGAGATCGACCCGGCGGTGGAAAAGGTCATCATGAAGTGCCTCGAGCGCGACCCGGACCTGCGTCCGGCTTCGGCACTCGCGGTCACGCAGATGCTCGGCGGCGACGCGCTCTCCGCGGCTCTCGAAGCCGGAGAGACTCCCAGCCCCGAGCTCGTTGCCGCGTCGGGCTCGCGCGGAGCGATACCCGTGCCGTTTGTCGCCGCGATGCTGCTCGCGGTTGTGCTGACGATGTTCGGGGTCGCGACCATGAACTCCAAGGTGAAGCTCTTCGCCAGCACCAAGATGGAGTTCGCCCCCATCACGCTCGCCGACAAGGCCCGCGAAGCGCTCAAGCAGCTCGGCCACCCCAGGCGCGGCACGGACAGCGCGTACGGCATCGAGGAGATCCGCCCCGAAGCGGTCGAGGGACAGCCCTCGCCGCCGCCGCGGATGCGGTTCTGGTACCGCGAGAGCGATCGCCCCATCCCGCCCGGCGCCGGGGGGGTGGTCTCTCGCCAGAACCCGCCCGTCGCCGCCATCGGCGAGCGGACCGTGCTGATGGACCTCCGCGGCAAGGTGATCGAGGTCGTCGCGCCGCTCGCAGGGACCATCTCGAACGCCACGCTCACCGACGCCGAGATCGGCCGCATCGTCGAGATGACCGACGCCGACAAGACGCGGCTCAAGCCCATGGACGCGGGCGACTTCGCCCCCGGCGTCTTCGCGACGGCCCGTCAGTCGTTCGAGAGCTCGCGGCAAGGCTCGCAGCCCGGTGCCGCACCCATCCGAGTGGACATCGCCAGCGTCGGCAACGCGGTGACGTACCTCTCGGTGCGCGACGGCCGCGCCGCGAGCACCGCCGCCGCGCCTAGAGCCGAGGCGGGCGAGGGCAACTGGATCGTGGCGGCGACGCTGGGCCTGATCATCCTCTCGCTGCACGCGGTACCGCTGTGGATGGCGTCGTGGAGCGTGCGCCAGGGCAAGGCCGACCGCCGTGGCGCGACGCGCCTGGCGGTGCTCACATTCGCGATGTCCTCGCTCGCGTGGCTTGCCCGCTCGCACTACGCCCCCGACCCGGGCGCGCTCCTCGACACCGCGATCCCGGCACTCAGCTTCTCAGCGTACCTGGCCGCGATGGTCTGGATGCTCTACGTCGGCCTCGAACCCATCATCCGCAAGCGCTGGCCCACGAGTCTGGTGAGCTGGTCACGCCTGTTGGGGGGATCGATCCTCGACCCGTTGGTCGGTCGCGAGATCCTCGTCGGCTCGCTGCTTGGTGTGGCGTGGGTGCTGGTGGTGCAGGGCGTCGCGACCTTCGCGGCCCGCGGCGGCACGCCCGCGGCGCTGGGCATCAACGAGCTGACCTTGATGGGCCCGCTCCCGGCCATATCGGTGGTGCTCTCCTCGCTCATCAGCGCCATCCTCCTCACGCTGGCGATCACCTTCGTGTGCACCCTGCCCCGCTTCTTGATCAACAACCAGGCGGTCGCCGGCGCGGCGATCTTCGCGGTGCTGGTGGTCTTCTTCGCCGTCGCCGCCATGGCCCAGTCGGGCGTCGCGGGAAGCCCGATCATCGTGGTCGCGGCCCTGCTGGCGGGCGGCGTCACCGGGTTCGTGCTCACACGCCTCGGCTTGCTCGCGCTGCTCAGCGGGTTCTTCACCGCCGGCGTGCTCTCGTCGTTCCCGGTCTCCATCGGCGGCGGATGGACAGCCGGGTACTCGATCCTCGCCATGATCATCGTCGTGGCCTTGGCCGGATTGGGAGCGTTCGCGGCACTGGGCATCAAGCAGAACAAGGCCGCCCGATCGATCGGGTAACACCATACCAGCGAAGTGCATGCACGCCCATCTCGTCCAACTCGACATCGCGTGGGAGGATCGGCCGACGAACCACCGACGCGTGGCCGCGATGCTCGAGGCCGCGCCGCCGTTCGCGGGCGATCTGATCGTGCTGCCCGAGATGTTCGACACCGGCTTCTCGTTCCGGCTCGACATCACCGCCGACCGAGACCAGGGCACACTCCGCTTCTTGCGCGATCTGGCGGTCCAGTATCGCGTCACCGTCCACGGCTCACGCACCGTGCTCGACGCCGCCGGCCGCGGCCTCAATCGCACGACGGTGATCGGGCCGGAGGGAACCACGCTCGCCGAGTACGACAAGCGACATCCATTCTCACTGGGATTGCCCGGCAAGCGGGAGTGCGATGTCTTCGCCCCGGGCGATCGCTGCGTGACGTACTCCTGGCACTGCGGCGATCAGTCGATCGCGGTCTGCCCCCTCATCTGCTACGACCTGCGTTTCCCCGAGCTCTTCCGCGAGGGCCTGAAGGCCGGCGCGGAGATGTTCGTCGTCCCCGCGAACTGGCCCGACACCCGCACCGCCCACTGGCGGGCGCTCCTCGCCGCCCGCGCGATCGAGAATCAGGCGTTTGTCCTGGGCGTGAACCGCGCCGGCGGCGACCCGACGCTGCGCTATCCCGGCGCGTCGATGGCGATCGACCCCCTCGGTGCCACGCTCGCCGAAGCCGACGCACGCGAGCAGGTGATCCGCGTCGAGATCCCTCGGCGAACCCTCGACGACTGGCGCACCCGCTTCCCGGCGTGGCGCGAGGCGTGAAGCTCAGGCCACCCGCGTATCGCTCTGAGCTTTTCCCGCTGTGAGCTTTTCTACCCCTGCCCCGCCACCTTGTCGACTTCTTCGAGCGTCGTGATCCCCTCGGCCACGAGTTTCCAGCCAAACTGTGCCAGGGTGGTGAACAGGCCCTGCTCGATCACCTTCTTCATCGCGGCGATCGTCGGTTCCTTGAGGATCACGTCCCGCAGCTCGTCGTTGAAATCGAGCAGCTCGTAGATCGCGCGTCGGCCCCGGAAGCCTGTCTTCAGGCACCGCGGGCAGCCGGTCGCGACGAACATCTCCTTCTTCCCCGCGATGAAGCGGCCCAGCCGCGTCGCCTGGCCCGGCGAAATCGGCGACCCGCGCTTGCAGTTGTCGCAGAGCACTCGCACGAGACGCTGGCCCAGAACGAGATCGAGCGCATTCGCGACCAGATAGGGCTCAACCTTGAGATCCAGCAACCGGAACGTCGCCGAGATCGTGTCCTTGGCGTGCACCGTGGAGAAGACCAGATGTCCGGTCATCGCTGCCTGCATCGCGGTGCGGGCGGTTTCCTCGTCGCGGATCTCACCCACGAGGATCACGTCCGGATCCTGGCGCAGCACGCTCCGCAGCAGCGTGCCGAAGCTGTTGCCCTTGGTCTCGTCGATGGGAATCTGCGTGACGTTGCTGATCTGGTACTCCACCGGGTCTTCGATCGTGACCACGTTGCGCGACTCGCGGTCGATGTCGCGGAGCGCGGTGTACAGCGTCGTGGTCTTGCCCGAACCCGTCGGCCCCGCGACCAGCAGCAGGCCGTGATCCTGCGACGTGATGCGTCGGAGCCGATCTGTCATGTAGCCCGCCATGCCCAGGTCGTGGATCGAGCGTGGCAGGGAACGGTCATCGAGCACGCGGAGTACGAGCTTCTGGCCGTAGACAGAGGGCGTGAAGCTCACGCGGTACTCGACCCGCCGGTCGGTGAACTTCGCCGAGAAGTGGCCTTCCTGGACCGCGTCGCGTGCCGCGGACCGCATCTGGCAGGCCGTCTTAATCAGGCCGTAGACCAATTCGCCCACCCGACCCGGGAGCGTGCCAATCGCGACCATCTGGCCATCGACGCGTAGCCGTAGGTGGTAGGCGTCGGCCTTGGGCTCGATGTGGATGTCGGTCGCCCGCGACTTGCTGGCGAGCTGAAGCAACAGCCGCACCGCCGCCGGGCCGTCGCTGCTGCCGGCCAGAGCGGCGGAGGGACGCCCGCTGGCCTCGATGATCGTCAGCGATTCGATGGCCATGTCCTTAGGCGGCAGAGCCTCGATCACCTCGATGAGCTGCGCCACCCAGCTCTTGTCTTCGTTCTCCTCGTCGGGCATCGCGTTGTCTTCGGCGGACTCGACCAGCCCGGCGCGGTCGCTCTCGGAATCCTCCGCCATCACGAACTCGTGAGCGCCGATGCGGAGCACGTCGCCCGGATTCAGGCGCACTTCCTTGACGCGCTGGTCGTTGACCTTGGTGCCGTTGCGCGAACCCAGGTCACGCACGCTCCAGCCGCCGACGCCGTCGGGCTCGACCGCGCAGTGGAAGCGGCTCGCGAGATCGTCGGCGATGGGGATGGTGTTGTCGGGATGGCGTCCGATCGTGACCGGCTCTTTGCCAAGCCGGATCATCGCCGCACTGCCACGGATCGGTTTGAGGTAGTACGAAGCCAAAGGACGCGATTCCCTCCACTCAATGCACCGAGCGCTGTCGACCGCAGTGTAACGACCGGACAGGGGCGGTGTTTCCTACACTGGCCCGCGGATCCCACTGCAAGCGTGGCCCCGCACGCCCCGCGGCAACGAATCCGGTGGCTGCACGCCCCCGGTTCCCGCGGAGCCGCAGAATGTGCTGATTCTCGGTCGCTGCCGCGTCCCGAACCCGCACATTGCGCCTCGTTTCTCCCCTGCTCCGCTCCCCTCCCGCACCCCCTCTCCACTTCCCACCATGATCGACCTCCGCCAACTCCGCGAGACGCCCGACCGGTTCAAGAACGGCGCCAAGGCCAAGAACATCCATGTCGACATCGACCGCATCCTGACGCTCGACGAGCAGCGCCGGTCGATGATGACCAAGATCGAATCGCTCCGCGCTGAGCAAAAGAAGATCGAAAAGGACCTCGGCCCACAGATCGGCAAGCTCAGCGGACAGCTCAAGAAAGCCACCGGCGACGAAGCCGCCGCGCTTCAGAAGGAACTCGACGCGATCAAGGCCAAGCCCGCCGCACTCAAGGACCAGATCGCCCAGGCCGAGCCCGCGCTCGCCGCGATCGAGCCCGAGCTCAACGCGCTGCTGCTGCAGGTGCCGCTGCCGCCCGACGCCGACGTGCCCGTCGGCAAGGACAGCAGCAGCAACGTCGAGATCAAGCGCTGGAGCCCCAGCGGCTACGACCTCGCCAAGACCTTCGAACAGAACAAGGGCTTCAAGCCCAAGACGCACCAGGAGATCGTCCGCGATCTCAAGCTCGCCGACTTCGAACGCGGCGTGAAGCTCGCCGGCACACGCTCCTACGTCCTCACCGGCTGGGGCATGCGACTCCACCTCGCGATCCTGCGCTACGCCACCGACTTCATGACCGACAAGAACGGCTTCACGCCCGTCAGCGTGCCCGTGCTCGTTCGCGAAGAGGCCATGATCGGCACCGGCTTCTTCCCCGCCGGGCGCGAGCAGGCGTACCACATCCCCGAGAGCCAGCGCGGCAATCCCGACGCGGATCCGGCCAAGGAAGGCAAATCCGGGTACGACCTCTTCCTCACCGGCACCGGTGAGGTCGGGCTCATGGGCCTGCACCAGGGCGAGATTCTCGACGAGAGCGTGCTGCCGCTGAAGTACGTGACGGTCTCCACCTGCTTCCGCCGCGAGGCCGGGGCGGCGGGCAAGGACACCGCGGGCCTCTACCGCATCCATCAGTTCGACAAGGTGGAGCAGGTGGTGATCTGCAAGGCCGACGAGGCCGAGAGCCGCGCGTGGCACAAGAAGATGATCGGGCTTGTCGAGGACCTTCTGCAGGGCCTTGAGATCCCTTACCGCCTGCTGCAGTGCTGCACCGGCGACCTTGGCCCCAAGAACGCCGACATGGTGGACATCGAGTCCTTCATGCCGGGCCGCGGCGAGGCCGGCCCCGACGGCCGCCCGCTCGGCGACTTCGGCGAGACCCACTCGGCCAGCCGCCTCTACGACTTCCAGTGCCGCCGGCTGAACATGCGATACCGCAAGGCGGTTGAAGGCGGCAAGACCGAAACCGTCGTCTGCCACTCGCTCAACAACACCGTGCTCGCCAGTCCCCGCTTCCTGATCCCGCTCCTGGAGAATCACCAGAACGCCGACGGCAGCGTGACGATTCCCAAGGCGCTACGCCCCTATCTCGGTGGCGCGGAGCGGATCACGCTGTGAGTATCTGATAGAGCCTCTCGCGTAAGCGAGAGGTCACGGAACGCGGCGTCTACTGCTCCATCGTGTACCGTACCGCACCACGCACAGCCTCTTCGAAAAACAGCATGCGGGTGCTGGCTTGATTCGTCCAGAACTTTGTTCGCCCGGGATGCCGCCCCGTTTCTTTCAGCCTTCTGGTCGCCCAAGACTTGGCAATCGCGACCACGTGCTCCGGGCTGTCCTCCCTCGTCGATACCACGAGGTGAATGTGATTTGTGCGAACGTTGAGAGCCAGGATTCCCCAGCCTCGAATCTCGCACGTCTGACGGATCGACGCCGTCACATCCCGACGATCGTCATTTGAGAGCACGAGTGACGGCTCCCTTTGGCGGGAAAGCACGCGCTCGCGTCGCGAGCGGTCCGCTTCGACGACCGGATCGCCGTAGCGGTTGTGCAAGTCGTCCACGGATCCTCGTTCATCCCCGTGAAGCCATGTTCCGTACGTGGTCCAAGTGAGGAAGTACGCAAGGCATGCCATACCCATCACCCCCTACCCAATCGCCCTCTCGCTGACGCGAGAGGCTCTATCGCGTCATCCCACCGCCTTCTCCAGATCCAACGTCGCCCCCGGCACCACCGGCCGATCGACGCCGCCCGCCGCGTCCGCGCGCTTGCGTAGATCGCGCACCAGCTTCGCCAGTTCACCCCGCAGCGGCGCCGTGAACGTCATCCGCTCATTGCGAATCGGGTGCGTGAACGACAGGGAGCACGCGTGCAGCGCTTGCTGCGTGATCGTGTGGGGCGTGCCGTCCTCAACCAACTCGTACGCCTTACCGCCGTACATGTCGTCGCCGACGATCGGGTACCCGTTGTGGGATAGGTGCACGCGGATCTGGTGCGTGCGCCCCGTCTTGAGTTCGAGTTCGACGAGAGAGTGGAGCAGAGGGGCAGTGGAGCAGTGGAGCAGGGATTTCTGGTCTCCCGCCTCACTCGCACCTTCCGCTTGCTTCCATCCCGCCGCCACCCTCGGCATCGCAGCTGCCGTCTTGTCCGCACCCCCTGCCCCACTGCCGCCCTGCCCCACTGCCCCACTTCCCCCCCCATACCTCTCCCGCACCCGGCAGATCGTCACCGAGGGCTTGCCGAGTTCGTCGTGCCGCACCACGTACTTCTCGCGATACCCCTTCTCACGCGACGGGTGCGGCCCGATCGGGAGGTCGATGACATCGATCTCCGGCTCGACCCAGCCCTGCACCACCGCAAGGTACCGCTTATCAACACGCCGGTGCTCGAACGAGTGGCCGAGCTTCCAGTGGGCTTCTTCGCTCTTGGCGAAGACGATCACGCCGCTGGTGTTGCGGTCGAGGCGGTGCACCACACCCGGGCGAGCAAACTCGGTGCCGACGTTCGAAAGGTGCCCGCCTAGCTTGCTGCGAAAACGGAAGTGGTACGCCAGCGCGTTCACCATCGTGCCCTTGTTGTGGCTCCGCGCCGGGTGCACGATGATGTCCGGGCTCTTGTTGATCACGATCAGGTGCTCGTCCTCGTACAGCACCTCGAGCGGGATGTCCTCGGGCTGGATCTCTGTCGGCGGCGGCGGCGGCACCACCACCTCGACAATGTCGCCCGCGTTCAGCTTCGTCGATGACTTGGGCGACCGCCCGTTCACCTTCACGCCGCCCTCGTCGATCAGCTTCTGCAGCTGATTGCGGCTCATGAACGTGATGCGATCGCACAGGTACTTGTCGAGCCGCTTGTCGAGATCGCGCAGAAGCTTGAACCGCACGGTCCGCGCCGCAACCGCCTGCGGCGTGGTCAAGGCTGCTTCGTCGAAGGATTCCTCGCCATCCTCGCCCTCGGCAGCCGCACCAGAAGGCGTGCCGACGCTCGCCGCGATGGCCCGCTCCAGGGCCGCGGGATCGACCTTGCCGCCGGGCGTCACCAACGGGCCCGGGTCCCACTTGCCTTCCTTACCGGAAACGGAAATCTCGACGGCCTCGTCGGCGCCGTCGTAGTCGTGCGGCCGTGATGGACTGTCGTGGCGTTCGCGCGACATCGCGTCACTCCGATGTCGCCTGCGGGACACTCACTTCGGCTGCGCCGGCTCCGCTGGCTTGTCCGCGGGCTTCTCGGCGGGCTTCTCGGCGGGCTTCTCGGTGGGCTGTTCGGTGGGCTTCTCGGCCGGCTTTTCGGTTGGCGCGGGCGGCATCGCCGGGGCAACCGGTCCCTCGACCGGCGGAGCGCTCGGCCCGGTGATCGCGCTCGAGCCCGGGGCGTCGATCGTTGGCACCGACACGCCCTGCGGCTTGGCGTCTTCTTTGAACGGCGCGGGCAACGACGCGCGGGTCGGCAGCTTCGTCACAGCCACGATCTTGGGCAGTGATTCGATCCGCTTGTCGGCCACCGCCGCGAAGTGCTTGAACTCGCCGCTGTTGGTCGCGATCGACTTGATCTGCTCGTAGCTGACCTTGGCCTTGTCGGCTTCGCCGCGCGACTCCGCCACGCTCGCCAGTCCGAACAGCCCGCCTAGCCGCAGCATCGTCTTCTGCGGCTCGCTCGCGGTGGACTCGACCACGCGGCGATACTGCTCCTCGGCCTGAGCAAGGAAATTGGCCCGCTCTTCGGCGGTCAGTTCGTCGCCGACTTCCTTCACGGTGCCATCCGCGTTCACCTCGGCGCCGGGCTTGACACCCCGCAGCACCGCCCGCATCAATTCGTCACCGGCCTTGAGACGTGCCATCTCGCTCACGCTGCCCACGCCCACGAACTTGTCGGCGACGTCGATCAGCGAGGTCGGGCTCGGGTTGGCGCCCGTGGCGATCTCCGCGAGCTGCTTGAACGCCGCGGCCTGCTGGGTCTCCTGCTTCTTCTTGTACTGCGTGTAGAAGTAGTTCCCGCCCACGATGAGCGCCACCACGACCAGCACCGGCGTGCTCCACCGCGTCAGGAAATCGATGAAGTCCTGATTCAGCCGCGACTCTTCAAGACCCGCGCGTTCACGGATCTGGATGTTCTGTTTGTCTTCCATGCGGTCCTCGGGCAATGCCGCCCACGCCCGCCACGGGCGGGTCGGCGTTCGGCAAGCAGAAAGTCTATGGACCGCCGGGTCCAGGGTCACGCAGAACGGCCGTCCTCTGCGAGCGGCTCCCAGAACGCCCAGGGTCCGGCATCCTCCAAAAAGGGCGTGGGCACCAGAGCCTCACGGCTCCGCCGCACCAGCGCCTCCACCCCTTCCCGATTCCGCACGCTCACGCGGCAATCGCACCCCCACGGGCAGGGACCAAGGTCCGCACGCAGGCAGACCCGCAGCACCGTCCCGCGGGTCGTGATCTCCCGCGGCGGATGATCGGGATCGCCGCACGAGAGGACCAGATCCGCGCCCGCGACCAGGGCTCGGGCCGCCGCACTCGCCTCGATCTCCGCCGCGTCGCGCGTCGGATCGAGCCCCTCCCGCAACCCCGGCGTGTCCACAAACCGGACCCACAGACCGGCCAGGTCGAGCACGACGCCCACATGATCCCGCGTGGTCCCCGGTTCGTCCGCGACGATCGACACCCCTCGTCCCGCCAGGGCGTTGAGCAGCGTGCTCTTGCCGATGTTGCTCGCCCCCACCGCCGCGACCAGCGGCGGCTCGAGCAAGCGGCCCAGGACGCGATCCCGCGTGAGATCGCGAGACGCTCCGGCCTCGCGCCAACGCCGGGGCTGATCGAGCAGCAAGTCGACCGCCAGCGGGCTCCTCGATCGCGAGAGAGCCGCCAGCATCCGCGCCTCGATCTCGTCAGAAGCCTCCGGAAACGCGAGGCGCGGATCACGGTCCCGAGTCTCCGCAACGCCCCGTCGTGACAATTCCGCCCCGAGCGCTCGCACGACCCCGGCGCCGCCGTGGGGCATGAGCCAGGCCACGCGATCACCGGCACGCGCGACCAGCCCGCGGTCGATCCCGAAGATATCGCGGAGCACGCAGCGATCGAGCGGCACATCGCTCAGCCCCAGGCGCTCCAACACGGATTGCAATCCAGACGCGGGTTGCGGGCCCTCGCCAGCCAGCTCGATAATGGCCACCGCACCAACGCCCGCCGGAGAGACGAGCCGCCATGTGGCGCCTCGGTTCACGCGTCAAGGTCCCCCTCTTCCGCCGCGGTCCGGCAGACCTCGGCGACGCCGAGCATCTGCAGGTCGGGCACGATGCGGTCGAGTATGGGGTCGGCGTCGAGCAACGCCGCGTCGCCGCCGGTGGCGATGACGGGTGGGAACGCCTGGTAGTGCTCGGCGAACTTCTCAACCGTGCACCGCACCAACCCGATGAGCGCATTGGTAACGCCCAGACGCATCGCGTGCGCGGTGTCCTTGCCGAAGGGCCCGCGTTCGGGCTTGGGTGATTCGTACGCGAGATCGGGCAGGGCGTCCGTCTGCTGGTGCATCGCCCGGAGCATCATCCGCACGCCGGGGGCGATGATGCCGCCGTGGAACGTGCCCTCGCCGTCCACGAAATCGATGGTGATGGCGGTCCCTGCGTCCACGATCACGCAGGCCTCCTTGAGCTTGGCGTATGCCCCCACCGCATCGAGCAGGCGGTCCTGCCCAACGGTGCTGGCGTCTTCGAGCGCGTGAGTAATCGGGATCTGCAGATCGCGACCGATCCGGTACACATCGCCTTCGGCGGTGAGCAGCGTCTCGAGCTTCTCGGCGACCGGCTTGTGCACGGCAGCGATCACGAACGCCTTGCCGCTGTAGCGGGCCTTGAGCTGCTTGGCGGCCGCGGCCACAGCCTGCGCGTCGGCGTTCTCGATCGACTGCGGATCGTGCACCTCCGTGCCCGCCAGCCACGCGACCCGGGTGCGGGTGTTGCCCACGCACAGGGCGACGACCGCCACGTTCGATCCGGTCTCGGCTTTGTCAGCACCTCGGTTGGGTTGCATGGATGCAGCGTACACCGCGGCTCGATGCGAATCGAGAGGTCCATTCTCCGCACGCGGCCGGAGCGTCCGGCCAGCGTCGCCCCCTAGACTCGTGCCGGTCCGCCCGAAGGAGTTCCATTGCCCCGCTGCAAGGCCGATCCCAGCATCGAACGCGTCGAGAACGACGGCTTCAAGTTCCCCCTCGGGGTCTACCCCGTCGAGGAGATGACGCCCAAGGCTGGGTACGCGTCCTTCTTTGAGCCCGCCGACGGCGGGGAAGACGCCGAGGCCGCCACCGAATGGGAGGAGTGGCCCGACCGGTACGTCTTTGACATCGTGGTGAGCGCCGAGCGGGTCGAGCCTCTCTGCCGCATGCTCTTCTCGTTGATGCCAGGCCGCGTCTACCCGATCATGGACGTGCTGGGCCAGGACGCGTATCGCGAGATCGATCCGTACATCTCGTACGACTTGATCGGGCTTGACCGCTTCCTCGATGACGTACGCGAGTACCGCGACCTCTTCTATGAAGACGGCATGGTGGGCTTCGGCGCCATGAGCGAAGACCCGTTCATGTACGTCTTTGTGGACGAGCACAAGATTGTCACTGTGCGCGTCCAACCCGAGCTCAAGGAGCGAGTCGAGAAGATCCTCGCGGCGTTCGACTGCGAGGAAAACCCCGAACCCGCCGGAGCCGACAGCGCCGCCCACGAGCACCGGGGCGTGCTCCTCTCCGATCGCTCCGCCGAGGGCATGCGTTTCGACGAGATCGTCGAGGTCCTTAAAGATGAATGGCGATTGCTCCTGAATGTGGACGCCGAGCAAAATCTCGATGAGAGCGGCAAGGACTTGGGCGTGACGCCGTGGCGCCTGGTCATCCGGTTCGACCCCGACGACCGCTCGCTCGCGTCGTACGTCGAGGTCGCGCTCGCCGCGCCGAATCTGCGGGAGGCCGAGGAGACCGGTATCGACGCCGCGGCCCGCCTGCTTGGCGACGTGGACCCCGACACCCATCAGCCCTCGATCGTGG
This sequence comes from Phycisphaerales bacterium, assembly GCA_036392375.1. Lineage (GTDB taxonomy): Bacteria > Planctomycetota > Phycisphaerae > Phycisphaerales > UBA1924 > JAFEBO01. Next base: position 25,304 of record DASVYC010000006.1, read on the forward strand.
GCTCCGATCGGCTGAGCCGCGAGCAGCTCGCCGACCTGCTCAAGACCGCGGCCAGCAAGCGCCGCACCCGGGCCAAGCGACCCGCCCCCAAGGTGGCCAAGGGGGACGACGTCGCGATCGACCCGCCCCCCAGCGAGACCGAACCTCTCAAGGCCGGGCAAATTTGGTTGGCCCGCATCGTAAACTGATATCTAACAGGACCCTATATCGCGTTGAACCCGCTCGCCTGCCGCGCAGATGACGGGAATCAAGAGCAATGGGCTTGCGGGCGTCGGCCCGATTCAGTATGTTGCGTGGGAGTTCCCGGAATTGCACAACCGGCCGTACCGGGGGTGCGAAGAGGGACGCACGGCAGGCGGACCGGCGCGGTCCGCCCGCCCCATGAAGCGCGGATCGGAGCGGGTCCGATCGCGCGAGGTGCCGCGTGCAATCCGCTCGCCAGAGCGACAACGACACGCGGGGCCGACACCGGCGACGCCGGATCTCGTGCACGAATCAGAGTCGGCCTTGGGGCCATCGGCCGACTCGCTGTTGGTTGTCCGTGGGGAGCGGTCGTGTCGCCAAGACGACACCGCCGCCGTTCGCCGATCGACCCGACACGCGGCCGTGAAGCGGCTGAATCGATCCGATCGGCGAGAAACACGTTCGCGGAGTTGCTACATTCCGCACCTGACTTTGCGCCCCCTGGTTGGACCCGGCGGGCCGAACGCTTCGGAGCAGCATGATGAAGAGCCATCGGATCGGTCTCATCGCCTCGACGTCGATTCTCGCGGCACTCGCCGGCACCTCGCAGACCCTCGCCGGACAGCCCGCCGCCGTGGCCCCGGCTTCGCCCGCCGCGGTGCTCGACGCGGCGACCAAGGAGCTCGCGTCCGGCAGCGCCGTCCGCGCCCGCGAGATGCTCCTCTCCGCCAGCTCGCTCAACATGACCGAGTCGGAACGCACCCGCTCGATCGAGCTGCTGCAGCAGGCCGACGACAAGATCCGTTCCATGGACCCTCGCCAGGTCTCGCTGGACCGCGCCAAGGTCGCGCTCGACAGCGACGACCTCCGCACCGCCGAACGCCTCGCTTCTTCGCTGATCAGCACCGACACGGGTGCCAACCGCGCCGCGGCCCAGATCGTCCTCAACCAGATCACCGCCCGCAAGGCCCAGGTCGCGAAGAACGTCGACTCCAAGCTCGCCGCCGCCAAGGCCGCGGCCGATACCAAGGACTTCGCCCGAACCAAGGGCCTGATCGAGATCATCAATAAGTGGAGCGTGGCGTTGACGCCCGCCCAGGCCGACGCGGTCGACAGCCTTCGCTCGACGGTCATCGCCGCGGAGCAGGAGCGCGGCCGCGCGTTCCGCGCCGACGCCGGTGAACCCGTGCTCGCTGCCGCCGTGCTCGCCGAGCCGGGCGTGATTGAGCGTCGCGAGCCCGAGCAGACCCAGCAGGTGATCGCGTCCGCCGCCTCCAGCACCGAGAGCACCGCGCAGGCCCAGCCCGCCGCGGGCGAGGACCCGGTGGTGGCGGCCCGTCGGACCGAGGCGGCCAACCTCCTCGCCGAGGCCGAGCAGGCGTTCACCGAGAGCAAGTACAACGAGGCCCAGACCAAGTTCAGCCGCCTGCGGACGCAGTTCCGCGAGTTCCTCTCCGCCGAGCAGTCCAAGCAGGTGGACGACCGTCTCGCCGAGGCGCGTCTGCGCCTGCGTGGCAACTCGCCGGACGGCCGCGACCTGCAAGGCTTCATCGAGCAGGGCACCGTGGCGCGTCAGCAGGCCCAGGCCGAGTTCGACAACCAGCTCGTCCAGGCCACCGACTCGCTCAAGAGCGGCGACACCATCCGCGCCCGTGACTCCGCGGCCCGCGCTCGGCTCATCCTGAACTCCAACCGCGAGCGCTTCGCGGAGACCGAGTTCCAGACCATGCAGACCCGTGTGTCCGACTTCCTCAAGCAGGTCGACACGGAAGAGCAGCGGCTCGCGACAGTCCGCGCCGAGGAAGCCGCTCGCCGCAACCTCGAAGCCAGCCAGCGCACCGCCGCCGAAGGCGCCCGCGAGCGTGACCGCAAGATCCGCGAGGCGATCGACCGCGTCCGCGCGCTGCAGGTCGAGATGAAGTACGACGAGGCTCTGCAGGTCGTGGACCAGATTCTGTTCCTGGACCCGATCAACCCCACGGGCCTCTTGCTCCGCGACGTCCTGACCAGCGCCCGCATCTACCGCACCTGGGGCGAGACCAACCGCAAGCGCAACATCGCGATCGCCGATCAGGCCCTCGACAACCAGACCGCCACCATCGCCGGACGTGAGATCGTTTCGTATCCCGAGGACTGGCCGACGGTGATCAAGGACCGCGGCGAGCCCGTGACCCTCGCCGAGCCGGTCGAGACGCGTCAGGCCCTTAGCACGCTCTCCAACACCCGCCGCCCCGTCGACTTCGCCGAGACCCCCCTCGAGAAAGCGCTCGACTGGGTCGCCAAGGCCAGCAGCGTCCGCATGGACATCGACTGGCCCTCGCTCGAGAAGATCGGCGTGAACAAGGACACGCCCGTCACCGCCAACCTCTCGACGATCCGCCTCGACCACCTGCTCGACCTCGTCGTCCGCAAGGTCAGCCCCGATCCGACCAGCGCCGCGGCGTGGGAAGTGCAGGACGGAATCCTCCGCGTCGCGTCGGCCGAGACGATCAACCGCAGCACCCTGATGGTCATCTACGACATCAAGGATCTCCTGATCGTCATCCGCGACTACTCGAACGTTCCGCAGTTCGACCTGAACTCCTCGCTGCAGGCCGCGTCCTCCTCGGGCGGCGGCGGCGGCGGCCAGAGCCCGTTCCAGGGCGGCAACCAGCAGACCGCCGACGGCGGTCCGACGCAGGAAGAGCTCACCGACGAGCTCGTCCGCCTGCTCACCGAGCAGGTCGATCCCGACAACTGGCGTGAGAACGGCGGCTCAGTCGGCTTCGTCAGCCGCTACAAGGGCAACCTGCTCATCACCCAGACCCCCAAGAACCACCGAGCCATCGGCGCCCTGCTCCGCCGCCTCCGCGAGATCCGCGCGATGCAGGTCAACTCCGAAGCCCGCTTCCTGCTCGTCTCGCAGGCCTTCTTCGAGCAGATCGGTTTCGACGTCGACTTATACCTCAACGCAAATCCGTCGGACATCCCCGAGATCAGCCTTCCGGGCACAGCCGCAGCCAACGGCGGTCGCCTTGGTTCCTTCCTTGATCCTGCTGGCAACACGACGGTTCGCGACCCAACTTTGCGTGCCTCCGACTTCTTTACCAACGGCCGCATTGGCCGAACGGCGGTCGGCAGACCGACTGTCGTTGTGACCGGTGTTGACCCGACTACAGGAGTCGAGACTCGGGCATTTCAGACCAATTCGCACTCGCTCACGGCCAACTCTGGCTTTGGCCCTGTCGGCCTCTCCAACAACTCGCTGGGCGTCACCAGCGCCCTGACCACTGCACCCTTCGCTGCGGAAGTTCTCGCCGCCGGCCGCGGGTTCAGCGCCTCGGGCACCTTCCTCGACGACATCCAGGTCGACTTCCTCATCGAGGCGACCCAGGCCGACCGCCGCAACGTCAACCTCCAGGCCCCGCGTCTCACCACGACCAATGGCCAGGAAGCCAACATCCAGATCACCAACCAGCTCACCTACATCTCGGGCCTCACGCCCATCACCAACCAGGGCGCCGTCGCCTTCCAGCCCGTCACCAACGCCCTCAACACCGGTGTGCTGATGCGCGTCCGCGGCACGATCTCGGCCGATCGCCGCTACGTCACGGCCGACATCCTCACCCAGATCTCGCAGCTCGTCCGCTTCCGCGTCGGCACCACCTTCGCCGCGGTCGGTGGCGGCGGCGGCCTGGGCGGCGGTTCGGCCGCGACCATCCCCTCGGGCAACTTCCAGCTCCCCGAAGTCTCGATCAGCAGCGTCCAGACCACCGTGACCATCCCCGATCAGGGCACCATCCTCCTCGGTGGACAGCGCCTGGTTGACGAGCAGGAGGTCGAGTCCGGCGTGCCCGTGCTCTCCAAGATCCCGATCATCAACCGCTTCTTCAGCAACCGCTCGACCACCAAGGAAGAGCGCACCCTGCTCATCCTCTACAAGCCCACCATCCTCATCCAGAGCGAGCAGGAGAACAAGGCTCACCCGGGCCTCATCGACTCGCTCAACGCCGGCATCGGCGGGTGAGCCCAGCCCACGCAGCCACCGGGCCCCGGCCAACGCCGGGGCCTTTTCTTTTCGCCGCCGATCACCGACACCAGCCCGCCGCCGATCGATCCGGAACGCCGGACTAGAATCCCGCCCACACCACGGCAATCACGCCGCATCCGGAGACGCACCTCGATGCCTTCCGAATCCCGACTCCGCATCCGCAAGCAGGACAGCGTCGTCCAGATCGAGTTCATCGACCGCAACATCCTCGACGAGGGCAATATCCAGATGATCAGCGAGGAGATCTCGCGGCTCATCGACGCCGAGGCCTCGCCCAAGCTGCTCATCAGCTTCGCCAACGTCGACCACCTCTCCTCAGCCGCCCTCGGCGCCCTGATCACGATCAACAACAAGATCCGCCAGAAGAACGGCCAGCTCCGCCTCGCCTCGATCGATCCCCAGATCTACGAGGTCTTCGTGATCACCCGCCTCAACAAGCTGTTCCAGATCCACGAGTCCGTCGACGACGCGATCAAGAGCTTCGGCTGATCCCCTCCCCAGCGTTCGGCACCCCCTGTTGGCCTCACCGCTCGTCCGCACCTCATCCACGCGATGACGAACCAGCCCCGACATTCGCCCGACGCCGGTCACTCCGGCCAGCCAGGCTCACCCATCCGCCACAGCGCGGTGGTTCACCACGACCGCGGCGAGGTCGAGGCGGTGCAGGATGCGCTCGAGTCCGCGATGGCCGCCTGCGGATACTCCAAAGCCTCGCTCTTTGCCGTGCGCCTTTCCTTCCAGGAAGGCATCGCCAACGCCTTCAACCACGGCCACAAAAACCTCCCGCCCCACACGCCCGCCAAGGTCGAGTTCGCCGTCACCCCCGACGAGGTCCTGATCGCGATCGAGGATCAGGGGCCGGGCTTCAAGCCCGACGCGGTCGCAGACTGCACCCTCGACGAGAACCTCGAGGTCCCCCGCGGCCGGGGCGTCATGCTCATCCGCGCGTACATGCACGACGTGCGGTACAACGACAAGGGCAACCGCGTCGAGATGATCTTCCGCAAGCCCGCCGGCTGAGCCGTTCGCCCGCTCATTCCCGACTCGCACGTCGCAAATCCCGCGGCGGCCCAAGTTTGTGCCCACTCGCGAGCAACGCGCGGCGAGCCGGACGCGTACGCTCTTTCTGCGAGAATCGGTCTCATCATCTTCGCATCCAACCAACATCCAGACAGACGCGCCGTATCGAATCGCTGGCGCGTTTTCGGAGATCGCGCCCATGACCAACTCCCAGCCACGCCTGCCCATCTACCTCGATCACGCCGCGACCACGCCCTGCGACCCCCGCGTCGTTGAGGCCATGCTCCCGTATTTCACCACCAAGTTCGGCAATCCCGGCTCCCGCAACCATCAGTTCGGCTGGCAGGCCGAGGAGGGCGTGGAAACCGCCCGCGCACAGGTCGCCAAGCTCCTCAACTGCGACGAGAAAGAAGTCATCTTCACCAGCGGCGCAACCGAGGGCAACAACCTCGCCATCCGCGGCGCCGCCCTGATGTACGAGAAGAACGCGGCAGGCTCGGGCCTCTCCCGTGGGCACATCATCACCTGCAACATCGAGCACAAGGCCGTACTCGACCCGTGCAAGCGGCTTCAGAAGGAAGGCTTCGAAGTCACCTTCCTCGAGCCCCCCCGCGACGGCATCGTGACCGTCGACATGGTCAAGGCCGCGATGCGTGACGACACCGTCCTCGTGACCATCATGTGGGCCAACAACGAGATCGGCACCATCAACGAAATCAAGAAGATCGGCGAGCTGTGCAAGAGTCGCGACGTGATCTTCCACACCGACGCGACGCAGTGGGTCGGCAAGATGCCCACCGACGTCTACGCCGACAACATCGATCTGCTCTCCTTCTCCGGCCACAAGATCTATGGGCCCAAGGGCGTGGGAGGCCTGTTCGTCCGCCGCAAGAAGCCCCGCGTCCGCCTCACCCCGCTGGTCGACGGCGGCGGCCAGGAGCGTGGCTTCCGCTCCGGCACACTCAACGTCACCGGCATCGTGGGCCTCGGCAAGGCGTGCGAGATCGCCCACCAGGAAATGGCCGCCGACGCGGTGCGTCTGTCGCGGATGCGCAAGCGCCTGGAAGACACGATCACCTCGCGTCTCGACACCTGCGCGATCAACGGCCACCGCGAGCAGCGGCTGCCGCACATCACCAACATCTCCTTCGGCTTCGTCGAGGGCGAGAGCCTCATGATGGCGATCAAGGAGATTGCCTGCTCCAGCGGCTCGGCCTGCACCAGCGCCAGCCTCGAGCCCTCGTACGTCCTCAAGGGCATCGGTGTCGGCGACGACCTCGCCCACTCCAGCCTCCGCCTCAGCCTCGGCCGCTGGACCACCGACGAAGAGATCGACTACACGGCCGAGAAGATCATCTCGGCCGTGAACAAACTCCGCGCCCTCTCACCCCTCTACGACATGCACAAGGAAGGCATCGACCTCAGCAAGGTCGAGTGGGCGCATCACTAGGGAAAGGGCCAGATGGCCACAGGGCCAAATGGCCACATCGGAAAACACATTCACCGCTCATGTGGCACTCTGGCCATTGAGCCCTTTGGAGATTTGAACATGGCCTACGGCCCCAAGATCATCGACCACTACGAGAACCCCCGCAACGTCGGCAGCTTCGGCACCCAGGCCGAGATCAAGCAGCGCAAGGACGTCGGCGTCGGCCTCGTCGGCGCGCCCGAATGCGGCGACGTCATGCAGCTGCAGATCAAGGTCGATCCCGCCACCGGCAAGATCGCCGACGCCAAGTTCAAGACCTTCGGCTGCGGCTCGGCCATTGCCTCCTCGTCCCTCGCCACCGAGTGGCTCAAGGGCAAGAGCATCGACGAGGCCGAGGCGATCAAGAACACCGCGATCGTCGAGGAGCTCGCGCTCCCGCCGGTGAAGATCCACTGCTCGGTGCTCGCCGAGGACGCGATCCACGCCGCCATCGAGGACTACAAAAAGAAGAACGGCATCCCCACCGGCTCGCCCGAGGCCGCCGCGAAGCACTGAATCACCGCTCCGTCCCGCGATTCCACACGCACCGCCCGGCGGTGCGTTTTTTCTTGGACGGGCAACCAACCGTGCGTGTGGCCCGTTGATTTCCCCTGTTCTTGACCGTTTTTTCTCGCCGCGCAACATCCAACACCGATCGTGCCGTCGAACTTCCTCCAGAAGCCGCTCCTTCCAGCGGCGAATGGATGTTCCGGGGATGCTTGTCGCTGTTGAACCCACATGCTCGCTCCGCCTGATCCCGTGCCTCACCGCCCGTGCGCTTGCGCATGTGTGCGAAGGCGTGCTCGGATGCGCGTGGCCGCCGGTCACCCGGTATGATGCTTCTCCCGCCCTTCGGCGGCGTGAGCTCACCGGTCGTCCGGCGCCGCGTCGTCACGCCAGGAACGGCGCACACGCGGGCAAGGAGTCGCCCCGACACGTGGGTCCACCAGTCCTCCAGAGAGTTGCCGCTGGCGAGCCGGGCGCGGTGCAGGAATGCATCGACCGCTACGCCGGTCTGGTCTGGTCGCTGGCGCGGCGGATGACCAGCAACAACGCCGAGGCCGAGGACGCCGTGCAGGAGATCCTGGTCGAGATCTGGCGGAACGCGTACCGCTACGACGCCAACATCGCGTCGGAAGCCGCGTTCATCGCGATGGTGACGCGTCGGCGCCTGATCGATCGGCGGCGCCGCCTCGATCGCCAGCGCGACCGTGCCGCGCTGCCGGAGGACCCGTCCGGCGCCACCGGCGTCCCCCCCACCGCTGAATTGGGTGAGGAAGCCCGCATCGCCGCGACCGCGCTCGAGCAGCTCAGCCCCGATCAGCAGAAGGTGCTTCGGCTGTCGATCTACCAGGGCTTGTCGCACGAGAAGATCGCGACCGCGACGGGCATGCCGCTGGGCACGGTCAAGACCCACGCCCGCCGTGGCCTGATCAAGGTGCGTGAGCTGCTCACCAAGTGGAAGGGCAACAGCCAGGAGGTGAACTCATGAGTTCCCGCCTGCCGCCCGCGCCCCCGATGGACGATCGCGTGCTCGAGTTGCTCGCCGACCGCGCCGTGGACGAGATCTCGCCGCAGGATCAGGCCGAGCTGGACCGCTGGCTGAACGCCAACGGTGAGGACGAGTCGATGGATCTCGCCGCCGGCGCCGCGCTCCTGGCGATGCTGGGCAAGGCCGAGACCGCGCCGGCCTCGGTGATGACCCGTGCCGCGCAGGCCGCCGAGCAGTTCCGGCGTGAGCAAACCAACGGCTCCTTCCGCCCCGGCACGCCCTCGTTGCGGCTGACCGAGTCCGACGCCCTGATCCCGCAGCCGCGCCGCGTGAGCACCGCGTGGTTGGGTTGGCTGGCCGCCGCCGCGTGCCTCGCGTTCGCCGCGATCGGTTGGCTGCCCGCCTTCCGCGCCCGGCAGACGCCGCAGCTCAGCTCCGCGGTCTCGCTGGCGAGCCTCCGCGCCGAGGTCGACGCGGCCAAGGACGCGACCCGCTCGCCCTGGGCCGATTGGGACAAGCCCGAGATCGCCGGCGTCAAGGGCGAGATCGTCTGGAGCCAGTCCAAGCAGAAAGGCTACATGGTCTTCCGGGGACTGCCCAAGAACGACCCCGCCCGCGAGCAATACCAGCTCTGGATCGTTGACGATCGCGGCATCGAGCACCGCGTCAGCGGCGGCATCTTCAACGCTCCCACCAACGGCGCAACTGCCGACGGGTCCGGTTGGCGAGGCCAGGTCCGCTGCGAGATGGTCGGCGACGACCTCTACGTGGAAGTCGAGCCCCGGATCAACGTCCGTCAGCCCACGCTCTTTGCGATCACGATCGAAGAGCCCGGCGGCACGTGGCTGTCCACCATGAAACGCCGTGTCTGCGTCGCGCAGCCCAAGACCTAAGACCCCAACGGAATCGCCCCCGGCCGGGTGCCGCAGCGGGGCACGCACATCGCCCCTGCGACGCCCCCCCAAACACTTTTGGAGCGATGCCGGCTATACTCTGGACCCGAAGCCGAGAGGGTCATTCTCTCGGCTTCCGACAACTCGATGGGCGATTGGCGCAGTTGGCTAGCGCGCATGCATGACACGCATGAGGTCACTGGTTCGAGTCCAGTATCGCCCACTTCTCCCGCGGCCCGAGCTGGGCCGCGGTTTGTTTTTGGGCGGACGCCCCGGCCGCTTTTCTTTCCAATCCCCGACGGTCGCGAGCTGGCGGTGCATCCTCCCCGGGCCGGAACGGTTGAATTCCTCACAGTCGGTGCAAGCCGCGGCGGGTGACTTCCAAGTACACTCCGCGTCCTGCACTCCCGGGGCGAGATATCCCCGGCTCGAAGGAGGTTCTGCCTTGTCGAAGTTCGCTCGTCGTGGCGGCGTGGCCGCTCTCTCGCTTCTCGTGCTCGCGGGCTCCGCCCTGTCCGCCTCGGCCCGTGCCGACGTGACACCCAGCGGTGTGATGCTCCGCTTCCCCGCCATCAGCAAGGACCGCATCGCGTTCGTCTACGCCAACGACGTGTGGACCGCCTCGCGTGACGGGGGGCTGGCCACGCCCCTCTCCACTCCCGCGGGCGTCGAACTCTTCCCCAAGTTCAGCCCCGACGGCAAGCAGCTCGCCTTCAGCGGCAACTACGACGGTGTGCAAAGCCTCTACACCGTTGACGTCAGCGGCGGGGCTCCCCGACGCGTGACACACTTCGCCAGCCCACCGATGCCGGTCGCCTGGACCAACCAGAACGATCTGGTCTTCTACGCCGGTCAGATCCTCGGCAACGGACGCGTCAACAAGCTCTACCGCGTCTCGCCCGAGGGTGGCATGCCCACGCTCTACCCCATGCCCTATGGCACGTTCGCGTCCGTGAGCCCCGACGGCTCGCACATCGCCTATATCCCGCACACCACCGACTTCCGCACATGGAAGCGCTACCGCGGCGGCATGGCCACCGACATCTGGCTCTACAACCTCAAGGACAACTCCGCCAAGATGATCACCGACTGGGAGGGCACCGACACCTTCCCGATGTTCAACCCCGCCGGCAAGGGCGACGTCGTCTACTACACCAGCGACGCCGGGCCCGAGCACCGCCTCAACGTCTGGTCCTATGACGTCGCGAGCGGGAAGCGCACGCAGATCACCGACTTCAAGACCGACGACGTCCGCTTCCCCTCGATCGGCCCCGGCCCCAACGGCCAAGGCGAGATCATCTTCCAGCTCGGCACCCGGCTGCAGGTGCTCGATCTCGGCACCGGCAAGAGCCGCGCGATCAGCGTCACCATTCCCGGCGATCGTCCCAGCGTGCGCCCGCGGACATTCGACGCCGCCAAGAACCTCACCGAAACCTCGATCTCACCCACCGGCAAACGCGTCGCGGTGGTCGCCCGCGGCGACATCTGGACCGCACCGGCCAAGGACGGCGTGATCCGCAACCTCACCCGCACCGAGGCCGTCAATGAACGCGAGACCGAGTGGTCGCCCGACGGCAAGTGGATCGCATACATCAGCGATGAATCGGGCGAGTACGAGATCTGGATCCGGCCGTCCGACGCCAAAGCGCCCGAGAAAAAGGACGAGAAGAAAGACGACAAGAAGCCGGAAGCCAAGAAGGAAGACGGCGCGAAGGATGACGCCGAGAAGAAGAACGAGGAAAAGCAGAAAGAGGAAAAGCAGGACGAGGCCGCGAAGGACAACGCGAAGGGCGAGAAGAAGCCCGACCTCACCAAGCCCCGCCGCCTGACCTCGATCGGCGAGGGTCAACGGGCTTCGCTGCAGTGGTCGCCCGATTCCAAGTACCTGACCTTCTGGGAGCAGACCGGCAAGCTCTACCTGCTCGAAGTCGAGACCGAGCGACTGATCGTCATCGACCGAGACCCCTGGGCCAGCGGCGCCCCCACTGTCTCGTTCAGCAACGATTCGCGCTGGATCGCCTACGACCGGACCGACGAGAACACCCCCCATCAATCCGTTTGGATCTACAACCTCAAGAGCGGCGAGAAGACCCGCGTCACCGATCCGATGTTCGACAGCAGCGACCCGGCGTTCGACAAGAAGGGTGACTTCCTGTACTTCAACTCCGCCCGGCAGATCACCGGCCCGACCTACAGCGAGATCCCCAACGACACGACGTGGATCTATCAGAACACCAACGTGCTGCACGTTGTGCCGCTGCGCAAGGACGTGAAGAGCCCGTGGCTGCCCACCAGCGACGAGGAGACCTTCAAGGAAGAGGCCAAGAAGGACGAGCCGAAGAAGGACGAGAAGAAAGACGGCGACAAGAAGCCCGAGGCCAACGGCGCCGACGACGGTGTCAGCGGCTCGTGGTCGGGGAAGGCCACCGGCGCCGAAGGCTCACCCGTTCCCCCCGGCGGCATCCCGCTCACGATGAACCTCAAGCTCGCCGCCGATGGCAGCGTGACCGGGTCCATCAGCGGGCCGATGGGCAACATCGCCATCACCGGCGGCAAGTTCGACAAGGCGACCGGCGAGCTGTCGATTTCGATCTCGACTCCCGGCGGCGCCGGCACGATCAGCGGCAAGGTCACCGGCAACTCGTTCGACGGAACGTGGAGCATGGGCCCCATGTCCGGCACCTTCACCGCCACTCGCACGCCCGGCGGCGGCGACGCCAAGGCCAACGGCGACAAGAAGGACGACGCCAAAAAGGACGAAGCGAAGAAGGACGACAAGGAGATCAAGATCGACCTTGAAGGCTTCGAGGCTCGCGCCATGCGACTGCCGGTCCCTCCAGGCAACTTCGGCAATCTGCGCGTCACCCACGACGACAAGCTCCTCTACGTCCGTCGCGATCCCGCAAACGCCGGCATCAAGATCTTCGACATCAAGGACGACAAGAAGGAAGAGAAGGCCGTCACCGCGGCCAACGGCTTCCAGCTCTCGGCGGACGGGAAGAAGATCCTGGTGCGGCGGGGCCCGACGATCTCCGTGATGGACGCGGCCGCGGGGGGCGGGAACTCCACAAATGTCCCCACCGCCGGCATGAACGTCACCGTCAACCTGCGAAACGAGTGGCGTCAGGTCCTCAAGGACGTGTACCGCTACCAGCGCGACTTCTTCTACGAGCCCACGCTCCACGGCGTGGACTGGGCCAAGATTCACGAGCATTACAGCAAGATGGTGGACGACGCCGTCAGCCGCGAGGACATCAACTACATCATCGGGGAGATGATCAGCGAGCTCAACATCGGGCACGCCTATAACGCGAATATCTCCAACGAGACGCCTCCGCAATCCAACGTCGGCCTGCTGGCCGCGGACTTCGTGCTCGAGAAGACCGACCAGGGCGCGGCGTACAAGATCACCAAGATCTACAACGGAGCCGTGTGGGACACCGATGCACGCTCGCCGCTGAATCAGCCCGGCATCGACGCCAAAGAAGGTGACTACATCCTCGCCGTCAACGGCGTGCCCATCGACACCACCAAGGACATATGGGCCGCGTTCCAAGGCATGGCGGATCGGATCATCACCATCACCCTCGGCAAGACGCCCTCGCTGGACACCGACACGCGTGAGGTGTTGGTCAAGCCCGTCGGGAGCGACGCCCAGATCCGATATCGCGCGTGGATTGAGAAGAACCGTCAGTACGTCTTCGAGAAGTCCAAGGGCCGCATCGGGTACATCTACGTGCCCAACACCGGGCAGGACGGCCAGAGCGATCTCGTTCGAATGTTCACCGGTCAGCGTGCCATGGACGCCCTCATTATCGACGAGCGCTGGAACGGCGGCGGCCAGATCCCGACGCGCTTCATCGAGCTGCTCAACCGTCCCAACATCAACTACTGGGCCCGCAAGGACGGCAGGGACTGGCCCTGGCCGCCGGACGCGCACTACGGCCCCAAGGCCATGCTCGCCAACGGGCTCGCCGGCTCGGGCGGCGACGCGTTCCCGGGTTACTTCAAGCGCATGGGTATCGGCAAGGTCATTGGCCGACGCACCTGGGGCGGACTGGTCGGCATCGAGGGCTACCGCCCGCTCATCGACGGCGGCGGCGTCACCGTGCCCTCCTTCGGCTACTACGAGCGTGACCCGCAGAACCCAAGCCAGGGCAAGTGGTCGATCGAAGGCCACGGCACCGACCCCGACATCGACGTGATCGATGACCCGTCCAAGATGGTCAACGGCGAGGGCGATCCGCAGCTCGACGTTGCCATCGAGCACCTGCTCAAAGAACTCGAGACCAAGGCGTACGTCTCGCCCAAGCGCCCGCCCAGCCCCAAGCGGGACGGCATGGGCATCCCACCCAACGAGCGCTAGCACCCGGGGGCGGGGCCTTCCAGGCCCCGGAGCCAAATCCCACGCACACCCGAAGGAGGACCGGCTTGCAGCCGGTCCTTTTCTTTTCGCGTCATGTGAGAAGTCAACCCCGCGATGAAGGTTTCGTCGACAGGCCGGAGTCCGGTACCGCCGGTGAATCACCGCGGGGCCTAAAGGGCCCCGCCCCCGGCAGCGGGCGCGTACCCTTGTAGAGACGCCGCTGTAGCTCAGCTGGTAGAGCAGCGCTTTTGTAAAGCGCGGGTCGCAGGTTCAAGTCCTGTCAGCGGCTTTCGGACGTCCCGGGCGCGAGTGCGGCTTCACCGCTACCCCCAAACGCACGATGCATGACCTGTGCGCAAGCCTCCCCCAAGCGATTGCCGCGCCGGGGCGAGCGTCCTAACCTTGCCTCCCGCCTTTTCCGGGCGGAACCGATCGGGCGAGTGCCGGAGTGGCCAATCGGGGCAGACTGTAAATCTGCTGGCTAACGCCTTCGGGGGTTCGAATCCCTCCTCGCCCATTCGACAGTCCCGCGGGAAGCCGCGGGATTTGTCGTTTTGGGTCTCTCCGTGCCGGACGAAAGCGTCGTGCCGACCGCAACCGTTTGACTCGCCCACCGCCGAGGCTAGTGTTCTCCTCGTGACTCCTCGCTCCTCCAAATCCACCAAAGCGAAAGCCAAAGGTGCCCTCGGCGTCCGGGCTGTCGTGGTGGACTTGGTCGGTGTGAGCGTGTAACCGCAGCACCTGAACCCAAGATTCCCCTGCAACCCCCGGACGCGTGCCGGGGGTTGTTCGTTTTGCACCGCGTTCACCCACGCCAGCTCTCCAGCCACATGAACCACCCGCTCTCGCCAACCCACCCTGCCGCCGGACCTGCGTTCTCCGGATGCTGTCGACCCGCACGGAGCATCGCATGACCACAACCCTCGAAACGTCCGTTGCATCCAGCCTCGAAGCCGCGCCAGCAAGCACCTCGCGGCCCGAGTTCTCCGGCCCCAGCCTCGTTCGCGACGGCGAGATCCTCGCCCGCGGCGTGCCGATCGGCGAACTCATCGGCTCGCTCAGCTTCGTCGAGATGCTCTTCTTCCAGCTCCAGTCGCGCCGGCCCTCCGCTCTCGAACGCCGCATGATGGACGCGTACCTCGTCTCCCTCTGCGAGCACGGCGTGACCTCGCCCTCCACCCACGGCCCGCGCGTCACCGCCAGCGTCCGCGCCCCCTTCGCCGCCACCGCCATCAGCTTCATCGCCACCGCGATGGGCCCCTACCACTTCGGCGCTCTGCCCCTGGCGATGCAGGAACTCCTCGAACTCGACGCCAGCGGCGAATCGGTGCAGGCCTTCCTCGATCGGCGTGCCGCGGAAGGGCAACGCATCTGGGGCTACGGCCACCGCTTCCACAAGAGTACCGGGGAGCCCGAGCCCAATCGCAGCCTGCAGGAAGACGCCGACCCACGCGTGCGATTCCTCATCCGCCTCGCCGACGAGATCGGCTGGCCCGGTCGCCACACCGCACGCGTCCGCGAGATCGGGCGCCTGCTCCACGCCCGCAAGCGCATCCCGATCAACATCGACGGCCTCGCCGCCGGGCTGTTGCTCGACATGGGCTTCACGCCCGACTCCGCGCTGCTCTTCGTGATGATCGGCCGCCTGCCCAACATCGCGCGGCTGCACATCGAGGAACAAGACGAGAGCGCCAACCGCTTCACCGCTCTTGCCACTCGCGAGGACCCGGGCTTCGACCGCACCATTGACCGCGATTTGCCGGAAGCCCGCCCGTGACCACCACGATGAGCACCCCCATGAGCACCCCGACGAGCACGACAATGAACACCACCACGCACACGACCATCGCCGTCGGGCACGAAACCGCGCAGTCGCCAGAGGCCGACACCTCCCTCGTCGCCCGTATCTTCCCCGCTCTGCTCCACATCGAAAGCCCGTCGCTTCGCAGCCGCGTCGCCGCGTGCTGGCTCGACGCCATGGCCACCGGCAACGGTGGCCTCGGATGGACCGAGGACCAACTGCGCCGCCTGCCCTTCACGCTGAAGGCAGGCGACAACGGGATGCTCTTCGTCGAGCACCTCAATAGCTGCGCCGAGCAGTGCCGCGCCATCGCCGCTGTGCTCACGACGACCTTCGGGCCTCGCGTGCCGATCAACCTCGATGTCCTCATCGCCGGCGCCCTGCTCGCTGATATCGGCAAGCTCTTCGAGCTGCAGGTCAACGAACGCGGCATCCCATCGCAGTCCGCCGGCGGCCGACTCGTGCGTCACCCGTTCTCCGGCGTCGCCATCGCCGCACGCCACGGCATCCCCGACGAGGTCCTGCACATCATCGCCTGCCACAGCCACGAAGGGGACCGTGTCGAGCGCTCGATCGAGTGCATCATCTTTCACCACGCCGATTTCGTGGATTTCGACATCGCGGGTTTCCTCGGCCGCCGCGCGACGGAGCGCCGCTCATGAACGGACGCACGGCCATCGAGAAGATCGCGGCACGTCACGCCGTCGGCTGGACCGCGGAACAACCGCCGCGAGCCGGCGATTTCGTCACGCTGCGTCCCAAGCACGTGATGACCCACGACAACACCAGCGCGGTGATCCCAAAGTTCCGCTCCATCGCCGGTGCCGACGCGTCCGTGCTCGATCCGACGCAGCCCGTCTTTGCGATCGACCACGACATCCAGAACCACAGCCCCGAAAACCTCGGCAAGTACGCCAAGATCCGAGCGTTCGCCGAGCGCCAGGGCATCCGCTTCTTCCCGCCCGGCCGCGGCATCGCCCATCAGGTGATGATCGAGGAAGGCTTCGTCACCCCCGGCTCGCTCGTCGTCGGCTCGGACTCCCACTCCAACATGTACGGCGGAGTCGCCGCCCTGGGCACGCCCGTCGTTCGCACCGACGCCGCCGCGCTCTGGGCGACCGGCACTATGTGGTGGACCATCCCGCCGCAGGTCCGCGTCACGCTCAAGGGCTCGCTGCGCCCCGGCGTCACCGGCAAGGACCTCATCCTCACGCTCTGCTCTCACTTCAGCAGCGGCGAAGTACTCAACGCCGCGGTCGAATTCGCGGGCGATGGCGTCGCCAGCCTCACCATCGACGATCGCCTCACCATCGCGAACATGACCACCGAGTGGGGCGCACTCGTGGGCTTCTTCCCGTTCGACGCATCGCTCCGGCAGTGGCTCGACGCCCGCGCCGATCTGCTCTCGCACGCTGCAACACCGGCGTTCACCCGCGCCGACGTTGCCCGCTGGTGGGCCGAGCGTCACCACCTCGAAACCGATCCCGACGCGACGTTCGTCCGCGAGATCGAACTCAACCTCGACACCGTCTCCCCGCACGTCTGCGGTCCCAACAGCATCACCCGCGGCCTGCCCGCCTCCGAACTCGCTCGCGAGCAGATCCGCATCGACAAAGCTTACCTAATGAGCTGCGTCAACGGCCGCCTGCCCGACCTCGAAGCTGCAGCGGCCGTCTTCGCCGGCGGCCGCCGCGTCGCGCCGCATGTGAAGTTCTACCTCGCCGCCGCATCGAGCGACGTGCAGCGTGCCGCCGAACATAACGGCACCTGGCAGCGCCTCATCGACGCCGGCGCGATCGTCCTGCCTTCGGGCTGCGGCGCGTGCATCGGCCTCGGCGCTGGCACGCTCGAGCCCGGCGAGGTCGGCATCAGCGCCACCAATCGCAACTTCGAAGGCCGCATGGGATCGACCGACGCCGCGTGCTACCTCGCCAGCCCCCGCATCGTCGCGGAATCCGCCGTTCGCGGCTTCATCGCGTCCAGCCATGACGATGCGATCGCGGTCGGCGCCGCCTCCATCGAGCGTGACGTCCCCGCCGCCACACCGGCCCAGCAGCAGATCATCGATGGCTTCCCGCGCCAGATCTCCGGCCGCTCGCTCGTCGTCACAGCCGACGATCTCAACACCGACGGCATCTACGGCAAGGACGTCACTTACCGCGACGATCTCTCCATCGCCCAGCAGGCCGAGCACGCGATGCGGAACTACGACCCGGCCTTCCGCTCGCTGGTGCGCAGCGGCGACGTGCTCATCGCCGGCCGCAACTTCGGCTGCGGCTCCAGCCGCGAGCAGGCCGCGACCACCCTTCTCGGCTGCGGCGTCCGCTTCATCATCGCCGCCAGCGTCAGCCAGACCTACCAGCGCAACGCCTTCAACAACGGCCTGGTCGTGATCGAATGCCCGGCGCTGGTCGACGCGCTGCGTGCACCGATCCGAGATTCGGGCACACGCACGTCGGTCGGCCCGCCGCTCCGCATCGACTTTGTCACGTCCACCATCCAACTCACCGACCGCGCCTTCACATTCGCTCCGCTGAACGAGACCGCACAGCGTCTCATCGTTGCGGGCGGGCTTGAGAATCTCACCCGTTCCATACTCGCGGCGCGATCGCAGCCCAACGGCTCCGTGCGCCCCACACTCGACGCTCAAGTCACATCGCGCAGCGATGCTCGACCTCTCGCAGAAGGAGTTTCCGCGTGACCACTCGTCGCATCGCTCTGCTCCCCGGCGACGGCATCGGTGCCGAAGTCATCTCCGCCGCCATCCGCGTGCTCGACGCCGCGGGCTTCGAGGCCGAGTACCTCCGCGGCGACGTCGGCTGGCATTACTGGTGCACAGAAGGAGACGCCCTGCCCGCCCGCTCCGTCGAACTGCTCCGCCGCTGCGACGCAGCACTCTTCGGCGCGATCACCAGCAAGCCCGGCGATGAAGCGGCCGCGGAGCTCGCCCCCGCGCTCCGCTCCCGCGGCCTCAAGTACTCCAGCCCCATCGTTCGGCTGCGCCAGCTCTTCGATCTCCACACCGCCCTCCGCCCCTGCCGCGCGTACCCCGGCAACCCACGCAACATCCGCGACGACATCGATATCGTCGTCTTCCGCGAGAACACCGAGGGCCTCTACGGCGGCATCGAGTGGCACCCGCTCCCTGACTCGGTCGCCCGCGCGATGGCCGACGAAACACACGGCCATCCCGCCAAGATGCGCCGCTGGTTCGACGCCGGCCTCGACAACGTCGCGCTCTCAACCCGCTTCGTCAGCCGCGCCGGCTGCGAACGCATCGTGCGTGCCGCGTTCCAGTACGCGGTTCAGAACGGCCGTCGCCGCGTCACGCTGCTGGAGAAGCCCAACGTGCTGCGTGAGACCGGCGGCCTCTTCACCCGCGTTTTCCGCCAGATTGCAACCGAGTTTCCCACGATCGAAGCACGCGAGGCCAACATTGACTCCGCGTGCATGCAGATGGTCACCGACCCCGGTCGCTTCGACGTCGTCGTCGCCGAGAACATGTTCGGCGACATCGTGAGCGATCTTGCCGCGGGATTGGTCGGTGGCCTCGGCTTCGCGCCCTCGGCAAACATCGGCGATCGCTTCGCCGTCTTCGAACCCACGCACGGCTCGGCGCCCGACATCGCGGGCAAGGGGATCGCCAACCCGATCGCCGCCATCCTCGCCGCCCGCATGATGCTCGAATGGCTCGGCGAACACGAGATCGCCGTCCGAGTGGAATCCGCCGTCGCGTCGCTGATCGCCGACAGCCTCGTGAACACGCCGGACGTTGCGGGTCCCGACGCCACCGGAACGACCGAGAGCATCACCCGCCAACTGATCGAGCGACTCGCTCACCAACCCGCGTAGCCACGTTCCACGTTCGTCCACTCTCAGACGCGACCGTTCGACCAGACGTTTCGCCGCCATCACTGCCTGAACCGAGACACCCATGGCCAGTTACCGCACCGACAACTTCATCTCCTTCGACCTCGCCCGCTGGGCCGCATCGCTCCGCTTCGAGGATCTCAGCCCCGCCGCGATCGAGGCCGCCAAGCGCTTCTGGCTCGACTCGCTCGCCTGCGCCATCGGCGGCTCGCGCACCGAGGACGCCCACATCCTGCTCGAGCATCACCGCGAGATGTCGCCATCCGGTGACGGCCCCTGCTCGGTCTTACTCAACGATTGGCGGACCAACCCCGTCGACGCCGCGTTCCTCAATAGCCACATGATCCGCGCCATGGACTACAACGACATCTACTGGAAGGCCGACCCCTGCCATCCCTCCGATCTCATCTGCGGCCCGCTCGCGCTCTGCGAACTCCACGACCGCTCCGGGCGCGATCTCATCCTCGCCACCGCGATCGTCTACGAGCTGCAGTGCCGCTTCGCCGAGATCGGCCGCCCCGGCATCCGCGAGTACGGCTGGCACCACGCGACGCTCTCCGGCTTCGCCGCCGGTCTCGCGGCGGGACGTGTCTTGGGCCTCACGCCCGAGCAGCTCGCGAACGCGATCGGCATCTGCGCCTCCCGCACCGGCACGCTCGGCGCCGTCACCGCCGGCAGTCTCACCATGATGAAGAACACCGTCGATCCCTGGGCGGCTCGCATGGGAGTGGAATCCGCCCTGCTCGCCGCCCGCGGCTACACCGGTCCGGCCCACATCATCGACGGGAAGGAGGGGCTGTTCCACGTCTTCGGACACGCCGTGTCACGCGGCACGCCGTGTACGTTCGACGCCGAGGGCCTGACCCGCGATCTGCCTCGAGGTGCCGCAGACGCCTGGCGTATCGAGCGCTGCTCGATGAAGTCGTTCCCCGTCGAGGCACTCATGCACTCACCGCTCTCGGCGATCCGGCAGATCCGTGCCGCGCACACCTTCGTCACCACCGACATCCGCGAGGTCCGCGTCGAGGTCATTGCCCGTGCGGCGGACATTCTCGGCGACCCGGCCAAGTACCGCCCCACCACCCGCGAGACGGCGGATCACTCGTTGCCCTACTCCATCGCCGCCCTGCTCGCCGACGGCGTGCTCGGGCCGGCGCAGTTCGATGAAGCTCGCGTCCGCGACCCACGCCTCGTCCCGCTCATGGACAGCGTCAAGGTGGTCCCCAACGAAGCCTTCGAGGCCCGTTTCCCCGCATCGCAGCCCAGCCGCGTGACGATCACACTCCACGACGGCTCGCAGCACGCCGCGGAAGTGGAGTACCCGAAGGGCGATCCACGCAACCCGCTGACGTGGGACGAGATCGAAACCAAGCTCCGCTCGCTCGCCCTCGGCGTGATCGACGACGACACCGTCGATCGCGTCCGCGATCGGGTGCATCGCCTCGATGCGATCTCCACGCGACAGCTCTGCGAGGCACTGACCTCGCAAGCCGTGACATCTCACTGAGTGCTTCGACAGGCTGAAATCACTTCCCGCCAGCCTGCGTGTACAGCTCCGCGACCTTGCCCCAGTTCACCACGTTCCACCACGCGGCCATGTAGTCCGGGCGGCGGTTCTGGTACTTGAGGTAGTACGCGTGCTCCCACACGTCGAGCCCCAGGATCGGCGTGCCCTCGCAGCCCGCGATCGCCTTGCCCATCAGCGGATTGTCCTGGTTGGCGGTGCTGGCGATCTCGAGCTTGCCTCCGTTGACGATGAGCCAGGCCCAGCCGCTGCCGAAGCGACCCGCGCCCGCGGCCTGGAACTTCTCTTTGAACTGGGCAAAGCCGCCGAAGGTCGCGTTGATCGCCGCGCCCAGCGCTCCGCCCGGCTCGCCGCCGCCGCCCTTCCCGGCCGGGGCCATCAGCTGCCAGAACATCGAGTGGTTCACGTGCCCGCCGACGTTGTTCCGGGCCGGGCCGCGTTTGTCGTCGGGGAGTTCGGCGAGCGCCTTGATGATCGCCACTGGATCGGCGTCGGCCCACTTGGTGCCCGCGAGAGCGTTGTTGCCGTTGGTCACGTACGCGTTGTGATGCTTGCCGTGGTGGATCTCCATCGTCTGAGCGTCGATGTGCGGCTCGAGAGCGGCCTTGTCGTACGGGAGCGCGGGAAGAGTGAGAGGCATCGAGAGACTCCTTGCGCGAGTGCGCGGCATGTCGTTCCGTGTCTGCGCCGCGGGACTCGTCTCGCAGCGGATTCCATTCTTGCCGCACTTTGGTGGCAGGGCCGAGAACACCGAGCGGATGCAAAACTACTCATTTCGAATACCGAATATAACACAAACAAAGAAAGATGTGGATAACGTGGCGGATGCGTTGGCAGGGTCGGTACTTTCCGGTAGAATCGGAGTCCGTGCCGTGTCCGGGGTGCTGGAGGATCCAGCGTTGCGAGCAATCGCGAGGCGGTGCGGATAACAGCGGCGTGCCTTGGACGGCGGCGTGTCCGTACATCTTGTGGCCGGCGTGTGTGCATGAATGCGTCAGGAAGTGCGACTCGCGAGTTCCGGATGTGGAACCAGCGAGGGGTTGAAGGCGTATACCGAGCGATTGCAAGTCGCTGCGAGGTCGACGCCCTACCCGTTCTGGCGTGATCAGACGCAAGCGAGCGACGGTCACAAGTGGCCCGGAAGACCAACTGCCGCAACCGGCAGCACTGGTCGAGCATCGGAAGATCGCGTGGGATCGTCCGACACACCGTGCCCTCAATCGTGGGTGTTCCGATCGCGGAGAACCCTCGAACGAACTGTGTTCGACGTGTCGTAGAGAGTCTTGGAAGCTTGGCGGGTGAGGGAGACTTGGAATGCTCGGCAATGAAACTCGCCTCCACGAGGGCGAACAAGGCGAAGGCACACGGACGGCCCCTGTTGGTTGGGTCAGGAAGGTCATGATGAAGCAGGCAGGAAGCAAACGAACGATCGGCCCGCTGGAGCAGATGCGGCGGCGCAACCGCGCCGCGGTGTCGGTCGCCGCGTCCGCCGAGGCGCCCACCGCCAAGCGCAAACGCGCCGCCAAGGCCACCGTCGATGACGCGGTGCCCGCGGTGGTCAGCAAAACCGTGGTCCGCAAACGCCTCAGCGGCGAGGACGAGCGCCTGCTCGCCACCATCCTCTCCGCCGAGCAGGACTTCATCGACAGCCCCGCGTTCTATGAAGAGAACGCGCCCACCAAGATCTACGACGACGCTCCTGATATCCAGAAGCCCGACACCACCTGGTACCACCCGGTGATGGACGACCTGTCCAGCACCTCGCGCACCCGCACCGTGAAGAGCACCCAGCAGGTGATCCTCACCGGCGCCGAGGAGCGGGTTCTATTCCACCAGTTCAACTACGCCCGCTACCGCGTGTGGAAGCTGCAGCAGGATGTCTGGGCCCGGCCCAGCCGCCTGCCCACGCCCGAGCAGGCCGACGACATCCTGCGCTGGCACCGCCGGGCCGAGCGGATCCGCGAGCAGATCGCGGAGACCAACCTCGCCCTCGTGCTGGCGATGGCCAAGCGCACCCGCATGAGCGAGGTGGACTTCGCGGATCTCGTCAGCGAGGGCAACATGGCCCTGCTCCGCGCCGTCGACAAGTTCGACGCGGGTCGTGGCTACAAGTTCAGCACCTACGCCTGCCGTGCGATCCTCAAGGCTTTCAGCCGCCAGGGCATGAAGCTCAGCAAGTACCGCCAGCGCTTCCCCACCGACTTTGACCCCAAGCTCGAGAAGTCCAACTTCCTCGAGACCAAGCGGTCGACGTTCGAGAAGGACGCGGCGGAGGAAGTCCGTCGCATCGTTCAGGAGAACCGCGCCGAGCTCACCGACGTCGAGCGCACCGTGATCGAGCACCGCTTCGGCCTCGAGCAAAAGAGCGACGAGGAGAAGCCCATGACGCTCGAGCAGGTGGGCCAGATCATCGGCGTCACCAAGGAGCGCGTGCGTCAGATCCAGAACAAGGCGATGGAGAAGATCAAGCGCCAGCTGGAGATCAACTTCCTGGGCATGAAGCCCACCGAGCTCCCGCCCCTCGACGGCGAGGGCAACCCCAGCGAGGGTGTGGTTCTGCCGCCTCTTTCCCTGGCGGAAGCGGAGTTGAAGTACACCATCGCGCAGGTCGCTCAGAACTGATCACCCTTGTCACGTATCAACACCAAGGCCCTGCCGATCGCGGCAGGGCCTTGTTCTTTGCGGGCACAACACAACGCACAACGCCAACCCACGCAAGGGTGTCGTCGATCCTCCTCGTCCATCCTGTGTCGCGCATCGGGTCCCACAATCTCGCTGAATACCCCCGCAAAGACCGAACGCCTGTATGTGTGGAACGCAGAGGTGCGAAACGCTCAAAACCCGGCACCCTCGGACCCCCGCCGCATCCAACCCAAGCCGGTCGCGTATCGACCCTGCCCGGCGCGGGCACGGAAACCACACCCGGCGCGTCGGAATCGCCTGCTTGGACGCGGGCAGAGAGGTACTGTTGAGCCCTCCATCTGGAACGTCTGAGTCAACCGCCCCTGGTCGGACCGCGGCTCACGCGGCCGCCGAACCCCGGGGCGAATCCCGATCCGATCCTCGTCGTGGGAGACCCGAAGGAATGTCACTCTCTTCCGATACCCAAACCGATGCGGCTCCGGCAGGGCACATCGCCGCGATGCCCGATCAGAAGCACGATCCGCACGCGACCCGCTTCGGTAAGTTCCTCCAGGCCGCCATCAAGCTCGAAGCGTCGGACCTGATCATGAAGTCCGACCAGGTGCCCAAGCTCCGCATCCGCGGCGGCCTCAAGGGCCTCGACTGCGAGCCCTGCACCCGCGAGGAGTTCTGGGAGATCGCCAAGCACATCCTGGACGAAGAGCAGATGGCCGATCTGCACAAGTTCGGCTCGGTCGACTTCGCGTACGACTACGACGCCAAGAACCGCTTCCGCATCAACCTCTTCATGGCCCGCGGCAAGCTCTCGGTCGCCGCCCGTCTGATCACCAGCAAGATCCGCAAGTTCGAGGATCTGTACCTCCCGCCCATCATGGCCGAGGTGTCGATGCAGCCCCAGGGCATCGTGCTGCTCTGCGGCGTGACCGGCTCGGGCAAGTCCACCACCATCGCCTCGATGCTCGACTACGTGAACGAGCGCAAGAGCGTCCACATCGTCACCATCGAAGACCCGATCGAGTACATCTTCGAGGACAAGAAGGCGACCATCAACCAGCGCGAGATCGGCCTGGATTGCTTGGACTTCAAGATCGCGCTCCGCGCCCTGGTGCGTGAGAACCCGGACATCGTGCTGGTCGGCGAGATGCGCGACCAGGAGACCTTCGAGGCAGCCCTGCACGCCGCCGAGACGGGACACCTGGTCTTCGGAACCATCCACGCCTCCAGCACGACACAGGCCTTCAGCCGCATCTACGGCCTCTTCGAGCAGGAAGAAGTGCCCGCGGTCCGCAAGATCCTCGCGTACCAGATGCGTGCGTTCGTCTATCAGAAGCTGCTCCCGACGCTGCACCCGGACATCCCTCGCATCCCGGCGCTCGAGATCCTCGTGAACAACGGCGTCGTCCGCAAGTTCGTGCTCGAGGGACGCGAGGGCGAGCTCCGCGAATACCTCAAGAGCGTCGAGGCCGAGCAGACCGGCATGGTGGACTTCAACCGCTCGCTGGTCCGCCTCGTGGAGCAGGAGTACATCCACCTGCGCGTCGCCCAGGAGAACAGCCCGAACGTCGACGAGCTGAACATGATGCTGAAGAAGCTCAAGTGACCAGCACCCGCGACCAACACGCGGCAACCACGTTCGCAACGACACGCACAGAACCGACCGCGGCCGCGGTCGGTTTTTTCGTGCGCGCCGCGGCGAACGCGCCCGGGCATCGGCCGCTTTTCCCGGTTTTTCCACGGGCGTTCGCGGCGAGAAGGGCCGCGGGGTGTTATCCTTTCTCTTCTTGCTTCTGACCCCACTCGGAGACCCGCATGGGCCTTGATCTCGTCGCTTCGCAGTCCGTGCCGACGCTCGTCCTTGCCGAGGCGCTCACGCTGGTGAGCGTGTGGAAGCCGCTGCTGTTCGTGCCCCCGTTTGTCGCTTGGGCGTGGCTCGTTTCCGCGGTCCTCGACAAGCACGCGGCGAAGTTTTATCTCGAGCGCGAGCGCTGGAACTTCATTCACGCGGGCGCGGCTCTCGTCGCTCTCGCCGCGATCGTGTTCATGCCTCCCGTCGGCGAGGGCGGCTCATTGACCTGGATCATCAGCCTCGTCGCGGTGCCGCTGATCCTGTTCGCCAGCGTGGCCGCATACATCGTCTCGGCGAACAAGGACGAGCGGGTTCCCGCCAGCGGCCGGGTCACGGTCGATTCCATCAAGGCTGCGTTCGGCTCGACCGACAAGCCCGGCGTCAAGAAGAAGGCCGCCAAGGGCAAGGCCGGCACCCCGGTGCTCACCGTGCGTCGCCCCGACAAGAGCGCTGTGGACGTGCCCGAAGCCGACTCGCCCGAGTACGAGCTCCGCCTCGCCGCCGAATCGATGGCGATCAAGGCTTTCGACAACCGCTCCAGCCGCATCGATCTCATGCAGACCGCGAAGGACGCGTATCAAGTCATCTTCCATGTGGACGGCATGAAGGTGCCGGGCGACACCATGCCGGCCGCCGCGGGCGTGAAGCTCATCGATTTCTGGAAAGGCGCGGCCAAGCTCGACATCAACGACCGTCGCAAGAAGCAGGCAGGCGACGTCACCATCGAGCGTGGCACGGTCAAGAACAAGTTCCACATCGACACCGTGGGCGGCCCCGCCGGTCAGAAGATGACCATCGTCATCGACCCCGAGCAGCAGGTCCGTCGCAACGCCGATCAGATCGGCTGGACGCCAGAGCAGACCGACCTGATCAAGTCGTGGACGACCGCACGGGGCGGGGTGATCCTGCTCGCGGGCGGGCCCGAGGGCGGACGCACGACGACGCTCTACACCGCGATGAAGATCCACGACGCGTACACCAACAACGTGCAGACCGTCGAGATCGAGATCGAGGACGCGATCGAGGGCGTGAGGCAGAACCGCTGGGACCCGCAGGCCGAAGGCCCTGACTTCGCGACGCTCGTGCGTTCGATCCTGCGGCGCGATCCCGACATCGTCGCCGTAGCCGACGTGCCCGACGCACAGACCGCGAAGGAAGTCATCAAGGCCGACCAGGACAAGTGCCGGGTGTGGGTCTCGCTGCAGGCCGAAGGCGCTGTCGGCGCGATCCAGCAATGGACCAAACTCCTGGGCGACGCCGAGTCGGCGGCCAAGTCCGTCCGCGGCGTGGTGGCTCAGAAGCTGCTCCGCAAGCTCTGCATCAATTGCAAGCAGGCGTACCAGCCCGCACCAGACGTCCTGAAGAAGCTCGGCCTCCCCGCCGACAAGGTGAAGCAGCTTTTCAAGAAGGGCGGCGAGGTACTGGTCAAGAACAAGCCCGAGACCTGCCCCGTTTGCCAAGGGACGGGCTATCTGCAGCGCGACGCCGCGTTCGAGGTCTTCGAGGTGTCCGATGGGGCCCGCGAGATGATCCGCACCCAGAACTGGACGGGTCTGAAGGCCGAACTCCGCAAGGGCGGATTGCCCAGCATCCAGCAGGCCGCGCTCCGCAAGGCCGTCGATGGCGTCACCAGCGTCGAGGAAGTGCTCCGCATCACGACCGAGCCGCAGCCCGCGGCCAAGCCCGGGGCGGCACCCGCCCCGGCCAAGCCCGCGGCCAAACCGACGGCGTGAGCGTCACCGAACCGCACGGCGTCCCAAGCGTCTGAAGAGACAGATCGAATCACCTGGGGCCCACCCCGCGTGTGCAAGAGGGTTTTCCAATGATCATGAGCATCCTGGCGATCGGCATCGTGGCTGGCATCGCCTATTCCTGGGGTTCCCGCGGCGGGTTCTCCTCGATCCTCAACTGCTTCTGTGTGGTCCTCGCCGGCGCCATCGCCTTTGGCGCATGGGAGCACGTCGCTACGTACTTCATCCAGGCCGCCGGACCGCGCGGGATCAGCTCCTACCTCGGCGACGTGGCGTGGGGCGCCGGGTTGGCACTGCCGTTCGGTATTTCCCTCGCCGTGCTGCGCGGCATCGTCGACGGCACGGTCCGCAAGAACCTGAAATTCGGCCCCACCGGCGACTGGGTCGTGGGCTGCGCGTTCGGCGTGATCTCAGGGATCATCGTCTCGGGCGTCACCGTGCAGACCATCAGCGGCATGCGTGTCGGTAACGAGGCGCTCGGTTACTCAGCCATCGTCAGCGACAACGGCGGCAACGTCCAGCCCGGATCGGGCCTCATCCTGCCCACCGACCGCATCACCAACTGGATCTACTCGGGCCTGAGCCGCGGCACGTTCGCGAGCTCGACCCCCATGGCCACCTGGAACCCCGACCCCGCCGCTCAGCTCGCCAGCACCCGCTTCTCGTTCGGCGAAGGCAAGGGACGCAACTCCCTCAAGACCGCAGACTTCGAGGTGCTGGGTCGCTACGTGCTCGATCCCGCAAAGATGACCCCCGCCGTCGCCCCGCCCAAGCCCGCCAATCAGGGCGACGCTTCCCCACCTCCCGCCGGTGATCTGAACGACCTCCGCTCCGACCTGCTCGACCCCGGCCCCCAGAACGTGAAGATGTTCGACGGCGAGACCGCGTCCAAGGAAACCAGACTGCACGGCGTGCTCGTCAAGTTCCGCGCCGGCGCCAAGGAACGCACCAGCGGGCAGTTCATCATCTCCAACGGCCAGGTCTACGTCATCGCCGAGGACGACTCGGGCCGCCCCGAGCTCTTTTTCCCGTCCGCCGCCATCTGCAAGGCCGAGGCGGGCAAGGTCGCCATCGCCCGCTTCCGGTTCGACGCCAAAGACACGCACCTCGCGTCGCTGGGCGGCGACTCGGAAACCAACTGGGCGTTCGAGTTCTTCATCCCGCCCCAGTTCGAGCCCCGCGCGATCGTCATCAAGGGCACGCGGGTGCGTCTGGACGAGGACGACGCCAAGTTCAAGCCCGTGGTCTTCGAGAACCGCATGAAGCGCGACGCCCTCATCGCCGCGGGCCAGCTCACCAGCGGCCAGGCGGGCGGCCAGATCGACGAGTCCCGCGCCATCCGTCTCACCGCATCGGGTACCGATCCCATCCCGGGCGTCACCGTCAACAACTCCATCGGCGTCATGCTGCAGGACGGGACCCTCGGTTCCGGCGTCACCGTGGTGAACGGACGCATCACCGCGGGCGAATTCACCATCAATCCCAAAGACGCTCAAGGCCGCGGCCTCGACCAAGCCCTGCGCGTCGACAAGTTCGCGCACCCCGAGCAAGTCGGTCTCATGCGCATCGACGTCGGTAGCGCCCAGGGCGAGAACAGCCTGCTCGGCGGCGCTGTCCGCGACGCCGAGGCCGGAACAATCCCCGCGACGCCCTTCGTCCTCGACGCCAACGGCGTGAAGTACGACGCCGTGGGTTACATCTATCAGGACTCCTCCAAGTTCAGCATCAAGTACGCGATCGGCGAGCCGATCCGCTCGACCAACGACATCCCCCGCCTCTCCCGCAGCCGCCCCGATCAACGGATGCAGCTCATCTTCGCTCCCACCGTCGGGGTCGAGATTGTCGGCTGGGGCGTCGGTGACAAGCTGGTCGCTCGCTATATACCCGGCGTGGCGATCGGCTCTCAGCGATAAGCCTTGCTTGTTGAGCCGCCGATGAGGACCGGACCAACCGCACGGACGCTCCTGTTGGGATGCAACAAAGCCTGAGCCCCGCCGGACGCAAGACGCAGCAAAAAAGGAACGGGCCCGGCGAGAGGTCGCCGGGCCCGTTTCGTTGAACAAATCGGACCCGAGGCTCGCGTCCGTGATAGTTACTTGGCCTTGGCCTTTTTGTCGGCCTTCTTGTCGTCCTTCTTCTCGGCCTTGGGCTCGGCGTCGGCCTTCTCGGCGCCCTTGTCGGCGCCCTTCTCGGCACCCTTCTCTGCCCTGTCACCCTTGTCGCCGCGATCGCCCTTCCCGCGGCGCTCGGCCTTGG
Organism: Phycisphaerales bacterium; assembly: GCA_036392375.1. Lineage (GTDB taxonomy): Bacteria > Planctomycetota > Phycisphaerae > Phycisphaerales > UBA1924 > JAFEBO01. The sequence continues at coordinate 54,448 of DASVYC010000006.1, forward strand.
GCTCGGGCTTCTTGATCACGCCGAAGGTGCCCTTGCCTTCCGACTCGGTGGCGATGGGCGAGAGGCTGGAGCTGCTGCTGGAAGCCGCGGAGACCGCGCCCTCCTCGCTGGTGTCCCCGGCCTTCTTGATGTCCAGGGCGCGGTCGGCCTCGACGTGGAGCTTGATGGTCGCGTCCAGATCGGCGTCGAGCTTGATGTGCACGTCGTAGTTGTCGATGCGCTTGATCGCCTGGGTGATGCGCACGTCGCGGGGCTTGACGCCGTGGCCGAGCTTGTTGAGCTCCGACGCGATCTCCTGCTGGGTGATCGCGCCGTAGAGGATGCCCTGGTCGTTGCAGGACTTAACAAGCTTGACCTCCACGCCCTGCAGCTTGCTCGAGAGCTCCTCGCGGGCCTTGCGCTGCGCCGCGACCTGCTTCTCGGCCTCGACGCGCTTGGCGGCGAGAGCCTTGATCTTCTCCTCGCTGGGCTGGGTCGCCAGGTTCCGGGGGAGCAGATAGTTGCGGGCGTACCCGATGCGCACGTTCACCACGTCGCCCACGATTCCGAGGGCTTCCACGTTGTCGGTCAGAAGCAGCTTGACGTTCGTCGGCATGCTGCTGTCCTTTCTCCCGGCGCCAGCCGGGGGTCAGTTAGGAGCCGCCGGGCACAAGCCCGAAGCGACCCCAACATCCGAGCGGCCGTCCCAGGAGGAGGCCCGCTCATGCGAGTTGAAACCCGGGCGAATCCGCCCCGGGCCAAGATGATAGGCGTGAGCCATCAGTCGGACCGGCCTCCGGCCGGTCTTTGCGTCACACGCGCCCAGACCGAACCAATGCGATGGGCAGCCATCGCACAGTCGTTCGCGCAACCGCACGTGGAATGCAAAGACCGGCCAGTGGCCGGTCTCAGTGATCTGCGAGAGGCCAAAACCTCGAGAGACCAAGCCCCAGACCCAATCAGAACGGAATGTCATCCTCCGCGATCGGAGCCGAAGAAGTGCTCGCCGGCCGGGCGTTGCCGCGGGTCTGGACGGCCGGTCGATCCTCGTAGTCCCCGCCCGAATCGCCGCCACCACCCCCACCGCCGCCGCCCTTGCTGTCCACGAAGTGGAAGCTGTCCACGACCACCTTCAGCTTCGACTGCTTTTTGCCCGTGTCCTTGTCGTCCCACTGATCGAGCTTCAGGCGCCCCTCGATGAGCACCGGGCGGCCCTTGCTCAGGTACTTCGCCATGATCTCGGCGGTCTTGCCCCACGCCTCGCAATCAACGAACGTGACTTCTTCCCGCTTCTCGCCGCTCTGCGTGGTGTAGTTCCGGTTGAGCGCCAGCCCGATACGGGCCACCTGCTGCCCACCACCACCCACCGCGCGCAACTCGATATCACGCGTCAGGTTGCCCATCAGGATCACTTTGTTCAGAGAGCTGGCCATACGAAGCTCCTTCCAGAATCAGCTTTCAGACGTCAAGTCGTCGCACACAAACGCATCCGACGCACCGCGGCCCGAGCTGCTGCCCGGGCCGCGTTTGCGTTCGGAGTGTATTAGGAAACCCGTCTCGCTGCAAGCCCGTGGCGTCACGGCCCCGGAAAACCGGGTCAGTACGCGCTCAGCCCGTGTCGCGGCTCAGGCGTTGTCGGCAGCGGCGACCGGCTCGCTGGCGGCCGGGGCGGCCTCGGCGGGCTTCTCGGCCCGGAGCTTGGCCTCGACCTCGAGCTCGCGGCGGCCGTCGGCGGCCTGCATCTGCTCCAGGGTCATGTGGTCGGCACGGATGATCATGTGCCGAAGGACCTTCTCCGAGAGGTTCAGGTCGCGCTCGAAAGCCTGCATCGACTCGTTGGGGGCCTTGATGTACGCCAGGATGTACGTGCCACGCTTGTTGCCCTTCACCTCGTAGGCGAGACGACGATCGTCCCACTTGCGCATGCCGATCACCTCGGCCTGGGCACGGGCGAAGATCTCGTTGAGGTGGGACACACAACCGCCGAGGTCGGCGGCGGCGGACTGACCGAACAGGAACATCACTTCGTAGTTGTAAAAGCGCTTACCGGGCATGATTCACTCCACTTTCTGATTGGACTGCGAGACGGGTGTCTCTGGTTTGGTTTCAGACTTGGTTTCAGGCTTGGGTCGAGACGCCTGTCGCGCCTGATGCGCGGCGGCGGCGCCGTTGAACTGATTCATGGCCTTGGTCAGGCCGGAAGTCGCAAACACCTCCGCCGCCTTGGCCGCCGTTTCGAGCGCGGGCTGCAGGTCCGCCCACTCATCCTCCCGAAACGCCGAGAGGACGTAGTCGGCTTGATCCCAGTTGGCGGGCTTGCCGCCGTTGGGCTTCTCGCCGACCCCGATGCGCACCCGCGGGTACACGCCGCTGCCCAGATTCGAATCGATGCTGGACAGCCCGTTGTGCCCGCCCGTCCCACCGGCGTCGCGGATACGCACCGCTCCAACCGGCAGATAGAAGTCGTCCACGATCACCAGGAGATCCGTCGAAGGCTGGAGCTTGAAGAAGCGGATCGCCTCTCCAACCGCCTGCCCCGACAGATTCATGTACGTGGTCGGCTTCATGAGCACGCAGCGCTCGGTCCCCTGTGGTCCCTTCAGCTCCGCATCGATCGTCACCGCCTTGAACCGCGCCTTGGGGATCGCCCCCTTGGCGTGCGTCTCGGCGAGCCGGTCGATCACCATGAACCCGGCGTTGTGCCGAGTCCTGGTGTATTCCGAGCCGGGGTTGCCGAGACCGACGATGAGTTTCATGGGAGGAACCGGAGGCATCAGGGTCCGGGCATCGGGCATCAGGAAGACATCTGGCACGCGGGTTTCCCCGATGGCCCGACGCCTGATGCCCAATGCCCTCGTCATCACTTCTTCGCCGCACCTCCGGCGGGCTTCGCGGCGGGGGCCGCGGCCTTGGCGTCCTTGCCGCCGGCGGCGGGCTTCGCACCAGCCGCGGGCTTGGCCCCGGCGGCTTCCTCGCCCTCGGCGGGCTTCTTGGCGGTGAGCACCTCGGGCTCGGCCGGGCCGCCCGCGGCTGCGGTGGCTTCGCCAACAACGATCTCGGCCTGGATCACGATCTGAGCCAGGATCGAGTGCGGGTCGGTGACCATCTTCATGTTCGCCGACGGCAGCTTGAGCTGGGCGGCGGTGATCTGCTGGTCAACGTCGAGGTCCGCGATGTTGAGCTCGATGAACTCGGGCAGCTCGGTCACCACGCACTCGATGACCACTTCGTTGGTCGGGTGCATGAGAATCGCGCCGGCGGTCTTGAGGCCCTTCGCCTCGCCGATCAGGTGGATCGCGACACGGGTGCGGATGCGCTCGTTGAGATCGACGCGGGCGAAGTCGGCGTGAACGATGTTCGTGCCGAGGTAGTCAAACTGCAGATCCTTCAGCAGCACCACCTGGCCCTCGTCCTTGTTCTTCGCGCCCGGGAAGTCGAGGCGGAAGATCTTCTCGCCCTTGTTGATGTGGCTGACGGCTTCCTTCATGTCCAGCGTGATCGCCACCGGGTCCTGCTTGTGGCCGTAGACGACGGCGGGCAGCATGCCCTGCGAGCGGACGCGGTTGCAGAAACGCGAGCCGGTGTGCTCGCGGGTCTTGGCCTGGAGGAGCGGGGTCTTCTGAAGCATGAGTCAGTTCCTTTCTATCTGGTCAATGAAACGCTTTGGTTGCTGTGGAAGTGGGCCGTTCGCTAACGCTTGGTTCCGGCGCCCTTGTTGAACAGCGCCGAGACCGACTGGTTGTTGTGGATGCGGCCGATCGCCTCACCCAGGAGCTTGCCCACGCAGAGCTCCACCAGCTTGTGCTTGATCGGGGCGACACGATCGCCCAGAGGAATGGTGTTCGTCACGACCACCTTGGTGATCGCGTCCTTCGCGAGACGCTCGAGCGCCGGACCGACGAGCACGCCGTGCGTCGCCGCGGCAATGACCTGCTTGGCGCCGCGCTCCATGACGAGCTTGGCCGCCTCGACCACGGTGCCCGCGGTCGAGATCATGTCGTCGAACATCAGGACCGTCTTGCCCTCGACGTTGCCGATGAGGTTGCCGGTCGTCACCGTCGAGCCGCTGAGGCGACGCTTGTTGATGATCGCCAATTCCCCGCCCAGCATGTTCGCCATGCCTTCGGCGACCTTCACGTTGCCGACGTCCGGGCTGACGAGGCACAAATCGCCCAGTTCCTTGCGGATGCTCTGGAAGTACTCGACGAACACCGGCGTCGCCGAGAGATGGTCCACCGGCAGATCAAAGAAGCCCTGGATCTGAGCGGCATGCAGGTCGATCGCCAGCACGCGGTCCGCGCCCGCCGCGGTGATGATGTTCGCCACCAGCTTCGCCGTGATCGGCACACGCCCCTCGTCCTTGCGGTCCTGGCGGGCGTAGCCAAAGTACGGCATCACCACCGTCACGCGGTGCGCACTCGCCCGCTTCAGACAGTCAATGAACGTCAACAACTCCATGATGTTGTCGTTCACGGGCTGACAGGTGGAGAGAATGACAAAGACGTCGCGGCCGCGCACGTCTTCCTCGACCTTCACGATGATCTCGCCGTCGGGGAACTCGATCGTGCTCGAGTGGCCCAGACCGATCTTGAGGTGCGAGCAGACCCGTTCCGCGAGGTGCCGCGCGCTGCGTCCGGCGAAGATCCGCAGGTCACCGTTCAGCGTGAGCTTCGTGCCCGGCTGCAGCGCGGACTGGCCGCTGGGCAGATTGCCCGTCGTACCCGCGTTCGCGGCAGCGGCACCAGAAGTTGAACCCGAACTGGAACCCGAGATCGTCGCGGTCATCGGTGAACTCCTGCCGGGACCTGCACCGCCGGACGCGACCGATAGATCGCGTCCACCTTGGCAAGGTCTTCGAGGGTGTTGATCGACAGCACATCCTCCGGCGGCACGGCCTCGATCACCTCGACGGTCTTCTTCTCGTCGAGGAGGAGGCTCAGCGTGTCCGTCAGGTAGTACTCGCCGCTGACCGGGTTCTTCGTGACCTTCTTGAGCGACGCGAACAGGTCGCGGGTGTTGAAGCAGTAATAGGAAGGATTCACTTCCTTGATCGCGAGCTGCTCGGGCGTGCAGTTCTTCTGCTCAACGATCGCCTTGAACTTCCCGTCAGGACCGCGGTAGATGCGGCCGTAGCCCGACGCGTCATCCAGCACCGCCGTCGCGAGGGTCGCGCTGGCCTTGTGATCCCGATGCCTCTTCAGAACCTTCTCAAGCGTCACCGGACGGATCAGCGGCCCGTCGCCGCACAGGACGAGCGTGTCGCCCGCAAAGCCCGTCTTCTCGAACGCCAGCGCACAGCACTGCACCGCGTGTCCGGTGCCCAGCTGCTGATCCTGCACCGCGTACTCGATGTTGTACTTGCCGTCGTACCCCTTGAGCGCCGAACGAACGTCTTCCTGCTTGTAGCCGACGATCACGACGATCCGCGAACAGCCAACCGCCAGGCACGCATCCACCACCGCGCACACCATCGGACGCCCGCCGATCGGGTGCACCACCTTCGGCAGGTCGCTCTTCATGCGCGTGCCTTTGCCGGCGGCGAGGATGATGGCGGAGGGGGAGTTGAAGGAAGAGGAGTTCATGGGGAAGGACTGAGGTCTTAGGACTGAGGACTTAGGGCGGAGGCCATGGACCGATCATGCCGTGCAAGGCCGCGTACGAAGGGCTAGGCGTCTCGCGTCTCAGACCCTAAGTCCTGAGACCTCACACCTCTGCCCTTCCCAACAAAACTGGGCGACCAGGATTCGAACCTGGACAAACAGAACCAAAATCTGCTGTGCTACCGTTACACCATCGCCCAGTGAAAATCAGAACGGAAGAAGACGCCCGCGGGCGTTGATCCGCTAGATGGTGCGTGTCGGGAAGAACCCCCGTCGGCGGTCTGCCAAGACCAGCGTACCGAGTTGGCTACAAAGACTCCTTGCGTTCCCCGAGCCGCTTTAGATGCACGCGATCGGGTGGGTTCACCAACGGACAGACCATTCGCGGTCTCGTCCCTGGCGACACACTCGCAAGGAAAGAAAGCCGCGGCACAGGTGCTCGCCGCTCGACCCGCCGGAAACCCGGTCAGACCAAGCACTTCGAGCTGGAGCCGGACGATCCATCAGCCGCGATGGGAACGCCCGAGCCACGCCTCAGCCTTGGCAAAGCCCCGAAAGGCCCCGCTGGCGTCCGTCGTGGACGGCTCCGAAGGGCGGAAGTATAGGGAACCACCCCGGACAGGTTCCAGTGCCCAAACAGGTGCCTCGGTGCCTCGGTGCCTCGGTGCCTCGGTGCCTTGGTGCCTTGGTGCCTTGGTGCCTTGATGCCTTGATGCCTTGATGCCTCGATGCCTTCCCCCCTCACCCCTCACCCCTCACCCCTTCCGTCTTCCTCTTCCAGTACTCCGCCGAAGGCAGCACTTCCTCCACCTCAAAGTCCACCAGGTCACTCCACGCCGCCACCCACTGATCCAACAGCGCCCGCGTCGGCGACTCCATGATCTGAAAGCACCGCGACCCATCCAGCGGCAACCAACTCCCGTGGTACGTCACCCCCTCGGGCATCAGCCGCCCCTTGGTGCGGAACCGCTCCGCCATCGCATCCTGCCGGCCGGGTTTGAAACGCTCGATGACCATGAAGAGCATCCGCCAGCTACGAGCGAAGCCTTACGCGGGTTCAACTCTCTCGACTTCCTCCCCCACTCCCCCACTCCCCCACTGCCCCACTCCAAAAAACACCACCGCCCCACGTTCTCTGTGGGGCGGCGGGAGAGAGTTCCAGTTTTCCAGCGTTGCTGATCTCGGCTTACGCCGCACGACGCTTCTTCATCGCCGCACGAGCCTCGGCGCGGGCTTGGACCGCACGCACCTGCTCCTGCTGCTCGCGCTCGCGGCGGAGCGACAGGAACTGCTCGGGGTTGATGAGCAGCGAAACGAGTTCCAGCGGCGATCCGGCGTGCAGACGGGCGCCGATCTCGTCGGCCAGGCCCTCGGCACGGTTGAAGACGCCGCCGCCGACCGCGATCTGGGTCTTCTGGCAGGCGTTGATTTCCTTGAGCTGATCGACCAGCGAACGCACGCCCGGCAGGTCGCTCGCGGCGGAGCAGAACATGACGAGGTAGTTCGGCTGGTTCTCCTGCACATGGGCGAGCACCTCGTCGGCAGGAATGCCGCCGCCGCCGAAGGTCACCTGGAAGCCCGCGGCCTCGAGCATGTCCACGGCGATCTGCGCACCCAGCTCTTCACCTTCCGCGTTGCCGCAGCATGCAAAGACGGTCTTGCCGTTGAACGCCTGCCGGGGCAGACGTGCGGCGGTCTGATCGACCAGCACGCGGAGCAGGCGAGTCGAGAAGTGGTACCCGATCCGCGAGAGCTGATCGGCGCGGTGCATGCGATCGATGAGCTCGTGGGTGGGCCAGAAGAGGTTGGTCAGCACGCGGGCCGGCCCGGCGCCGCCGTCGATCGACTCTTCGACAATGCGGCGGGCCGCGGGACGGTCGCCGTTGACGACTGCTTCGAAGAGACGTTCGACAAGAATTTCCTGAGCCATTTCGGTTGATCTCCGCCAGTGAGATCTGCGGGGAGGGGGGTTGGTCCGCAGATCTCAAGCCCGCCGCGGTCGGTCCCGACCAGCCGGCGGTTGTTTTCGAAGACCCGCTGATCCTCGGCGGGCGGACGAGGCTCCTCGTCCGGTGTTTCGTGATCGGGAGCCTCCGCGGCGAAGCGTGAAGTTTGCACGCGTCGGCAGCAAACGGGCGCAGAACTAAATACGTCCTATAATAACGCTTTTCTGGCAGATACTGATGGCTTTATCGTATTTTGTTTGCTACGTCCTATAATCCATTTGGCCAGATTCAGCTTGGAAGCCGCGCGAAATCGCGCCGCACAAACCCTTGGGTTTACGCAGTTTCACGCCCGCGGGCGCAACAAAAGAACCGCCGCGGCGAGGTCCAGGCCCTTGGGATCAGCCTGCACTCCCGCCGCGGCGGCGATCGGAATCGAGTTGTCCACGCCGCGGCTCAGCGCTCGATCGGCACCCCGATCACGCTGCCGTACTCCGTCCACGAGCCGTCATAGTTCCGCACGTGCGGCAGGCCCAAGAGGTACTTGAGCACAAACCACGTGTGGCTGCTCCGCTCGCCGATGCGGCAATACGCGATCGTCGCCTTGTCCGGGCTCACCTTGGCTTCATCCAGATAGAGCTGCTTCAGCTCGATCGCGGACTTGAAGGTGCCGTCGGCGTTCACGGCCTTCGCCCACGGCACGTTCGCGGCCCCGGGGACGTGGCCCGCACGCTGCGCGGTCTCGGTCATGCCCGGGGGTGCGATCACCTTGCCGGTGAACTCATCGACGCTGCGGACGTCCACGAGGTTGGCCTTGCGATGGCCTGGTTCTCCCCTCGCGACTTCGATGACGTCGGTCAGCCGCGCACGCAGACTCTCGTTGACGCCAACCACGCGGTAGCGCGTGAGCTGGATGTTGGGACGCTCGGGCGTGAGCGGCAGGCTCTCGCCGGCGAGCCACTTGGTGCGTCCGCCGTTGAGCAAACGAACGTCCTCGTGCCCGTAGTGCTTGAAAAGCCAGAACGCGTACGCCGCGAACCAGTTGTTGTTGTCGCCATACAGCACGACCGTGTCGTGGTTGGCGATGCCCTTGCGGCTCAGGAGTTCCTCGAACTGGTCGCGCCCGATGATGTCGCGGCGGACCTGATCCTGCAGCTCCGTCTGCCAGTTGAGCGCGACGGCTCGGGGGATGTGCCCGACGTCGTACGCCTTGGTGTCGACGTCAACCTCCACGAACTTGACGCTCGGGTTGGTCAGGTTGGCCTTGGCCCACGCGACGTCCACGAGGACTTCGGGATGGGCGTAGGTGGCGGGCGGATTCTGGGCAGCGGCGGCCTTCGACGACGAGGCTGGGGCGGTGATGGTGCTCATGCGATGCTCCTTCGTGATTCGAAACCGGTGAACGGACAACTGCGGCTCTGGCCGCACAGAAAAACTCGGCGGGACGCCGGGGAACGGAAAACCGGCGCCCCGCCGGTCACGGGATGAGGTCCCTGACTCGAATCAGGGCCTTGAGGAGCCAGCTCAACACTTCTCGCCGTCGGCGCGGAGGCGCCAACATTTCAGCGGCCCGCGGCGTTCGTGGTAGTAGCGGGCGTAGGGCCGACGCGCGGCTCGATTCTCCGACATGCGAACCTCCTGAAAACTCTCTTCAACCTCCAACATTCCCCCACTCCTCTCTCCCCCCAGCCCCTCTCTCCCCTCTCGAACCTCTCTCCCCACTCCCCCCGCCCTCTCTCCTTCTGGTGTCTGGCGAACGCCAGGTTCAATGCAGTTGTGATTCAGAACGTCAGTGACCCACTCGCTGACGCTCGGGGCTCGTTTCGATCAGGATCACTCGGCAAGCTCCGGAACGTGCTTCGCAAAGCTCGACACGTACTTGAACGCGTTGTCGCAGAAGATCATGACGCCCACACCTCTCTGATTCGTGTCGCGCTCGAGCACTCGCCGAGCGCCCTCGTAGATCAAGCCGCTGCTCGGCCCGGCCAGCAATCCCTCGGCGCGTGCCAGCTCGACCGCCCGCGTGTACGCAAGCTCGAACGGGATCTCGAGGATCTCATCGATCAGAGACTCGTCGAACAGCTTGGTGACATGCAGCTCGCTCGTGTTCCGCAGGCCCGGCACATCATGCCCCTCGCTCGGCTGCACGGCGATGATTTTGATCGCCGGGTTCTTGGCCTTCAGGAACTTCGAAAGCCCCGTCGCCGTGCCGCTGGTGCCCAGCGAGACAAACACGTGCGTGACCTTTCCATCCGTCTGACGCCAGATCTCCGGCCCGGTCGTGCGAATGTGTGCCTGGACATTCAGCTCATTCTCGTACTGGTTCGGCATCACATACCGCTCGCCCTGCGCTTTCGCGTACGAGCGTGCGATGCCGATCGAACCCTCCCCCATGCCGGGGCTCGGGCACATCTGGTCGTTGATGACATCCACGTCCGCCCCGAGCAACCGGAGCAGCACCCGCTTCTCCACCGGCACCTTCTGCGGCACCACCGCCCGCATCGAGTAGCCGCGCACGCCGGCGAGCGCCGCAAGGCTCAGGCCGGTGTTCCCGCTCGTGGGCTCGACGATGCCGCGCCCGGAAGTCTCCCTCTTCTCACGCGACTCGGGATGCTTGAGCTGGCCGCGGGCTTCGAGGTCCTGAATCATTTGCCACGCGGCACGGTCCTTCACCGATCCAAACGGGTTCTGCCACTCCAGCTTCGCGTAGAGCGTGAACGTCTCCCGCGCCGGGTTCAGCCGATTCACACGCACCAACGGCGAGGGATTCTCCTCGCTCGGCAGCATCTCGATGATCGAGTCGTAGACGCGGGTGTTGTGATTCATGGCGATACCCCCGACACGTGCGCATGACAGCGCCGCGTGCGTTGGACGTGAAAGAACACTCAGAAGCGGTTCGAGCGACCGTTCGACGGATTCGAACAATGCTCAAGCGTTGGGACGCCTCGATCACATCGCGCGGTCACACACGCGTTGACTGAGTCGTCTTGTTCTGTTGGCCGGATACGCGGCAGGCTCGCGAGCAAGAGCAAAGAGCCCTGTTTTCTCGCTGATTATCAGCAGCCGCGGCGGCCGCACGTACACAGCGCATCGGCCGCTCCTGCGACCAGACGCGACATGAGATGGGTGCAAACGTGCGGCATGAAGAAAACTCTTGGCGTTGTACCGCCCAAAGTCTAGATGCGGTTCGAGAAAATTCGTTTCGCTCCTGGAGAAGTTGTTCTGCGAACGCACCGAGCCCAATGGGGCAGGGGTCTCCCCCGGTCTACCGGTTGCTCGAAAAGTGTTTGTTCACATCGGCCATCATCTGCAGCGTCCGCTGCTGCTGGATCGGATTGCTGTGCTTGGCGACGTTGTTGTTGAGGAACGACATGATGCCCGAGGCCATGCGCGCGGAGCGCTCGGGTCCCATGCGCTCGCGCATCTTCTCGCGCTGCTCGGTCTCTTTCTTGACATCGGCGAGGATCTCTTCGTCGGTGCGGTCGCCGCGGCCCGCAACCTGATCGGCGATCCGGGTCCACTCGATCACGGACTTCTCGAGGAACTTCTCTCGGTCGGCACCGGTGAGGCTCGCGTACTCGATGGCGCTCTTGTCCACCATGTCAAGCATGAGGCGGCTGGCGTTCGCCGCGATCTGCTCGCGGGCCTTGCCGCTGATGCCAGCCGCGAACGAGGCGAGCATGGCCGAGTCGCTGCTGCTGGCGTCGCGCAAACGGTCGGCGAACTCGCGGATGAGCTTCAGACGCTCGTCGATCGAGAGACTGTTGAAATCGTCGCGGAGAAACGTGAACTCCGCGACGTCGTCGATGGGATCCAGGGCGTAGTCGGGCTTGTGGTGCAGGTCCCAGTAGATGTACCCGCCGACGCCCGCCGCGAGAATCGCGACGGCGCCGAGACCGCCGGCCAATCGTCGCATGAACCGCGCGGAGCCGGTGTACGACGCGATCACGGCTTGCAGTCGCGGCCCGAGCGTCGGCCCCGCGGGCGCGACCGCCGCACCGGCCCGCTCCTGGTCCGAAAGCAGCGATTCAAACTGTCCGGGTCGGTTCGTCATCGTGTGGCTCGGCAGAAGTCTCGGCATTATTCGTCGCGTCGATCGGAGGCTACTTCTTCGGGTTGCGGGGCTCCCGGAAGAGCTCGATGAAGAGGCTGTCGATCTCGTTCTTCTCCGGCTGCTTGATGGACCAATCGACGCGCATGCCGCCGTCGAGATACAGAGCGTTGCGGCGGTCCTGACCCGGTCCGCGGCCGGTGTGCCACTGATCGGCGTCGGCAAGCACGGGCCACTTGCGCGTCTGGTACACCTTGGTCAGACTGAACTCCGGTCGCGCGAGATCGAGGGCGATGAAATCCGTTACCAGCATGATCGTGCCCGGCCAGTACTCGTAGCTCGCCCCGGAGACCTTGTGCGTGGCGGCGTAGTTGCTCGCCGGGTCGGCGCTCCTGAGATCCGACGGACACTTCCACGGGTCGGCGACCGTGTACAGGCCGTCGTCGCCCTTCAAGGGGACCGGGGAATCCAGGAACTCCGAGATTACCTCGGGAAGCGTCTTGCGATCAGGCGTGGAGAGCAGTCCCGCGGCGATGGGAAGCACGCCTTTGCTGCGGCTGTCCATGTACTGCTGCATCGCCTTACCGACGCTGGACAGATTCACCATGCACTTCACCCGCCGCGCGTTCTCGCGGGCCCCGCCGAGGGCGGGGATGATGATGCCGATGAGCAACGCGATGATCGCGATGACGACGAGCAACTCGATGAGGGTGAAGGCGCGGCGCATGGGTCCCTTGCACGGTAGTGTTCGACGCCGGGGCGGGTTCGGATGATTGTTGGGAACCGATGCATCCCGGTGCCACGGCTTCACCGCTTAGGGTCAGGCCGTGATTGGACATGGGCCTCGCAACCGCACGGCCTGACGCAGAGCCGTCAAGCCCTGGCACCCCATACGGCAGGGCTATCCGACCACGCCCCGGTAGCACACACAAATTCCCATCGTCAAGGCCTTCGCCGAGACGCCGCGGAAGCCCGCCGCACTCATCGCATCCCGCATCTGCTGTCGCGTCATGAACGTCCCCACGCTCTTGGGAAGGTACTTGTACGCGCCCGAGGTATCACCCGCGATCAGCGTCGCGGTGCGTGGCATGATCCAGCCGCAATAGAAGTCGTTGAACTGCTTCATCGGGAACCACTGCGGCTGATCAAACTCCAACACGACCAGCCGCCCACCCGGTCGGAGCACCCGCCGGAACTCGGCGAGCGCCTTCCCGGGCTGCGAAACGTTGCGGATACCGAACGCGATCGAGACAACATCGAAGGACGCGTCCGCGAACGGCAACGCCATCGCGTCGCCCTCGATGTACGTCACCTTCGCGCTCTGCTCGGCGCTCAGGTTCCTCGGCTGCTTCTGCCGTGCAACATCGAGCATCGCGGCGGTGAAGTCGAGACCTGTGACCTTGGCGGCATCCGTGCGGGCGAACGCTTCGGTCAGATCGCCCGTGCCGCATGCGCAGTCGAGCACATGCTCGCCGGGGCGCACGCCCGCGACCCGCACGGCATACCGCCGCCACGCCTGATCGCGCCAGAGTGAGTGGACACGGTTGTTGAGGTCGTAACTGCCCGCGATCGCCGAGAACATGCCCCGAACCTTCGCCGCCTTCTGCTCGTGCTGGTGCGGGTTGCGGGCCAGCTCGGCGTCACTCCAACGAGCGTCCGGAGTCGCGGCTGCGGGGGTGATATTGGATGATGGAACGCTCATGCCGGTGCCGATCAATTCGCGGCCCGCGATCGTAGGGATTCGGGCTTGCAAGCCGATGCTAGACTGCGGGATGAGGGCATCAAGGCATCAGGGCATGAAGGCATCGCGTAGGAGAATCGCTATGGGGCGTCTGATGGTCCGTCTGGCGTTCGTGGGTGTAGCGGCGGCTTCGATGGGTCTGGGTGCGTGCAGCACCAATCCCACCACCGGGCGTTCGCAGCTCAACCTGCTCTCTAGAGACGACGAGGTCCGGCTCGGCACCGACGCCCGGCCTCAGATGCTGCAGGAGTACGGCGGCGAGGTCAAGAACGCCGAGCTCCGCAACTACGTCATCGAGATCGGGAAGAAACTCGCGGCCCAGACGGAGGCGGACAACCCGTCGCTGCCCTGGGAGTTCGCGCTGCTCGACAGCGACGTGATCAACGCGTTCGCGATCCCGGGCGGCAAGGTCTTCGTCAGCCGCGGGCTCGCCGCCAAGATGACCAACGAGGCCCAGATGGCGGGCGTGCTCGGGCACGAGATCGGTCACGTGACGGCCCGGCACATCAACGAGAAGATGACGCGCACGACCTTCGCGAACGCCGGGCTGGGGATCATCGGAGCCGCCATCGGTGGCGGAGGCGACGCGGTCACGGGGCTGGCGGGCCAGGCGGTCCAGCTCTCGCTCTTGAGCTACGACCGCGGACAGGAGAGCGAGGCCGACGAGCTGGGCATGCGCTACATGACCAAGGTCGGGTACAACCCGGCCGGTCAGCTGCAGGTCATGCAGATACTCAAGGCCGCGGCCGGCAGCGGGAAGCAGCCCGAGTTCCTCTCGACCCATCCGCTGCCCGACACCCGCATCAAGCGGATCCAGGAGCTGCTCGCGACGAAGTACAAGGACACGCAGAACAACCCCGCGTTCAAGACCGGCGAGGCCGAGTTCAAGGCCCGTTTCCTGAGCAAGCTCGCGGCGATCGAGCAGCAGGAGCGGCTCGCGGACGCGGGCATCGGGCGCGTCGTGCCGCCGGAGTTCAACCCGTTCCCGTACCTGCCTGACATGCGGATGACCGCGGTGGTGTGCGTGCCGTCGTGCGATCACTGAAGACGCCGACCGCACTCACAATTGGCTCGTCGGCAGCTACTTCTTCGAGGCGCTCTTCAACGCGAACGCGATCGCGTCACGGGCGACGTTGCGGGTAGCCTCGGCGAGCTCCGGCTGCGACACCACGTGCATCACCGGGGGCTTGGCCAGATCGGCCTTGCCCTCGGCGTCGATCCGCGGGCGTACCCACACGACCAGCTCGACGCCCTTCTCCGACGCCCAGGACGACAATCCGTCGCGGAAGCGAGGCGAGCCGATCTCGGTGCCCGAAACGGCCACGCGGGCGGCGGCGAGACGGTCGATGGTCTCGCGGTCCTCGATGGACGCATCGGAGGTATCGCCCGTGAGCGTGAAGCCGGCCGCGCGGAGGGTCTCGGTCATCGCGGCCAGGAGCTTCTTGCCCTCCTCGCTGAGCGGCGCAGGGAGATCGCTGACGAGCAGCATGGTCGCGGTCGAGCCCTCGGGCAGCGTGGGAACGCTGGGAGCCGGCGCGGACTTGGAACGCGACTTCTTGCCGCCCTTGGCAACCGGCTGCGACCCGGTGTCGCCGACCGTGATGGTCTCGATGCTCCCATCGCGAACAGACTGAGCGGTGGACGTGGTGACCGATGAGCCGTCGATCTGAACCGAGGCCGCGGGATTGCCGCCTTCGTTGGCGCTCTTGATGATCATGCCGGCCACGCCGACGCACGCCGCGAGGAAGATGAACAGACCCACGAACGCGCCCGCGTTGGGCTTGTTGCTGTACGTCCGCGACGCGGTGAACCCGGCGCGGCGTCCCTGGGCGCGGGCGCGGCGGGCCTCGACACGGGCGCGGGCGCTCTCAATCTGCTCACGGGCGGTGCGACGCATGCCGTCGCCGTGGACGCGCGGCTCACGGGCCTTCCCGCCCATCGCGAAATCGACATCCAGGTTGAAGCCCTTGGCCCGAGCCGCGGCCACGGCGTCCTGCGCCATCGCGCTCGACTTCTTCGCGAAGTCGTGAGCCGCGGCACGGATGCCCGAGGCATCGAAACCGAACGGACCGTCGGCGCGGTTCGGGATCGACGAGGGGCCTTCGGGGATCTCGACATACTCGCCCGTCCACCAGTTGACGACGCGGATGTCGGGACGCTTGGGCGTCGCGCGATCTTCCTGGCGGGGCAGGGGCGGCGGCACCGCGGCGAAGCGGCCCGCGTCAGCGACGCCCGCTCCGGCGGCGACTCCAGCAGCCGCGCCCACGGCAGCGCCGGCGCCCATCACGCCGCCCAAGCTCTCGGCCATGGGATCGGCCACAGGCGCCGGGTCAACGACCCCGCCGCGCATGCTGGGCAAATCGATCGGACGGACCGCGAAGGGATCGGCCGCGGAGCGCACCACGTCGAGGTCCGCGAGCATCTGGGCCGCGGAGGTGTAGCGCTTGTCGTAATCCGCCATGGCGCGGCGGATAACCCACTTCACCGCCTCGGGGCAGCGGCGCGTCACCTGCGACAAGACGCCGTGCGCAGGGAACGAGTTCTCGATCACCGCAAAGAGCACCGCGCCCGCGGCGTACACATCGAACTTCGCGCCGTCGACTTCGTGCACCTTCACGCCACGCAGTGCCAAACGCACGAGCTCGGGGTCGCGGAAGTACTCGGTCCCGTGGGTCGTCAGCGTCATCGCGCTGCGGAGAGGGGTCACGAGACCGAAGTCCACCAGGTGGGCCTGCGGCCGACCGGCGACGGTCTCGACGATGATGTTCTCCGGCTTGACGTCCTTGTGCCACAGCCCGCCGCGGTGGTAGTCCTCAAGCGCCCGCGCCAGGTCGGCAACGTAGCCCAGGGCGAGGCGGAGATGGCGGTCGTCGAGGCCCGGCGGCTTGAGGGTCGGGTCGCTCTCTCCGTGAAGCTGCTGCACCACGACATTGAGCGTCTGCCCCGGCACGTACCGCATCACGTAATAGAACTTGGCGGGGCTCAACTCGTGATCGAGCACCAGACCGAGCTTCTTGGCCGCCTCCAGGGCTCGCGACTCACGCACGATGTTGGGCAGGTTTGACCCGTCGGCGACGGAGAACGACTTGATGACAACCTGGTTGACATCCCGAAAGCCTGAACGCTCGAGCGCGGCACGCTTGATCGGATCGGGCTCGGCGATGTAAAGCTTGGACCCCGAGCCGCCGGTGGGCAGAGAGCCGACGATCTTGTACCCCTCGAACTGGTTGGCACGCTTGCCGTGCGGTTCCGAGGTCGGCGCCTGGGCCATGGCCTCGGGTATGCGCTGCTCGAGGCCTTCCACGAGACCATCCATCGCGAACAGCCGGGCCGGGTGGGCGAGCAGCACGCGGAACAGGCAGGCCCCCGCGATCGAGATCTCGTTCTTGATCGCGCGTCCGAAATGAGCGGAGGCCGACCAGCGCCCGATGATGATGTTGAGCACCACCAGCGGCGAGAACACGATAATCGCGAGCAAGGCCCCGATAAACCGCACCGAGTCCTTGAGCATGCCCACGATAAAGTGGAAGACGCGTGCCACCAGCCAGGCCAAGCCCTTGAAGATCGGGACGATCAAGTAGCTGATCAGCAGCACGGCGATCGCCACGGCGAGGATCACGCCGACGATGCTCAGGATGCCGATGCCGACCGTGCTGGTATCCATCGTGTACCTCAAGGAGCGGGAAGGGGTGAGGTGTGAGGGGTGAGCAGGAGGTCTTGAGTGTCTTGACTCACCCCTCACACCTCACACCTTCCAACTTCCTACAAGCCCCTTGCCTCCGCCCGACGCAGCTCCATCTGCCGGTGGTAAATCTCGGCGATGGCTTCGTCGAAGGAGGCGTCGTCTTCCGGTCCGGAAGCCTCTTTCGGATTCACGGCCAGCCCGTTTCGCTCCGCCTCGCACAGTTCTTCGGACGTGAACGAGTAGGTCATGATGACCTCCCCCAGCCGCCGCCGCAGGGCTTCGCGGACCTTGGCCAACCGCCGGCTGACGGTGGGCTCGCTGATCCCCAGGGCCTCGGCGACTTCCTTGCCCGGCTTGCACTCCAGGACCCGCATGGAGTAGATACAAAAGTCAGTGAAGTCGCTTTCCTTCTGGACCATCCGGATCGCAGCCTCGACCTTGGCCCGGAAAACGGCGGCCTCGTAAACCTCGTCGGCCCCGAGCTGGTTGCGGGCCGCGGCCATCCACGATTCGTCGAACTCGCCGGTCTTCTTATCGCCGCCACGCTTCAGCGCCCCGCGCCGGTCCATCTCGTCGCCCAGAACGTGCTTCGCGATGGCGAGGAGCCACGTCGAGAACCGTGCGCCCTTCTTGGGGTCGTAGCGCTCGATCGAGTCCGAGAGCGCGGCGAGCGTCTCCTGCGACAGGTCCTTGACGGTCTCGGCGCCGATGCGACCCTTGCCCCACTTGGTGAGCTGGGCGCGGATAACCGGGCCGAAGGTCTCCCATAACTCGTACCACGCCGCCTGGTCGTTGGCCCGCAGACGCGTGACGAAGCCGGTTGTGAGCGAGTTGAGCATGCGGCGAGAAGCCCCCGACGGTGGTGCGGAGAAGTTTAGGGTGCACTCGGTCAGACCGTTTTCAGCCCGGTCCGGTCGAGCATCTCGCCTGAGCAAGAGGCGGGTAGTGCCTCGGAGCCTCGCCGACCTCTGGCGAACGCCAGAGGCTCTCTCGCGGGACACATGTCGCTCGACGCGTTGCCCGGCCGTAGCCCGGTCTCCCTTGTGCGTCTAGCTCGCGCTCAGCTTGAGCCCCACTACCCCCACCAGCACGAGCGCGAGCGACGCGAGACGGAGCCAGGAGGCCGACTCGCCAAGGAAGAGGATGCCGCTGACGGCGATGATGGCCATGCCGCAGCCGGCCCAGATGGCGTACGCGAGGCCAACGTCGAGCTTCTTGGTCGCGAGCGCGAGGAACGCGGCGGAGAGCAAGTACGTGACCGCGAACACCGCAACCCATGCGGGCTTGGTCAAGCCGTCGGACTTCTTCATCGCCAGCGCCCAACCGGCTTCGAAGATGATGGCGAGACTGAGGTGGAACCAGTGCATGAGGAGGAGGGTACGGGTATTCGTGACGCGATGGGTCTGTGGAACCGTCGGTGTGGCACGGGGCGGACGCGAGCAAAGTGCACACGCGGGAAGTGCAAATCGCACCACAAGGGCGAAACTTCCCGTGTTGTGGGACTTCCCCGACGATTCCAGCGGCGCGCGCCCGTAGCATGCTCCGGATGCCGTCTCGGCGCCCAAGGAGCTCACATCATGGCGGATCGCACCACGTCCAAAGGCCAACGCGGGAACACCGGGAGCGCCAGCGGGCAGAAGCAGCGTTCGCCCACCAGCACGCCGCACGCGGGCAGTCGCGGGGACCCGTCGCACACCATGCGGCAGCAGCGGCTGGATCGCTCCAAACAATCGGGCGCGCTGAGCAAGTCCAGCGGCGTGAAGCGCGGCCGGCGTTGAGTACATACGGCAGCACGTCCCATTCACCACCGCACGGCTTGAGTACTTAAGCCGCACGCTAAAGGTGCTTAATCGGACCCCATGGGCCTCGCTCGCTGGTACTCAAGGCCTTACGATCTGCCTTGCAAACCAGCACCATGCGATCCGACTCTCTTGCCGCGGCTCCCGCGGCGGAGGCTTCCACCACGCGCGTCGAGGCCGAAGGGCTGGAAGGGCGTGAGCTGTCGCCGGCGGACAAGAAGGCGCGGCTGGTGAACCTGATCGCGGTGGTGACGCCGTTTGCGGGGTTGGTGCTGGCGATCTACTACTCTTGGGGCTTCGCGTTCGATTGGACCCAAGCGGGCATCCTGTTCTTCATGTTCATGGCGTCTTCGCTGGGCATCACGGTGGGGTATCACCGGCTGTTCACGCACAAGTCGTTCGAGGCGGTGGCGCCGGTGCGGTGGCTGCTGGCGGTGCTGGGGTCGATGTCGGTACAGGGGCCGGTGATCGAGTGGGTGGGCGTGCATCGGCGGCATCATCAGCATTCCGATCGCGAGAATGATCCGCACTCGCCGCACACGCACCATCACGATGATGAGGAGCACGGCGTGCTGACCATGCTGCGGGGGTTCTACCACGCGCACATGGGTTGGTTGTTCATGGGGCACTCCAAGGGATTGGGGCGGTACATCAAGGACCTGCGGCAGGACGAGATGCTGTGCCGCGTGAATCGGCAGTTCTTGTTCTGGGTTGTGGTTGGACTGGTGATCCCGACGGTGCTGGGCGGCGTGCTGACGATGACGTGGAAGGGTGCGCTGTTGGGGTTCCTGTGGGGCGGATTGACGCGGATCTTGCTTGGGCATCACATCGCGTGGAGCGTGAACTCGGTGTGCCACTTGTGGGGCGCGAGCCCGTTCCGCACGGGTGATCAGAGCCGCAACAACGCGATCGTGGGCGTGCTCGCGCTGGGAGAGGGCTGGCACAACAACCATCACGCGTTCCCGACCTCGGCGCGGCACGGGCTGTGGTGGTGGCAGTTTGATCCGAGCTACATCACGATCAAGGCGCTGGAACTGGTCGGGCTGGCGAGCGAGGTGACGGTGCCGTCGGCGGAGCGGATCGAGGGGAAGCGGAAGAAGGGTTGACGCACGGGCGCGTCGCATAAGAACTCGCGGGTGAGCGGCGTTGGATCCGAATCCATCCGCCGCGCTATGCTGCCGCAGGTGGTTCTATGAACGCACGCGACGTTTCGGCACTGGATCGTCGGATCACGATGTGGCTGGCGCAGTACGGCCCGCCGCTGCTGCGTATCTCGCTGGGGATCATCTTTCTGTGGTTCGGGGCCCTGAAGTTCGTCCCGGGGCTCAGCCCGGCGGATGAGCTGGCGACCGCCACCATCAGCAAGCTCACGTTCGGCATCGTCGGCCCGGGTTTCTCCCGTCCGATGCTGGCGCTGTGGGAGTCGCTCATCGGGCTGGGGCTTTTGACGAACATGTACCTTCGCGCGACGCTGCTATTGCTCGCGCTGCAGATGCTCGGCACGGTGACGCCGCTGGTTCTGTTCCCGGCCGAAACCTGGAAGCTGTTCCCGATCGCGCTGACGCTCGAGGGGCAGTACATCGTCAAGAACATCGTGCTGGTGACCGCGGCGTTTGTGGTCGGGGCCACCGTCCGCGGCGGCGCGATGATCGCCAGTGGCCCGATCGCGACCAAGGCGCGCCGGCATGAGTTGGCGGATGCGTCGGAGCCAATGCCAACACGTGTCGGCGAGTGAGTGCACTGGGCCGAGGTACGTGGTACAGGTTTTGCGCTTCGTGCGGTGCGTTTACGCCGGAGTCTTTGGCGGAGGCCGAGACGGTGCGGGAGCGGGTGCGCGGGGGAGATGCGATCGACGATGGTCGGATGGTGGAGATGCGCGGTGCGCTCCATCGATTGCGGCGTGTGCGGCGGAGATATGGGCGAGGGCCGGGGATTCGGCGCGGGGGAGACCTGCTCGCTCACGCTCGGGGCTCGTTAAGGCGGGGATGTTGGATGTCGGATTGGGGATGTCGGATGTCGGATTTGGGATTTCGGGTGGTGCAGCGGGGAGCACCGCGGCAGCGACATCACGCTGGCGCGTGGGGGTTGTTGTGGGGGCGGCGGCTTTGGCTTGGACCGCGTCGGCGTTGAGGTACGCGTCGGGCCCCTCCGTTGCTTGGCATGTGGCTTGGCCTTTGGCCAAGCGGTCCTCTCCCCCCACCTCCCGCGAGCGGGGAGAGGGGGCGCGCGGAGGCGGCGCGGTGGGCGAGGGTGGGACGTAGCGGGCGATGCGGAGGAGGA
>DASVYC010000007.1:0-8182 GCA_036392375.1 Phycisphaerales bacterium
CGGAAACACAGTTCGTCGCCGACCGCGTCAACCGCAAGAAGCTCCTCATCGTCACCCAGTTCGCGATGATGCTGATCGCGATCGCGTTCTTCGTGGTTGTGAAGCTCTACGGCCACCAGCTCAGCGACGCCGATGCCGACAAGGACGCGGTGCGCGTGCTCCTGAACTGGATGCTTGGGCTCTCGCTGCTGCAGGGCATCGTGGCGGCGTTCAACAACCCGGCCTGGCAGGTGATGATCCCGCGCCTGGTGCCACGCTCGGACCTCGTGCGCGCGATCACGCTGCAGGGCATCTCGTTCAACGCCGCCCGGGCGGTCGGTCCGGCGATCGCGGGGATCCTGCTGGCGAAGGCGGGCGGTGAGTGGCTCTTCGCGGTGAACGCGATCTCGTTTATCGGCGTGATGTGCGCGGTGATGACCACGCCCGACGCACCGGCGCCGACTCGCGACGGCAAGCTCACCGACATCTCGGTGATCATCGCCGACGTCAAGCACTCCTTCGGCTTTATGTACCACAACAAGGGCGCCCGGGCGGCCCTGCTCGCGGTCGTGACGTTTGCGGTCTTCGGCACGCCAATCCTGCGGTTCCTGCCGCTGTTCGTGACCGAGGTCTACCAGATGCAGGAGAAGACTTTCGGCCTCCTGACCGGCGTCATGGGGGTCGGCGCGGTGGTCGGCGGGCTGGCGATGCGTTGGGTGCCGCGGTGGTACCCCAAGCACCATTTCATCCCGCTCTCGATCTTCCTGGGCGGCCTGTCCATCCTCGCGTTCTCGCTCGCGCAGAACGTGTGGGTGGCCGGCATCATCATGGCGTTCGTCGGCGTGTTTTGGATGTGGTCGTTCAACTCCGCGATGTCCGCCCTGCAGCTTCTGGTCGAGGACTCGCTGCGCGGACGCGTGATGGCGGTCTGCAACGTCATCTCGCTCGGGCTCATGCCCGTCGGGCCCTACTTCGCGAGCTTCGCCGGCGAGGGGATCGCGGCGGCCGTCGAGCACTGGACGCCCGACTGGTGGTTCCGTGGCCTCGCGCCGCAGGCGGGGATCGCGGTGTGCGCGCTCGTGCTGCTCGCCGCCGGCGTAGTCATGGTGATCTGGCGCACCCCCGAAGTGGACGGCCTCAAGCCCGGCGACGAGGGATTCGAGCGTCGGCCCGGATTCGTGCGCGGCCTCACCGCGGCCTCGCACCGCCCCCGGGGCTGAGCCAGGCCCAGCCTCGTTCGCGGTGTGGATTACGAGCACCCTCGCGTCAACGCTGCGGGAACGAGCCCTCGTACCGCGCGAGGGCCGAGAGCAGCTTGCCCGCGCTGGCCGCGTCCTTCGCCTCCCCCGCGAGTTGCGCAAGTTTCTCGGCCAGACGCCGGATGTCTTCCCACGGGACCGGCCCCGCGGGCTTCGCAGCCGTTTCTTCGGCCTTGGCACCCAGAGCTGTGGGATCGATCGGGTGATCGAGCTTGACTCCCACCTCGTGGACGCGTCCGGAAACATGCTCGCACCGCATCACCTTGCCGGTCACCGACATCTGCTCGCCGTCGCGCGTGCGGAGCGTGGCGGAGATCGCCGAACCCGGATACAGGAACGAACAGTGCAGGAACGCCATCCCGCCCGGCGACAGGTCCACGGGCGGAACGGTGTGCGTCTGCACGTCGCCGCTTGGGCCACGCACCTCGATGGTGATGTCAGGCAGACGCGAAGCGTCATGGCGGGCCTCGGAGCGTTTGCGGCGGTCCGGCGCGTGGGCCGAGCGAAGCTTGATCGCTTCGACGACCTTCTTCTTCTCGTTTTCGTTGAGAAGTGCGATGGCAATTCCTCCAAGGGGTGTGACCGTCCACCAATACGTCCCGCAGTGTCATCGGGGAGACTCAGTCCTTGGCGAAGCGTGAGCCGCGCGGGCCGTGTGAAACCGCGTAGCCGGGGCAGCTCGGGCAAGATGTAAGGGCTGGAACGGGCCGAGAACCCCCGATATCGGTAGTTCTGCCAGGCAACGCTGGCCGCGACCTTTCCGGGTCAGAAGCGGCGGAACGCGGCGCCACAGGCCGCTAGCGACCGCGCAAGGCCCGCTGGTACATCGATAGCGCGACCACGAGCTTGCTCGCCGCGCTCGCGTCCCGGGCCTCCGTCGCGAGTTGCGTCAGCTTCTCGGAGAGTCGGCGGATGTCCGACCAGGGAATCGGGCCCGCGAGGGCCGCCCCGGCCGGGTCGCTCTCGGTGACAAAGTCCAACGGATCGATCCGCTGATCGAGCTTGACGCCGATCTCGTGGTACCGCCCCGAAACGTGCTCGCACCGGCGCACCTTTCCGATCAGGCTCAGCGGCTCGCCCTCGCGAGACCGGAGCGTGACTGTGATCGGCGAGCCAGGGTACACAAACGACGAATGCAGGAACGCAAACCCGCTGGGGGACAGATCGACGGGAGCGACGCTGTATTTCTGCGTCTGGCCGCTCGGCCCGCGCACCTCGATCGTGACATCGGGAAGGCTTGAGGCGTCCACACGCGTCTCGTTGCGTCGGCGGCGTTCGGGCGCCGCCGCGGAGCGCTGCTTCACCGTATCGACCAGCCGGCGTTTGTCTTGTTCGTTGATCGGTGCCATGGCATACCCCCGGAGCTGTCTTCATCGCTCCCGGCAGATCGGAACGCCTCGCATTCGGAATGAGCGCGATTCCGCACATGGAAGACTGTTCGGATTTCGCGGGCTGTGGGGTAGAAGCACCACCTCCCCGCGTTTGGGTGGGCTTCGCGGGGTCATTGCGGGTCCCGCCGAAGCAATCGTGTCGCCGAGAACCACGAGACTCGGCAATGTTGGGAAACGACGGATGAACCGGGCGACATCTCTCATGCACGGGCCCGGAGCGCGGTCGCGAGCCTCGATGTCCCTTCCCTATCCAGGCTGCTTCGAACTAGGTGGCCTTCAGGGACATAAAGTTGTCCGATGCAACCCCGCCGCCCGACCCGTCAAGTAACTATCGGTGACTCCCGCGTTGGCTTTGTCCAGATCGGCGGCGGGCTCCCCCACCGTGACGGCACCCCCACCACCCCCGCCCCGGTCAGCGTCCAAACCATGACCTCGGGGTACACGCACGAGATTGACAAGTGCGTCGCCGAGATCCACAAGCTCGCGAGCGCCGGAGCCCAGATCGTCCGCGTCGCGGTGCCGGAGAAGAAAGACACCGACGCGCTGAAGCACATCATCCCACAGGTGAACGTGCCGATCGTGGCCGACGTGCACTTCCATTTCCAGCGAGCTCTCGAAGCCGTCGAGTCCGGCGTTCACAAGATCCGCCTGAACCCCGGCAACATCAACGACCGCCAGCAGGTGATCGACGTCATTCAGGCTTGCAAGGCCCGCAAGCTGCCCATCCGCGTGGGCGTGAACGAGGGCTCGATCATCGAGCGCAAGGACAAGCAGAAACGCCAGAAAGAGCTGGGCGCGGTCTTCAGCGATCACAAGCACGGCTACCTGCTGGCCATCATGATCGCCAAGCTCGAGGAATACCTCGATATCTTCTACGAGCAGGACTTCCACGACATCGTCATCAGCGCCAAGTCGATGGACGCCTCGCTCGTCATCGATGCGTACACCGAGATCTCCAAGCGCTTCGATCACCCGCTGCACCTGGGTGTGACCCACGCCGGACCCAAGGAAACCGGCACCATCCGCAGTGTCGTCGCCCTCGGCGGCCTGCTCATCAACGGCATCGGCGACACCGTCCGCATCTCCTACGCCAACGACCCGATCTATGAGGTGCAGGACGGGCTCGAGCTTCTCTACTGCCTCGGGCTTAAGGAGCGCGTGGGCGTTGATCTCATCGCGTGCCCGACGTGCGGCCGCATCCAGGTGGACCTGTTCACACTCATCCAAGACGTCCGTAAGGCTCTGGCCGAGAAGGTCACCGTCCCGATGAAAGTTGCCGTCATGGGCTGCATCGTGAACGGCCCGGGCGAGGCCGAGGGAGCCGATGTCGCGGTCTTTGCGGGCGACCGGCGCGGCATTATCTACGTGCAGGGTGAAAGAGTGGCCAACGTTCCCGAAGAAGAGATTCTGGGGAGGTTGCTCACCGAATGCTTGCAGTTCCAGGACAAGGTGAAGCGGGGCGAGGCCAAGCTGGGCGAGAAGAAGGTGGAGATCGTGCCGCCGGATCCGCTGGGCAATTTGGGCAGCGGGTGGGAGAAGATGGCGGCGGAGCGGATCAAGACTGGCGACAAGCCCATCGGCCTGACCGTGGGCGCGACCCGCTGAGCACCAGCGTGGGCACACACATGAACGACGCAAGGGACGCTCGGCGACTCTCTCCCCTGCGGCGGCTGGGTCGCGGCATCCGGTTCGCGGGCTGCACGCTGGGCGCCGCCGTCACGTGGCCGGTGTGCCGATTCGTGCGCGGGCCCCAGCAGGCTCCGGAGGACAGCGCGGTCGAACGCGCAACACGGGCCCGCGACGCGCTGGGCCGTATCCGTGCGGCTCGCCTCGCGGCACGCGGACGCCTCGATCGACCCGTGCTCATCCTCAGCGGCTACCGCGCACCGGGGGTCATGGGCGGCAACATGGCCCGACGTGTCGCGTGGCTGTTGGGAGCGCCGATCGACGACTTCCGCATGATCTCGTACCCGCACATGGGCGATCTTGATCGCGTCGCCCACACCGTGGATCGCATCCTGCGTCGGGAGTTCCCAACCGACCAGGAGTTTGACGTCGTCGGCATCTCGATGGGCGGCTTGATCGCGCGGATGCTGGCGGCCGACGACTACGCACGCGAGCGCGGGCTGCAGCGCCTGCGGATGAAGAACCTGTTCACGATGGCGACGCCGCATCTCGGAGCAAAGATCGCCGCCCACATCCACGTGGACAAGGCGGCGACCGAGATGCAGATTGGTTCGCCGCGACTGGCGTGGCTGAACGCTTTGCCGCGGGACTACGCCCTGCACTGCTACGCGATCCTAAACGACATCACGGTCGGGGCGAAACAGACGTCGGTGCACGGCGAGCATCCGATGTGGGTACGCGGCACGCCCTTGTTCAGCCACAGCCTGATCACCGAGCACCCGCTCGTGGTGCTCGATGTGGCGGCGCGGATCGCCGGCGTTGAGGGTGTGTTGGAGAAGTCGCCCCCGCCGGGGGATTGAAGATCCGGGTCCTTAGAGAATGGGGCAATCGAGGTAAGCGTTACGAGTTGCGCTGAGGTTCGCGTTCGCACTGCCCAACCGCCGAGCCGGTTGGGCAGTGGCACCCGATGAGTTAATGGGCGCTCGCGTTCCGGCGGAACATCATCGCGCCGAGGGCGAAGCCGACGGCACCAATGGCGAGCAGCACGCCGCAGGGCAGCATCATCTCCGAGAGTGACATCGAGCGCCAGGTGGCGCCCTCGACGGCACGCACCGCCCAACTGAACGGGCTGATTCCGCTGATCGTCTGCATGATCTTGGGCATGATGAAGACCGGGATGGTGCCGCCGCCGATCATGGCGAGCACAAGAACGACGGCACGCCCCATACCGCCCGAGCCGTCGCTGGCACGCCCGATGACTGCCAGGAACATCATCAAACCAACGAATCCGAGCGAGGCGCACGTGGTCGCCAGCAGGAGCATCAAGGGCTCGGGCACGCGGACCGCGAACACAAGCGCGAACACCCCGATCAGCAGCCACTGCACCGCCATGCACGAGGCGAAGCCCGCCAGCGACTTGCCCGCGATGATGGCGCGGGTCGAGAGCGGCGAGCACATCAGTCGCACGAGCGTGCCGCGCTGGCGATCGACGGCGAGCGTACCCACGAACGCGGTCACGCAGCCCATCAGACCCCAGACGATGCCCTGCGGGAGCGACACCTCGTACGAGTTCGTTGGACCGCTGCGCTGACGCTGAAGCTGCTCCAGCTCGATCTGCACCGGACGGAAATTGTCCATGC
This sequence comes from Phycisphaerales bacterium, assembly GCA_036392375.1. GTDB lineage: Bacteria > Planctomycetota > Phycisphaerae > Phycisphaerales > UBA1924 > JAFEBO01. The sequence goes on from DASVYC010000007.1 coordinate 5,896, forward strand.
CCGTGCCAAGACCGCCCGATGCGGCCCCTTCTTGTGTAGGCTGCTGGGCCGCACGGCGCGCGTTGTCGGCGAGCAGGCCCTCGATGCCGGTCAGAAACGTGTTGAAGACGAACTTGCGGGTCGGGTCCGTCTCCTGCGATTGATCGATCGACGCTCGAGCCTTGGCGAGCTGCTTCTTCATCGAATCGGTGTTGCTGAAGGAGCGGGTCATCCCCTTAAAGGCAAGCTCGGTGAGGCGGCCTTCGAGGAGCCCCGTCTCGCCCCGTCGGCTGGGATCAACGTAGCCACGCACGGTCGGGCCCGTGCCGGTGGCGAACAGGTCCTCGAACTTGGCGTTGAAGTCCTCGGGAATCACGACACAGGCGACGAGTTCGCCTTTGCGGACTTTGTCCTGAGCCGTCGCGACGTCGTCGAAACGGGTCACATGGAAGCCGTCGAGCTTGGCGAGATCGTCGGCGAACGCGGATGCGCTGGCGCTCTTGTCGAGCTGCACGATGCCGAGCTCGATCTTGCCGGTCTCGCCGCCCCCGGCCCCCCCGAAGACCCAGCCGAAGAAGATCGCGAAGATGAGCGGAAAGACGAACGTAAAGAACGCGTCGAGCTTGTCGCGCATCAAAAGCTTGAGATCGGTGGCGGCGATCGCGACGGCGGCGGAGATGGATTGAAAGATGCTCATCTCGTGCTGACACTAATCACGCAGCCGCCGCCCGGTCAGGGCAAGGAACACACTCTCCAGGTCGGGACGATCGATGCGGATGCCGGTGATGGGGTGGGTCGCGTGGGGAGTCTCTCGGCCCCTCGCGATGGCGGACTCGATGGTGTGCAACGGGTCGTCGGTCTCGATCGCGTCCTCCAGCTCGCCGCGGGCGACCCGCACCAGGCTCTTGCCGCCGTGGGTGCGGACGAGTTCATCAATCGTGCCGACGCAGAGTAACCGCCCCTTGTCGATGATGCCCACGCGGTCGCAGAGGCGCTGGGCCTCCTCCATGTAGTGCGTCGTGTAAATGATGGTGCGGCCTTGCTTGGCGAGCTCTCGCACGGTGTCGAGGATGTTGTTGCGGCTCTGCGGATCGACGCCCGCGGTGGGCTCGTCGAGCAGCAGCAGCGGCGGGTCGTGGATCAGGGCCGCCGCGAGATTGAGCCGTCGCTTCATGCCGCCGGAGTACGTGGAGGCAACGTCCTTCGCCCGCGGCAGCAGACCAACGAGATCAAGCACACGCTCGACGCGATCACGGAGCATCGGGCCCGACAAGCCGTACAAACGCCCGAAGAAGCGGAGATTCTCGAATCCAGTGAGCTGCTCGTAGATCGCAAGCGCCTGGGTCGCAACCCCCACGTGGCGGCGGACGCGGTGACTGGTCGGCGGGCCTTGGTTGTCGAGATCGACCGTTCCCGAGTCGGCCGCGATCAGCCCCACGGCCATCGAGATCGTGGTGCTCTTGCCCGCGCCGTTGGGGCCGAGCAGGCCGAAGACCTCTCCGCGGCGGACCTCCAGCGACACGCCGTCGACGGCGTTGATCGAGCCGAAGGACTTTCTCAGATCGGTCAATCGAAGCACGTGCGATGGTAGCGGCGGGGTTTGTTCAGGATCGGATAAGTGGGCACGAGAGCCCCGAACACCCCGCTTGGCGTCGCTCGGGGCGTTCCATCCAGGCGCGTGCATTTGGGCGATACATCTGATAGACTTTCGCATCCAACTGCGGCATTTGGGGGCGAGGAAGAGCCCCCGTGGGTGCCGATAGAGGGATGAACGGGGCGCTTGCCGCCGTGTGGGCTCGCTCGGGGAGCGGAGTCTCCTTGGGTGAAGCTGGGTGTGACGCACGGGCGACGGGTCGTCCCTCCTAGAGGGCGAACCGGATGCCGCATCGACCCAACAACCCCCAGCCCAGAGAGGACAGCAGACGACCGGCGCACGCGCCGGACGACACACGCCGCGCCGATGAGGCGCCGGTGCTGGATGTCGAGGGCGATGTCGATCTGGCCTCGTTGGCGGCAACGGGTGGGATGTTCAGCGTCGGGATGGCGGGATCCGGCGGCGGCTCGATCAGCGAGGGCATGAGTGCCAAGGTGCTGGTGCTCAATAAGCTATATGTCGCGGTGCGCGTCGTCTCGGTGCGGCGGGCGTTCTGCTTGCTCGCGCGGGACATCGCGGAAGTCATCCACGTCGAGAACGGCAGCGACGGCCCGCGGTACCTGAACTACGACTTTGAGTCGTGGACGGATGTGGCCGCGCTGCGAACCAAGTTCGAGCGTCAGCACCACGACTGGATCAAGACCGTGCGGTTCG
>DASVYC010000008.1:0-32884 GCA_036392375.1 Phycisphaerales bacterium
TCTCTCTCTCTCTCTCTCTCTCTCTCTCTCTCTCTCTCTCTCTCTCTCTCTCTCTCTCTCGGTCCGTTACGCACGGCGCGAGGAGGTCCCGGCTCGCTGGCGCAACACGCATTCGCTTCTCCAGCGATCGCGAACCACTCAGCGAAATGAAAAACCCCGCGTCCTTCGACGCGGGGCTTTCGAGTTGCAGAGTCACGATTCAAAGAATCCGATGCAGCACGCAACCCATCGTGTCACGCTCAGGCGCGACGACGACGGGCGGCGATCAGGCCCGCGAGGCCCAGGACGCTGAGAGCGCCGGGGGTCGGGACCGCGTCAACGCTGAAATCGTCGAACAGAATGGTGTGCCCGCCGCTGGTGCCCGAAGCCTGCGTATTGGTGCGGACGGCGTACAGGTCGGCGTCACCGAAGCCGGTGGCCGAGAAGTTGCCGAACGTGGCGCCGAGGCCGCTGGTGTCGATCTGGATGCCGTTGATGAACCAGCGGACCTTCTGAGCCGCGAAATCGGCCTCGATCGTGACCTGGTTGTAGGCGTTGGCCGTGACCGAGCCGGCGCCGAGGGTGCCCGAGGCGCCCGCCGAGTTGATGAGGACGACGGCGCCGTCGTTGCGGACGCGCATCGCGCCCAGGCGCACCAAGCCGGTGTCATCGTACAGATCGATGCCGCCCGCGCTCTGGCGACCGACCGCAGCGGTCGTGTTGGCCAGCACCGCGGTCCACACCGAAGCGCGGATCGTCGAGTTGGGAGCCGTCACCGGGGCCACGATCGTGGGACGGAAGTTCCAGTTGGAACCGGTCGAGGTCTGGTTCGCGGTGTTCGCGAAGACAAACTGCGAGCCGGTGCGGGCGAAGCCCGCCGTGCCGTTGACCTGGAACAGCGTGGCGGGCGAGCTCGCCGCGGTCCAGCCATCCTGCAGGTTCAGCGAGCCGACGGCGAACGTCGGGGCCTCGAACGAGGTGGCGTACAGCGTCGCAGCCGACGCCGAGGCGCCGACCGCCGCGATCATCGCAGCAGCAATCACATTCTTCATCTGAGATCTCTCCTTCAAACAAAAAGTCCATGCACACCCCGCGAGCTCCCGCGGAACTCGCTGCCAAGGTGCCGACTGGATGAAGGAGAACGGCTTGCTTCGTTCACGCGCCACGTGTCGGAAAACACGCGGCACAAAAGCAGGTCTTGTCCCTCTCGCTCCACCGAATCGCTCAGAAAGTGTACCGAGAGCCCCCGCAAAAGGGAAGAGCTTTGTGCAGGTAGCAGGATGTTATGGGACGACTGATGACCCCGAGTTCCGGGGGAATCCCTTGTCCAGGAGCGCCGCGGCGACGCTTCTCGGAAGCATCTCCAGCGTCTCCGGGTCTAGGACCCCGCGCGCCAGCGCCGCTCGGATCGCCGTCGCGCTCGCGGTCACCGGTGTGACCGACACCACGCTCGTCGCGAGCGCCGCCAATTCGGCCGTGCTCCACGCACCCGTGCTCTCCAGCGCCGCCACGAGATTCGCTCGCGAAGCCTCGACGCCACCACGCAGCATGATGATCGGCGCCGCCGTCGCCACGATCTCACGCGGCTCGCGCCAGCGATGCAACGCCAGCGCCTGATCCGCGCCGATCAAGAGCCGCAGCGTCGCCCCCGGCCGCAGCCGCCGCAATCTCCGCAGCGTGTCGATCGTGTACGTCGCCCCGCCGCGGGCACGGTCGAGCTCGTCCGTCCAGATCGCCGCTCGATTGACGCCCTCGATCGCCCGTGTCAGCAGTTCCACACGCCCGGCATCCGCAAAGACCGGCCCGGTGTCCTTGTGCGGGCTGCGTGCAGCGGGCACGTACACCAGCCAAGCATCACCAAGGCCCGAGAGCACCCGGGCCTCGACCGCCGGCTTCACATGCCCCCAGTGCGGCGGATCAAACGTCCCGCCGAAGACGATCAGCGTGCGAGCCTCGCTCGGCACCGCCAAAGGCGTGATCGACGCGTCGTCCATACCAAACAGTAGTGGGGACGCGACCCGCCAAGCGCGCACCCAAGACCAGCCCCGTGCCTGAACGGACCCCGGGCGTCAGCGAGTTGGTTTGCCCAGTTTGTCGAGCAACCGCGTGCCGCGGTTCACTCCCGGGGATCCGCGATCATCAACGCGTCCGTCCGAGCGTGCAGGTCCTCGAGCCGCAGCGTCGGGAACCGCTCCGCGAGCTGTTCCTGGGTCAGGTTCGCCGCCAGGACGTTGCCGCTGCGGTCGCTGACCGTGTACACCGTCACCCCCGATTGGCTGTCGACCCGCACCATGTGCTCCGCGCCGATCAGCGTCACCAGGGTCTTGCTCGAGGCAGCCCCGTCCTCCGCCCCGACGCCGGAGCTCAGGGTCGGCGTCTTCGCGCTCACGTCACGGGCCGAGAACGCGCGTCCCGCGGCTACCACCAGGAGAAACGCGGCACCCATGACGGTCCATTCCATCCGACTCAATGGCTGGGCTGAGGTCATGCCGCAACATCGGCCGCTGTCCCCCCCGGATGCAGGGGCAACTCGCCCCCGCGCGGCACCTTCTCCGCCGAAGCCTCGCGAAGGTCTCCGAGACCGCGCGATCCGCACCAACGAAACCACCCGCACGTCGGCCCTCCGCCGCGGCCTCAACCCATCTTCCCACGCAAGCGCCTATATTCTCCCAGTCGAACGCCTCCGGCCCCGTCGTCTAGCCTGGTCCAGGACACATCCCTTTCACGGATGCGACATGGGTTCGAATCCCATCGGGGTCATTGCCTCATTTCCCACCGGATCACACCCGACGCCAACGCCCACGAAATCAGCGGGTTTTGGGGCTTTCGCCGTTTCGGGTTTGGACGCCGTGGGGCCGCTTGGGCGCGTCTGTGTTGCCGGATTTGCTGCCGCCTCTCCGGCGCTCCCCACACCCGCCGCAAGGTCGAAGTGCGCGTCGCGGGTTTGCAGGTAGTGTTGGGCCGCGATCAGCGGGCTATGTCCCAGCCAGCCGGCGACAACGTGGGCCGGGAACCGCTCCACCCAATCCGTCGCGCACGATGCCCGCATGTTGTGGAACAGCCGGGGCCAGGGTTTCACGCCGGCCTTGGCGATGATCCGCTCAAATTGAGTCCGCAGGTTCATCGACGGATCGCGCAGCCGCGGCACCACCGCTTCGGCACCGACTTCGGCACGGTCGAACAGGTCTTGCAGGATCGAACGCAACTCGGGCACGATCGGAACCACGCGCACAGCGTGCCCCTCGTGGCCGGCGGTCTTGGGCGATCGCACCATCAGCCGCCCGCGGTCCCAGTTCACGTCGCCCCACCGCAGGGCCGCGACTTCGGAAGGGCAGCGCAGCCCCGCGAACCGAGACAGCGCCACGATCGCCCGCCACTCGGCATCGGGGCACGCCGCAAGGATCGCCCGCACTGTCTCGCCCGCGACGTAGAACGCCCGATCGGGGTTCGATTGTGAGCCCGCCCGCAGGTCCGCGAACGGATTGGACGGAATCAGCCCCCACTTGACCGCCTTCCGAAACACCGCTTTCGCCACGCGCACACGCTTCGCCACGGTCGCCGGCGCAAGCCGTTTCGTTGATTCCTTCCCGTCGTCCCCCTTCACAGTGACCGGATCGGAGATCGCCTTTCGCCATTCGTCGGCGTGGGCGGGCGTGATTGAGTCGATCAAGGTCGATTCGCCGAAGTGCGTCCGCAGCATCCCGAGGGCTTGCAGGTAGGTCGTGCGGGTTCCCGCCTTCACCGCCATCGCCGCATCGAAACGGTCCAGCAGATTTGCCAGCGTCACCACCGCAGTGCCAGCCCGCGGTTGGCACAGCCCGTGCGAGGCCACGCGGGCGTACAGCACGTCGTCAAGCCCGCCCAGCCATCGCACTGCATCCGGGTGCGGAACGCTGCCATGCCGTTTGGCGATCACCAGATGCCCAACCGCGGCACACGCGGTTCGTGCATCGGCTTTCAGACACTCGCCCAGGCGGATGCTCTGCTGTTTGCCTTGCTCATCGCGGAACACGATCCGTGCCCGCTTGCCTTCCCATCCGATGCTCGCCATGTGTCACCGTGCCTTCCTTGGGCTGCCCTTGGGTTCGATGGTGATTTCCAGTCCGAGGTAGTCCGCCAGCCGTTCAATCGTGTCCGTGTTGAGACCGCGTTCACCGCTCAGCAACCGCGACAGTTGACTACGGGCCACACCTGCGCCCTTGGCGATCGCGTAGGGCGTTTGATCGCTCGCCTTCACGGCCGCCGCTATCGCCTTCGTCAGGTGTCCCATGCCCGGAGTGTACTCCATACGTTGCCGCGTGGCAACTAAGCCCCATCGGCTCCCCGACCGCCACCGGCCGCACTGCCGATCCGGGGTGCGTGGGCATCCCCGACCCGTCCGCAAAGCCCCGTCGTTCGGGGCGGTTGGTCGATTCTGATCCAACGAAAAACCGGCCCGCTTCGGAGCCGGTTTAAGTTCGGGCGACCCCGCAATCAGTCAATTCGGATCGAAGAACGTCAGCGGCTTCCCTAGCGCGTTCGCGATCTTCTCAATCGTCGCCCGCGCTGGGCTGTGCTTTGCGTTCTCGATCCGGCTAATGTGACTCTGCGGGAGCCTCGTCTTCTCGGCGAGTTGCTCCTGAGTCAGGCCCGCCTCTGTCCTCGCGTCCTTGATCCGCTTGCTCACCCACTCGTTCCACTTCGTCAGACGCTCGGGGATCGCGCTCGAGTCGGTGAGGTCGGCGGTCTCGATCGACACCCGCTTCCCATCGAGGATCTCGACCATCGTGTCGCAGATGCCGAAACGATCCTCATCTGTCGTGGCGCATGCGAGTTCCTTGACCAGCGCGAAGAGGTCATCACGATCCTCCTTCGGGAGTTGGATGATGCGATCGATGACCACCGACACCGCTAGTGCGATGGTCTTCTCTTCGAGACTCATTGAACGGATGCTGTGTCGCACTTCCGTGGTTGCCATTTCACTTACTCCTTGCCCATGCCCCACGATCCGAGCCTCCTCACACCAGACGCCCGAATTCTCCCGCGTGGAACTTCTTCAGTCGGTACCGAACTCGGGTCTTCGCCCAATTGGGCGTCTGCCCGTCTTCTTCCTTCTTGATCGCGGCAAGAATCACGATCGCCTTCTCCTTCTGGTTCACCACGAAATAGACGCGGAGGTTGATCTTGCCAAGCACCCCGCCCTTGTCCTTCAACTCGTAGAAGTCCTCTACCGCTTCCACTGTCACGGTCAGGGGATGGGTCGGATCAGACTCCGACGCGAGTGACCGCAAAAGATCGACGACGTGCGCGTACTGAGCCTCGTTCAAGAAGCCCATTGCCTCGTCGCGGGCCGAAGAGAGGTAGTAGACCGACCAGAGATACCCCGGAAGCGGCCCTGCTCCCGCTTGTACCCCGACCTTCAGCGGCTTTGCCATTGCCCTGCCTCCGTGAACCGTCGTCCATCCGACTTCGTGAATATACAACGGGGATGGGTGCAGGGCAATGCATATTTTGTATATCGGTACGCCACTGCCTCGGATTCAGTTCTTCGGAATCCAAACAAAAACCGTTCGTCAAGAAATTTCGGACCTGGTTATTCCCTGCCCGCCAAAGGGCCACTCGCAGCGGGGCAAGTTCGGGGGGTCACAGTTCCCCCCATCCGTCGCCAGCGTCCGCGGGCTTGGCGGCCGTGGCGACGGTGACAGAACCCGCGCGATTCCTGGATTTCACGGGGGTTTTGTCGCCGTCGCCAATGTCACCACGCCGCGACAGCAGCCGGAAGCGATCGGTCGGACGTCCCCTGGTGTTGGGTTCCCACCGCCCGACACCCGCCGCCACAAGTTTGCCCAGCGCCTTCGTCGCCTTGGCGGTGTCCCGATACTCGCGTGGTCCGCGGGTGAGGTCACGCACCGTCGCCGTGCCGCCCTTGCGTTCGATCCATTCCACCAGCCGGCGGGTTTCCCGGTCGTCGTCACTCTCGGACAGGATCGCATAGACGCGCCGGGCTTCGTCGCCGAACCATCGGGCCAACGCCACGCCTGATGCGATGCTTGCCGAATCGACACGCGATGGGTCACTCAGTGTGGCGTCGCCAGCCGCCCAGCGGGTCAGGTGAATCACCAACGCCAGCCGGGCCGCGTACCCCTCCAACTTCGACCACGCTGCCGAGAGGTCGCCGGACAGTTCCGCTTGCTCGGTCGCGTGTTCGTTGTAGAACGTCACCCATGCCCGCTTCCCGTCATCGGCCAACGTCATCAGCCTCGGCCGTTCGTCGCCGTCTCCGTCGGGTTCCGGGGTCAGAGCGAACAGCCGATCGAACACCAGCGCCACCGCCGCTTCGGTGTCCGCGTTCACGTCCGCTTCGGTCCACCGCTTCGGCTTGCGCGGGGGGCAAGTCAGCAGCAGCCGCGCCGCCAGCCCGTTATCCCGGTGTTCCTGCCCCAGCGCCCGCCGAAGGGTTTCCGGTTGGATGCCGCCGGCGATCGACACCGCCGCGCGGGGAACGTACAACGTGCCGCCGCCCTTGCGATCGACCACCATCGGCCGGCCGCCGAACATCTCCAACCACTTCGCCGCGTCCCCGCCGCCCTTGCCGCCGGCGTAGCGGTCGAAGTTGAACCACCCGGCGAGTTCGTCCCGCACCATCAGCAGTCCGCGCGGGTTCTGTTGGAGCAGCACCGCCAGGGCTTCGGTCGTCGCGTCGTCGGTCCAACACCGATCCGCGACGGGGGCTTCGGGTTTGGCCCGCGGTTGCTTGTCCGATTTTTTCTGCTTCCAGAGCGTCGCGTCGCGTTCGTACACCGCAATCGCATCCGCGTGGTGCTTTATCGCTTCCGCGTGTTCCTTCATTGCGTCGTGTTGTCGCTTGCGGATCGCCGCGAGTGCCAGTTCAATCGGGGGGCTTTTCTTCGTACCACTATCGCCCACGATCACCGTCCACACAATTGCCGGCTCGGTCCACCCGCGCTTCAACTCGATCCGGTGCGTGTTGCCGATCGCCGACGCCAGCCCGGACAGCAGCGGCAGCGCGATGAAGGATGCATCGCACCCGATCGCCTTCGCCGCTTCGGTGACGAATGCCCGAATCGGCTCAGGCAGGACGCCAACAGGGAAAGGCTTGAACGCGGGGACCGCCGGCGTGTCGGGCGTCACCGTGTCCGCGTCGGTCTCGTCGGCCAGGGCTTCAACTTCCGCGCGGATCGCTTCAACGTCCCCGCCACGATGTTCAACGAAATCAGCCATATCACCGCCTTCGGGCATCCCTGCCCACAGTTCAAACAAACGAACCACCCGTACCGACTTCGCGCCCGCGGCCGTCGCCAGCCGCGCCACGTCTTCGGCGTACTTCTCGCCGGCGTCGTCGCGGTCGGGGAGAATCACAATTTCACGCCCAGCCAACGGGGACCAATCCGCTTTGTTCGCCGATCTCGACCCGTGCGGGCTTGTCGTCGCCGTCAGTCCCACGGCTCGAGCCGCGTCCGCGGCTTTCTCGCCTTCGGTGACGTACATCCGCGATCCCGCCGGCGTCGCCAAGAGGTCGGGCAACCCGTACAGCGGTCGGGGCCTGGGCATGCCGCCGATGATCCAGCCCGATCCGTCCGCCTTCCGCGACACCGGGCGCACGTCTTTCCCCGTGGGCGTGTTCCACCGAATCACCAGCCCGACCGGCTGGCCAGCCGCGTTGTGGTACGTCCAGGTCGCCGATCGCGGCCCGTGTCGCCGCTCCAACTCGGCCACCGCATCGCTGGCCGTGGGAAACGTGCGCCCGCCCCGGTTGGGCTTGGCGTCACTGGCGACGGTGACACAATTCCCGCCGCGTGCGGGCTTCCGAGTAGTTTCGTCGCCGTCGCCACGTCGCCGACTCTTGGGCCCGTGCCCGTTTCGCCGGCTCGGGTCGTCAGGGAATAGGTCCGCGACCGTCAACCCGACTGCCGCCGTGATTGTGTCCGCCGTGCATCCGTGGTTGGCGTGGCAGGTCACCAGCGCCCGCCCGTCGCCGCCGGCGTGGATCGACAGAGAAGGGTTCCGATCGTCGTGGGCCGGACACGTGCAGCACCAGCCCTCGCCGGCACGCTTGGGTTCGTGTCCGTGGTTGCGCAGGGCCGTCAGGATTCGTTGTAGGGGTTCGCTCATGGCTTCACCCCTTCCGGCTTGGGGGCAAACTCAGCAGCAACCCACACTCGCGCCGGGCGGTTGCTTGGCGAAGGTCGCCGATCGCCGTTCAGAGCGATCAGCCCCTGCGCCGCCAACTCGCCGCGCCGTGGATTCACCGACTGGATCGGAATGCCACAACCCGCGGCAATCTCGGGATCGGTCGCGCCGCTTCGGCCGCGGCTCTGAATGAACCGCAGCACGATCTCGCGCTGCGTTGTCGCGTGGCCGGCGATACACCGCGCCGCGATCCGCGACGTTTCCGGCCCGCGGGCGCGAACCGGTGGCGTCATCGGCAGCCGAACCAAACTAGACTTGCTGGAAGTGTTTGGACCGTTGACGCCCGCCCCGATGCCAGTCGGGGCCGCGTCGTTGAATGGGAGAAGGGGTGTCATTCTGCCACTCCCTTCCGCGATTCGATGTACCGCCGCAGGTCCGCCACGTCGTACAGGCGACGCGCCAGCAGTTTCACGCTTGGAAGTTCACCGCGTGTTCGCAGATTGTCGATCGTGCCGGGTGACACACCCAAGAGCCGCCCGGCTTCGCGCCGGTCGACCAGCAAAGGGGCCGGTGTCGTCAGGATGCTGGTGTCACTTGGCACGCGACACCCCCCCGCGCTCGGCAAGTTCATTGACCGATCGGGCCAGCACGCGCACCGATCGTCCAACAGCCACACGAGAAAGTGCACCACGCGCCAAAAGCCGGCGAATGGTCATCGGCGACACCGCCAGCCGCCGCGCCGCTTCGGCGATCGTCAGGGCCACCAGGGACGCTTCGACTTTGTTGCGTTCCATGCGTTCGTCCAATGCGGAGGCCGCCCAATTGCAGCCCGCGTAAGACTCACGCGCAGTCCGGATTCCGGATCATCCGGACATCCGGACTATCTCGAATTGCCCCTTGAGTTCCTGGGCTTTCTGACGATGACACCATTTTCCGGAATTCCGGATGCGCCGGAAACAAGCAGATGGTCTCGCCACCCACGACACTCTGTGTCAAGCGCCTTCAGATGGTCATAGAAAGTGCTTTTTCCGATCGCGTGCCCGTCCTTCTCAAGTGCCTTCAACGCTGCACACACGTTCCCATGGGCTTCCAAGTATGCGGATCGGGTGCGAGCCAATCGAATGGTGCGATCGCTGTGCTCTGCTCCTGTCCAGACAAAGACGTTTTCAATCCGCTTCCCGACTGGCACGTTGCCGCCACCAGTCTTCGTTGCGTCTACCGCCGGAGCCCGCTTGGCAGTTTCGCTTTTGACCCACGTCTCCACGTCCTGCAGCATCTGTTCCGCAACATCCGCGGGAAACGCTCCTGCGCTCAACGGAGCCTGAATGGGGTCTCCTCGGTCGTTCTCGATCGGGAGCCGCGCCGACCACTCCAAGTCCGCTTTGACGTCACGCACCACGTCGCCCGTCTCTGTCGGCTGCAGAAGGATGGGACGAAGTGCGCCAACGTCAGCCAGCCCGCCCAGCCGATACAGCGCGATCGTGCGATAGTCGGCGTCGGTGAATCGTGCCAGATGGGCCCGATCAAGGCTGCGCGGATCAGCGGGTTCCACCCAGTCGCGAGGCCGCGAAACCACGATCCTCCAGATAAACGCAGCGTCCGTCTGCGCGTCCAACGCGGCACGGTGCTTTGCCGCCATCGCTTGCCGCTTCTTCTCCGGCAAACCGCGGTCGTGGGAGATCTCTTCACGGTCGAAAGCGGCAAGCGCTGCCGCCGCACCCTCCCGCTCGAGTTCCCGCGGCATGGCTTCGCCGTGCTCGTGCTTCGCGAGGCGACCGGCGAGCGCGACAGGACACAGCCCTCGGACCGTGGCGATCAGACACGAGCCGTTGTCGCGTGCCTTGGGATCGAAGAGCCGTCCGTCCTCAAGCAGTTTCCGAGCCAGCCGGCGCTCCCGATCTCGCATCGCGGACTCCTCGGTCGCGAAGCGTTCAACGAGGGTCGAATAGTCGTCGAACGCGGCACGGATCGCGTCACCGAACCAGCCGTGTTCCTGCACCAGCGTGCGAACGCGAGCCTGTACCGCTTGCAGACGAGCGAGTGCATCCGCCTCCGTGCGGGTCGATGCCATAGATCACCGTCCTTTGTCGGGCCGGAGGGGCGGGGCCGCGGGGACAGTGTGTACCGCCGCCGCCGCCCATCCGTGCGCAGGGGATCAGCCCGCTACCCGTTCGTTCCCGCCATTCTTGACCGCAATTGCGGCCTGAGAAGGTGCCCGGATTGCGGTCGAGGCGATTACACTCCGAACCGTGCCCCTTTCCGAAGCCGACACCCACGCCAAACTCGTCAACCCCGCGATCTATTCTCGCGGCTGGACGGAAGACCACATCAAGCGCGAAGAGACGACCGGGGCGGTGGACCTCATCGCCGGTAAGGCACGCCGCCGGGCCAAAGGCCGCACCGATCTGACGCTCCGCATCGTCGTCACCGCCGAAATGCAGCCCGTTGCGGTCGCCGTCATCGAGGTCAAGAAAGACACGCTGCCACCGGGGCACGGGCTCGATCAGGCGAAGGGGTATGCCAAGGCCGCCCGGCTCAATGTGCCGTTCGTGTTCGCCACCAATGGCCACCAGTTCGTCGAGTTCGACCGGAAGACCGGGCTGACCAGTCAGCCGCGGCCGATGGCGGAGTTTCCCAGTCCCGCCGACCTGCGGTCTCGCTACGAGGCGGCGATGGGATTCTCGCTCGCTTCCCCCGCCGCCGCGCCGCTGCTCCGCCCGTACAAGGGCGGCGAGGGCGGGCGACGCTACTACCAGGACGCCGCGATCCGTGCCGTGTTCGAGAAGGTCGCCAAGGACGAGGCGGCAAAGCGGCCGGCACGCGCTCTGCTCACGCTTGCAACGGGCGCTGGCAAGACGTTCATCGCAGCGAACCTACTCCGGCGCATCGCCGACGCGGGCCAACTCCGCCGAGCGCTCTTTCTCTGCGACCGCGACGAACTGCGACGACAAGCCCTCGCCGAACTGCAGAACTACTTCGGCGACGCCGCCCGCGAGGTCTACCGCGACACCGACGGCAAGAACCACGCCCGCAACGCCGCCGTGCACGTCGCCACGTACCAGACGCTGGGCGTCGATACCGACGACGGCAACGAATCGTTCCTGACCGAGCACTACCCGCCGGATCACTTCTCGCACATCGTCATCGACGAGTGCCACCGCTCGGCGTGGGGCAAGTGGTCCAAGATCCTGACCATGAATCCCAAGGCCGTGCAAATCGGCCTGACGGCGACCCCTCGCCAACTCACCACCACCGAAGACTCGCCCGAAGCCCGCGCCGATGCGGCCATCACCGCCGACAACCTCGCCTATTTCGGCGAGCCGGTCTACGAGTACGAGATCGCTCAGGCGATGGAGGACGGCTACCTCGCCGCGATGGACGTGAAACTCGCCCTTGTGGACCTCGATGCCCGGGGCGTCACCCTCGCCGAAATCGTCGCCAAGAACCCGATCGACGCCACCACCGGGCAGCCGCTGACTCCGCAGCAGATCGCCGACCGCTACGACGCCAGTAACTTCGAGAAGAAGATCATCCTTCCCGACCGCGTCAAGGCCATGTGCCGCGATCTGTTCGAGCAGATGCTCGCCAACGTCCTCCACCGCGGCGTGGACGGCCAGCCGCTCGGCGTGCGCCAAAAAACCATCATCTTCTGCGCCACCGACCGGCACGCCGACCTCGTCGCCGTCGAGATGAACAACCTCTTCGCCGCCTACACCGCCGCCAAGAAAGAGGAGCGCTTCGATCCCTACGCCTTCAAATGCACGGCGTCGGTAGGTGGGGGAGACTTCATCCCCGACTTCCGCGGATCGGTGCGCACCCACTTCGTCGCCACCACGGTCGAACTGCTCACCACCGGCGTGGACGTGCGCCCCGTCCGCAACGTCGCTTTCTTCAAGTACGTTTCCAGCCCCATCGCCTTCTACCAGATGCTCGGCCGCGGCACACGGATCGACGAGGCCACTGGCAAACTCGTCTTCACCGTCTACGACTACACCGGGGCGACCCGCCTGCTGGGCGAGGCGTTCGTCAGCAAGCCGCCGGCACCCAAAGACGCTGGCGGCGAGGGTCAGGAGCCGCCCGAAACGCCCGAGCCGCCACCGACGCCCGAGCCCACCGTCTGGGTCGAGGGCTTCACGCCGATCGTCACCAATCTGGGCCGCTTCGTCGGCACGATGGTCGATGGCCGCTTGGGCTTGGTTACGCTCGAAGATTTCAAACGCGGCATGGCGGCGACGCTCGCGAAGGAAGCCCCGACGCTGGCCGACTTCCGGGCGCGATGGATCGACCCGCCTACTCGGCGCGAGTTGCTCGACGCCCTCGTGAGCGCGGGACACCCGCCGCAGATTGTCCGCCTCATCGACGACATGGCCGACTACGACCTCTTCGACGTAATCGCCGCCGTCGGCTACGGGCTGGACCCCAAGACCAAGGAGGACCGGGCCTTGGCCTTCCGGTACAAGCAGAATGACTGGCTGAATCGTCTGCCCGCCACAACCCGCGCCGCGGTGTTGGCCGTGGCCGACCAGTTCAAGCACGGCGGAACCGAGGATCTGGAGAACAACTACATCTTCCAGACGCCCGAAGTCGCGGCGGCGGGCGGCGTGGCGGCGCTCGCCGAGGGCGGCGACCCGGCGGTGGTGATTCGTGAGACCAAGGAAAGGATCTTCGCGGCCTAGCCGAGTGAGTATCGCGTCAGAGCACCTTCGATGACCACACCCCTGATCTATCTGCTTCTCGACGCCAATTTGCTCGCGGGCTACTACGCGCCCGAGACGTTCAACAAGACCTCCAAGCCGGCCGGCGAGCGAATCCAGTGCATCGTCGATTCTGTTCGGAACGGTGGCTCGCCGTGGTTGCGGTTGCTCGCGCCTGAAGTTTGCGTCGCCGAGGCACAAACGGTCCTGTCCAAGCATGCCAACCCCAAGTGGAAGGGCACCACGGCGAAGGGCGAGGACCCACAAGCCATCCACGGCAAGAAATACAAGCGCATCGCCGAGGCGATGTTCAACGACCTGCACGGCGGGCGCTTGATCGAGTCCATCCCGCTCCAGCGCTACCACGTTCTAGCCAAGCATCTCATCACGCCGATCGACCACCGCTTGCATTTTCCCAAGCCTGACGGGGGGCGCACGAACGAGATGGGCGGGACGGATCAACTGGTATGCGGCATGGCCGTCTGGCTCTCGCGTTTTCTCGGGCCGGACAGGCTGCTCGTGCTGACCGCCGACTATCGCATGTACAAGGTGCTCGACAAGGCACGACGAATGAGCGGCTCGAAGATCGAAGCCTGGGGAGTCGAGGAGGTCGCAGAAACGAAGATCGGCTTCAAGTGGGTGCCGGGCCTGTTCCCCAAGGCCATTCACTTGCCGAACGCGAAGGAAGGCGAACTGCGCAAGGCGCTAGGGGCATGGCCCTTGCCGACTCGCGTCCGCAAGGCTTCGGCGTCGGATCGGCCGCCGAATCGCCGCCAAGTTACGAAACTGCTGGACCTCTACAAGAACATGGGCATCGGGCGGGACCGCCTTCCCTACACGCCGGACATGACGAAACTCGTTGCCCAGTTCAGCGCCGCAGTCGGGCGCTCGTTCACTGAGGCACAGGTGTGGTCCGCCCTCGTAGACCGCCTTAAACACGGCGATGGGAAGGTGAAAAAGTGAAGGCCCTTGCGAACGAGATCGAGGTAGTAGCAAGGTGGCCGCGCTTGCCGCTGGGTGCGATTTGCCGCCAAGACCGACAGATCGTCGAACCCGGCTCGCGAGAAGCGAGCGACTTGCCGTATCTTGGCCTAGAGCACGTCGAATCGCAGACAGGCTGCATTCTGAAGCAGACCGAAACACCCGTCGAGGACGAAGGCAAGAGCACAACGTTTCGCTTCGACACCCGGCATGTCCTTTACGGCAAACTGCGGCCCTACCTCAACAAAGTCGCGCTGCCGGACTTTGCCGGTCGCTGTACGACAGAGATGATTCCGCTTCTGCCCGCCGAAGGAGTTGACCGGGCGTTTCTTGCCTGGGTACTCCGCCGCGAAGAGACGATCGCGTGGGCATTGCGACAGAACACCGGCTCGCGTATGCCGCGAGCGGACATGGACTCTCTGCTGACCCTCGAAATCCCCCTCCCCCCGCTGGCGGAGCAGGAGCGGATCGCCGGGCGGCTGACGGAGCAACTGGCCGCCGTGGAACGTGCCCGAACCGCCGTCGAAGCCCGCCTCGCCGCCGCCGAAGCCCTCCCCGCCGCCCTACTCCGCGAGGTGTTCGAGGGACCGGAGGCTAGCGGGTGGGAGAGGCAGACGCTCGGACGGCTTTGCACCAAACTGACGGATGGAACTCACAGGTCTCCAAAGAACGACCTGCCTCCCGAACGCGGTGTGCCATACATCACGTCCAAAAACGTTCGTCGCTTCCGACTCGACCTCCGGAACGTAACGTACGTCTCTCAGAAGGACCACGACGAAATCTTTGCGCGGTGCGACCCGCGCCCAGGTGACGTGCTTTACACCAAGGACGGGGCAATGCTCGGCCTTGCGGCAGTGAACACGCTCGAATATCCCTTCAGCCTGCTCTCAAGCGTCGCGCTCATCCGCCCTCGTCCGGATGTTTTGGACAGCGAATTCCTAGTCGCGTGGCTTAATGCCCCGGGCACGTATCGTGGAATCGTGGAATCACAACTCGGAGCCGCGATCCAACGCTTGATTCTGGACCAGATCAAGAACTTTGAAGTGCCACTGCCGCCCCTCCCCACCCAGCGTCGCCTCGCCGCTGAACTCACGCAGACACTCGCCGCCGCCGAGGGCGTGATCGCCCGCTGTCGTGAGGAACTCGCCGCCATCGAAGCCCTCTCCGCCGCGCTCCTGCGTGAGGCGTTCCAAGGAGCCAACTGAGCCCATGCCCCGCACCGCCAAACCCAAGCACGGTTCCGCCACTAACGGCAAGAAACTCGGCACACAACAAAGCGTCGATGCCGCGATCTACTCGATCTGCGACGTGATGCGCCGCGGCAACGTCGCCAGCGCGCTGCAGTACGTCCCCGAACTGACGTGGATTCTCTTCCTGCGCATCCTGGACGAGACCGAAGAACGCGAAGCGCTCGAAGCCAAGGTGCTCGGGCACCCGTTCACGCCCAGCATCGCCAAGCCCTATCGCTGGACGGACTGGGCCCGGCCAATCTCGGCCAAGGCCGACAAGGCGGACACGAACAAGCGCCGCGAACTCACCGAGCAGGGCTCGGGCAACCTGCTGGCCTTTGTCAACGGCGAGTTGATCCCGTACCTCAAAAAACGCCGTGACAAGGGCGATGCCACGCCGCGGCAGAAGATCATCGCCGAGATTCTCTCGGGTGTTGAGCGGGTCCGCATTGACACCGAGACCAACCTGCTGGAAGTGCTCGACAAGGTCCACGAGATTTCCCAGAAGGACATCGACCCCACGCACGTGTTCGCGCTCAGCCAGGTCTACGAAGGGCTCCTGCTGAAGATGGGCGAGAAGGGCAGTGATGCTGGCCAGTTCTTCACGCCCCGTGAGGTCATCCGGGCGATGGTCCGCGTGCTGGACCCCAAGGTGGGCGAGCGCGTCTACGACCCCTGCTGCGGCACCGGCGGCTTCCTCGCGCAGGCGGCCCAGTACCTGCACGAAAAGATCAAGACGGGTGATGGGCTGCCGAAGGGCATGAGCAAGGCCGCCGCGACCGAGGAGGTGAAGCACAAGACCTTCTACGGCCGCGAGAAAGAAAACCTCATCTATCCGATCGCCCTCGCGAACCTCGTTCTGCACGGCATCGACGATCCGCACCTCTGCCACGGCAACACGCTCACCGGGCACACGGTCTACGACGGGCTTTACAAGGGTGCACCCAGCGCGTTCGAGGTCATCCTCACAAATCCGCCCTTCGGCGGCAAGGAGAACCCCGATGCGATCCAAGGGGCCGACTACCGCACGAGCGCGACGGAGGTGCTGTTTCTCCAGCGGCTCATCCGCGAACTGACGCCGGGCGGTCGCTGCGGTGTCGTGCTGCCCGAGGGCGTGCTCTTCCGTACCAACGAAGAAGCCTTCACCAAGACCAAGAAGAAACTGCTCGAAGAGTGCGACCTCTGGTGCATCGTGTCGCTGCCCGGCGGGGTGTTCACCGCCGCGGGCGCGGGCGTGAAGACCAATGTCCTGTTCTTCACCCGCGGCAAGCCGACGGAGAAGATCTGGTACTACGACCTATCCGACCGCAAGGTGGGCAAGAAGACCCCGCTGACGATCGAGGACTTCAAAGAGTTCTTCGAGTTGCTGCCAAAGCGGGCGGATTCGGAGAAGTCGTGGACGCTGGACTTCACGGCCCGCCGCCGCAAGGCCGCGGAGGATGCGAAGCCGTTCCGCCAAGCCGAGACCGACAAGAAGGCCGCTGCGGATCTGGCGAAAGACCGGCTCTCGACGCTCAAGGCCGCAAAGCCGCGGGACGAAGCAGCGATCGCGGCCGCGGACGATGAAGTGAGCACGCTGCTTCGCGAAGCGCGCGACGCTGCGGCGAAGGCGCAGGCCATCGAGGACGCCGTCTACGACCTCAAGGCGGTCAATCCGAATAAGAAGTCGGAAGTGGACACTCGCACGCCGGCGGAACTGCTCGATCTGATCGAGTTGAAGGGCCGTGAAGTAGCCGAAGCGGTGGCTGCGCTGCGGGCGATGGGCTGAGGCGTTGTCCACGCCGCTCAGTCGTGCCCCGTGGACCGCGGACTCCGATCCCTGCTCAGTCCGCGCCCCCGGCACACGCAACACCCGCCGCCCAACCCGGTCCCCCGTCGCTCCCGCCGGTCCTCGCGCGCGTGCGCGCGCGCGTCCCGCAGACGAGGGATACCTCCGCCATTCGTCCGTTATCCGCTGTGACACGCCCCGGAAGACGCTCAGCCGCATCCGACGTCAGCCGCCGGGCCTCGCCGTGCTTCGGTGAAAGCACCTGGGCCGCTGTTACTCATCGTCGGTGGGCACGGCCACGTTGGGATTGCGACGGTCATCCCATTGTCCGAATGAAGGGGATACGTGGTGCCTGTTCCGCGAAGAAGGGCGGGGCCGTGGTTCAATTTCTTTGGCGTGGGGCCCCCCGCGTGAGACCCGCATCGAAACGCGCGGCCCGCGACTCGCCGGCGCGCCGCCTTCGGGTGGGCGAAGACAGCCGTCGTGCCCGAGATACCGGACAGCAAACGAGAAGCGGGCACGAAGCGAGACGACGCTCCGCCTATGGATTCGGACGGCCGCCCGCGGCCTGCACCAGCGCCAGCACCGCCACGCGGATCGGTTGGGGCAATTCCGACCACGCCGCGACCACAGCCGCCAAGTCGGGATCGGTCGGAACGGTGGGCGTCGCCGGCGGCATCGGCGGACCCGCATCCGTCCCAATGTTGCCGGATTTGCTGCCGCCCGAATCGGAAACATCGCGATCTCCCGAGGGAATCGGCGATAGTTCGAATCCCATCGGGGTCACTTCTCCCTCACGCCAGGCGGCCTTCGCCCGGCTTGCTGAGGGCCTTTTCGCTCACGCCATCCGCAGGCTCGCCGCAGGTATCTCATCCGCCGCGTGCGCCGTCGCCTTGTGCGTCCCCGCGATCAGCGAGTAGATGCACGGCACCACGAACAGCGTGAACAGCGTGCTGATCGCCATCCCCGTCACCAGCACGATACCGATGCTGTTGCGGGCCTCGGCGCCCGCGCCGGTCACCAGCACCAGCGGGAAGTGCCCGAACACCGTCGCCGCCGAGGTCATCAGGATCGGACGCAGACGCGTCGCCGCGGCCTGCTTCACCGCCTCCATCTTGTCGAGCCCGGTCGACTGCATGTGGTTCGCGAACTCCACGATCAGGATCCCGTTCTTCGCCACCAATCCCACCAGCGTGATCAACCCCACCTGCGAATAGATGTTGATGGTCGTGAAATCCAGGCACGTGAAGATCAGCGCACCCGTCAGCGCCAGCGGCACCGACCCGAGCAGCACGATCAAGGGATCGCGGAAGCTGCTGAACTGTGCCGCGAGCACGAGATAGATGAGCCCGATCGCCAGCCCCAGCGTTCCCGCCAGCGACGAACCCTCGGTGCGGATCTGGCGGCTCTCGCCCGCGTAATCGATCGCGTATCCCGCGGGCAGGATCCGCTTGGCGGCCTGCTCGAGGGCGCGGAGCGCCTCTTCCTTGGTGACGCCGTTGGCCACCCCGCCGTAGATCTTAAAGCTGTTACGCTGCTGGAACCGCGTGAGCGCCCGCGGTGCCGCCGTGGTCTCGAGCTTCACAAACGAAGACACCGAGACCAGCCCGCCATCGGCGGCACGCACCTTCAGGTTGCGGATCGCGTCCGGCGTGCTCCGCGCGTGGTCCTCCACCTGCGGGATCACCTTGTAGCTCCGGCCCTCGTGGTTGAACCGGTTGGTGTACCCGCCGCTGAGCAGGACCGCCAGGTCACGCCCGACCGACGCGAGATCGAGGCCCATGTCGGCCACCTTCTCGCGATCGATGACGATCTTGGTCTGAGGCAGGTCGATCTTGAGGTCGGTGTCCGCGTACAGGAACTTACCCGAGCCGAACGCCTCGCCCACGAGCTGCATCGCATAGCCCGCCATCTGCGGCGCTTCCTCGGTGCTCGTCACCATCATCTCGACGTCGAACTGTCCGGCTCCGGGAAGCGGCGGCGGCAGCGCCGGGAACGCCCGAACGCCCGTCACCGCCATCAGCTTCGGGAAAACCGCATCCCGCATCTGCGCGGTGGAGACATCGCGATCGCCCCAATCCTTGGCCTGGATGCCGCCGAAGCCCATCGTCGGGGACATCATGACCTGGAACAGGAACTTGCGGTCCGGCAGCTCCATGAACGCGTGCCCGACCTGGTCGAAGTACTTGAGCGAATACTCCAGCGACGCGTCCGGCGCCGACTGGATCACCGTGAACACGATGCCCTCGTCCTCGGTCGGAGCCAGCTCCGAGCGCGAGAACACGTACAGGGGATAACCCGCCGCGGTGATGAGCATCGCGCCGATCACCACCGCCCAGCGCATCTGCATCACGAACCCGAGCACGTGCTCGTAGAAGCGCTTGATGGCCTCGAACTGCCCGTTGACGAACCGCTGGAAGCGGCCCTCCTTCGCGCCCGTCGGCACCATCCACGCGCTCATGATCGGCGACAGCGTCACGGCCACGATGCCAGAGATCACCACCGCCGCCGCCAGCGTGAACGCGAACTCGCGGAAGAGCATGCCCGTCAGCCCGCCTTGGAACCCGATCGGCGCGTACACCGTCGCGAGCGTGATCGTCATCGCGATGATGGGCGCGAACAGCTCCCGGGCCGCGATCACCGCCGCCGGGATCGCGCCCTTGCCCTCGCGCATGTGCCGCTCCACGTTCTCTACAACGACGATCGCGTCGTCGACGACGAGTCCGACGGCCAGCACGATCGCGAGAATCGTCAAGAGGTTCAGCGAGAACCCAAAGAACAGCATCGCCAGGCACGCGCCCACCAGCGACACCGGCATCGCCACCAGCGGCACCATCACGGTCCGGATCGAGCCCATGAACAGGAACACCACCAACCCCACGATCGCGACCGTCTCGACCAGCGTCTTGACGATCTCCTTGATCGCGTTCTCCATGTAATACGTGCCGTCGTACGCCAGCGTCATCGTCACGCCCGGCGCCAGCTTGGGCTGGATCTCCTTGAGCTTGTTCTTGAGCGCGTACGCCACCTCCAGCTCGTTCGCCGAGGGCAAGGGCCACACGCTGAACCAGATCGCGGGCTCGAGGTTGAACCCGGCACGGCCCATCGCCTCCTCGCTGCCCAGCTCCACCCGCGCCACGTCCAAAAGCCGCACGATCGTGCCGTCGCGCTCGCGCACGATGAGCTGCTTGAACTCGTCGGCGGTCCGCAGGTCCGTGTCGGTCATCAGATCGACCTGCACGTCGCGGCCCTTGGTGCGTCCCACGGTCGCCAGGAAGTTGTTCCGCACCAGCGCCTGCTGCACCTCGCCCGGCGTCACGTCCAGCGCATCCAGCTTGTCCGAATCCAGCCAGATCCGCATCGCCAGAGGCAGCGGGCCCTCAAGCCCGACACGCTGCACGCCCGGGATCGACTGCAGCTCCGGCTGCAGCTCACGCGCCATGTAGTCGTTGAGATGAGGCAGGGGCATCGATTTCGACGTCATGCTGATGTAGAACGTCGCGTACGGCTTGTCCGTCCGCTGGATCTCGATCACCGGCGACTCCACGCCCGCCGGCAGCTCGCTCCGCACCTGGTTCAGGCGCGCGGAGATCTCCGCCAGCGCCGCGTTGCTCGGGTGGTTCAGCCGCAGCCGCACCGTGACCGTGCTGATGCCCGCGGTGCTGGTGGATTCGATGTAGTCGATCCCGTCGATCGCCGACACCGCCTTCTCGATCGGCGTGGTCACGAATCCGCGCACCGTCTCGGCGCTGGCCCCGATGTACGCGGTGTTGATGATGATCGCGCTCGATTCCAGCCGCGGGTACTGACGCACCGGGAGCGACGAGATCGAACGCCAGCCCAGGCCGAGGATGATCAGGTTGATCACGATCGCGACCACGGGCTTCTTGATGAAAATGTCAGTCAGAAAGTTCATGGGTCACCAGAGGGCCAAAGGGCCAAATCGCCAAAGGGCCAATTCGCCAAAGATCCAAATCGCCAACGATCGACGCTCGAGTGCCGGGTTTGGCCATCTGGCCCTGTGGCCATTTGGCGATTTGCATCACTTACCCGCGTCCGCCGTCTGCGGGCCCGCCGCCGGTCCCGGCGCCGCGCCCGGAGGCGGCCCCTCCATCACCATCGCGCCCTCGTAGAGCTTGAACGCCCCGTCCGCGGCGATCCTCTCGCCCTCCTTCAGGCCGTCCAGCACGATGATCGAGTCGCCCAGGTTCGCACCCAATGTCACCTTCCGCATCGCCGCCGTCATCGGCGGCGGACCCTGCTGCGCTCCCGGCGGCGGGGGCGGCCCCGGCGGCATCTTGCTCATGTCCATCGGCGCCAATACGAACACGTGATCCCCGAACGACGCCCGACGCACCGCCGTCGCCGGCACCACCACGTACGGCTTGGCCGCCTCCGTCGGCACCTCGACATCGATGAACATCCCCGGCTTCAGCTTGTACCCCGGGTTCGGCACGCTCGACCGCACTCGCACGTTGCGCGTCACCGGGTTCACCGTCGCGTCGATCGACACCACCGTGATCTTCGCCTCGTCCGTCCCCAGCATCTCCGACTTCGCGCTCACCACCATCCCCGGCGACACCCGGGCCGCCTGCTCCTGCGGCACGGCGAAGTCCAGATAGATGTCGTCCGTCAGTTCCGTCAGGCTCACGATCGTCGTGCCCTCCGCGAGGTACTGCCCCGGGTGCACCGTCCGCATGCCCGCCCGCGCCTTGAACGGCGCCTTGAGCGTCTTCTTCGCGATCACGGTCTCGATCTGCGCCACACGGGCCGCCGCCTGATCACGCTCCGCCTTCGCCCTCGCCATCGCCGAGTTCGACCGCTCCAGCGCCGCCGACGTTCGCGCCACCTCGCTCTTCACCCGGTCCAGGTCCGCCTGCGACACCGAGCTGGCCGTCACCGCGCTCTCGTAACGCTTCAGCGACGACTTCGCGAGTTCGTGCTCCGACTCGGACATCTTGATCTCGGCCTCGCTCACGCGGATGCTCGACTCCGCCAGCCGCAGCGCCGCCTGCGCCGCCGTGAGGTCGGCCTTCTCCGTCTCGCTGTTGAGCGTCACGAGCACCTGCCCCGGCTCGACCACCGCGCCCGACTCGAACCCGACGTCGGTCACGACGCCCACCACCTCGTTCGCGAGGGCCACGTTCCGCACCGCCACCACCGTGCCCACCAGCCGCGAACGCGGCTGCCACGGAATCGTCTTCACCTCCGCCGCGGTCACGAACTGCGGCGGGACCATTCCCGCCATCGGGTTGGGCGCGTGCATCTGCCGATACTTCCACGCCGCCACCGCCCCGCCGACGACCACAAGCCCGGCGAGCGTCGCAACGCCCGCGATGAATGGTGCTTTGTTCATGTGTTTCGTGTCCAGAATTGGAGCGACCGCCCGCTGGCACCGCTCCCGATTGTCCCCGGAGCATCTCCCGCCGCCGTTCCCGGCCGCGGATATCGATGCTTCCAATAATGATAGGATTCGATAGTTGAAGTGGTCAAGTTTTCTGATATGATGACTTCGTGGCCTGCCGGATCACCAAACCCAAGGACCCAGCCGCCGCCGCCCGCGCCGAGGTGGTAGAGCTGCTGTTCGTCTACGTCGATCGCCTGAAGCAACACTTCGACGACCTCGCTCAGGCCCACGGCCTCACCAGCGTCCAAGCCAAAGTCATCATGTCCCTCGACGACCCCGAGCCCATGCGAAGTGTCGCCGAGTGCCTGGGTTGCGACCCGTCCAACATCACCGGCGTCATCGACCGCCTCCAAGAGCGCGGCCTCGTCACCCGCGTCGAAGACCCCCAAGACAGGCGTGTCAAGCGCATTCAGGCCACCGCCGCCGGTCGCCGCCTCCGCGAAGCCTTCGAAACCGATCTCTTCCGCAATGTTCCCGGCATGAAGACGCTCACCAACGCGCAGATCGCCGACCTCCGCGATGCGCTCGCGAGCCTCGCAGGTTCAGAGCCGCGGGCTTCAGCCCGCGCGGCTGGGTGAATCCGACTACACGTGCCCACACGAGCCAGCACGTCATCCGGTACCCTGCCTCCATGCAGCAACCCGGCCTCGCCCTGCACTGGAAAGTCCTCATCGCGCTCGCGTTTGGCGTCGTCATCGGCTCCGTCGCTCACGAGTGGTGGACGCCCGAGGTCTGGAAGTCCCTCGGCGTGGCCGACCCCGTCGCCTTCCGCGCCTTCAAGCCCACCGACGCCAACGCCGGCGCCGGCCTCGCCGCCATGGCGGTCCGCTTCCTCGCCGACGCCAACGAGTTCCTCGGCAAGCTCTTCCTGCAATCCCTCCGCTTCATCGCCGTCCCCGTCGTCCTCTTCTGCCTCATCATCGCTGTCGCGGGAGTGGGGGACCTCCGCAAGATCGGGCGCATCGGCGTCCGCACGTTGCTTTGCTTCGGCCTCACGCTCGTCGTCGCCGTCGCCATCGCCGTGATCCTCGGCAAGCTCGTCGCGCCCGGCACCTACGTGTCCGCCGAGAGCCGCGCTCACATCCTCGCGCAGTACGCCGGTGAAGCCGGCCAGCGCGTCGCCACCGCCCACACACTCAAAGACTCCGGCGTCTGGGCCTTCCTCCTCAACATCATCCCCACCAACCCCTTCAACGCCATCGCCAACGCCCAGATGATGCAGGTCGTCGCCTCCGCGTTCCTCCTGGGCGTCGGTCTCACGCTCATTCCCAAGGACAAGTCGCAACCCGTGATCGCCTTCGCCGAGGGGATCACCGAAGCCATCATGCAGCTCGTGCGGCTCATCATGCTCGCCGCTCCGCTCGCCGTCTTCTGCCTCGTCACCCAGTTCGTCGCCACCGTCGGCCTCGGTGCCCTCAAGAGCGTCCTCGCCTACGCCTTCTGCGTCGTCGGCGGCCTCGCCATCGTCCTGGTCATCGAATACCCGCTGCTCATGTGGCTGCTCACACCCCGCGGCAACAAGATGACCCCCGGCCGCTTCTTCCGCGGCATGGCCCCCGCCATGACCCTCGCCTTCAGCAGCAGCTCCTCCTCCGCCACGCTTCCGGTCACCATCCACTGCGCCAAAGACCGCCTCGGCGTCCCCGCCGACATCGTCAACTTCGTCTGCCCCATGGGCACCACCCTCAACATGGACGGCACCGCTCTCTATCAGGTCGTGAGCGTCCTCTTCCTCGCCCAGCTCTACGGCATCGAGCTCACCCTCGCCCAGCACATTACCGTCGGCATCATGTCCGCCGTTGTCGCCGTCGGCACCCCCGGCCTCCCCGGTGCCAGCGTCATCATGATGGCCATCGTCCTCGAATCCGTCGGCGTCCCAACCGAAGGCGTCGCCATCATCCTCGCCGTCGATCGCGTGCTCGACATGAGCCGCACGATTGTGAACGTCTCCGGCGACGCGGTCGCCTGCGTGGTTGTCGCGGGCAACGACATGAAGACGCCAACCGAACCGGCGCTCGCAACCTGAGACGCTAAGGCTGATAAATCCGCGAGGAAGCCCCGCCCTTGGTGCCTTCAGTCCGCCGGCTCGGCGGCGCGACTGATGCGTCTGGAACAGAAGCCTCGAAAGCACGCCAAGGCTCGCCCGCTCTTCGCCCGCAAGCCAAACCTCATTTCCGCTAAACTCGAAACCGCACAAGCCAAGAGCGGAACAACTGTCATCACCACGCCGTAACAGCACGCACATGCACACGCGACGCACCCTGATCCCCGCTCTCGCAGGCCTCGCACTCAGCGCGGCATGGGGTGCCGTGCTCGTCGCATGCTCCTCGAACAACCAACACGCGGCATCCACTCCGCCATATCCCGCGCCGCCCGCCGCGCCGACTCAGCCTACCGTCACCGCGCCGACACTTTCGGACTCCAAGCCTGTCCACCTCCCCGGCCTCCACAACGTCGTCGCGTACCACGACAACTACTACTCCGGCGGCGTCCCCGAATCCCCCGAGGCCTTCGACACGCTCAAGTCCCTCGGCATCAAGACCGTGATCTCCGTCGACGGCGCGATCCCCGATGTCAAAAGCGCCGAAGCCCGCGGCATCCGCTACATCCATCTCCCCATCGGCTACAACGGCTTCGACGACACCCGCCGCCTCGAGCTCGCCCGCGCGACACGCGACGCGCTCAACGACGGCCCCGTCTACATCCATTGCCACCACGGCAAGCACCGCAGCGCCGCTGCCGCGGCCGCCGCCGTCACCGCGCTGGGCTACATGTCCGCCGATGACGCCATCGCCCGCATGAAAGTCAGCGGCACCGCCCCCAACTACACCGGCCTCTACGCCTGCGTCGCGAGCACCACCGCTCTCGACCTCTCCACCCTCAACGCCGTCCCCGCCGACTTCCCCAGCGTCTTCAAGCCCGCCGACTTCGTGCAGGCCATGCTCGACCTCGACGAGATGCTCGATCACCTGACCGAGATCAAGAACGCCAACTGGAAGACCCCGGCCGACCACCCCGACCTCGTCCCCGCCGCCGAGGCCGGCCGCCTCGCCGACACGCTTCGCATCCTCGCGGAGTCGACCCGCGCGAAGCGCGAGAAACCCGGCTTCGCGCAGGCCCTTCTTGACGACGCAGCCGAAGCCGAGCAACTCGAAGACGCCATCACCGCCAACGCCGACGCGAAGGCCCTCGACACTCAACTCAAAGTCGTCTCCGCGTCATGCAAGGACTGCCACGCGAAGTATCGGGACTGAACCACATGGCATTGCACCTCGGAGAACTCCGAGAGCGCAAAGACAATTGCCGTGATCAAGGCACAGCAATGCCTCGAACACTTCTCCTTGTGTCTTCTCCGCGTTCTCCGCGGTGAACTGCCTCTACTTGCTGCTCTCGCGGATCACCAGCTTCGTCCCCACCTTCATCCGCGTCGCCGGCTTCTCGCTGTCAGTGACGCGCTCCACAAGCAGCCGCACCGCCGCCGCCCCCACATCCTGCAGCGGCACACGCACCGTTGACAAACTCGGCCGCACCAGCGTCGCCAGCCGCGTGTCGTCGAACCCCACGATCTTCAAGTCCTCTGGCACGCGCACGCCCGATTCCTGGGCCGCCTGCATCACCCCCAGCGCGATCTCGTCGTTCGCCGCCAGCACGGCACAACCTTTCAAACCCGCGCCCCGCTGCCGCTCGCGTCCCCACGCCCGGCCCCAGTCCACGGAGTACTCGCCGCAGCTCACCTGCGGCTCGGTGCAAGGCCGCCCCGCCTGAGCAAGCGTCGCGCAGAAGACCTCCGCACGCGCCTTGGTATCAAAGTTCTCCTTCGGCCCGCCCACAAAGAAGCACCGATCCGGCGTTGTCGTCGAGAGCAGGTGCTCGGTCGCCTCGCGCGTCCCCTCGGTGTTGTCCACCGACACGCTGTCCACGCCCGGCTCATTCACCTCGGCATCGAGCACCACCGTCGGCAACGCCGCGTCCAGCGTCTCGCGCCACAATTCCGAGTTGGGCTCGGTCATCATGAGCGCCAGGCCGTCGATCAATCCGAACGCCAGGTTCTCCGTCCGCGTCGGGTGCCCGTGATCGTGCGCGTCCGAGCTGACCAGCAGGTGATACCCCAGCCGCCGCGCCTCGCCGTCGGCCCCGCGGAGCAGCTCCGAATAGAACTCGCCGAAGATGTCCGGCAGCACGATGCCAAGCACCTTGCCCCCGCGCCCGCTGAGTCCCTGCGCATACGCGTTGGGCACATACCCCAGCTTCTTGATCGCCTCGCGCACCCGCCCGCTGGTCTCAGCGGTCACCAACCCCGGCTGGTTCACAACGCGGCTGACCGTCGCGATCGAGACCTTCGCCTCCCGCGCCACGTCCTGGATCGACGCCCCACCCCGGGTCATTCCCGGTCGGCCAGTCGTTTTTCCATTGGCTCGCGCCCGCGTCACGAGGTCATGGTAACCCCTGAAAGCCTTTTCGCGAAGGGCTTCGGTATTCAGACCGACCCAAAACCGGTCCAAGAACTGCTGAAAACGCTTTCAAGCCGCGCCGTTTTGTCGTATCCTTCCCTCATGCTCGGCTCATCCCTCTCTCAACCCGCCGTGCTCACACTCCTCGCCGGATCGATCGCCGCCGCGCTCGCTGCCTGCGCCGCACCCCCGACCGGCCCCGCACGCCCCGCCGAGTCCATCCGCATCGAAGCGCCCGCCGCCGTCGCGCGCCCGCCCTTCCACTTCAACAAGGACGACGACGCTTTCCTCGAGGAAGTCTCGTACGGCGCCTTCAAGTTCCTGTGGGAAACCGCCAGCCCCTCCACCGGCATGCCGCCGGATCGCGCCAGCAACAACACCATCAGCGTCGCCGGCGTCGGCTTCTTCCTCTCCGGCTTGCCCATCGCCGTCGAACGCGGCTGGGTCACCCGTCAGCAAGCCACCGACCGCGCCCTGCTCATGCTCCGCACGCTCGAGAAGAACCCCGAGATCCGCAAGGGCGGGCTCTTCCAGCACTACCTCGACGGCAACACCGGCGGCATCCACCCCGACACCAACCTCGAGCACGTTGTCTCCACCATCGACTCCGCGCTCCTCTTCGCCGGCGTGCTCACCGCTTCCTCCTACTTCGGCGGCGAGGTCGCCACCATCGGCGATCGCCTCTTCACCGAAGCCAACTGGCAGTTCTTCCTCGGCGGCTCCGAAGGCAAGCCGCACGAACGCGGCTTCATCTCGTTGGGATGGAAACCCAAGGACAAGAAGAACCCCGCCGGTGACGGGGCGCGTCTGCCCTACTACTGGATGGACTCCGGCTGCGAGCACCGGCTCACCACGTTGCTCGCCGTGTGCGCCCCCAAGCCCGAGCACCGCGCCGACGCAACCCTCTATTACAAGCTCCGCCGCCAGCTCGGCCAGTACACCTTCAAGGGCGATGCCAGCACGCTGCCCAGCGACCTCGACCCCAGCACCGGACCCGTGGTGTGGTTCCCGTACTCCGGCGCGCTCTTCGTCAACACCTTCAGCCACCTCTGGATCAACTACGCGGCCCTCGGCCCCGACAACCCCGCGTCGCTTGGCGTTCCCGCCCGCTCACCCGTCG
This sequence comes from Phycisphaerales bacterium, assembly GCA_036392375.1. GTDB lineage: Bacteria > Planctomycetota > Phycisphaerae > Phycisphaerales > UBA1924 > JAFEBO01. The sequence goes on from DASVYC010000008.1 coordinate 27,760, forward strand.
ATTGGTGGGAGAACAGCCGCCGCATGACCATCCTCCATCGCCTCAAGGCGATCGAGAACCCCAAGCATCTTCCCACCCTCGGCGCGAACGCCTGGGGCCTCACCGCCTCGGACTACCCCAAGGGCTACCTCGTCGCCGGCGTCTTCCCTGACGACCTGCCGATCTCCAACTGGAAACGCGACGTCGACTACTCCAAGTTCCGAGCGCCCGACGAGTGGGGCGACGGCACCATCGCGCCCTACGGCGCCGGCTGCGCCATTCTCTTCCAACCCGAAGCCTCGATCCGCGCCATGCGATACTACCGGTCCCTCACCGCCGCCGACAACACGCCGCTGGTCTGGCGTGATCCCCGCAAGCCCGCCGATCAGGGTGGCGGCTACGGCTTCCTCGACGCCTTCAACCTCAAAGGCCCCGACGCCAAGCCCTGGGCCACACATGAATACCTCGCCATCGACCAGGGTCCGCTCCTGCTCGCGATCGAGAACGCCCGCACCGGCAGCGTCTGGAAGTGGTTCCACGCTCACCCGTTCGTGCAGGCGGGGCTCGAACGTCTCAAGATCGAGCATCGCCGCTGAACGGTCACTTCGACGCGTCGATCATTTTCTGAATCTCCTGTGGCGGTGTGAACGCGGCGTCGTCGATCGCGTTGTTGTACTTGAGCGAAGCCGGATCGGTCGTGAAAATCACCTGCATCCCGCCCGAGTCCTGCACCGCGCCCATCGGTGAGGTCACGCCATCGACCACCCTGAACTCCGTGTGCGTCAGGCGCACACGCACGCTGCCCGCCGGTCCTTTCTCGGTCGAATCCTCGTGTACCAGGTGTCCGGACATTTTGGAGAAGAGCCAGAAGCGGGCGGCGCCGCCGATGGTGGTTACCTCGAGCCGATCGAACTCCTCAGTGTCGACACGCTCGGTCCCGGAGTGCGTGATCGACACGATGTCCGGCGCCGCGCCGAGGGGCACGATGAACAGCCGCTTCGATCGCTCGATGCGTTCCGTCCGCTCCGGTCCGTCGAGAAGACGCGGGGGAGAGCCGGGCGCGATCTCCCAGGCGTGCGTGCCGTCGGTCCCTCGGACGATCGTGCCCGCTGTGCCGAGCTCGGTGATCGACGCGAGCTTGCCTCCGGCGTGCTGGCGCACCCACACCGTGCCACGCACACCCGCGCCCTTGATCTCGACGGCGCCCCGGGCCTCTCGAGACGTGATCGCCTCCAGCCGCTTCGCACCGCCCATCGCTTCGATGCAGCGATCCAGGACGACCCGTGCTGCATCGTCGACCCGGGTCGTCGCTCCGCCGCTGGCGACGGCGCGCCGAACACCGACACCGATCGCAACGCCCAGCACGAAAAAGAACACCCACTTCGCCAGTCGCGCAAATCCCAGATTCCTCATGGCATGCTCCAGATCTGTTCGTTCCGGCCCGACGCCCGACGCCGAGCGCCAAACGATCGTCGGAGTGTCGCAGCCACGAGATATCCCTGCTAGAACGCGTCACCGCCTTGGACGCCACGGACCTGCGCGGCCCGATAGTCCGACGGCGTCACTCCGAGGATGCGTCGAAACACCCGCACGCAGTGGCTCTGATCAGCGAATCCCGCGGCGAGGCTGAGGGCTCCGATCGTGTGCCGGTGGTCGCAAAGCCGTTCCGCAACCCATCGCACCCGTAGCTCGCGCAGGTGCTCGCCCAGACTGCGCCCCGTCGATCGACGGACGAGCCGCGACAACCGCGACGCATCCACACGCAGCGCGACCGCGATCGCGCCGAGAGGGCGGGGTGAACGGAACGTGCGGCCGAGTTCGGCCAGCGCACGCCGTGGAAGATCGTCGCCCTCGAGAAGCGACGGGGATGCCTCTTCGAGCAAGGCCGCCACCAGCTCCAGGCACAGCCCCTCGGCCGCGAGTTCGCGCGACGGACGCGAATCGGCAAGTCGACCGCGCAGCCGGAACGCGAGCGCACGGATCGCCGGAGAATCGAGCGTCATCGCGGCCCGTCGCGAACGACGCAGGGAGCGGTCGATATCTCCGATGGCCCGGTGAATCTCGACCCGCAGAGTCCGAGCGCCCAGGTTGCCGAAGTCGTTGCTGTGCTCGACACCAGGGCGCTTCACGAGCGCCACGCCGGGCGACAGCCGCACCGGAGTGCCCTCCACCACCTCCGCATAGCAACCATCGAGCGCGACATGCACGCACGCAAAGGGATGTCGGTGCGGTGCCAGCCGCGTTCCCGGCGAGTGCGTCGAGTCGGACACGACGAACCCGCCGCACGAGAGCCGCATCCTGTCCTGACGATACATGTGCATGAAGCCTCCGAGAGATGGTGCTGGTCACGATCCCGCACGGGCCGTATACCGGTTTCCCGCGTTGATGCTGCGGTCGGTCGGACCCTCGCATAAACCGGCCGGTGATGTCCCGTAGCGGTCCGACACCGGCGTTCGGACGCGACTGCGGCCGGGTTCACCGCTGTGCGACCGGCCCGACGGGATGTGATCGATCTCTCGGCCCACAGTTCCGCTGCTCGACGGATCACAGACGCCGCAACCCCCGCAGGCCGATGGCGTGCATCGGCGCAGCGCATCGGAGTTGGAACACGTCCGCCTCGCACCGCGACGAACGTCCGCGGCACACCCTCGCGCCAACTCACTATCGTTCCCCATGCCCGATCGCCCCCGCGTCATCATCGTCGGCGGCGGATTCGCGGGGCTCGAAGCCGCCCGCGCGCTCGCCCGCGCCGACGCCGACGTCACCCTCGTCGATCGCCGCAACCACCACGTCTTCCAGCCACTGCTCTACCAGATCGCCACCGCCGCGATCTCGCCCGCCGACATCGCCGCCCCGATCCGCCACGTCCTCCGCAAGCAGCGCAACTGCCACGTCGTGCTCGGCACCGTCACGGGCGTGGACGCCCCCGCCAAGCGTCTGCGTTTCGACGCCGGCCAAGGCCGCGGCGAGGCTTCGGTCGCGTTCGACTATCTCGTCCTCGCGGCGGGTGCCACGCACTCGTACTTCGCGCACCCCGAATGGGAAGCCGTTGCGCCCGGCCTCAAGACCCTCGAAGACGCCACCGAGATCCGCCGCCGCATCCTGCTCGCGTTCGAGAGCGCCGAGTACGAGGGCGACGCGGAGCGACGCAGGGCCGCGCTCACGTTCGTCATCGTCGGCGGCGGCCCCACGGGCGTCGAGCTCGCGGGCGCCATCAAGGAGATCGCCGCCGCCACCATCCCCGCCGACTTCCGCAACATCGACACCACGTCCGCCCGCGTCGTGCTCATCGAGGCCGGTCCGCGACTGCTCGCCGCGATGCCCGAGGACCTGGCCCGCCGCGCCCATTCCGACCTTGCCTCCATGGGCGTGGAAGTCCGCGTGGACGCCCGAGTGACCGACATCAACGCCGAGGGCGTGCGTGTCGCCGACGAGTTCATCCCCGCACGCACCGTTGTCTGGGCCGCGGGCGTGCGGGCGAGTCCCATCGGCGCGTCGCTCGGCGTCCCGCTCGATCGCAGCGGCCGCGTCATCGTCGGGCCCGATTGCAGCGTGCCCGGTCATCCCGCCATCTTCGTCGTCGGCGACATGGCGCTCACGCACTCGTCACGCACCAAGCAGCCCGTGCCCGGCGTCGCCCAGGGCGGCCTGCAGACCGGGCGCTTCGTCGGCCGCCTCATCGCGCGCGAGATCGCCCAACCTTCGACCCCCAGACCCTCGTTCGAGTACCGCGATCTCGGCTCGATGGCCACCATCGGCCGCGCTCGCGCCGTCGCGGATATCCGAGGCTGGCGCCTCACCGGCTTCTTCGCCTGGCTCGTGTGGGGCGGCCTGCACATCATGTTCATCGTGAACTTCCGCAGCCGCATCTCCGTCGCGCTGCAGTGGTTCTGGAACTGGATGCTCTTCTCCCGCGATGCGCGGCTCATCCTCGGCCCCGCCGACCTGGGCATCCGCACACCACGCCCCGCCGACAGGATCACCCCGGCCGACCCGCAGGAGGCAAATTCGACCCGAGAATCCGAAATCGGGGTCCGATAAGACCGCTCATATCTTCGATTCTGCAAGGAAAATGACCATTTTCCGGGTCAGATTTCGAGTCGTGGATCAGAATCTGAGGCCAGCACAGGATTTCTGAGCACTTTGCCCTTGCAGCGAACGCCCCAATGCGGTTAGGATGAAAACGGTTTCAGGGATCGCGACTTCGTGCGGGCGCGGCGTGTGCGCAACACCACAGTGCTCGCGAGGCCTGAGCTGCAATCGCTTTCACGAGAGGAGATCTGATCATGCTGCAACGAGTTTCTGTTCTGCTCGCCGTCGCGGGTCTGACGGCCGTCGCCTCGGCCTCGATCTATGACTTCAACGGCCTGCACATGCGCTACCGCAACTTCAACGACTACCCCGATTCCAACATCAACGCCACCGTCACCGCCAACTCCGCCCGCATCGTCGAGTCGATGGGACCCGGCACGCAGAAGTTCGCCAACCGCCACTTCGCCATGCTCTCCGCCAACGGCGGCGCCTCGGCCCTGACCCTCAAGAACAACGAGTCCTTCAAGGTCTCGTACAAGTTCCGCCTCTCCTCCAACATCGATAACGACGGCTCGGGCCAGCTCTGGCCTCAGCAGCCCGAGGCCGGCCTCTGGTTCTTCAATAACGACACCGGCAGCGAGTACGACGACGACGGCGGTATCTTCACCGTCGGCAACGGCACCGTCTTCGTCGGCGGCTCGAACCACAAGTTCAGCCTCATCGGCGAGGCCAACAACGGCACCGGCGCGTGGTCCAAGGGCGACATCGTCCAGGTCGCCTACACCTACTACGCCCCCGGCGTGGCAGGTGCGCTCGCCGCCTACGTCGTGCAGTGGAACAACCTCACCAGCGGTCTCACCAAGACCGTCTTCAACACCTTCGACCCGGGTGATCCCACCCGCAACGGCTTCAAGGACGGCGCCACCCTCGGCTTCCGCTTCCAGCACACCCGCAATCCGCTCGTCCCGGGTGGCACCATCCACGATACCGAGTACTTTGACATCTCGGTCGTCCCGACCTCGAGCAGCCTCGCGGCCCTCGCCCTCGGCGGCCTGGTCGCGGCCCGTCGTCGTCGCGCCTGATCGCATCGCCCCGTGACGCGTCGCGGTTCTCC
>DASVYC010000009.1:0-15230 GCA_036392375.1 Phycisphaerales bacterium
CGCAGAACCCCGCCGCCGACGCCTTCATCATCCAGCACCGCAGCGTCCACCTCGGCATCGCCACCGACACCGACAGCGGCCTCATGGTCCCCGTCGTCCGCGACGCCGACCGCCTGGGCGTCCTCGAGATCGGCCGCGCCATCACCCAGACCGCCGAGAGCGCCCGCAGCCGCACCATCGCCCGCGAAAACCTGATGGGCAGCACCTTCACCATCAGCAACGTCGGCAGCCACGCCGGCCGCTTCGCCACCCCGGTGATCAACTACCCCGAAGTCGGCATCCTCGCCGTCGGCCGCGCCAAAGACGGCGTCGTCGTCCGCCACGGCATGATCGGCGTCGGCAAACTGCTCCCCCTCAGCCTCGCCTGCGACCATCGAGTCGTCGACGGCGCCACCGCGGCCCTGGCCCTTGCCGAGATCGTCAAGCTGCTGCAGGACGCGGAACAGTTGCTGGGGCCGGCGCGGGGGTGAGCATGGGGTCGTGGCACTAGCTTCTCAATTACACGAAGCGCGAACAAGTGACACTGGTACACTTGGTCGGTTGCATGGCGTAAGAAGTTGCACGTTTCGTCCCCGCAACGCGGTCGTCACTGGTTTGGAATTGGGGAAGGGGTGACCCGTGAGTACGAGAGCAAACTTCGGAGTTGACCCTAAACTCACGGCGGTTCTCGGAGAGACGTATTCGTCGACGGAGCAAGCACTCCGTGAACTGGTGGACAATGCTTGGGACGCAGATGCTGACAATGTCTGGGTGACGCTTCCCGACCCAATGACCCCGGGGCCGATCGTCATAAAAGACGATGGAACCGGCATGACGGACGCAGAACTCCGAGACAACTACCTCCGTATCGCAAACGACCGCTTCTCACGCAGTAAGGACGCAAGGACCAATGGCAAGAAGCGGCTCGTAAAAGGCCGCAAGGGCATCGGCAAGTTCGCGGGGCTCGCGGCTGCCAAGGTGATGAGGGTCGAGACCAGCGCCCGTGGCAGGACAACCAGTGTCACAATCAGCAAAGCAGCCCTTCTCGACGTTCAAGGGCGAAAAGACCTGGAGAAGGTTGACCTCCCTATCGAGAGTGTCGATGCCCTTGAGAGCGTGCATGGCACCGTGATCACGCTCTCGGAACTCGACGATTCAAGGCAGTTTCCACTCCCAGACGTGTTAAAGAGATTGCTCGTGCGGGAGTACCAACGCGAGGAAGGATTCACTGTCTACGTCAACGGGGAACGACTCGCAGTTACTGATCTTGGCGGCAAGCGGGAAGTTCGACGTATTGATGTTCCTGGGATCGGACCAGCCACGATCACATGGACCGTTGCCGACAAGCCACTCCCCAAGAATACTGCAGGATTCGTTTTCCGAGTCGCGGGCAAAGTTGTCGGAAACCCCACCTTCTGCGGATTGGAAGACGAGGAAGAGATTCCCGAAAAGGTGCGCAATCGAATATTTGGCGAGATCGAAGCGGACGGCCTTGACAGGCACGTCACCGCTGACTGGGGGAATCTGGTCGAGAACAGCATTCCCCTTCAGGCCATCAAGGCGGCGGTTCGACACGAAGCTTCCGACCACGTTCGAGAGGTTTGCAGGTCCGAAGTGCAATTGGCGAAGGCCAGACTTGCCAAGGCCTACAAGGCGCGAATCGAAACGCTTCCTGAGCATCGACGTGCCTTTGCTGTCGAAGCTGTTGAAGAAGTCATCGCCAAGTACTTCCCCGAGGGCGATGAGAAGGTCAAGGTGCTCGTGGGCTTAGTGCTCGACGCCTTGGAAAAGGACGAGTATTACAAGGTCTGCGAGAACATCGCAAAGGCACTCGGCTCTGATATTGCCCGCATCGCCGAGTGTCTAGAGAAGTTCGGCCTCGTGGATATGGCCGTGATGGTCCAGCAGGCAAGGCGTCGATTGACGTTTCTCGACTCATTCGAAACACTCGTAAAGAACAAGGACACGCTAGAAAAGGCCGTCCACCAAGCCTTGGAGCACAATCTGTGGGCCCTTGGTCCCCAATACAGCGTGATCGCTTCCAATCAAACCCTCAAGACCATCATCGAGACTTACTGCGACACAAAGTTCAAGGGAAAGCGAGCCAGTAAACGCCCTGATCTCTTTCTCGGTCACGCCGTCTCTGGTCCAAAGTTGCTCATCGAGTTCAAACGTCCAAGTGCATCTGTTGGCAGAGACGCCGAAACACAGGCGAAGAAATACCGCGACGACCTCACTCCAAGCCACGGTGCCATGAATGTGCTAGTGCTCGGAGGCTCAGTTGATCCGGGCATGTCGGCTCACTACGAGACGAGTGACGTGCAGTTTCGCGGATACTTGTCGGTTATCGCTGAAGCCCGCACGCATCTGGAATGGCTGTTGAAGGAGTTGCAAGTCCCCGAACGACAATGAGTGCGTCACCGTTGGTGGGCGGGGTGGCACTGACCCCGTGGCAGGGTGGCACTGGTCTCGTGCCACTAACCTCGGCTCTGCGAGGTTGGTGCCTCCCCGCGCATTCCGCCGTCGTTGTGCGCACAACCCCGTCGTTCCCCCGACAATCTTCGCCTCTCCGCCTCAGCACCCATTGAACCATCTCGCCGATCCTGCGAAACTCCCCGCGCCGCTCACCCGACCGTGAAATCGGGCGAGCCGCTGGGGGAATCCGCATCGAACCGCGCGCTACATTCGACCCACCCGACGAGAAGCTCCCCGCGGTGCTCGAGATCCTCCAGCGCCCCGACTTCACTCTCGAGATGTGCGCCGACGAGTTCCAGGTGACGCTCCCCGCCCTCTGCGCCTTCCTCACCTCCGACCGCGGCCTCGTGCTTCTGGCTCACACCGAACTCGCCCAAGCCATCCACATCCGCGCGATCGCGATCGCACAGCTCCCCCGCGTCATCGACGCCATGACCTACGCGCTCGAAGACTTCGCCAACACCTGCCGCAACGTCCCCATCAACCCCCGCAGCATGCCCGCCCTCGAATTCGTCGAACGCGCCAAAGACACCGCCCGACGCAACGGCCAACTCCTCCTCCGCCTCGCCCACTTCACCCCCCGCCCCCTGCGTGCGTACGCCCCACCCTCGCCTCCTCGCCCCGCCCCTCGGCAGGTGGAGGGAGAGGACCGCTTGGCTACCGGCCCAGCCACATGCCAAGCAACTGAGGGGAGGGACGCTCACCTGAGCGCCCCCGCGCTCCAATCCACAGTCTCCGCAGCACCACTTCCCCCAACGAACCCCACGCGCCAGCGTGAGGCCACCGTCCCCACCACAGCACACACCACTCCCGACAACCCACCGCCCAAGCCACAATCCCACGCTTCAACAACCCAGCGTGAGCGAGCAGATCCCACCATGCCACGCTTCGTCATGCCCGTACCCGCTCCTCCGTGTCCCGCCGCCTGACCCGCACAGCGAACCCAGCGCACGGCACCGCGGCACTCCACGCCGCGGAAGCATCTCCATGCGCCACAGAACCTGTCACGCCTCCGAGCGTCTGATCATCACACGCACAGGAGCATGACCGTGGCGCGTATCCATCTGCTCATCCTGGGTTGCATTCTCGCGGCCACCGCCGCCGGCTGCCGCACCATGGATGCCCACGACACCGCCGCGCCTCCATCCGTCGAGTGGACGTTCCTCAAAGCCAAGCCCGGCAAGCGCGACGCGCTGCGTGCGTTCGTCATCGCGAACTGGTTCGCGATGGACGAGCTGGCCGTGCGGGAGGGTCTGATGCGGTCCTACCGCCTTTTGGATGCCCGCACGGACGACGGTCCGTGGGACCTCGCCGTCGAGGTCGAGTACTTCGACGAGCGCGGCTACGACGGAATCAAGGATCGCTTCGACGCGATCCGTGCCCAGCACATCGTGCGGCCCGTCGACGGCCTGGTGTTGCGAGATCTTGGCGCCGTCGTCGGTTCGAGGCGTCTGTTCCCGGCCGCACAAGGCGGTGCGGTCCGGTAGGCTCATGTGATGGAACTCCTCCAGGCCCTGCGGTTTCAACTCGACACCACCTTTAGCGGCACCGGCTGGCACGGCCCCACGCTGCTCGGCTCGCTCCGCGGCGTCTCGCCCGCCGAGGCCTTGCGGAAGCCCAAGGGATGCAAGCACTGCCTCTGGGATCAGCTCCTGCACGCGACGTACTGGAAGTACTCGATCCTCGTGCGGCTGGGGGCCGTGGAGCCGCACACGTTCCCGCGTTCACCCAGCAACTGGCCCCGGACTCCCGACCCGCGCACCCCGGCGAAAGAGCTGATGAAGCTGTGGAAGGCCGACCTCAAGCTCGCCCGCGACACCCACGGGGCGGTGGTGCAGGCGATGCTGAAGATCGACGTGGCAACGCTGCACCAGATCCCGCCGGGCGGCAAGCGGGCGACGCGTTGGATCCTGCTGACCGGCATCGCCGCGCACGATGCCTACCACGCCGGGCAGTGCCAATTAACCAAAAAGATGATCCGGAGATAAGGATCCGGTGCGGCTCGCCGCGGTGGGGTCGGCGCTTCCTACGCTGTGGATCGTGCCTACCGACGACAACTCCAACGCAGCCGTCTCCATCCGCGTCGTGGCCGCCACGGCGGGTGTTTCCATCGCGACCGTGAGCCGCGTGATCAACGACTCGCCCGCGGTTGCGCCCGCAACCGCGGCCAAGGTCCGCGAGGTCATCAACCGGCTCGGCTATGTGCCGAACCCGATGGCCAAGGCGTTCTCCTCGCGCGAGAGCCACATCATCGGGCTGGCCTTGCCCCGCTTCCATGGCGAGTTCATGTCGTGGCTGCTGGACGGCGCTGATGAGGAGGCGACCCGCCTGGGCTACCACCTGATGATGACGACGATCGCCAAGAGCGACGACGGCACGGCTCGGAGCCACATCGTCGGCTCGCTGCTGATCGACGCCCTGCTGGTGGTCATCACCGAGCAGGACGATCCGATCGCCGAGGACGTGCTGGCGTCGGGCGTTCCGACGGTCGTGTTGGACACGGACATGTCGGCGCAGGGGCTGGACAGCGTGGTGCTGGATAACGAGAAGGGCACGCGCGAGGCGGTGGATCACTTGCTGCGATGGGTCGAGCCGTCGGCGCTGTATTTCGCGGGCGGGCCGGCGACGAACTTCGATACGCAGCAGCGGGCCAGGGCCTTCGCCGCGGCCCTCGAGGCCCGGGGTGTGACGCCAGCGCCCGGGCAGATCGAGATGGGCGACTACTCGCTGGAGTGGGGAAAGGAATGGGCGCTTCGGATGTCGCGCAAGGGCAAGCTCGCGGGCGCTGTGCTGGCGGCGAACGACAAGATCGCGTGCGGGATCATGCATGCGGCGGCGGACCTGAAGGTGCTGGTCCCCGATCAGCTGCGTGTTGTTGGCTTCAACGACTCTCAGATCTCGCGGCTGGTTCGGCCACGTCTCTCAACCGTGGCCTTGCCGATGGCGGAGCTTGGAGCTCTGGCCGTGCGGACGCTGGTTCGCCGCATCGAGCAGCCCAACGCTGAGGCACACTGCGTGAAGCTGCCGACGAAGCTGCTCATTCGCGAGAGCAGCACCGCCGTGCACTTCTAGCGTTCGAGAGCGGCGAGGGCGGCAAGGTCGTAAAACCTTTCACCGCAGTTCGCGCAGACCTCAGCAGTCACCTGGAAGTCCGGGCGGCCGCGACGTCGAACCTTCACGAGTTTGCGCGTGATCTGCTTCGAACCGCAAACGACACACGACCGGAGAGTCGTCGCTGGGCGAGGTCGAGCCTTGGCGGACGAGGTACTTCGACTATTCGCCGAGCGTCGCGAGCTTGGACGAGATGAAGATGTAGAACGTCGCGTGACCGTTCTCGCGGACGATCGTGCCTTTGGTGTAGATGAGCGTGCCTTCGTAGCTGAAGCTTTTGATGACATAGAGCTTCTCTCCGGATCGTCGGCGTGCTGAACTGGTGGACTTAAGCGTCTTGGCGATGCCTGGGCGTTCATGACGGACTCGAGAACATCGGTCACCCGAAGCCCGTCTGCGTCCATCTCATCGCGAGCTTTCTCCGTGAAGCGAACGTCACCGCGGAGCACGAGCCGCTTGATCTGCACGAGCACGTCCATGTCTTGAATGATACGACGAATGCGCTGGCACCGCCCGTTTCAGATCTTCGTCGAATCTTTCGATGGGAAGACCACCGACAGCACCGTCGCCGCGGCCAGCGTGGCGAGTACGGCGATGAGCGACACGGTGGTGTCGATCTTGATGGGCTTGCCGTTCTCGAGACCGATGACGCTGAGGTACGGGGGCACCGACAGCAGCAGCAGCTTCACGCCGACGAAGGCGAGGATGAGGATGAGGGCGGGCTTGAGGAAGCGGAACTTCATGATGAGGGCGGCGAGGCAGAAGTAGAGCGCACGCAGGCCCAGGATCGCGAAGATGTTGCTGGTGAAGACGATGAAGGGGTCTGGGGTGATGGCGAAAATGGCGGGGATGGAATCGACCGCGAAGACGAGGTCGGTGATCTCGACGAGAATCAGGGCGAGGAACAGGGGCGTGATAGACCACTTGGCGGAGAGAGTGCCCGGGGGCGGCGGGTCCATCACTTCCTTGCCGGTCTTCGGATCGATCGAGTACGTGGGCTTGAGGGTGCGCTTGGTGAAGAAGCGCTGGCCGTCGAAGAACTCGGTAACGGGGTAGAACTTCTTGATCACCCTGACGGCGATGTTCTGGCTGGGATCGTCGTTGCCCTTGATGAGGGCCATCTTGATCGCGGTGAGGATGAGGAAGCCGCCGAAGATGATGAGGATCCACTGGTACTTGTTGATCAGCTCGGCGCCGAGGAAGATCATGCCGCCGCGCATGATGAGCGCGCCGATGATGCCCCAGAAGAGGACGCGGTGCTGGTACTTGGCGGGGATGGCGAAGAATGAGAAGATGAGCGCGATGACGAAGATGTTGTCCATCGCGAGCGACTTCTCGACGACGTAGCCGACGATGTACTGCTTCGCGGCCTCGGCGCCGGAGACCGCGCCGTCCACGATGAGTTTGCCGCCGGCGGCGATGGCTTCCGAGCTGTTGTAGCGTGGCGTGGTGGCGTCGCCGAGGCCGAGCCATTTGGCCTCGTAGGCCCAGTAGACGAATCCGGCGAAGGCGATGCCGCAGGAGAGCCAGATAACCGACCAGGTGGCGGCCTCCTTCATGGAGACTTCGTGGGCTTCACGGTGGAACACGCCGAGGTCGAGAGCGAGGAAGAAGACGACCAGTCCGATGAACGCGACGTAAGCCCAGAGCTTGACGCTTGCGGCGGCGGGGGCGACGGCATTGGCGGCGTCGGCGGCGACAGTGGTCACCGCGTTCGCGGCCGCGGGGACGTCGGTCGTGGCGAGAAGAGTCAGGAGGGAGTCGAGCATCGAGAAGGGCCTTTCGTGCAAGCACATCGCCGGAGTGCGGATTCTTCGGCGCTCCGGATCCGTGGTCTTGCACGGTGCGTTGGGACGCACGCGTCGGGCGGAGGGGATGCGTCGGCTGTTTACCCGACGCTGCCTCGTGCTGACGCCCGGACGCTCCCGCAGACAGGCGGGCGGCTACTCCCCAGGGAGATCATCGGCGATCGCCGATGGGCAGACGATAACGCGTTGGCCGTGGATATCAAGGAACGCGGACGGAAAACACGACGGCCCGCTTGTGTTTGACGGGCGTGGCGGAGATGAGTGTCCGCAATGGTCTTCGACGCATCGAGCGGCCAGGGGCCGTGCCCATCCTCTTCGGCGAAGCGATTATGCACCGGCGGTGCCTCATCTGCTTCGTCTGCGGCGAAGCGGTCTTCTCGCCACAGGCGGGGGAGGAGGTGTATTAGAAGGAGTCGCTGGCCTCGTCGTCGAAAGAGTCGGGGGGCTCGACAACATCGGGCGCGATGCGCTCGGCGTCCTCTTCTCGGGCTGCTTCGGCGGCGCGCTCGACGCCTTCGTCGGAGTCGTCGATCTCGCCCATATCCGACCCGAGTTCGCCGACGCGGTTGATGAGCTGCTCGCGCTCGACGAGATTCGACGCGGCCGACATCTCGGCGCGGACTTCTTTGTAGATGCTGCCGTCGACGAAGCCCTGAAGCTTGCGGGCGCGGACGGGGTGCTGGAGCTTGCGGATGGCCTTGGCCTCGACCTGGCGCACGCGTTCGCGGGTGACCTTGAAGATGCGGCCGACTTCTTCGAGCGTGTAGGTGTAGCCGTCGCCGATGCCGTAGCGGAGCTTGATGATCTCGCGCTCGCGGTAGGTGAGGGTCTTGAGCACGCTCTCGATGCGGGCCTTGAGCATGTCGTGGGCGGCGGCTTCGCTGGGGGCGTTCTGGCGTTCGTCCTCGATGAAGTCGCCGAAGTAGCTGTCCTCGCTCTCGCCCACGGGCTTGTCGAGGCTGACCGGATGGCGGCTGATCTTCATGACCCGTCGGACTTCGCTCGCCGAAATGCCGAGCTTCTCGGAGAGTTCGTCGATGGTGGGCTCGCGGCCGGTCTCCTGCAACGCCATCTTCTGGATGTTGCGGAGCTTGGTCATCGTCTCGATCATGTGGACCGGGATGCGGATGGTCCGGGCGTGATCGGCGATGGCGCGGGTGATGGCCTGACGGATCCACCAGGTGGCGTAGGTGCTGAACTTGTAGCCGCGCTTGTACTCGTACTTGTCGACGGCCCGCATGAGGCCGGTGTTGCCTTCCTGGATGATGTCCAAGAAGGGCAGCCCGCGGTTGCGGTACTTCTTGGCGATGGAGACGACGAGACGGAGGTTGCCGCCGGAGAGGTCACGCTTGGCCTGTTCGTACTCCCAGAAGACGGTCTTGACGGCGCGGACGCGCTTTGTGAGCTCGTTGCCCTCTTCGCGGACGAGCGAGCGGAGACCCTCGAGTTCTTCCTTGATGACGAGCACGTCGTCGGGCTCGAACTTCTTGGGATGCTTGGCCGCGAGGCGGAGATCGGCCTCGAGCTCATGCATCTTGTTGGCGATGGAGCGGAGCTTGCGCGAGAGCGGGATGATGCGGCCGGTGCGGAGGCAGCATTCCTCGGTGAGGGCGGCCATGCGGCGGCGGCGGATCGCGAGGCGCTGGCGGAGCTGCTTGATCGATTCCTCGTCGCTGGTCTTGCGGGCCTGCTGCAAGAGCTCCCAGTCGGCGCGGTTGCTCTCGAGGAGCTTCTCGATGGTGCGTAGGTTGAACGGGATGCGCTTGGCGATCTTCTCCTTGGCGTTGTCCTCCGCGGTGCTGATCCGCATGGTGCGGTCAAACGGCAGGTCGCCGGTGTGGACGAGGCGCAGGGTTTCGACGGCCTGCTGGACCACGTAATCGCTCTCGAGGCAGCGGCGGCGGAAGATCATCCGCGTCGTCTCGATCTTCTTGGCGAGGCGGATCTCCTCTTCGCGGGTGAGCAGCGGGATCGTGCCCATCTGTGAGAGGTACATGCGCACCGGGTCGTCGATGCGGCGGGCGCCGGGCTCGAGCAGCGGCGCTTCGTCGAGATCGCGGTCGTCTTCCTCTTCGGCCTCCGGCTCCTCGGTGGACTCGGTGGTGCCTGCGCGGCCCTTGAGGTCGGCGGGTGTGGCGTCGGCGGCGGGTTCACCGGGCTTGGCATCGGGGCCGGAGAGCTGCTGACGCAGATCGGCGGCCTCGGCCTCGCGCTCGCCGCCGGCGACGGACATGGCGCGGAAGAGCTTGGGGAGCGGGCCGGACTTGGCGCTCGGCTGGGACTGGGCCTGGCCGGCGCGGAAGCGGCGGGCCTTGAACTCGAGCTCGTCGACGAGCTCGATGCCGAGGCGATCGATGAGCACGAGCAGCTCGTCGAGGCGCTCGGGATCGACCATCTCGTCGGGGAGCGTGTTGTTGAGTTCTTCGTAGCTCAGCCAGCCGCGGCGACGGCCGACCTCGATCAGTTCACCCAGCGCTGGATTCAGCTCCGCGATCAAATCTCGTGCTCCTCGGCTCCGGACGGCTCGTAGCGGACGTTTGGACCAGGCGAAGGGTACACCGTGCGGGCCTACTTGGCCCGCGGAAAGACACGCTGATCGGCGCCCAGTCGCTGCATCTGCTCGGCGCGGCGGGCGATGGTGGCGGCGATCGCGGCGGCGTCGTTCTTGGGCGGTTGGGCGGCGGGTTGCTGGTTCTCGCTCTCGCGCTGGGCGAGCCGCAGGCACTCGCCCCAGTGGCGGTGGAGGACTGCGGTGTCGCCGCCGCACTCCTGTTCGGTGCGGGCGGCGAGGATGGTGGCGGCGCTGCGGGAGGCCTCGTTGGGCAGGGCGGAGAGCATGGCGACCAGCTCGCAGGACTCGGCGGCGTCGAGACGAAGTAGAAGGGTCGCGACGAGGGACTGCACAGCCTCGCCCTCGAAGCGGTTGGGGGCGATGATCGCTCGGGCG
Source organism: Phycisphaerales bacterium (assembly GCA_036392375.1). GTDB lineage: Bacteria > Planctomycetota > Phycisphaerae > Phycisphaerales > UBA1924 > JAFEBO01. Next base: position 10,321 of record DASVYC010000009.1, read on the forward strand.
GCGGCGTCGAGGGTGGTGAGGAGCGAGGGATCGCTGAGGGCGCAGCCAATCAGGGCCTCGGCCGCGGTGAGCGGGCCGGTTGCCAGTCGAGCGGTCTCGCTGACTTCGGGCTTGGCCTCGCGGCGGACGGGGCGGGCGCCACGGGCGGCGGGGACGGCGCGGGAGACGGTTTGTTCGTCAACGCCGGCGAGACGTGCGAGCTCGCGGACGATCATGCGCTTGCGGACGGGCTCGACGTCGGTCAGGCCGAGTTCGGCGAGGCGTTCGACTTCCTGCTCGACGGCGCGGCTGCGGGCGGCGATGCCGCCGCCCTTGATGGTGCTGGCGACGCGGTCGAAGCGGTACTTGAGGACGTCCACGCCGGCGGCGAGAGCCTTGTTCAGGACCTCGAGCCCGCCGTCGCGTTTGAGCAGTTCGTCGGGGTCCTTGGCGTCGGTGAACTTGTCGAGGGTGGCGACGACGACGTCGAGGGGTTCGGCGAAGAAGATCTCGGCGGCGCGGTCGGCGGCGCGTTGGCCAGCGTCGTCGCCGTCGAAGAGCAGCACGACGCGGTCGCAGAGGCGGCGGAGGATGACGGCGTGCTCGCGGGTGAGAGCGGTGCCGAGGGTGGCGACGGCGTTCTCGAGGCCGGCTTGATGGCAGGCGATGGTGTCGGTGTAGCCCTCGGTGATGACGGCGGTGCGGGCGACCTGGATCGCCTTCGCGGCTTGCGCGAGGCCGAAGAGTGTGGCGGACTTGTTGAAGACGCGGCTCTCGGGGCTGTTGAGGTACTTGGGCTCGTCCTCGTCGCGCATCTTGCGCCCGCCGAAGGCGATGAAGCGGCCGATCTGGTCGGTGATCGGGAACATCAAGCGGTGGCGGAAGGTGTCGTAGACGCGGCCTTCGCGGTCGCGGAGCAAGCCGGCTTCGATAAACACGCGGGAATCAAGGCCCTTGCGCGAGAGGGTGAGGAGCAGGCCGTCCATGCGATCGGGGGCGGCACCGACGCCGAAGCGTTCGACCATTTCCTCGCTGATGCCACGCATGGCGACGACTGCGCGGGCGGCACTGCCGTGCTCGGGGTGGCGGTAGATGGTCTTGAAGAATTCTGCGGCTGTGGCGTTGGCCTCGATGAGCTTGGTGCGGCTGGTGGCTGGTTCTTCGCCGGGGGCGGGGGCCTTGCGGGGCTTGAGCTCGATGCCGCCGCGTTGGGCGAGGTACTCGAGGGCTTCGCGGAAGTCCATCTTGTGGAACTTCTGGACGAAGCTGAAGACGTCGCCGCCGGTGCCGCAGACGAAGCAGTGGAAGATCTGCTTGCGGGGGACGACGGCCATGGAGGGGTTGTGGTCGTCGTGGAAGGGGCAGAGGCCGGCGAACTCGCGGCCCTTGGGCTTGAGGGTGACGTGTTCGGCGATGATGCGCTCGATGCTGACGGCGTCGCGGACGCGCTGGACATCGTCGTTGTCTTGGTACAAGCCCTTGGCCACGGATCCTCCGGGGTGATTATTCGCTCGCGGGCTGAGGGCCTGATTTGTTGAAGAGAGCGAGGGAGTGGGTGACAGGCGACAATACGGCATGTCGATGCCGCGGCGGCCAGTGATTCGGATCCAGGTGCGCTACTCGGGCCGGGTGCAGGGGGTTGGGTTTCGCGCCACCTGCGCGTGGATCGCGCAGACGGTTGTGGACTCGGCGGACCCGATCACGGGCTGGGTGCGCAACGAGGCGGACGGGGATGTGACGCTGGAAGCGCAGGGATCGCCAGCGGCGGTGGAGGGGTTCCTGAAGGAGGTGGGGGAGCGGCTGGCGCGGAACATCGTGTCGGCGGTGCGGGCGGGGATGGCAGTCGTGGAGGGGGAGCGGGGGTTTGGAATTCGGCGGTAGGGCGGGTGATGGAAACAGTGCACGAGGACACTGCAGAGTGGCACCAAGGCGAGTGCGCACGAAGGGAACCACCCCCGGGCCCCCTCCCTCTGAGAGGGGGAGTCGCGACGGGTGATTTTGTGGGTAGGCGTCGTGTTTAGCGCGGTCGATTCAGGTCTGCTCACGCGCGTAGGCTTGCATTCCATTCCTCTGCTCGCGCACTTTGGAGTTTCTTCGTGCACAAGACGCCGCTTCACGGGTACCACCTCGACCGCAAAGCCAAGATGGTCGATTTCGCCGGTTGGGACATGCCGATGTTCTACACCGGCATCCTCGAAGAGCACCATCAGGTGCGCAAGAGCGGCGGGCTGTTCGACGTGTCGCACATGGGGCGCGTGAAGGTGCAAGGCCGGCACGCGCGGCGGTTTCTGGAGCGGCTGTGCACGCGGAGAATCAGCGACATGCAGGCGGGGCAGTGCCGCTACAGCCTGGTGTGCAACGAGCAGGGCGGCGTGCACGACGACATCATCGTGTACCGCATGGATGAAGATGATTTCCTGCTGGTGGTGAACGCGAGCAATCGCGAGAAGCTCTTGCCGCACTTTGAGAAGGTGAAGGCGGCGGGGGAGATGCAGCTCAAGATTGAGGACCAGACGCTGAGCACGGCGATGGTGGCGCTGCAGGGGCCGAAGGTCATCGACATGATCCGCAAGTTCAGCAGCGAGATCCCGAACCTGAAGCGATATCGCTTTGCGGTGAAGAACCTGATGATCATGAAGGTGATCGTCAGCCGGACCGGCTACACGGGCGAGGACGGCGTGGAGGCGATCCTGCCGGCGGGGATGCTGGGGATGGCGATGAAGCTGATCCTGAAGGACATCGACACGGACTCGCCTGATGCGGTGATCAAGCCCGCGGGCCTGGGCGCACGCGACACGCTGCGGATCGAAGCAGGCATGCCGCTGTACGGGCATGAACTGGGCGAAGAGATCAACGCGCTCTCGTGCGGCGTGGACTTTGCGATCTCCATGGACAAGCACACGCAGGACCGAGGCGAGCGGTTTGTCGGCCAGGATGCGCTCGAGGCCGCGCAGAAGGCGGGCATTCAAAAGAAGCTGGTGGGGCTGCAGCTCGAGGGCAAGCGTGCGGCACGCCAAGGGATGACGGTGCTGTCGGGCGGGAAGCCCATCGGCACCGTCTCGAGCGGCTGCGTGAGCCCGACGCTGGGCTACCCGATCGCGATGGCGTTCGTCGACGCCGGCATGACGGCGCTGGGAACGCCGGTGCAGGTGGACACGGGGCGGGAGGGGGCGATGTTTGAGGGCAAGGTGGTGAAGATGCCGTTCTACTCGCCGACGAAGGCGGGATAGGCAGGGACTAGCAGGACGGCGACATGGCAAATAGCGACCACGTATTGATTGTCGCGAGGGGAGCATCTTCCCTTGAGGCACGACTGCTCGGCGACCCGAAGATTCGGATCGATATCTCGGGCGCATCTTTTTGTGGCCTCGATCTTCGTGCGATCGATCTCTTTGAAGCGGACGCGTCGAATGCTGATTTCTCTCGTGCTGACCTGCGCGGAGCAGTTTTCCATTCGACTCGACTGGATGGGGTGAACTTCGAGGGCGCGAACTTGATCGGGGCGATGTTTCAGAATTGCAGCCTTGCCGGTACTAATTTCTCAAATGCCATTAGTGAGAATTTGTCAATGACGGCGTGCATCCTTGAGGATGCGGTACTTGCCAACGCTACGTTCCTAGGGGCCCTGTTCCGACGCTGTCGGTTCATCGGGTCGCAATTTCGCCGCGTAGTGCTCGGCGAAACTGTGTTTGTATTGTGCGACTTCGAAAGGGTGGACGATCTCGGCGAGGCGTTGCACCTGGCACCCTCATCATTTGATACCGTGTCACTCAATTCGGTTGCAGCTTTCGCGCCAGCGGCGTTCTTTCAGGGCTGTGGGATACCGCTGGAGGCAGTCGATGCCACCCAGAGTCGCTCCTCGAACAGCGGACCAATCCGACATCACTCGTGTTTCATCTCGCATAGCAGCAGAGACGACGAGTTTGCGAGAGCTTTGCATCGCGCTCTGACGAAGCGGAAACTCCACTGTTGGTATGCGCCAGAGGACCTAAAGCCGGGATTCAAGCTCTTTGATCAGGTCGACGCGGCAATTCATCTCTACGACCGACTGCTTGTTGTACTTTCAGAAAACAGCATGAATAGCGATTGGGTCAGGACGGAGATTGCTCGGGCTCGCCGCAGAGAACGTACTGAGAAGCGTCAAGTTCTTTTCCCGATCGCAATCGTTCCGTTCGAATCCCTCAGAAATTGGGTACTTGTTGACGCAGATTCCGGTCAGGATTTGGCTGCAGCGATACGTGAGTACTTCGTTCCAGACTTCTCGAACTGGCGAGACCAACACGCGTTTGCGGCTGCGGTCGAGAAAATTTCCGACAGTCTTCGTCAGTGACTGGGCAAACGTGTACGACCAGACGTGAGGGTGTTGTCATGGGCTGTCGTGGGGCATACCCTTTCGACCCGCTGCGGCTGTGGCGGAATTGGCAGACGCGCTAGATTCAGGTTCTAGTGGGGTCACACCCGTGGAGGTTCGACTCCTCTCAGCCGCACTTTCGACGAGGCCCGGTCTTCCGGGCCTTGTCGGTTTTTGGGGAAGGCGGCGTCGATAGAGCCTCGCCCGTCAGGGCGAGTTCGGTGGCGTGTGTAGTCATCGCAGCGTCTCGCGATCTCTCGCTTACGCGAGAGGCTCTACGCGGAGGCCTCACCGGAATTCGCCTGTTGGGTATCATGCCCGCATGCCGCTGGTTGTTGTCGGGATTGACGAGGCTGGGCTCGGGCCGTTGCTCGGGCCGTTGTGCGTTGGGCTGAGCGCGTTCCGCGTTGAGGAATGGGACGAGGGGTGTGCGCGGCCGGACATGTGGAAGCTGCTGAAGAGCGGGGTGTGCCGCGAGGCCAACGACTGCAAGGGGCGCGTAGCGGTGGCGGATTCCAAGGCGCTCAAGCTGGCGAACTCGTCGGCGACCAAGCACCCGTTGACGCACCTGGAGCGGGGC
>DASVYC010000010.1:0-64158 GCA_036392375.1 Phycisphaerales bacterium
CGTGGACGACAGCGACTTCGTGATCTTCGCCCGTGCCTACAACAACCTCATCGACCTCGTCGGCGATATCAACCTCGATACCCTCACCGACGACAGCGACTTCGCCGAGTTCTCCACGGCCTACGACGCCCTCCTCTGCCCATAAGGCTCCGGAAGGCTGGGGTCTTCAAGCCCGGTTGTAGACCCCAACGCCCGAAAACTTGACCCTGTTGCTATGCTGAGCGGCGGCGGATCCGAAAGACACCCGGATCCGCCGCCGCTTTCGCTTTCGTATAGACCGCGGGGCCCGGACGACTCGGCACACCTGCCGACGCCGCCGACAGAAAGGAGGATGTGTTGTTGCATGCCCGAGGATTCGGAGTCGTGATCCTGTGCGCGGCGGGGCGAGCGCTCGCCGCCGAACCCGTGGATGTGGTTCTCGGGCCCGGCCAACTCGCGCCGGGCTGGCTGGGATTCCGCACCGACCTCGATCCGGAGCGGTCCGCGCTGGCCTCGCGCTTCGGCCCTTTCGAGGACCGCGACACGCTGACGGTCGTGGTGTACGACTGCATCACCAACACGTTCAACTACCAGGGCGCGACCCTGAGTCGCTGCTCGCACATCGCCGAGGACATCGCGTTCAACAACGGTCCGTTTGGCCCGCAGTTCACGGGCGCGCGCGTGATCACGGGCATGAATTACGCGTGGGGCCTGCAGGGCGGCACGGCCAAGTGGGACGTGCGCTTCTCCTTCTATCGCCCCGCGGACTTCAATTTCGCGGGCTTCACCGGGCTGGGCACGGGCATGCTGAATCCGGCGGCGCTGCCCCTGTACACGCTCACGATCACGGGCTTTGACACCAACATCTTCCCGGGCTTTGTGACCCGCAGCGGGTTCTTCTCGTTGCCGACACCGTTCACGCTTCCGTTCGGCGACACCGGCCTGATCGTCGACGCCGCGTTCCTCGAGCCGGGCACGCCCGGCAGTGCGCCCCTGACCAGCAACAACCTGCTCAAGATCAACCAGACCGACACCCGCGTGGTGTGGTACTTCGGAACCAACACCGGTCTGCAGCTCGGTGCGCTCACGGGCCCCAAGACGTTCGAGCAGCTCGCGCCCATTGGCAACGCCGCGTCGCCCGGCACGACGCACCCGCAGTACGCGCGTGACGTGGATTTCACCGGCACATTCCTGGGGCAGTCGCTGGTCTACCCGGTGGGAACGCCGCAGGAGCGCCGCTACCAGAATTCGACGCCCTTGACGATGGGCTTCGCGTTCGGCCTGCTGGGCGCGACCGATGCGCCGGCCACGGTGCCGGCGGTCGATCTCATCGCTTCTGGTGCGCCGCTCCCAGATTCGATCGTGCAGGTCAGTAACTCGCTGACGTCGGTGCAGCCGTACCGCGTGTATCGCTTCCAGATCGCGAACCCCGCCGATTACGCCAACGGCACGTACCTGGATCTCGACACCGAGAACTCGGCCCAGCCGATCACGTTCGCGATCTACCGGTCGAATTCATCGGTCTTTCAGGTCGCCGAGAGCCGCGGCAGCGGGCCGGACACGCCGCCGAGCCTGAACAATCGCAACGCGTTCCAGATGAGCTTCGGGGTCGGACGCCGCATCGGTCCCGCGAACGCCGCCCAGTACGCGGGGCAGGAGGGCGATCTTCCCGCGGGCGAGTACTACCTGGTCGTGGCGCCCGCGGGCACGACCTTCGGCGACGCCTGGAACTTCGACACGCCCGCGGTGTCGGGCTCGATCCCTTTCACGCTCACCCTGATGGGGAACACCCGCAAGACCGCGCCGGCCCCACCGGCGGCTCCGCCCGATCTCAACCCCGGCGCCGACCTGGGCGTGCTCGACGGCGGCGCCGACGTCGCCCCGGTGTTCAACGTGCGTCCCCGCACCGTCGGCTGGGTGCGTTTCACGCTCGCGTCGGCGATCCCGACTACGAACCAGATCAACCAGAAAACCGGGGCCTTGCTGCCCGCGATCACCTACCTCGACATCACCCAGCCCGGATCGTCGGTGATGGGGGAGTGGAACTTCGCCTTGTACAACAGCTCCGGGTTCCTGGCCAACGCCAGCAGCATCAGCCTCGCGGGCGCGAGCTACAACGGGAACAACGGCTGCGGCGACGGGCCTTGCGGGCCGCAGACGACCTTTGCGCAGCTCTCGTACGGCACGGCGGCGTCGCGTGGTGTACCCACGCCGGACTCTGGGCTGGTCGCGGGGCGGGCCCTGAGCAACCAGAACGGCTCCTCCCTGCCCGCCGATCAGTACTACCTCGCCGTGTCGCTCGGGCAGGCGATGTTCGCGCCCACCCGCTGGGGCGCCCGCAGCAGCCGCGGCAGCAGCCTCAACGCCGCGGTGACGGTCACGTCCAACGCCCGCGGCCCGTCGGCCTCGTGCCGGCCCGACTTCAACGGCGATCAGGCCGTCGACGACTCGGACTTCGTGCTCTTCTCACGCTTCTACAACAACCTCATCGACATCGGCGGCGACTTCAACGGCGACCAGCTCACCGACGACAGCGACTTCCTGGTCTTCGCGCAGGCGTACAACGCCCTGTTGTGCCCGTGAGGTCGGTTGCACTAGGGCGTGTCATCGTGGCGTCAGGGAGGGCGCGTCGCAGCCGGTGCGTCACAACCGGTCACATCGGGGCGATGTGCGGCACGAGGTAGAACACCAGCACGTGTGTCACCACGCCCAGGCCCAGCACGCCGAAGAAGATCTGCAGCGCGAGCACGCCGATGTGGCGGGCGGCGACCGCCACGGCCCGGGGGAGCGGTCCGGAAAGGTCGGGGATCCGCAGCGCCTTGTACGCGGTCGCGGTGAGAACCGAGATGAGCGCCAGGCACAGCACGTTCACGAACCAGGGCGAGGAGTACGCACCGGGCCAAAGGGTGGAGATCGGATCGATGAAGGGGGTGTAGGCGAGCATCTCAGGCCTTTCGGTTCCGCGGGGGGAACCCGGCGTCGATGGCGGCCAGCACGTTCAAGAGGCCGGCGACCACGGTGAAGAGCACGCCCATGTCGTGCACGCGGGAGAGCGAACGCTGAGCCGCGGGAGTGCCGCTCGGGGTGATGATCCCCTGGGCGTTGATCGATTCGTTGGGACCGGCCATGCGACGCGGGGCGTTGCGGCGGTTGGGGTCGATGCCCTTGTACTGGGTCTGGTGGATGTAGTTGGTGGCGAAGGTCAGCACGCCCACGGGCGACTGCCCGATGAACCACAGGGTGTCTTCTTCCTTGTCAACGGCGTCGATCCCGCCGATCAAGAGCCCGCCGAAGAACAGCCCCAGGATGCCGGTGGCGATCAGGGCGGCGCGGCGGAACTGACCGAGTAAGAGGTGACCCAGGCCCGGAATGACGAGGGCGAAGACGCCGGCGAGCGGGTTGAAGCCGTGGGCTGGGGCGCTGGGTTGGGTCATGTCGTGGGTCGCGGGCGGCTCGGCGTCGCGGTCGAAGGGGTCGAAAGTGGTGGGCGGGGGCGACTGGACGCGGGGCGGGAACGGGGGAAAGATCGGCCGCCGGGGGATGGGGTGTTGAAGATTGGAACCGTGAGCGGGTGGCGGGGAAGGGATTGACAGGGGCTGGAAAGGCTGTACTGTACCGCCTCCCGTGGGGACGCAAGGAAGAACGATCTGTTGGTGCAGTGAGTTCGCCGAAGAAACCGATCGCGGCGTCCAAAGGCCGCGTGAATCAGAGAGGGCTGGATCGATGGTGGCGATGATGACCAGGTTTGCACGGGAAGCGGACGAGCGACGGGGCGGGCCGCGGGTGGTAACCCAGGAGCCGCAGTCGCCCGGGCGCGACGAGCTCTCGCCGCCGGGCCCGCGCTGGCCCGCTCAGGTCGAGATGTTCGACGAGGACGATGACGAGGACGACGAGGACGAGTCGTTCGACGACGAGGACGACGAGGAGGGCGTGGACGACGACGCCGACCTCGACGACGACGAGGACTTCCTCGACGACGACGCCGACGAGGAACTCGATGACGACGGCTTCGAGGACGACGAAGAGGACGACGAGGACGAGGAACTCTGATCCTCCAGGGACCACCTCCGACCGTCGATCACGACAGGCTCGCACAAGCCCCTCCCCGCGGAGGGGCTTTTTCGTGTCCCGGGCGTCGCTCGGGCGTCTTTGGATCGGTTCTCGGGCGTGACGCGCGATCGATCCTGCAAGGCCCGCACGCCGGCGGGGTCCCTTGGCGGCGTCGGGCGGACCGGGTCAAGCCGGGGCCGCTACCGGACGATTGGGGGGTGGGCACGGTGCGCTCGCCTCGGGAGGGGAGGAGCGGCCGGTCCGCGTGCCGACGGCCCCAGCGCCGTAGAGGCGCTGGAGAGCCGCAGGAGAGTCGCATGAGCACCGAGTCGAACCAACCCGAACGCCCCGCCCAGCCCGAACGCCGGGCCGCGGACGCGCCCAACCCGACCTTCAACCCGCAGACGGGTGTCGGCCTGGGTTACAGCGGCGTGGTCGATCGGCGGCTGGGGCTGGACCGGCGCGAGATCGCCAAACGCAACGGCACCGAGGACCCGACCGGCCTGGAGCGCCGCCGTGGCCGCGGCCGCCGGCTGTCGGACTTCACCAAGAGCGCCGAAGAGGGCGAGATGACCAAGGAACAGTTCCTGTTCCTGTCGGCCATCGACGCGTTCAAGAAGGCCAACGGCAAGACGTTCCCGACGTGGACGGATGTGCTCGAGGTGGTGCGGCTCTTGGGCTATCGCAAGACCTGCAAGGCCGAGATGCACCTGCGGAACGCGGAGGATTGGATGGAGGCGGCAGACACGCCGTCGAACGTCCGGCCGCAGCGTTGGCACGAGCGCGAGAAGATCGATCGGGACCGCCGGGCGGCGTGAGCGCGGTGGATCACTGATAGAATCATCGCATGAGCAAGTCCTTTCCCGTCATGCTCCTGCCGCAGCCCGAAGGCGGGTACTTCGTGCAGTGCCCCGCCCTTCCCGGCTGCTACAGCGAAGGCGAGACGGTCGAAGAGGCTCTCGCCAATATCCGTGAGGCGATTGAACTCGTTCTCGAAGACATGGCTTCGCGCGGGGAAGCGGTGCCGACGACCGGTCCGGCCATCGTCACCGAGATCACGATCGCGGCATGAGCGGGTTGCCTGTCATCTCTGGGCGTCAAGCGGTCGCCGCGTTGGAGCGGCTTGGCTACGAGGTCGTTCATCAGAAGGGCAGTCATCTTCGGCTGCGTCACCCGACGGACCCCTCTCGCCAGCCGGTCACTGTGCCCGATCACAAAGAGCTGAAGTCGGGCACGCTCTGAGCCATCATCCGGGATGCGGGCGTGAGCGTCGAAGAGTTCCGATCTCTCGTACCCTAGCGGCATGGCCGCGAATCCCTCGCCGTATGACACCTACACCAGCCCCCTCGCCACCCGCAACGCGAGCGAGGAAATGCTGCGGCTGTGGTCGGCGCGGCACAAGTTCAACACCTGGCGACGCATCTGGCTCGCGGTGGCCGAGGCCCAGCACGAGATGGGCTTGCCCGTCACCAAGGAGCAGGTCGAGGAGCTGCGGGCGGTCGTGAGCCGCGGGATCACCGACGACGAGATCCGCCTCGCCGAGAAGTACGAACGCGAGCTGCGGCACGACGTCATGGCCCATGTCCACGCGCTGGGTGATTCGTGCCCGAAGGCGAAGGGGATCATCCATCTGGGGATGACGAGTCAGGATGTGGTGTGCAATGCGGACAATTTGGTCCTTGGTGACTCGCTTGACCTTGTAGAGGCAAAGATCACCCGCGTCATTTTGTCGCTCGCGGATCAGGCAAACCGCACGATGCGTGTGCCAACTCTTGGCTTTACACATTTTCAGCCGGCACAACCCGTGACTTTCGGCCGCCGCATTGCACTTTGGGCGTATGACCTTTCGCTGTGCCAACGGCGATTTCGATTTGCAGAAAACCCCGCCGAACTCCTTCGAGGGCTTCGGGGAGCAACTGGTACGCAGGCATCATTCCTTCAGCTCCTCGATGGAAGCCCGGCTCGAGTGGACGAACTTGAGAGCCGTTGGGTAGCGAAGCTCTTTGATTGGAATCATCTGGATATTTCTTGTGACATGGACGAACTAGTTCATGCAGTGGTGGGGCAAACCTATCCGCGAGTGAGTGACGCCCATATCTTGGCAGAACTTGCGGCCTCCGCTTCCGTCCTCCACAAGATCGCCACCGACATCCGGCTCCTGTGCAACCGCAAGGAGATCGACGAGCCGTTCGAGGACAAGCAGATTGGGTCGTCGGCGATGCCGTACAAGCGGAATCCGATGCGGTGCGAGCGGATCTGCGGCCTCTCCCGTTTCGTGATGAACCTCGTCGGCAACGCGTACGACACGGCCGCCACGCAGTGGCTGGAGCGGACGCTCGACGACTCGTCGAACCGGCGGCTGTCGCTGCCCGAGGCCTTCCTCGCCCTCGACGGGGCGCTCGACCTGATGCACAACGTGGCGTCGGGGTTGATAGTGCACGAGGCGATGGTGAAGAAGAACCTGATGGCCGAGCTGCCGTTCATGGCGACCGAGAACATCCTGATGGAGTGTGTGAAACTCGGCGGCGATCGCCAGCACTACCACGAGTTGATCCGCCAGCATGCGCAGGCCGCGGGTTTGCGGGTGAAGCAGGAAGGGCTGGACAACGACCTCCTGGAGCGCCTCAAGAACGACAAGAACTTCTGGAGCACCAAGCGCGGCGGGCCGCTGTCGGCGGAGCTCAATTGGGACGGCGTGATGGACCCGATGAAGTACGTCGGGCGGAGCGTCGAGCAGACCGAGCGGTTCATCAAGGAAGTGGTCGAGCCGCTGCGGGAGCAGTACAAGGACGCGATCGCGAAGCTGGGGACGAGCGGGCCGAAGGTGTGAGAGCATTTCACCGCGGAGGACGCGGAGAACGCGGAGGAAGACCAAAGGCAATTCACCACGGAGAGCACGGAGATCACGGAGTTGATGCATGGATCAAGGCGTCGATGCAGAGCATTGCCTTGAGCCCATCCCACCTCTTTGTCTTTCTCTGTGCTCTCCGTGATCTCCGTGGTAAATTCTTCCTGTTTCTCTCCGCGTCCTCCGCGGTGAAACGCCTTCCGCGGCGACCGAGAAAAGAAAAACCTCTCGCTGACGCGAGAGGCTCTCTAGGTGCGATGCGTTGTCTTTCGTGTGCGTCGGCTCAACCCAGTGCCGCGGCACCGGCGACGATCTCGGTGAGTTCGGTCGTGATCTGGGCCTGGCGGGCGCGGTTGAAGGTACGCGTGAGACGCTTGCCCATCTTGCCGGCGTTGTCCGTCGCGGCCTTCATCGCCACCATGCGGGCGACATGCTCGCTGACGACCGCGTCGTTGAAGCACTGGAACAGCACGGCCTTCACCGCCGCGGGCAGCAACTCGCCGAGCAGCTGGGCCGCGTCGGGGCTGAACTCGTACTGCGTGGTCGCGGCCGCGGACTCGCCCGTGGCCTTCTCGATCTTGCCGGGGGTGTGCTTCTCAAGGGCATCGGCCTTGAACGGCAGCAGCTGCATCACCGTCGGCACCTGCTTGCCGGCGGAGAGGAACTTCATGTAGACGATGTGCACGCTGGTGATCTCGCCGGCGGTAAAGCGGTCCATGTAGTTCTGGGCGAGCGTCTCGACGGCCTCGTACGACGGCTTGTCGCCGAAGGTGTGGGCTTGCGAGACGGGGATGTTGTTGTACTTGAGGAAGCCGGCGCCCTTCTTGCCGACCAGCTCGATGAAGCCGGCGCGGTTGGCGGGGTTCTCGCGGGCGAAGGCCATCGCGGTGCGGAGGATCGCGCCGTTGTACGGGCCGCAGAGGCCGCGGTCGGAAGTCAGGATCAGCGTCAGGGGCCTGCCGCCGGCCTTCTTCTCCGGGCCGGAGAGCAGCGGGTGCTTGAGCTCGCCGAGGGCCTTGGCGAGACCGGCGACGAGCTCGAAGAGGGCATCGGTGTACGGGCGGCTGGCGACGGCCCGCTGCTGGGCGGCGGAGAACTTCGCCGTGGCGATCATCTGCATCGTCTTGGTGATGCGGCGGATGTTGCCGACGGCCTTGATGCGCTTCTTGATCTCGCGAGTCTTGCCCATAGGGAGGCAAGTTTAGGGCCGCGGCGGGTAAAAAAACAGGCGGCCGTATAGGCCGCCCAACCGGCTTTCGCCGGGATGCTTCAGGTTTCGTGCCTCGATGGGCACTCAGCAGACTCTTCGGAAAGTCTACAGAAATAGTACGAGTAAATCCAATAGATTGTTCGGGAAAATCTATAAGCCATCGTGATTATTCGGGTTGTGGTAGGATCGGGAATGACCTCGCGAGTTATCGTCTACGTCGATGGCTTCAATCTCTACCGGGGGGCGCTCCAGAACGGCCCTGACAAGTGGCTCGATCTCGAGCGGTACTTTCGCATTCTTCGGCGTGCGGATGACCTCCGTGGGATCCATTATTTCACCGCGATTGTGCGATCCCCAGATTCCGCGCGAAATCAAACGGAGTATCTCCGCGCCTTGGCGACCACTGAGATCGTCTCCATTCAGCTGGGCAGTTTCCGGATGAAGGACGTCGTTTGCCGGGTGGATGGATGCTGCCACGGTGGCTCTCGCCGCTTCGCGGTTCCATCGGAGAAGCGAACCGACGTGCAGATCGCCCTGCAGTTGTTCGAAGACGCCGTGGAGGATCGCGCCGATATCTTCGTGCTCGTCTCCGGCGACTCAGATCTCGTGCCCGCGGTGCGGCGAATTCGAAGCCGAGCTCCGAAGAAGCGAGTGGTCGTGTATGTGCCGGCACGTGATCCTGATCGCAGTGCCGCGGTTGAGTTGCGAGCCGCTGCGACCAAGGCGATGGATCTTCCCCTCAATCTGCTGAAACGGGCACAGTTTCCATTAGAGTTTCCCGATGGCCATGGAGGTTGGATTCGTAAGCCAGCAGACTGGTAGATGTCACTCGCTTAGCACCAACCCATCCCACGCCAGTTCCATCCCTTCGGGCAACTCCGCCTGGGTCTTGGCGTGGCCAAGATCGTGGGTCATGTGCACGAAATAGGTGTGTTCCGCGGCGACGTTCTGGGCGATCCCGATCGCCTGGCTGAGGGTCAGGTGCGTCGGGTGGTGGCGATGCCGCAGGGCGTCGAGGACAAGCGTGCGGCAACCTTCGAGCAGCGGCCAGGTCTCGTTGGGGATCGCCGAGACGTCGGTGAGGTAGATGAGAGGGAAGATGGAAGGGGTGAGGGGTGAGGGGTGAGAAGGGGCCGGCTCGATTCGGAAACCAACTACCGGCAGGCGGCCGTGCATCGCGCGCAGCGGCGTGCAGCGCAGGCCGTGGAGATCGATCGGGCGTGCGGGCTCGATCGGGAACGCGATCAGCGTCGCGACGAACGACTGGTTGATGTTCTTGTCGCTATCGAAGATGTGCTGATAGACGCGTTTCAGGAACTCGATGACCCGCGGCTCGGCGTAGACATCGATCGCGTGCTGCTGCATCGCGTTGTAGCGGCGGACTTCGTCGAGGCCGAACGTGTGATCGACGTGGTTGTGCGTGAACAGGATCGCATCGACGCGACGGATCTTGTGTTTGAGCGCCTGCTGCCGCAGGTCGGGGCTGGTGTCGAGCAGCACGCAGCGGGGCTTGCCTTCCGGGTCGATCCACTCCAGGCACGCACTGGTGCGCAGGCGGCTGTCGCGTGGGTCGGTGCTGGTGCAGACCTCGCAGTCGCAGCCGATCACCGGCACGCCGCTGGAGGTGCCGGTGCCGAGGAAGGTGAACTTGGGGTCGCGGATACTCAACAAACGGTCTCGGCTCGGGTGCCACGGCCCAGCGCTTTGCTGGGCCGTGTGAAGACGCCCGGAGATGCAGGGACGATACGCGGGTGACGGCGCGTGTTGGTGGACCTTCGCACTGCCGAACGAAGCGCTCGGCAGTGGCACCCGTGCAACGTGCGGCTCACCTCGGCATCAGTAGCCCGGGGTTGTACGTGTAATGCAAATGGGGCCCCAGCAAGAGAGCCGTCTCGTCCGTCCACTTCTTTGGCCCCAGCCGCCCGAAGTACTTCATGAACGCCGAGACGTTGCTGTAGCCCAGCCCGATGAACGCGTCGCAGCGGGCGGCGAGCAGGGTGTCGAGCAGCACTTCCTCGCCGATCTTGGTGCCGATCAGCGCGGGCTGGTAGTGCAGCCCGGTGCGGCTGCTCGTGCGGGTTGCGTCGGCGACGTCGAGGCGATCGGTGTACTTCGCCTTGTACTCCGCGACCGCGGGCTGCCAGTCGGTGAACAGCCGCACGCGCGCGCCCGTGAACTTCTGCATCAGCGCCGCGATGTGCTGGTGGTAGATCGCCGACGCTTGATCGAGCTGCGGCAGTTCCACGTGCTTGTCGCTGCCGCGGACGTGCACCGCGATGGTGGACGTGCGCACACCCGCGGCAAGTTCCTCCAATCGTGCCGCGATCGCGTCCGACGGGATCAGGTACTTGCCGATCAGATCGAGGAAGATCACATCTAGCGGCTGGCCGAACAGCCGATGCTCCCGCGGCAGCCAGTGCTTGAGCGCCATCACCGGAGTGTGAAAATCACTCACCGCGATCGGCTCGGGGCGATTGAGGAATGACACCGCCGCGATCCGCGACTGCGGCCCGGCCATCGCCCCGTTGTCGATCACCGTCAGATTCGCGTCGTTCCACTTGCTGGGGAAGAGCTTCTTGCCCTTGGCATCGCGCAGCACATCGGCCAGCGTCAGGTTCGACACCGGCTTGAAGAAGTGGTTCCACAGGTTGTGCGCCGGATCCGACTCGCCCGGGTTCTTCCACCGCGGCAACTGCGGCCCGCCGAAGCGCGAGTTCGCGCCCCAGTGCACCAGCGGCGTACGCCCCGTGATCTCCGCCAGCAGCAACTGCCCCAGCACATGATCCACATCCGACCAGAATCCCTGCGACCACGAGCGAATCACCAGCACCCGCTCGGCTGAGGGTGGGGGCGAGGGTGATGCCGTGGGGGTGTCCGTGCCCGGCGTCATCGCGGCGATCAGCGCCCGAATGGCGTCGAGGCGCTTGGTCTCGGCCCCGGGCAACGCCGCGCTGCGCGTCAGGGCGTCCTCGGCGATGTCGCGTCGTGCGACCTTGACCGCCACCTGGGAGACGATCAGCCACGACTGCCAGTGGTCCCAGCCGATCTCGTGCAGCTCGCGGCAGATGCGGTCGGCCAGATCCAGACGACCCTGCGCGAAGGCCTGCGTCGCGGCGTTGATCGCGGCCTGCTGCTGCGCGGGTTGGACGGGGACGGCCACGCCGGATCATTGGAAGACCGAGGGCCGTTCGCGTCCGCCAGCCCGGCCCGCGCCACGCCGCAATGATTCGGCGTGCCCACCCGACCTGTTCTGATCACCGGTGCCGCCGGGTTTATTGGTTCGCACACCGCCGAGGCCTTGCTGCGCGCCGGGCGGCGGGTGGTCGGGCTCGACAACTTTGACCCGTTCTACGACGAGAGCCTCAAGCGCGCCAACCTGGCCGAGGTCGCGGCGACCGCTCGCCGCAGCCCCGACGGCCAGTTCGAGTTCATCGAAGGCGACATCAACGACCGGGCGTCGATGCGGGCGCTCTTCGAACGCTTCAAGCCGTCGGGTCTGATCCATCTCGCGGCCCGGGCGGGCGTGCGCCCCAGCATCGCCGACCCCGCGGGTTATGCGCACACCAACGTGACCGGCACCAGCGTGCTGCTCGATCAGTGCGCGGCCGCGGGAGCCGCGGCGGGCATCGAACGCATCGTGATCGCGTCTTCGAGCTCGGTCTACGGCACGATCGGCGCCGGCGAGACGCCCCGGCCGTTCAGCGAAGAGCAGAGCGTCGAGCGCCCCATCAGCCCCTACGCCGCCACCAAACGGGCCTGCGAACTGATCGGCTTCACGCACCATCACCTGACACAGCAGCCGGTGGCGATGCTGCGGTTCTTCACGGTCTTCGGCCCGCGGCAGCGCCCGGACCTCGCGATACGGCTCTTCCTCACCAAGATCGCCAGGGGCGAACCGATCCGACTCTTCGGCGAGGGATCCACCAGCCGCGACTACACGTTCATCGACGACATCGTCGGCGGCGTGCTGGCGGCGTACGAGAAGATCCCTTCCCACGGCTACCGCATCTGGAACCTGGGCAACAGCCACCCCGTCACGCTCGATCACATGGTCGAGACGATCGCGAGAGTCGTCGGCAAGCCAGCCAACGCGACTCGCGCCGAGGCCCAGGCCGGTGATGTGCGGGCCACGTGGGCCGAACCGGAGCGGGCGGCGGCGGAGCTTGGGTTCCGCGCCAAGACGAGTTTCGAGGACGGCGTGCGGAAGCAGTGGGAGTGGCTGCGCACGCGGCTGTAGCGGCTCGGATCTCCTCAGTCCTTCACGCTGGCGGGGTCCTTGCCCTGCTCGATCGCAACGATCTTGTCCACGCGGCGGGTGTGCCGGCCGCCCTGGAAGGGCGTGGCGATCCACTCCTCGACGATCTTCTCGATGAGGCGCTGACCCAGGAGGTCGGCGGAGAGGCACAGGACGTTGGCGTTGTTGTGGCTGCGGCTGAGCTGGGCGGTGAGCTCGTCGTGCACGTTGGCGGCGCGCACGCCATGGACCTTGTTGGCGGCGATGGACATGCCCACGCCCGTGCCGCAGATGAGCACACCGAGATCGGTGGTGCCGGCGGCGACCTTGGAGGCGACCTTGAAGGCGGGCTCGGGGTAATCGGTGGGCTGACCGGAAGAGTCACCGACGATCTCGACGTGGTGGCCTTCGCGCGTGAGTTTCTCGGCGAGGAGCTTGATGGCGGCGACGCCGCGGTGGTCAGCGCCGAGTGCGATGTTCATCGGGAGCCTCCGGGTCGGGCCTAAGCCTCGACCAGTTTGCGGGCACGGAACCGGTGAAGGATACCGGCGCGGATGGCCTCGGCGGTGGAGATGTAGACCTCGGGCCCGGAGCCGATCGGGTCGGGGATGTCCTTGCCGGCGGGGCTGAGCAGCTCGACTTTGCCCGCGGCGTCGGGGTCGAGGCGGAGGATCGCGGCCCGGTGGGAATGGGTCATGGCGTAGACGACCTCGGCCTGCTGGATCATCTCGCGCGTGAGGTGGCGGGAGCGGTGGGGGAGCGGGCGCACGCCCAGGTGCCGCAGCGCCAGATCACCCTCGGGCGTGGCGGCGTCGCCGTCGGACGCCGAGGTGCCGGCGCTCATCGCGACCAGCGGCATGTTGCTGGGCGGGTTCTTGTCGAAGAGATCGCGGGCGATGGCCTCGGCCATCGGGCTCCGGCAGGTGTTGCCGCTGCAGACAAAGAGGATCACACGCTTCATAGCTTCGTCGATTGTTCGCCGATCGACCGACCCGTCGCCCAGCACGCGATACCCGCCCGCCCGTGTCAGCCGGATGGGGGTTGAGATGTTCCCAAGCCGCGTCGGGCCGTCGTCCACGGCGAGCGCCACGCCCGCCGCCTCAAGCGCGGCGGCGAGGTCGGGGCTGTCGAGCCCGCGCCCGTGGGAGCTGATGGTTGTCGGCACACGCCCGATCGCCACCGGGTCGTCGAGCGCGGCGAGGACCCGGGCGGTGACCGGATGATCCGGGATCCGCAGGCACAGGCAATCGTCGAACCGGAAGAGATCGTCGGGCTCGTCGGCGAAGCGGGAGCGATCGGTCTCAATCAGAAAACGCACGCCGCCGGGCGTCAAGCGCTCGAGCAGGCGTTGGTGAGCGGAGTGCTGGATGAGACCGGTGGCGAGCACGCGCGCACGGTCGGGCGCGTGCCAGGTGTTGCCGTGGCTGGCCTGCAGCGCTCGCAGAGCGGCCATGGCCCGTGGCGAGGTGGCGAGGGCCGCCACGCCGTAGACCGTCTCGGTGGGCAGCACGACCAACTGCTCGCGGCGCAGGGCCTCGGTCGCGCGCTCCAGGAGCGCGGCGGGGTCCTCCCCCCCGCGTCGTGCCGGGGTTTTCACGATCGCAGACACGGCCGGAGTATGGCACATTCCGCGCCGCAATGCACACCGGGAAATGGCTGAAGATCGACTCAGCCGTGCACCCAGCGCCCCGCAACGCGACTGCTCCATACGACGCCGCTCAATGCGACGCCGCCCGGGGCGTTGGCACCGGGCGGCGTGATGATCTGATGCGATCACGAACTCGTTACTGGCAGAGCAACTGGTTGTAGCTGCTCGCGAAGAGCACAAAGTCGGAGTCGTCCACCGCCTGATCGGCGTTGAGGTCGAACACCGGGCTGGCCTGGGGGACGACGGCTTCGGAGTAGGCTCGGGCGAACTGCACGAAGTCGCTGTCGTCCACGAGTCCGTCACCGTTGAAGTCCGACATGCTGCACGAACTGGGGCAGCCGCTGCTGCCACAGAAGATGGGCAGGCGTCCGACCTGCGACGCGGCCTGGCCGCCGACCGCGCCCGGGTCGTCGACGAACCACTGCACGAACAGCACCTGGCCTGGGTTGACGAGCCCGGGCAGGAGCGGCCAGTGGAGCGTGGCGAAGCCGGCGCCGCCGCCGCTGCCCTCCACGTTGAGGATGTCGAAGAACTGCTGGGGCGTGATGCGGCCGTTGACGGGAGGCAGGGAGGAAACGCCCAGGCGTGCGGTGCTGCCGCCCAGCGCGCCGTCGAGGCCGATGCGGAACTCGCGGTTGCCGATCATGGACGGGGCCTGCAGGACGACGCGCGGGACCGTGCCGCCCGTGCCGGCGGTGCCGGTGTTGGGCAGGATGGTCGCCTGATCGGCACCGCGGTTGGTGAAGAGGGTGGCGCGGTCGAACGGGAAGGTCTGATCGCGGACGCGGGGGTCGAGCAGGCCGTTGCTGATGAAGTCGTTGATCTGGCCCGCCACGTTGGGCGGGAGGTTGATGCCGTTGAGCACCGGATCGCGGTTGGGCGGCGGGGGCTGGATGTTGCGGGCCCCGGCGTAGAAGCCCAGCACCTGCGCGATGGTGTTGAACTGCCCGTTGTGCATGAACGAGCGCTTCAGGCTCGCGTTGCGCAGGCTCGGCACCTTGAAGCGACCCAGGTCGCCCGGCACGCCGGTGACGGCCTGGCGCCCGATGTCCTCGTTGTTGGGACGCAGGCCCAGGTTGCGGAACATCGAGGGCGGGGCCGGGTTGTTGATGACGTTGGCGAACAGCGGCGGTGTGTGACAGACCGCGCAGCTCGCGGTGTTGGGGCCGACCGCCAGGAACGCCTGCAGGCCCTGCTGCTGGTTGGGCGTGAGCGCGGCCGCGTTGCCGGCCTGGAACGCATCCCACGGCGTCTGGTTCGCGACCAGCGTCCTCTGATACGTCGCCAACGCGAACGCGATCCGCCGGGCCGAGATCGTCTCGTCGCCGAAGGCGCGGCGGAAGAGCTCCCGGTACGAACGCGTGGTGTTCAGAACGTTGGCGACATCCGCGGGGATGTTGGTCGCGAGATCCATCGCGCGGACGCGCTGGAGCTTCTCGTTGAGCGTGGACCAGTTCAGATTGCTGTGGGCCATCTCGACATCGCTGAGCGGAGGGCCCGCGGCCTGGGACTCGAGCCCGCCGCCGTTCTGGATCGCGACCTGACCGGTCTCGGGATCGATGAACTGGCTGCGGGCCCGGCCGTCCCAGAAAAGATCGGGCGCGTACATCGCGTTGATGTTGGAGTTGGCGGCACGGCTGGTGATCTGGGGGCGCAGGCCGAAGACGGCGTCGACGTCGTAGCTGTTGAGATCGTCGGACTTGATCACGCCCGGCGAGGCGATGATGTCGTCGGGGGTATTGAGGATGTTGTCCGGCCCGGGGTGGCGCGCCAGCCGCGGGTCGGCTCCGGCGTTGGCGTTCACGTGGCAGGTGGCGCACGAGACGACGTTGGACGTGGAGAGCTGCTCGTCAAAGAACAGGATCTTGCCCAGGACGCGCTTGTTCTCGGTGATCGGGTTCTCCGGCGGCACGGGCACGGGCGGCAACGCCGCCGAAGCGGTCAGCATCACGATCCCGCCCGCAAGCCAGCCAACACGATGCGCGAGCCGAGCGCCAAGCCCACCGCCGAGCGTCCGAGAAAGTCGATGAGACAATGTCCGGACAGAATGATCGCGCTGCCACCCCGCCAAGGTCTTCGCGTGCATGTGGGCCTCCCGAGTTGTGAAAGGGAACACGTCCGCCGGCGGGTGATATTGCAGAAACCCGAGAATTTCTTGACGCGTGAGTCTTCCCGGCTGTCTGGGCGAGTTGCGTCCGCGTCGCAACACACGCCGTGAATCGTCGCCGAAACTCGACAACGGAACTGGTGCCGCCACTCGCGCCGCGCAGCAGCAATCAAATCCGTCGTGTCGGAGCGCTGGTCTTACGCGCCCTCGGGCGTGACGCCGGTGGTGATGGGCATGACGGTGTCGTCGAAGACGAGCTTGACGCGCGTCGGCTTGCCGCCGTGCTCGTCGAAGATCATCAGCTCGTTCTGCGGCGGGTTCTTGGGATCGGGCTTCTTGCCCTCGTGCTTCAGCCAGCAGGCCGGCACCCAGTACCGTTTCTGCGGGCCGACGTCCTTGCCCTGCTTGGTCGCGACGAAGTACCGCCCCAGGTGCTTGCCGTTGAGGTAGAGCTGGCCCTTGGTCAGGCCGTCGAGCTCCAGGAACATCGGCACCGAGGTGTGGGGCGTGGTGAAGCTGGTCTTCCACCACACCGGGCCTTCCTCGTGCTTGGCGCCGACCTTGAACGCCGTCGCCGCGGGCACGTCGAACTTCGCGAACGACCATTCGCACTTCTGCGACACCACCGAGTCCACCGCGTGGAACTCGATCGCGTGGGCCGCCGAGTCGATCAGGCCGGCGGCGACGCTGTCCTCCTCGCCGTCCATCGGGAACAGGGCGAGCTGGATGGTCACGTTGCCGCGCCCGAGCTTCTCGTGGTCGAGCAGGATGGTCGAAGGCCCGGCGCCGTCGATCACGCCGACGGGCTTGTCGTTGACGACCAGGAGCGCCCCGAACGCGACGCCCTTGTTGACGAGCACGATGTCGCCCGAACGCTTGCCCAGGTGCCAGGTGATGCGCTCGGGCAGCGTGGCGTCGGACTGGCGCACGCCGTAGACCGGGTTGGTGTACCGCAGGATGTCGATGGGTGCGCCAAGCTCGGCCTTGGGGGCGGCGGTCTTGATCGGCGAGACCTCAAGCAGGTGCGAGACGAGGCCCTTGGGTTCACCCATGTGGCGCCCGTCGCTGTAGCGGCCCAGCGCCTCGCCCAGGACGACGAGCGTCTGGTCGGGCTTGTGGAGCGACAGGCCGATGGTGGCGTGCGCCCCGGGGCCGACGCCCAGGAGGCCGACCTCGCGCCCGCGGTCGAAGAAGTGCAGGCGATCGCCCGCGCCGGGAGCCGTGATCACCACCCGCTCCGACTTGGCGGGCTTCATCTGCAGCCGGTACCAGCCGTAGCTCGTCACGGTGCCCAGCGTGGCCAGGTCCGACGGCCCGTCGATGGCGGCGAAGCGGGCGCTCTCGCCCGAGACGTAGTCATCCAGCGGCGCGCACGCCCAGTTCGACAACGCGATCTTCTCGGGCGCCTTCTCGATCTTCTTGTTGGTCGAGAGCTTTGCGACGTCCACCGTGCGCACGTCGCCCTCGCCGTCCACGCGGGTGATCTGCTTCTCGCCCGGGATCGGCAGGGGACGCCCGTCGGTGGTGAGGCCCGCGGCGTTCACGTACACCGCGTCATCGGCGAAGTAGGTCGCGTCCGCCAGCTCCTCGCTGAGCACCACGACAAAGACGTTCTCGTGCTCGATCACCTCGGGGCGGCGCTCCTTGGCGTCGGGGACGCGGAGCTCCAGGGGCGAGCCGTTGATCGAGATCGTGCCGTGCAGGCCGGAGGGCCCGAAGATGACCAGCGTGCGTCCCACGGCGCCCAGCGCGCAGAGCGTGCAGTAATCGACGTTGGCACGCCCGCCCACGCTGGCGTTGATGAGACACCACGCCACCGACTGGTTGGTCATGTGCACCGGCAGCACCGTGCCGTCGTGCATCATGAGCTCGACGGTGCGGACCTCGCCCTTGTCGGCCGGGCCGGGGGTGAAGACGAACGCGACGCCGCCCTGGCTGCCCGAGGCGTGCACCACGGTCGCCGGCGGCTCGTGGGGGTCGTGCTTGCCCTTCTTGGTGTGCGTCAGCGCGAGGCGCGGCGCGACCATCACGGGGTGGAACGTGGGGTCAAAGCCGCTCAGCACCCGCGCGAAGCGGTTGGCGAACGTGTTGATGCGCTTCAGGAACGCGAACGACTCGTTCACGCCGCCGGTCTCGGTGAGCGGAGCGCGCCCGGCCACGCCGGCGGCCAGGAAGTGATCCGGGGCCTGATCGAGCCGCCCGCTGCTGGTCCCGAAGCTCGTGCCCGCGTGGAACGGCGAGAGGTTGTACTGACCGGCGCCGGCGAGCACCTCGGCGAGCTGGCGCTGCAAGAGCCACGCCGGCTTGGGCGCCGGACGCTCGACGCCCCAGGCGTCGGGCTCGCAGGTCTCAAAGTCCACCACGAACCGTGGCTGCAGCGAACGCACCATCGCGAACTGACGCATCGCGCTGAGCATCTCGTCGCTTCCGGCCCAGCCGTCGATCTCGCCCTCGACGCCGGCCCACAGATTGTTGCTGTTGACGATCGGCACATCGAAGCCCGACTCGCGGATGTAGCGGAGGATCTCGCCCAGGTAGGCGTCGGCGACCGTCTGATCGCCGCAGGTCCAGTTCGCCTCGTTGTGGATGAGCACCAGGGGCCCGCCCTTGGCGGTGGCGGTCACCTGCAGCGAGCGGACCTGGGCCGACACCGCGTTGATGAACCGCGACGCGGCTTCCAGGAACGGCTGGCTGGGAGCGCGGAGGCGCATCACCTTGGCCTTGATCGCGCGGGTCTCGGCGTTGTCGTCGCCGTCGGGCTTCACGGGCAGCTTGCCCTCGGCCACCTTGGCTTCGGCGGCCTTGGCCTCGGCGCTCTTGTTGGCCACCAGCCACGCGGGCATCCCGCCCATGTCGAACCCCGCGCCCACGTGCGGCCCGATCCGCAGCGAGCAATACATGCCCGCCTTGCCGACCAGGTCGATGAAGTGCTTAAGGTCGTTGTCGCCCTTGAAGTCAAAGTGACCCGGACGCGATTCGTGCCGCGACCACACCACACTGGTGTCCACGCAGTTCAGGCCCGCGAGCTTGGCGGCGTGTATGCGGTCGGCCCAATACTCCCGCGGCACGCGCGTGTACTGAATCGAACCGGAAACCAGCCAGATGCGCTTGCCGTCGATAAGGAGGCTGCGTCCGTCGTAGGTAATCGAAGCCATCGAGAAAGGGTCCTTTCCCCGCCAGTGTGCGGAGGAAGCCCAAAGGGCCTTCAGACAGAGACCGCGGCGTCCGCCGCGCCCTGTCAACCAACTGTGAGCATCCCGGCTCGTGAGCCGCTTGGTCGAAAAGACCACCAGCGCTCGAAGGCCTCGAGACAAGGGCCACGCCTGAATGCGATCAGGTGTCGTCCCTCGACACGACCGGACGTGCGTCCCGCACGGGTCCGACCGGCAACACCCCGGAGGCCACGGAGAGGTCCTCCCTCACATCCGTCCAAATCCCAAACGGGATGGGGCGTCAACTCGACGATGGCGAACTGTATGCAGGACCAAGTCCTTTGCAACATCGGGGTCTGAAAGAAGGTACACTCCTGTAGCGAATCCTCGCCTGCCGCGAGGTTTGCAATCCTCTCAAACACCGAACGGAGGCGGCGGATGCGGGAAATCATCGACGCGGCCCCACCGCACCGTCGGAATCCCAGACGGAGCGGCCTCCCGCAGCCCGTTTTCCCCTCGCCTTTCTCGCGTTCGCGCATCCACCCACCCATGACCTCTCGTGCCGTGCGGTTTGCCGCCGCCCTCGGTCTCTCACTCGCGATCGTCGGCTGCTCGTCCTCGATGGACGAGATCGACCGCCGCGTCGCCGACATGCTCCAGAACCGCTCCGCCGCGATCGAGGCCAACAAGTCGCCCAGCCCGACCCTGGGCCGCAACTTCGCCGCGCACGCGCACAACGACCCGCAGCGCCAGCGCGAGCTCGACCCCGCGCCCCCGACCACCAACCCCCGGCCCGAGCAACTCACCTACAACGTCCAGAGCGAGGCCGCCGACGTCTCCAAGAAGCTCGAGGGCTACGCCGCCGGTGCCTACGGCAGCGACACCGCCGGCACCGGGCTCGAGAACGCGCTCGAGCTCAACCTCGCCGGTGCCTGGCGCCAGAGCCAGAAGACCGCCCGCGAGTACCTCAACAGCGAAGAGGACTACATCCTCGCGGTCATCCGCCTGCTCACCGAGCAGCACCGCTGGGAGCCGCGGCTCTTCAACGACACCACCTTCAACATCAACAACACCTGGAACGACGGCAGCCCCGTCCCTGCGCTCAACGTCATCAACACGCTGCGGGCCCAGAAGCGTCTCCCCTACGGCGGCCAGGTCGAGGCCCAGTGGATCACCGGCGCCAGCCAGGACCTCCGCGAACAGGTCTCCGCCGGGTACACCCAGTCCTCGACGCTGGTGCTCGCCGCCAACATCCCGCTGTTGCGGGGCGCCGGCAACGTGGCCCGCGAGCCCTTGATCCAGGCCGAGCGCGATCTGATCTACCAGGCACGCTCGTTCGAGCGCTTCCGACGCTCGTTCCTCGTGAGCGTCGCCACCGACTACTTCCAGTTGATCCAGACCCAGGCCCAGATCGCGAACCAGGAGCGCTCGCTCAAGAGCCTGCGCCTGTTCCGCGACGGCACGCAGGCCCGCGTGGACGCCGGTCGCATCCCCGCCTTTAACGTCAGCATCGCCGAGAACGACGTGCTCAACGCCCAGGCCTCGCTCGCGAGCCTGCGCGAGACCTACATCCTCCAGCTCGACCGCTTCAAGGTCCGCCTGGGGCTCGACGTCGCGACCAAGGTCGTGATCAAGCCCCTCGCCCTGGAGATTCCTCTGCCCGACACCACCCTGGACGACGCCACCCGTGCCGCGCTGGAGTACCGGCTCGATCTGCAGAACGCCCGCGACCGCGTGGACGACGCCAAGCGTGCGGTGGACAACGCCGAGAACAACCTGCTGCCCGATCTCAACATCGGCGGCCGGGCCAGCGTGCCCGCCGACCCCGACCGCGATGTCAGCGGCCTGTCGTTCAGCCCGCGCGACACCACCGTCGAAGGCACCGCGACGCTCAGCCTGCCGCTCGATCGCCAGATCGAGAAGTACGGCCTGCGGGCCGCCACCATCGCCCTTGAGCAGCGCGGCCGGGCCACCGAGTTGCTCCGCGACAACATCGTCGTCAGCGTCCGCGGCGCGCTCCGCAACATCGACCTCGCGGCCTTCCAGCTCAAGCTCGCGGAGCAGCAGGTGGAGATCAACCGCCGCCGCCTCGAGGAACAGCTCCTCAAGATCGACACCGTCGAGCCCCGCGACGTGGTGCAATCCGAGAACGACCTGCTCAGCGCCGAGAACCGCCGCGACCAGGCCCGCACCAACCTCCGCAACGCCGTGCTCAATTACCTGCTCGAGTCCGACCAGCTCCGCGTCGCGCCCGACGGCATGTTCCAGCCCTTGCCGGGCATGCCCGAGCTCCCCGTGCCCCCCGCCCCGCCCCCGGTGCAGGAACGCCCGGTGGGCGCGGCGATCGCCCCGCGGTGAGCCCTGGTTCTCAACAAGGCATCACCGCCGAGAACGCAGAGCAGGCCCGAACAGCAGCGTCGGGAGGGGCCGCATGTCAACCAGGAGAGCGCGGTCTCGCTCCTCTTCCGTGATCTTCGTGTTCTCTGTGGTGAACCGCCTTACCCGATCGGCTCCAGCAGCGGCAATTCGCTCTCGGCGTGGGCCCGCAGCGTGCGGCCGGCTGTGAACGGCTGGCTGATCTGCTCGAACCGCGACGAGGCGATGTGCACCGTCCGCCAGCGCGGGCTGCGGACCTTCATGTTCGCGCGGTAATCGCTCAGCAGCACGCACCGCAGCGCGTACCACCGCCCGCGGCTCTCGAAGATCTCCTGGAACAACGCGTCCGGCGGCTGCTCCTCGCACCAGTACACAAACACGAACGCCGGCTCGAACCCGCCGCCGAAGAGCGCGCCCCAGGTCGCCAGACTGTCCACGTCGTCCTGCGTCACCCAGTTCTCCAGCCGCGAGCGGGCGGGGCGGGCCGAACCGACACGGCCCGCACCTGTCCGGGCCGCCGCCAAGGTCCGCGGGCTGATGCGTCGCCCCTTGACCTCCAGCAGCAGGTTCTGCGACTCGCCGTAGATGACAAAGTCGAACGACTTCACCGACGACACCCGTGCATCGCCCTCGCGGTGCACCTCCAGCCGCGGCGAGGCGGACTCGGGCAGGAGCGCCTTCTTCGCCTCATCGACCGCGACATAGGGGATCCGCGACGAGCGCAGAAAGTCCTCGAACGCCGCTTCGTAATGGTGTCTGCGCTGGGTCACGAACCCACCCCCGGTTCTCAAGGCGTGGCACCGCAGAGGACGCGGAGCACGCAGAGAAGGCAAAGGCAGTTTACCACGGAGAGCACGGAGGACACGGAGAGAGACTTTGGTTGAAGGCAGGAGAGATTGCCCACTCTGCATTCCGACCGATTCGACCCCCCCTTGCTTCTCTCTGTGGTCTCCGTGCTCTCCGTGGTAAAACGCCTTATTCCGATCTCCGCGTTCTCCGCGTCCTTCGCGGTGCAATGCCTTTGGCGAACGGCCTTACTTGCTTTCCTTCGTCTCCAGACCCTTGGGCACCGGCGGCTTCTGCCCCGCCTGCAGGATCAAGACGTCCAAGAGATCGCGCTCGGCCTTCTTGTATTCCTGCATCGAGTCCCGCAGCAGCTTGAGTTGCTCGGCGATCGTCTCCGGCGTCGGGCCCGCGCCCGCCGGTGCGCTCTGGGCCAGCGCCATCGCGTTGGTCAGGCTCTCGCTCGTGGCACGCACCGCCGCCGTCGCGTCCGCGTAGTAGGTGGCGGCACGGAACAGCGCGTCGGCCTCGAGGTCCTTCTTGGCGGGCTGGAAGAACAGCCGCCACGGCTGAGCCCGGATCTCGCCGATCGCGCGGTTGGCCTGATCGCTGGTGAGCCGCAGGTTCGCGACCGTCCGCCGCAGCGACGGCAGCTCGGTCGCCATCCAGTTGTTGGTCGCGACCGACGCCTCCCGGAAGTTCTTGAGCCCGTCGTTCAGGAGCGGGATCGACTGGGTCCGCACATCCTCGACCGCGCCCTTGGCCCCGGCGATGGTCTCGCGGAATGTGGCCTTGTTCTCATCGACGACGCTGTTGACGTTGCCGACCAGTTTGCCGAACTCGTCCACCTTGCTGTTGAAGTTCTCCGCCATCGGTTTCAGCATCGTGCTGAATTCGGCGACGTTGTCGGTGGTCGAGTCGATGCTGGCGGTCCACCGTGGCCAGCTCTCGCGGGTGCTCTTGGTGACCGACGCCACGTCGTTGACGATGGTGTCGATCTTGGGGCCGTTGGACTCCACCAGCGTGCGGGCCGACTTGAGCGTCGCCTGCAGGTCGTCCACCATCGCCTTGATCTTGTCGCTGCTCAGGCCCGCCTGGGTCAAGAGGGCCGGCGGCGCAAGCCCGCCCATGATGGTGTCGCCGTCCTTCAAAAGCCCCTTGTCGGGCGTCCCGATGCCGGAGATGTTGATGGTGCTCTGGCTGCCCAGAAGCGGCCGGTCCAGGGCCACGTTGGCGTTGGCGTAGAGCTTGTGCTCGGCGGCGATCCGGATCGAAACCAGCACGTTCTCCGTCGGCGGGTCGAACTCCACACCCGTGACGCGTCCGACGATCTGCCCGCCCAGCGTCACCGAGTTGCCGGCCTTGACCCCCGGCGCTCCCTGCGCCACCGGGAACTTCACCACGAACTTGTGCGCGGGCCTGAGAAACTCCATCGCGCTCGTCAACGAGAACGCGATGGCGATGAACAGCACCACCGATCCCAGAAGGAACAGGCCGGCGAGCACGGAATAACGGGCGGGGCTTCGGAGGGACATCTCAGGGGTAGGTTAGCGGAAAATATTGGGGAAGGGGAGGAGGGGTGGAGCGGAGCGGGGGAGCAGGGACGATTGCAGGGAGAAAAGACCGTTCACCACGGAGAGCACGGAGATCACGGAGGGAGACATTTGGATGGAGGCTGGGGCGTTGGAATGCGGTTGATTCCGACCTCTTCCTTTCCCACCTGTCTTTCTCTGTGTTCTCCGTGCTCTCCGTGGTGAACGGTCTTTCAGCCTTTGGACTTTGAGAACCGTCCGAACAGGCCTGACTTGGTCCCGCCCGCGGTGCTGCGCGTTGGCTCCAGGCTCGGCGTCGGCAGGATCTGCTCGACCGGCACGCCCAGAAGGTCCGCCTCGAACGCCGCCTCCGAGCGCCGCTCCGTGATCGGGCCTTCCGCGTCGCCCCGCAGGAACTGGCGGATCAGCCGCTCGGTCTGCGGCAGGTCCTTCGCCTCCGCGTCCGTCATCTTCCGCAGGTTGTCGTACCAGTCCCGGGTCTCGACCTTCAGCATCTTGCCGCGGTCGAGCATCGCCATCCGGTCCGCGATCACGAACGCCGAGTCCATCTCGTGCGTGACCACCACGCTGGTCACGCCAAGCTGGCGCGACAGGTCGACGATCAGCCGGTCGATCTGAGCGCTCGTGACCGGATCCAGCCCCGCCGAGGGCTCGTCATAGAACAAGATCTCCGGGTCGAGCGCCAACGCCCTGGCCAGGCCCGCGCGCTTCTTCATGCCGCCGGAGATCTGTGCCGGGTACTTGTGCGCGTGCTCGCGCAGACCCACCAGCTCCAGCTTGATCTTCACCTGGATATCGATGATCTCTTGCGAGAGGTCCGTGTGCTCCTTCAAAGGCAGGGCCACGTTCTCCGCGATCGTCATCGAGTTGAACAGCGCACCCGACTGAAAAAGGATGCCGAAACGCTTGCGGACGTCCGCGAGCTTGTCCTCGTCGCCCCCGCCGTGCACGCCCCCGCCGACCAAGGGACCCATGTCCTGGCCGAAGAGCATCACCCGGCCCCGGTCCGCCGCGAACGACCCGATGATGACCCGCAGCAGCGTGGACTTGCCCGAGCCCGAACCACCCATGATCACCATGGTCTCGCCCGGGTACACCTCGAGATCGATCGATTCCAGCACGGCACGCCCGTCGAAGATCTTGGCAACCTGCTGACACGAGATGAGCGGCGGACGGTTGGGCACGCTCACAATGTAGCAGACACCAACCCCCCGTGGCCCCCAACGCGCCCCGAGCGCGAGCGAGCCGGTCTTGCCCCGTGTTCCGTCCGCTTTCGACCCTTGTCCAGCCCCGCGATCCTCTTTCGCGACGCCTTGACCGCAATCGAGCAAACTCTTGCGTGATTCCTTACACTTCTGTTCCGATGAAGCTCCCCGCGGACAAGATCAATCGACTCCGGCCGTTCTACAACGGGCGGACTGTCTGCGTCACCGGCGGGGCCGGTTTCATCGGCGGCCACCTGATCGACGCCCTCCTGGGCCTCGGCTCCACCGTCCGCGTCATCGACGATCTCTCG
Source organism: Phycisphaerales bacterium (assembly GCA_036392375.1). GTDB lineage: Bacteria > Planctomycetota > Phycisphaerae > Phycisphaerales > UBA1924 > JAFEBO01. The sequence goes on from DASVYC010000010.1 coordinate 25,457, forward strand.
AATTCCACCCTCGAGCACCTCGCCGAGCTGATCGACCTCGAGCCCGATCGCGTCCGCTTCGTCCGCGGGAGCGTGCTCGATGACGAGGCGCTCGCCGACGCGTTCAAGGACGCCGCCACCGTCTTTCACCTCGCCGCCGTCGGCAGCGTGCAACGCTCGGTCGACGACCCCCAGCGGACGTTCAGCGTCAACGCCACCGGCACGCTCCGCGTGCTGCAAGCGGCCAAGAAGACCGCGTCGCTCACGGGCGCGGGCGTCGAGCGCGTCATCCTCGCGTCCAGCTCCTCACCCTACGGCGACGACCCGCATCTGCCGCGCGTGGAAACCCAGCTGCCCGCACCGGTCTCGCCCTACGCCGCCAGCAAGCTCGCCGCCGAGAGCCTGCTCAGCGTCCACGCCAAGACCTACGGCATGAGCACGCTGGCGCTCCGCCTCTTCAACGTCTTCGGCCCGCGCCAACCCGGTGACTCGCCGTACTCGGGCGTCATCGCCGCCTTCGCGCGCAAGCTGCTGCAGGGCGAGGCTCCCGTCATTTACGGCGACGGCCTGCAGACCCGCGACTTCACCTACGTCGCCGACGCCGTGCTCGCGTTCCTGTGCGCCGGCTCCACCAAGGTCCCGCCCCGGGGCGAGGTCGTGAACATCGGCACGGGCAAGAGCGTGACCATGCTCGAACTCGCCCGCGCGATGGCCCATGCCGCGGGCGTGCCGCACGTCCACCCCGTGCTCCAGCCCGCTCGCCCCGCCGACGTGAAGCACTCGCTCGCCGACATCACCAAGGCCAAAGAGCTCTTGGGCTACGAGCCCGCGTACACGCTCGAGGCCGGTCTGCACGACCTGATCGCGTGGCACCGCCAGGCCGCGAGCGAGTCGACGAACCGCTGATGCCCACTTCAAGGTCAGGCCGCGACAACCGCCGAGCCCGCAAGGATCCGTCTTGCCGCCCCGGTGAATCCACTGGCAAGCTTTCACCGCGTTCGCAGGACGCCGCCGCAGCGTGGTTGAAAACGAGCACCTGAGAAGCGGCGGCCCCGTGCGACGCACCGGCCCGCGGCTCCTGTTCTTGTGCAGCTCGACACGCCGAGGCTCGCGACCGGACGTTCTTCATAAGAATGACCGAGAAACCGCCGCAATTGGCGTTGTGTTTCCGTGCTGCGCCGTTAGGCTGAGAGTGCTCGTTGGGGATGATGGGAGGGAGCGCATGGCTGCATCGTTTCTGCGTCGAGCCAGCGTGTGGGGCATGACACTGTTGTTCGCGATCGTGGCGCCCGTGGCGTCCGCGCAGTGCGACCCGCAGTGGCTGCCCGGTGACGGCATTCCTGGCGTGGACGGCACGGTCCGCGCCTCGATCCTGTGGGACCCCGACGGCTCCGGCCCACTGCCCGCGCAGTTGATCATCGGCGGCAGCTTCCAATTCGCCGGCTCGAGCGCGGTCTCCAACATCGCCCGCTGGGACGGCACTACGTGGCAGCCCCTCGGCGCCGGTGCCGACGGCGAGGTGCGGGCCTTCACCGTCGCGCCTAACGGCGATCTCCTGGTTGGCGGCGCGTTCAACTCGATCGGCGGCCCTGGCGTGGCCGGGCCCGGCATCGCCCGCTGGAACGGATCGACCTGGTCCGGCATCGGCACCAACCTCGCCGCGAACGTGCGCGCGATCGCCGTGATGCCCAACGGCGACATCGTCGCCGGCGGCGATTCCATCATCAACGCTCATCCGACCGAGCCCTGCGGCGTCGCCCGGTGGAACGGCACGACCTGGCTGCCGCTGTTCAAATCGTTTGCGCTCGGTCCGCTGATCAACTTCGTCAACGCGGTCGCGGTCCTGCCCAACGGCGACATCATCGCCGGAGGCTTGTTCGGCTCCGTCGAGGGAACCGTGAACGCCCTCGGCATCGCGCGCTGGAACGGCACCGAGTGGTCCTCGCTCGGGAACACCGCGTTCCTCGGCGTCCGCGCGCTCGCGGTGCTCGCCAACGGCGATCTCGTCGTGGGCGGCTCGTTCTCGAGCATCACCGCCGGCCTCTCCGCCAACTGCCTCGCACGCTGGAACGGCACGTCGTGGACCGCGTACACCGACTACGCCTGGACCTCGGTGCATTCCATCGCCGTCCAGCCCAACGGCGACCTGCTGGTCGCCGGAAAGGGTGCACGCTGGTTCGCGGCCCGGTGGAACGGCTCCAACTGGAACAACGTCGCACCCGACGTCTTCACCACCGAGACGCCCGGCGGCGGCACCCTCTACACCGCCCTCGCGCTCGCCAACGGCGACACCTTCGTCGGCGGATTCTTCAACCAGATCGCCGGCAAGGGCGCCAACTCCGTCGCGGTCCGCAGCGGCACTGTCTGGAACGCCCTGGGCACCGGCGCGAACGACACCATCCTTGCCTCCGTTGTCATGCCCAACGGCGACATCATCGCGGCCGGACGGTTCCTCACCATCGGCAACATCACAGCCAACCGCATCGCACGCTGGGACGGCATCCGCTGGTGGCCCCTCGGTTCCGGCGTCAACGCCGACGTCAATGCCCTCGCCGTGCTGCCCAACGGGAACCTCGTCGCGGGCGGCGTCTTCACCAACGCGGGGGGCGTCACCGCCAACGGCATCGCCCAGTGGAACGGCTCCGCGTGGTCCACCATCGGCAATCAATTCGCCGGACAGGTCTACGCACTCGCCATCGCGTCCAACGGCGATCTCGTCGCCGGCGGCAACACACTCTCCGCCAACGCCGCCACGCTGGGATACGTCGCCCGCTGGGGCGGCGGAAACTGGGCCGCGGTCGGCTCCGGCCCCAACAACACCGTCCGCTCGCTCGTCGGCCTCACCAACGGGCACATCATCGCTGGCGGTGATTTCGTCTACTCCCCCGCCACGCCGCCCACGATCTCGTTCGTCGCCCGCTGGAACGGCTCGACTTGGGTTGCCATGCAGCACGGTTTCAATGGTCAGACGTTCGCCTTGCTGCAACGCGGCAACGGCGACATCGTCGCCGGCGGCGGGTTCAGCACCCTGGGCACCGGAGCAGGAGTCAACCTGAACTGTCTCGCGCGTTGGAGCGGTTCGCTCTGGGCGAGCCTGTGGACGGCCACTCCCACTCCCGACTCGAACCCCCAAGCGATCCACACGCTCGACAAGATCCCCGGCGACGGACTGATCGCCGCGGGCTTGTTCGGCAAGATCGGTGGGCTCAACAACGCGAACAACATCGTCTACAAGCCCGGCACGCTGTGGACGCCGATGGGCACGGGCACCGACGGACGCACCCCCGCGGTGTACGCCGCCCGCAGCCTCGCCGGGCGCGAGATCATCGCCGCCGGCGCCTTCAGCCGCGCCGGCGGCCTGCCCTCCGGCCGCTTCGCCCGCTGGGCCGAGGTGCCCAAGCCCTGGATCGCCGCGGCACCGATCGCCCCGCCCACCAAGGTCGCGCACGAGTCCTTCTCGCTCACCGCCACCCCCGCCGTGGGCTATTCCAACGTCTCGTTCCAGTGGCAACGCGAGACCACGCCCGGCGTCTTCTCCGACATCGTCAACGGCCCGGGCGGCGCCTCCCTCGGCGGCGGAACCGTCACCGACGCGAGCGGCCCGCTCGCCTCGCCCACCAACGGCGCCGCCGTGACGCTCACGCTGACCGACATCCGCCACTCCGACGCCGGCCGCTACAGGGTCGTCTTCTTCAACTCCTGCGGCCAGAGCGAATCCGGCCCGATCACCGTGATCATCAAGGGCGCTGTCACCGACCTCAACGCCGACGGGTTGGTGGACGATGCCGACTTCGTCCTCTTCGCGGTCCAGTACAACGCCCTCGAATGCTCCGATCCCGCCATGCCCGACGGCTGCTCCGCCGACTTCAACCAGGACGGGTTTGTGGACGACGCCGATTTCATCATCTTCGCCACCGCCTACGACCAACTCATCCCGGAGTAAACCCCGGCCATTCTCAATCACGCCAGTGACCGAGACGCCTCAAGGCGTCTCGTTTTCTCTTGCACGACCCCATGCATTGCGGCACAATCAGTGTGGAGGTCGGTCATGCACACTCGCATCGCGGCGTTGGCACTGGTGCTCTCGGCGGCTCCCGCGTGGGCCGCAGTGTCGGTCTATGGGCATGCGCCCACGATTGATCCGTTTACCTTTGGCGGCGCGTCCTCGTTCTACTCCGCGACCAGCAACCGGCACGTCTCGCGCGGCGTGACGCTCGGCCAAACGGTCGATCTGTCCGCCGTCCGATTCTGGGGCGGCGTGGTCGGTGCGCTTGCGGTGCAGCCCGGGGCGTTCCGCATCAGCATCTGGAACTCCGACGGCGTCTCGGACAACGGCATCTCCGGATCGCCGGGGTCGCTGCTTTTCCGGCAGGAAACGCTCGCGACCGACACTCGCTTTGCCGTGCGCGACGAATCGCCCGTCCAGCCGCTGCTGAAACGCTACGACATCGATCTCGGCACGACCGTGCGATTCGAGGCGGGCGTTCGCTACTGGATCAGCATCGAGGGCCGCTCGGAATCGGCGCTCTCGTTTGACTGGGCCTGGGCCCAGTCGGACACCAGCAGCGGCTACTGGTCTGGGTACAACATCTTCTCGATCGATTCGTGGGTCACGCAGGAACCCACGCCGTTCTCGCACGGCGGCGAGGCGTTCGAGCTGTTTGCGATTCCATCGCCCGCCGCGCTGACCCTCCTCACGCTCGCGGCATCCGTCACCGCCCGGCGTCGGCGTTGAGCGGCGGGGCTGCCCTGCCAGAGTGCGGCGTGTCCCTTCCCGGCGAGTTCGACCGTCCCGCTTTGCCTCGCGCCCGATGCCGCCAACGCCGATGAGCCGGTGGCGACCGCGGGCTGGAGCGACGTGCCGATCCATTGAGCGGTGCAGAGCGAGGGTGTCGCCGCCATCGCGGCCAGCCAGACCGGGAACAAACCAAGACGCACCATCGCGAAGCCCCTCAATCGAAACATGCGGCGACACCCCACCGCGCACGGTGCGATGCCCCCAACCTACCCGAGGGGCCGCGAATCGCGAAGGGAATTCAGACGTGGTGGATCGACCCACGCTGGAGTTGGGGACTGAAGGCCGCGTGAGCGCTTATTCGTCCGATAACTCACGACTACTTGTCGAAAGTTCCGGCTTTCCCTTCCCAATGAACAGCCGATGGGGTATATTAGTATGTGCTAACTAACAAGCACATCCACAAGGAGCTTCCCATGGCAACTTCTGGCATGACCTCGGCAACTGGCGGTCGTTCGGCGTGGAGCGCGGGCTTTGGTGATGGGGGGACGGAGGAGGCCGGGCGCGGCGGGGTTGGCCGCGGCGTCGGAGAGATTGAGGGGCGCGTTGCGGATGGCAGCGGCGGATGGGGAGTGTGGGCGAGCTGGGGGTTGCTCTGGTCGGGCCGAGCCGTCGCGACGTTGCTCGCCATCTTCTGGGGGGTGTTCTTTCTTGAGCACCTGAGCGAGTGGTACGTGCAACGCGGCACAGCCGCGTTCCCGCCGGCGTGGGTCACCGTCGTCATGGTCGCGCACTTCGGGATGATCGTGGGCTTGCTCACGCTGGTGCGTTGGCGGCTGGTGGGCGCGCTCGTCACCGTGGGCGCGACGTTGGCATTCCTCTACCCGACATTGGTGCACGCCAAGCCCGCGTGGCTGGTGCTGGTGAACGTGGTACCGGTGGCGATGATCGCGCTGGGGTCGATGCGACGGCCCCGATGAAAGTCGGGACGAAAGGCGTGACCAAGGGCGGTGCGCGGATCGGTACGAATCCGGAGTTCATCCCTCCAAGAATCCGGGCGTATGCGAAACGCGCTTCTTCAATCGGCCGCCGCGGCTCTCGCGGCGGCGTGCTGCTCCTCCTTCGCCCCGGCCGCGGGCTGGACGCCCGCCGACCCCGCCGCTCTGCACCCCCCCGAACCGGCGCGGGAGTTCCGCGCGGTGTGGGTGGCGAGCGTGCAGAACATCGACTGGCCGAGCGCGAAGGACCTCTCGGTCGAAAAGCAGAAGGCCGAGATCGTCCGAAACGTGGACGGGCTGGCGAAGATGAACTTCAACGCCGTGCTGCTGCAGGTGCGTCCGTCGTGCGACGCGCTCTATCCCTCCACGCTCGAGCCGTGGAGCGAGTACCTGACCGGAGCGAGCGGCAGGGCGCCGGACGACCCTGCGTACGACCCGCTGGCGATCTGGATCGACGAGTGCCGGCGCCGGGGCATCGATGTGCACGTGTGGATCAACCCGTACCGCGCCCGCCACTTCAAGGCCACGTCGCCCGATGCGCCGAGCCACATCTCCAACACCAATCCGAGCATCGTGAAGGAGTACGACCTGTACGAGTGGCTCGACCCCGGGGAGCCCGCGGCCGTCGAGCACACGATGAAGGTCGTGATGGACATCGTGACACGCTACGACATTGACGGCGTGGCGATCGACGATTACTTCTATCCCTATCCCAAAGAAGGCGTGCCCTTTCCCGATGACGACAGCTACCAGAAGTACGTCGAGGAGCTGCGGGCCAAGGCCGCTCCGAACGAGGCCCTGCGTCCGCCGCCCAAGGACCAGTGGCGGCAGGGCAATATCAACCGCTTCGTGGAGCGGTTCTACAGCGACATCAAGAAGGCCAAGCCGCACGTGCTCGTGGGCGTGGCGCCTTTCGGCATCTGGCGTCCCGGCAACCCCGAGGGCATCAAGGGCATGGACGCGGTCGCGCGATTGCACGCGGACGCCAAGCTGTGGCTCGCCAACGGCTGGCTCGACTACATCTCGCCCCAGCTCTACTGGAGCGTCGATTCGGTGGACCAGAATTTCGCCCGACTCCTGGTCTGGTGGGCCTCGGTGAACACGCAGGACCGCCATCTGTGGCCCAGCCTGTACACCAGCCGCATCCAGCAGCAGAGCGCCGAGCCCTCGAAGAACTGGATCCCCGACGAGATCGTCAAGCAGATCAAGGTCACACGCGAGCGCTCGCACAACCCCGGCATCGCGACCCCCGGGCAGATCCACTTCTCCCTGCGGGTCATGCTCGAGAACCGCGGCGGGATCAACCAGGCGCTCATGGCCAGCTATGACGCGCCGGCGCTCATCCCAGAGACCGCGTGGTCGAGCGATCCCGCCTTCGCCACGACCGAGTGGGACGCCCTGATCGCCAGCGACGCCGAGAAGACGGCGTTGGCGTGGAAGCCGTGGGACTTTGCGACGATGCCGTCGCGCTGGGTGCTGTGGGTCCGCCGCGGCGGGGTGTGGACGACGACGATCCTGCCAGGTACCCGCGGCGGCGAGACGCTCGAGACCAAGGACGCCGACGCGATCGCGCTGGCGCCGGTGTCGCGCACGGGGACCATGGGAAAGACGCGAGCGTGGACGATGGCTCGCTGAGGCGCGACGGCGGGGTTGGCCTGATCCGCGAGACGCACTTCCAAAGCTGGAAAGGCATTGCACCGCGGAAGACGCGGAGAACGCGGAGGAATACGGCGGGAAGGCAATTGACCACGGAGATCACGGAGAACACGGAGAGAGGCATCGGGTCAAGGCAGAAGAGGTTGATCGCGCCGGCGTCCGACCCATCCGATCTGTTCCTGTCTCCCTCTGTGTTCTCGGTGATCTCCGTGGTGCATTGCCTTTCTCTTCTCTGTGTTCTCTGCACCCTCCGCGGTGCATTGCCTTCTCTTGATGCACGCGAGTTCCGCACGGGGCGGGGACGCCCCGGCTCGCTTTGGGGCGCGCTGGCGCACGCTTCGCCCGCGTCACTACGATGGGGCATGCCCCGCGCCGGACGTCCACGCCGCTCGATTTCATCCCAAGGACCTGCGGGGAAGGTGCGCCTGCAGCGGGTGATGGCCGACGCCGGCGTGGCGGCACGCCGCGAGTGCGAGCGGCTGATCGAGACCGGGCACGTCGAGGTCAACGGCGAGCGGGTGGATCGGTTGCCCGTCTTTGTCGATCCCGAGCAGGACGACATCCGCGTCGACGGGCGCGTGATCAAGCCCCTCTCCAAGCACCTCTATCTGCTGTGGCACAAGCCCTCGAAGGTGCTCGCCACGCCGCCGATCGACGAGTACGAGGGGCGTCCCACCGTCGCCGACTACGTCAGCCATCCCAGCGCCCCGCGGCTGTTCCCGGTCGGCACCCTCGGCTTCGAGGCCCAGGGCCTCATGCTGCTCACCAGCGACACCAAGCTTGCCAGCGTCCTCTCGCACCCCCGCTCTGGCGTCGAACGCGTCTACCACGCTCGCGTCAAGGGCACGCTCGACGGCGCCACCATGGCCAAGCTCCGCAAGGGCGTCATCGTCTTCGAACGCGAGTTCGAGGTCGAGCAGGCCGGCAGCCCGAATCCCCGTGACGCCCGCCAACGCGGGCCCGGCCCGCGCGGCGTGCCACCCCGAGCCGGGGGTCGGGGGACATCCCGCCCTGGCGCCGAAGGCTCGCGTTCCTCGCCCGACGCTCGTCTCACCGCCTCGCGCAGCAAGCTCCCCCGCCAGAACGAGCGCCAGCGCACGCGACGGATCCGCATGGAGGTCCGCGCCCTGGACCCCGACGCCCCGACCAACCGTGCCGCGGCCCACGCCGCCAAGGGCCGCCGACCCCGCGACGAGGCGATCGAAGAGATCGGCGGCGGCTCCAATACCGGCAACACCTCGATCGAGATCATCACCACCGAGACCCGAGACGATTACCTCATTCAAGCCCTGCAGCTCATCGGCCACCCGGTGCGGAAGTTGACCCGGATCGCCATCGGCCCGCTGCGGCTGCGCGAGATCGGTCCGGGGGCGTGGCGCGAAATGAGCCGCGAGGAAGCCAAGGAATGGCGCATACTCGCCGAGACGCTGCTGCGTCGAGCCGGTGGCGGAGGCGGAGGTGGTGGTGGGGGTGGTGGGGAACGCAAGAGCCGCCCGGCCTCGGCGGGTCCGGGAAAGCGGCGGCCACGAGTCATCGGGGGCGCGGCACCGGCCGAACCGAAGGCCGCGATTGAGAGACTGCCAGATTCCGAAGAAGATGGAGAAGTCCAAGGCATCGATCCGGAGGAGTTTGAGGAATAAGAGAAGGAAGTGAAACACCCCTCTCCGGTCTCGGCCCTGAAGGGGGCCTCGACCACCCCTCCCCGCTTCGCGGGGCGGGGAGGCGCGTCACGCAGCCCGGTACGAACGCACGTGCTCCAACTTAAGTCCTCGGTCCTCAGTCCTCAGTCCTCAGTCCTCAGTCCTCACCCCTCACCCCTCACCCCTTCCCACTTCCCCGTGCCCCCTCCCCCCAACAACAACGGCTGGCACAAACCCCAACGCCACTGGGTGATCGATTACATCATCGACACCATCGGATGGCCGCGGGACGAGGACGATCGTCCGGACCTGACGGCGATCCAGGCGCTGAACCTCCCGCCCGGCACCAAGCCCAGCACGCTGAACCTGCTGTCGATCTCGGTGTCGGGGTTCTACAAGGCCCAGATGCCGCTGATGGCGGCGGCCCTCGCGTACCGCACGATCTTCGGGCTGGTGCCGGTGCTGATCATCGCGCTCTCCATGCTCGGTGCCTTCGCGAGCGAGAAGGGCATCAAGGAAGTCGTGGACAGCTCGCTGCGCTACAGCGGCTTGGCCGAGGTGTTCCAGATCGAGGAGAAGAGTGTTCTTCCGATCCCGGACAGCCAGAACCCCGCGGTGCCGCAGCAGACGACGCAGGAGAAGGCTGCGGAGCCCGGCGACAAGCCGGGGGCCGCGAACGGACCAGCGAACGGACCAGTCACCGGGCCGGTGATCCAGCGTGAGAAGCTCGACGAGTGGGTGAAGAGCTTGTCGGGCGGCGTGAAGTCGATCAGCTTTACGGGGATCGGTATCGCGTCGCTCTTGCTGCTCATCTACGCCGCGGTGTCGATGGTGGTCGAGATCGAGTACGCGTTCAACCGCATCTACGAAGCGCCGGCGGGCAAGAGCTGGTCGCGTCGGATCATGCAGTACTGGACGCTGATGACCCTGGGCGCCCTGTTCCTGGTCGCCACGTTCTACATCGGCAACGAGATCAACCGCTGGGTGCAGTCCGGCATCGAGCGCAACGTCACCGGCGATATCGCCTCGGCCCTGCTCAAGTTCGCCGGCCTGTCGATCCAGATCGGGATCACGGGCGTGATCCTGATGGTCATCTACTTCACCGTGCCCAACGCACGGGTGCGGTTCCTGCCCGCGGCGATCGGCGCCCTCTTCGCCGCGGTGCTCTGGGAGCTGCTCAAGTTCGGCTTCCGGTGGTACGTCCTGCAGGTCAGCCAGCCCACCAGCAGCTACAGCCGCTTCTACGGCTCGCTGGCGTTGCTGCCGTTGACGCTCTTCCTTATCTACTGCACCTGGCTCATCATCCTCTTCGGCCTGCAGATCGCTCGCTCCATCCAGCTCTTCGGACGCCTGCGATCGATGGGGCCCAACCTCTTTGCGCTCGCCGCGGCCCGCGGGCCGAGCGAGCCGGCGATCATCGACTCGGGGGTGGTGATCCCGATCATGGTGGGCATCGCCAAGAACTTCGAGCAAGGCCGCCCCACCCGTGCCGCGGACCTCAAGGGCGAGGTGCGGCTGCACGAGTCGGTCTTGTGCGAGGTGCTGCGCCAGCTCGCGCGTTCGGGGCTGTTGCTGCAGGTCTCGTCGCCCACCGCCATGGGTTCGCCCGCGTCGATCCTCTTGCCGGGAATCCCCGCTCCGTGCGACGAGTACTTCACGCTCGCGCGGGGCGCTTCGGCGATCCCGGTGGAGCAGCTCCTGACCCTCGGCTACACGATCAGCGACGGGGTGAAGGCCCTGGACCCGGACGCGGAGAAGAGTCTGCCCCCGGCTCTGGCACGCCTACGCGCCGCCCAGCGCGAGGCCGCCAAGGGCATGACGCTCGCCGACCTGATCCAGCCCGCGCCCGAGATACCGCCCGCGTCCCCGCCCGCATCCCCATCGGCAACCCCCACGCCCGCGTAAACGAACAGAGAGGCGGAGCCACCATGCCAACGCAGACCAGCCGCAGCATCGAAACCCGCATCGGACGCGTCACGCGGGCCGTCCTCGCCTTCGCGGCCGCAACGCTGGGAGGCTGCTACGAGCGCGTGGTGGACGCTTCGGGTCCCAACGCCGGGAGCGTCAACATCCAGCCCTCGGAGCGGAGCGACACCTGGCTCGACCGTGCCGTGTTCCCCGACAAGGGCAAGGAAGAATCCGCGTTCGGCTCGTCCACCGCGGAGCGCCAGCGGGCGTATATGCGGCAGAACCGCAACAAGTGATGGTTCTTCGAGTGTGGTTCTTCGGGTGCCACTGCCGGTCGGGTGCCACTGCCGGACCGGCTCGGCGGTCCGGCAGTGCGATGACTTCCGTCCACGGCACGACCACACGGGCTTGCCCAAAGCCGCCAAGCCGCGGCACCCCTTCCCGAAGGTCACGCCTCGGACCTTCCGCTACGCTGCCGCGATGATCCCGCACTGCACGCCGGTCCGCTACGCCGCTCCCGACGCCCGTCTCGCGGCCCACATCCGCACCGACGCACCCGACGGCTGCACCATCGCCATCCTCGGCATGCCCGACGACACCGGCGTGCGCCTCAACAACGGCAGGCCCGGAGCGAAGGAAGGTCCCACCGCGTTCCGCGCCGCGCTGACGCGCTACGGCGTCGCGACGCCCCCCGAGTTCGATCTGCCAGGCGTCTTCGACGCCGGCGACGTCACGCCCCCCGCCTGCACGCCCGGACAGGAAGCCGCGGCACTCACCGAGATGCACCGGCGTGTCAGCGAGGCCGCCGAGACGCTCGCGGCACGCGACATGACCGTCGTGGGCATCGGCGGCGGGCACGATCTCACCTACGCCCTGGTCCGCGGCGTCGCTCGGGCGCACACCGGCAAGAAGCTGATGGGCCTCTATTACGACGCGCACCTCGACGTCCGCGACACCATCGGCAGCGGCATGGGCTTCCGCAAGCTGCTAGAAGAGAACATCGCCGCGAGCCTGCGCATCGTCGGCTTCTCTCCCGAGGTGAACAGCCGCGAGCACGCGCAATGGTTCATCCGCAACCGCGGCACAATCGGGGCCGCCGATGCGCCCCGCATCGGCGGCCTGCCCGATGACAGAAACGCCAAGGGCTTCGTCAGCGTCGATCTTGATGCGATCGATATGGCGAGCGCCCCGGGCGTCAGCGCTCCCAACCCCGCGGGTCTTGCCGCGGGCGATGTCGCCGCGGACCTCCGACAGATCGGTTTCGCGTTCGATCTGGCGTGCATCGACTTCATGGAGCTCTCGCCACCCCACGACGAGGGCGGCCGCACCGCGCGCCTTGCGGCCCACCTCTTCGTGAGCTTCCTCCACGGCATCGGCTCGCGCAGGCCCATGCCGCTGGTCTAGCACGTGCCAAGACGTGGCGCGGTGGGCCCGACCGGGTGCCTTCGAGCCGATGCCGCCCGCTCGTATCATGCTCGCGGCATCCGCTCTTCCCGAGTCTCTCGCATGGCCAAGAAACCCGCGTCCAAAGCCGAGATGTTCCCTGTGTGGCAGATGGCGGCGTCGCTGGCGGCACGCAAGCACCACGGCCAGCTCCGCAAGGACGGCAAGACGCCCTACTTCGCCCACGTCGTCCGCGTCGCGTTCACCACCGCGGCCTTGTTTGGCTGCAACGACCCGACCGCGATCGCCGCGGCTCTCACCCACGACCTGATCGAGGACACCACCACCGACTACGAAGATCTCGAAGAACGCTTCGGGGCCGAGGTCGCCGACATGGTGGTCGCGCTCACCAAGAACATGTCCCTGCCCGAAGCCGCCCGCGAGCGCGACTACGAGGCACGCCTCGCCAAGGCCGACTGGCGGGTGCGCTTGGTCAAGCTCGCCGACGCCTACGACAACGTGATCGACAGCGACAACGACCCCAAGCAGGGCGAGAACCTCCCGCGCCGCCTGGGCGCCTGCGTCCGAGCCGTGCGGCTCGCCCAGGTGGATGCCAAGAACCACCCCGAGACCCGCCGCGCCATCGAGCTGGTCACCGCGCTGGTGAAGCGGTACGAGAAAAAGGCCGGTCCGAAGTGGGACCCCAAACGGGCGTGAACCAGCGCGGGACGCCGCGGATCGCGACGCGTGCGTGCCCATTCCCCCGGCTGCCCTGCAACCCGTCTCCGGATGGTGTATTGTCTCCGCTCGGAACGACCGGATGACTTCTCTGAGCCGCACACGAACTTCTCGCTCGCTCGCACTCATGCTGCTCGCCGGCGTGGCCCTCGGGCCGTGCCCGGCGAACGCTCAGGACGCCCCGCGTCCCGTGCCCAGCGAGGCCAAGCCCGCCCGTCCCGTCGGTTCGCCCCCGGCCGACGGCCCGCTGCCCCGCGAGGAACCCAAGCCCGAGCCCGGTGAAGAGGTCGCGATCTTCGAAGGCCGCCCCATCCGCGAGGTGCGGCTCGTGCGCCCGGTCCGTCCCGCCGCCGACGCCCCCGAGGGCGCACCCACGACCTACGAGCCCATCGACCCCGAGACCGACAAGCTGGTGCGCAACCAGCTCCGCCTGCGGGAGGGCGCGGCGTACGAGCAGAGCGTGGTGAGCGCCGACATCACCCGCCTCAACCGCATCGGCCGCTTCAAGCAGGTCGAGAGCCGCGTGCAGTCCTTCGACGACGGCACCATCGCACTGGTGTACGTGCTGCAGCTCCAGCCCATCGTGCAGGATGTGCAGTCGGTCGGCAACCGCCGCTTCAGCGACCAGCAGATCAACAAGGAAGTGGACATCCTCCGCAGCACGCCGGTGGACCCGCTCCAGCTCGAGCGTGCCGCGCGCCGCATCGAGGCGATGTACCGCAAGAAGGGCTATTACCTCTGCCGCGTCACCACCGACCTCGAGGAGATCGAGAAGACCGGCATCGTGCTCTTCAAGATCCGCGAGGGCGAGCGGATGAAGGTGATGGACATCCGCTTCGAGGGCAACCGTTCCTTCGCCGGCGATGAGATCCGCTCGGTCGTCAAGACCAAGACCGCCTGGCTCTTCGAGCGCGGCCCGCTCGACGACGACGTCCTCGACGACGACGTCGGCAACGTCATCAAGTTCTACAAGGACCGCGGCCACCTCGACGTCCGCGTCGATCGCATCGTCCGCCCCGCGCCCAACGGCAAGGAGGCGATCGTCTCCTTCGTCATCGACGAGGGCCCGGTGTACACGCTCCGCGACGTCGAGACCGTCTACCTCGAGTTCTCCAAGGGCTACCCGACCATCGAGAAGGCCAGGGCCGCCATGCAGCCGGGCGAGAAGATGATCGTGCTCGGCCCCGAGTCGCTCGACGGCAAGAGCGCCAACATCCTCGTCTACCGCGAGGGCCAGATCAACAGCGAGCAGGCCAAGGGCCTGATGCTTATCAAGCCCGGCGACGTGTACAGCATCGACAAGCTCGAGAAGTCGAGCAAGATCCTGACCAACGCGCTGGGGATGATGGGCTACGTGGACGCCCGGGTGGAACGCCGCGAGCGCCGCGACACCGAGACTCCGGTGGTCGACATCGTGCTGTTCGTCTACCAGGGCAAGGACTTCAAGACCGGCGAGGTGATCGTCCAGGGCAACGACATCACCCAGCACAAGGTCGCCCGCCGCCAGATCGAGGTCAAGCCCGACCGCCCGCTCGACACCGTCGCGATCGAGAACAGCAAGAACCGCCTGAAGAACCTGAACGTCTTCGACAATCAGCGTCTCCGCATCACGCCCCAGCGCCCCACCGACGACGACCCCGAGCACCGCGACGTGCTCGTCGAAGTCGCCGAGACCAACACCGGCGAGTTCAACGTCGGCGCCGCGGTCAGCAGCGACGGCGGCGTGGTGGGGCGCATCGCCATCACGCAGCGCAACTTCGACGTCGCCGACACGCCCGACACCTTCGGCGAGCTCTTCAGCGGGCGAGCCTTCCGCGGCGCGGGTCAGACCTTCACCCTCCAGGCCCTGCCCGGTGATCGCATCCAGTCCTACGCCATCGGCCTCTCCGAGCCCTACCTCTTCGAGAGCAATTACAGCGGCTCGGCGGCCCTGTCCTACAACAAGCGCGCGTACGACGAGTACGACGAGCAGCGCTTCGGGCCGCGCTTCTCGCTGGGACGCCGCCTCGGCACCCGCTGGACCGCCGTCGTCCCCATCCGGGCCGAACGCATCACGCTCTACAACATCCCCACCGACTCGGCCCGCGACATCGTCAACAGCGGCGGAACCAACAACGCCATCGGCGTCGGCCTTGAGCTCACCCGCAACACCTTCGACAACCCCGTCTCGCCCACCAACGGCACCAAGCTCAGCCTCGGCGTCGAACAGGTCATGGGCAGCAAGTCCTACAACATCTTCAAGCTCGAGCACCAGATCTACATCCCCATCCGCGAGGATTACCTCGGCCGCAAGACCACCCTCAGCTTCCGTACTCGCGCCTACTACATCCCCCAGGACAAGGACGACGTGCCGGTCTACGACCGTTTCTACCTCGGCGGCGGAGACCTCCGCGGCTTCGGTTACCGCACCGTCTCACCACGCTCCGTCCGCGCCGACAACGGCCAGCCCTCCAACCAGCCCGTCGGCGGCACATGGCTCTTCGCCTTCACCCCCGAGGTCAAGGTCCCCGTCCTCGACGAGCTCCTCGCCCTGGTCTTCTTCCTCGACACCGGCACCGTGCTCAACAAGCCCGGCGTCCAGGACTACCGCGTCTCGGTCGGCACCGGCCTGCGCGTCAACATCCCCGCCCTCTCCGGCGCCCCCCTTGCCTTCGACTTCGGCATCCCCCTCAAGAAAGAACCCGGCGACCGCAAACGCCTGTTCACGTTCTCGATCGATGTGCCGTTCTGAGCTTGGTACTCACCACAGAGGCACAGAGACGCAGAGAAGAAGAATCTTCGACTCAAAGGGCTCAAAGGGCTCAAAGGGCTCAAAGGGGTTCAAGGCACCTTGCGCCGGGCGATGCTCGCGAAGTCGGTGGTTTGTCGTCTCTTTGAGCTCATCGAGCCCTTCGAGTTGATCGCTTCTATCTTTCTCTGTGCCTCTGCGCCTCTGTGGTGAACAGACTCAGTTTCCCCGCCCCAGCTTGCGGCTCAGCAAAAACGTCATCTCCAGCGACTGCTGGTAGTTCAGCCGCGGGTCGCACAGGCTGACGTAATTGGTGGACAAATCCGCCTCGGTCACACCCGCCGCTCCGCCGACGCACTCGGTCACGTCCTCGCCGGTGAGCTCAAAGTGCACGCCGCCGAGCACGGTGCCGAGCTTCTTGTGCACATCGCACGAGGCTTCCAGTTCCGAACAGATCGCGTCGAACGAGCGGGTCTTGATGCCGGTGGACGTCGTCGTCTGGTTGCCGTGCATCGGATCGCACATCCAGAGGACCTTCTTGCCGGCCTTCTGCACGCTCTCGACGATGCGGGGCAGGTTGGCGGCAACGTTCGCCGCACCCATGCGGCAGATCAACGCGAGCCGCCCGGCCTCGTTCCCCGGGTTCAGCCGCTCGCATAGCGCAATCACGTCCTCACCCATCGCCTTGGGCCCGATCTTGATCCCGATCGGGTTGCGGATGCCACGGAAGAACTCCACGTGCGCCCCGTCCAATGCCCGCGTCCGCTCGCCGATCCACGGGAAGTGGGTGGACAGGTTGTAATGCCCCGCACGCCGCGGCACGGTCCGCGTCTGCGCCGATTCGTAATCCAAGCTCAACCCCTCGTGGCTCGTGAAGAACTCCACGCGGGTCAGATCATCGACCGCCTTTTCGCCCAGCGCCTCCATGAACCGCAGCCCGTCGGCCAGGTTCGCGGTCATGCGCTGGTACTCCTCGCGCAGCGAGGGCGAGAGACTCGCGTGTGCGAAGAACGAGAGGTCCCAGTACTCGGGATGGTGCAGATCGGCGAAGCCGCCGTCCACCAGCGAGCGGATGAAGTTGAGCGTCAGCGCCGAGTGCTTGTACCCACAGACCATCAGGGCTGGGTCAGGCCGGCGTGCCGCGGCCGTGAACTCGGCGGAGTTGAAGAGGTCGCCGAAGTACGACGGCAACGTCACCTTCTGTCCGTGCACCTCGCGGGTCTCGGTCGCGCTCGAACGCGGCTTGGCGTACTGCCCCGCGAAGCGCCCGATCCGCACCACCGGCTTCTTCAGCCCGTGCACCAGCACCAGCGACATCTGCAGGAGGATCTTCAGCTTGTTGGTGATCGTCTCGCTGCGGCAATCCGCCAGCGTTTCGGCGCAGTCGCCACCCTGCAACACGAACCGCTTGCCCTCTTGGGCCTCCGCGATCAGCGAGCGCAGCCGCTCGATCTCCCACGACGTGACCAGCGGCGGCAACCGCCGCAGATCCTTCACCGCCGCGTCGACCGCGGCCGGATCGTCGTACGCGACCGCGTGCTGCACCGGACGGGTGCGCCAAGAGTCAGGGGACCACACCGAAGATGAATCGTGCGAAGCGATGACTGTTTCCTTCCTGATTCGAAACACGCTTGAGCGTTCACCACAGAGACACAGAGGCACAGAGAAAGACGTTCAATTCAATGGGCTCGAAGACACAAGACAATCGATTCCCTGCTCCCCCTCGACTTTCTGTTCCTTCTCGTCTCTCTCTGTGTCTCTGTGTCTCCGTGGTGACTGTCTTCCGGCTCCTGACTATCGGTGCAACCCCCGCCATGCTCGACGCCGGGACTTTGACCGAACGGTGATTCTTCGCAATCTTCCGCAAGATTGCCAAAGTCGTGCCGACCCGTCGCCGATCGGGGTGGTGAGCGGTTATCTGGACGGGCACGAGCCCGCCCGCCGCGACTCGGAGGGCGCCCGTTCGGACGGCCTCCACATCCGGCCTCGGCGCGTCGCGCCGGGCCACATTGGAGTTCTCAGAATGGCGACCCGCAAGAATCGTTCGACCCGCCGCACCACCAAACGCGCCACGACGCGCCGCACGACCAAGCGCACCGCCCGTCGCACCACGGCCCGCAAGACCGCTCGTCGCACCGCCCGCAAGACCAACTGGAACAAGAGCTCGTTCAAGTTCTCGAGCTACAAGAAGAACGGCAAGCGCACCGCGAAGCGTTCGACCGCCAAGCGCTCGGCCCGCAAGTCGACCGCCAAGCGCGCGTTCTCCTACAAGTTCTCGACCGCCCGCCGCAGCTTCCGCCGCGCGGCCTAATCGAGAGCCGGACAACCGAAATGAAGCCGCAACCCCCGCGCAAGCGGGGGTTGTTGCTTTGGGCATGCATGGCGGGGGCGGGGCATTCCAGGCCCCGCCGAAGAACCTCTGCGGCGTGCAGCTTCACAATCCATGCTGCCTCTGGCCGGGGCCGGGAAGGCCCCGCTCCTGTCATTGGTTGTACGTGCGTGACTCCGTGCGACTCGCCCGATCCAGGTTCGTGATCAAGTACCGCAGCGCATCCACCGCGTGGTCGAACCCGTCCTTCACCGGCTCGGTGCTCTCGGGCTTGTTCGGGTCGTAGTGGTAGCGCTCCAGGCTCTCGATCAGTTTCTCGCAGCGGCTGTGCACGCGCAGTCTGGGGGGCGTGCCGTCGGCGGGGGCGAGCCGGGCGCGGACGAGGTTCAGGCCGTCCTTCACGCTGGTCCGTTTCTTCTTGACGGCCAGGCCCGCCTCGGTCAACAAGTCCGCGGCGGACTTTCCGGTCTGGTCATTCTCCGCGGCACCCGCGGGATCGATCCCGATCCACGCGGGCTTCGGCCAGCCAAACTCGCCGCCACGCACGATCGCGGCGATGTGCTCGGGCAGCGTGACACCCTCGATATGCCGCTCCTCGACAATCTCAAGCACGTCATCCGCCCGCCGCAGCGCCCACAGCACCACCGCGGGCGAGCGGATGCCGAAGTCCATGCCGCAGAGCACGCACTCCGCCCCCCTCGGGGAGGGGAGCGAACCAGGCGAACTGTCCGCAGCCGAGAGCACCCTCGGCACGCGCTCCTCGCTGAACACATGCACCGCGCTGTCGAACTCCGGGAAGACCGCGTGCGTGCGGTTGGGGCGCAGGCACAGCATCTCGGCGTTCCAGGTTGCCAGGCTCACGCGTCGCTTCATCCGCACCGCGTCGTCGATCGGGATGTGTCCGCCGCCCGCACCATCCGCGCGTTTGGCGCGGCCGTCGCACTCCGGACGCAGCACGCACCCCTCGCACGAGCGTGACGCCGGGCACGTCTCCAGCACGTCCGCCACGCCCCACTTGAAGAGCGTGCGGCGGCCCTCGATCGTCTCCCGCAGCAGCCGGTGCATCACGCCGAAGGGGATATGCATGGTGCTCAGGCACTCGATCGTGCCGGTGAGCACGGTCGTTCCGACGCCGGGGATGGTGACGGTGCGTGAGCGGGTCGTGAGCATCGTGGCCTCGAGCACGTCGGGCTTGAACAGCTCGGCCTCGTCGCAGCGGAGCGTCTGCACACGCGTCCCGCGGACCGAGGCGTGCGACTGCGCGAGCAGCTCGACCTCGGAGCCGTTCTTGAGGATCAGCCCGGTCTCACCGGGCTTGCCCTTTACCAGCGGCTCGAGTAGCGGACGTGCGAACAGCCGGCGCAGGTGGGCGTGCATCCGCCGCGACTGATCCATGCTGCCGCCCAGGATGCGGATCTCGATCCCGGGCTTGAAGATCAGATCAAGCGCGGTGGCCAACGCGCCCAGGAACGTCTTGCCCCCGCCGCGGCAGGCCCACACGACGCAGTCCAGGGCCGCGGGTGTGTCGGCCGCGGCGTGCATGTCAGCAGCGGCAACGAAGCCATCGCGGCCCTGAAAGAACGCGTGGCAGAGATAGTCGAACGGCGAGCGGTGCCCCTCGATCAACGGCGGGGCGAAGGAAAGATCGAGCGCCTCGCGCAGCCAACGCTCAAGCGCTCCCCGATCGCGCGGCGCGGCGGCGAGCAAGTCGTCGCGAACCTCCGGCTCTGTGGAAGTGTTGCCGGCCGCGCTGTGGCGAGCGGCGTCGGTCGATCGTGGAGATCGTGTACGGGTCATGCATGCTCCAGATGGAAAAGGCAGTCACCGCGGAGAACGCGGAGACAAGCGACATCAAGTTGCCGCGGAGATCACAGATCGCGCGGAGAGCGCAGAGAAGAGCCCAGATCGTGAGGCGTGCATCTTGCGTGTACGGCATGTTGCGTGGACTTAAACAACGCCCTCACTCCGTGCTCTCCGGAGTGAATCTCTTCTTCCCACGCGTGCGCCGCGGCCCATCGCCACGCTCCGCGACGAACACCGCCGGCGGCGCCAGGATCGCTCGGGCGGCTTGTGCGGCGATATCGGGCAGCCAGTCGGGGCGGTCGAGAACCGCACGCGTGCCGCGGCTGGCGCGGGCCCAGCTGGCCAGCGACAGCACCAGCTCGGGCTTCCGCCGAAGCACGCCGTTCAGCAGCGCCGCATCGACCAGCGTGTCCGGCCGGATTCCCAGGCGTCGCAGCGCCCGCGCCAGCGTGCGGTCCCTGCGCAGCGGCTGCGTGCTCACGCGACGCATCCCCGCTCGCTCGAAGATCGGGCAGTGGGCTCCCATCGACGCGACCGCCTCGGTCCGTCGGGTGCACGGCCGCGCGAGATACGCCCGCACCAGCGCCACCCCCACGCCCCCGCCCCGGAACCGCGGATCAACGACCACGCGGGCGATGATCCGCAGGTCGCGGTTGATCCGCCGCGCCACCGCTCGCCGTCCGCCCAAGCGATAGTCGCCGGGCCACGCCTCGTCGCGCCACCGGGCGTTCAGCGGCGGGAACGCCACGATCAAGGCCCCGATGGGCGAATCACCGGGCGCTGCTGTCGAGGCAAACGCGGCCAGGACGGTGCACAACCGCGCCGGGCGCTCGCTTGTGTAGTGCCGCTCGAGCAAGTGTCGAACCGCCTCGAAGCGGCCGCGACGGATGATGGGCTTCATTGCGTGCCTCGCGATCTCTCGCGGCCGTCGGGTCCGCGACCCAACCCGCCATGCACATCAAGATCCAGATGCACATCGGGCCGCAAGGTGCTGCGGAGATCGGTGTGTGCCGTGGCGACGATCAGGCGAGGGGCGGACTCACGTGCTCGCCACACGCGGCGTGCCCCGGCCGAGACAGCGCGGGCCGTGGGCCGATCGACCACGGCAAGGAACTCGTCGATCAGCACCCACCCCGCGTGCCGAGCCGCGCACGCCTGCGCCAGCACGAATCGGGCCCGCTCGCCCTCGGAGAGATCGCGCACCCGCCGCGGCAGGATCGTCGCATCGGCGAGCCCGACGCGTGCGAGCGTGCCCAGCGCCTCGTGCAGTGTGCCCCCCAGCGCGTCGATGACGCGTGCGTTGCGTGCGCGGGGTGGCGTCCAGATCGATTCGCCCCGAGCCGCGCACGCGGCCCGGAGGTCTTCGAGAAGGGTGCTCTTCCCGCAGCCGCTACGTCCGGTCACCATTGCGATCGCGCCCGGCGGGAGCGACCGCAGCCGCCGCAGCGCCTCATCGTGGCGCGGCGGCGTAGTCGTGTCGTGTATCAATCGAAGCCCGAACCGGGCACACGCCCGGCGCAGCCGCGGACTCGAGGCCCGCGGCCCGATCGCGATCGCTCGCATGATCCCCCCAAAAAAAGCCTCAACAACCCCAAGAAATCAGTCTCAAACGCTGAACGCCACTCTGCCGTGCGTGCCCCGCGGGCTTTGGCGCGTGTAAGCCGATGCGTCACTCCTTGGCCTGCATCTCCAGCCGCGCCATCTCGTGGTGGCGGCGGACGGCGTGCAGCGCGATCCCCAAACGCTCCGCCGCGGCCCGCAGCGAGAGCCCTTCGATGAACACGGCACGCAGCACCGCCATGTGGATCTGCCGCTCGCTCGCGCCCCGCAGTGCGCCTGGGTCGGGCGGCCAGGCAGGCAGGTCGGTCGCCCGCTCGAGCTGCCTGGCCGCGTGCCGGAAGTCCGCGCTCAGCGACCGCTCGAGCACCTTGCGGAGCCGACGCTGCACCACGTACGTGGGGACTCTGGCGATGGCCGCGAGCTGACCGGCGGTCTGCCCGGCCTGATAAGCCCCGCGCACCATCTCGGCCTCGTGCGGCGGCAGCCAGCGGGCGTACTCGGTCACGCGCTGCGCGAACGCAGCAGCGTGCGCGTCGCGGCGGCGGCGATCGATACGGGCGATCGTCGGTGCGGGCGGTGCCGGGATGGCTCTTCGGGCAGTGGCGGTGGTCGACATGGGGCGGTGCTCGCTGAGGAAAAGACCCCAATTTCAGGGGGGGGGGGTGACAAAACCGATCCAACTCCGCGGATAAATGTTCACAGATTAGTAAACTTAGAGTATAGTTTCCCCACTTCCGGTGTACGTTGCAAGTCTGATCCCGAATTTTTGAATGGATTTTGTGCGGGTGAAACTCGGTTGTGCGCACAACAACGACTTTCTGCTGGATAGGATACCAAACAAAGTCCAGTTCTTCAACCGTCCGGACCGGTCTTGGGAGCGTTGCGATGGGTGAGCGGCAGTCGGGAACACACACGCGGGGGTTTGGGCCGCGGCTGCGCGACCTCCGCGAAGCCCGCGGGCTCACGCTCCAGCAGCTCGCGCTCGCCGCCGGCTGCACCAAGGGGTATCTCTCCAGCGTCGAGAACCAGAAGCGGGGCGTGCCCACCGACGACATGCTGGCGAGGCTCGAGCGGGCGCTGCACCTGCCCGAGGGCGAGTTGGTGCGAGCCGCGGGCTGGGAGCGCACGCCGGCGCCCGTGCGGCGTGAGGTCGTCAAGCTCGCCGCTCGCGAGGCCGCCCATCGCGAACGCGAACGCAAGCTCGCGTCCATCTTCTCCAAGAGCGGCATCGACGCCAGCGGACGACTGCTGGGCGCCCTCGACGAGGCGTACAAGTCCGGCGAGCTCGCCAGCATCCTGGGTTTGTCTGCGTCCCAGCCGGGCGGCACGGACGACAGCGCGCGAGGGGGCGACGCGATCGAAGCCCGCGGCTCCCGCGCGCCGCTGATCGGCACCCTTGCCCGCGTTCTGCCGTTCGAAGTCCCGCTCATCAACAAGGTGGTCGCGGGGTATCCGCGTGAGTTCACCGACCTGGGCTACCCGGCGCGGGTCGCCGACGAGTACGTCCGCTGCCCCGACATCGACGACCCCGACGCCTTCGCCGCGAGAGTGGTGGGGGACTCGATGCTGCCCGAGTACCGCGAGGGCGACATCGTGGTCTTCAGCCCGCTGCGCGAGATCAAGAGCGGCATGGACTGCTTCGCCCGCCTTGAGCCCGACGGCGAGACAACCTTCAAGCGCGTGTTCTTCGAGGCGGCGACGGATCCGACGCATCCCGCATCATCCGACACCGCGTCGGACCGCGGGGACACGGCCGTGAGGTTCGAGGACGAAGCCAGCGGCGTGAAGGTGCGGCTGCAGCCGCTCAACCCCGCGTACACGGCCCGCGTGGTCGAGCGCGAGCAAGTCGGCGGGTTGTACGCGGCGGTCAGCGTGATCAAGAAGCTGTGAGCCGCCCGACCCGCTCACTCGCAGAGCAGCCGGTCGTACGCGACGGCGAACAGCGAGAAATCGGCGTCCGTGGTGAGGGTGTCGCCGTCAAGATCGCCTTCCGGGTTGAGCAGGAGGTCGTAGGCCACGGCGAAGATCTGGAAATCGGCGTCATCGACGACGCCGTTGTTGTTGAGATCGCCCTCGCAGTACGCCCGCGGAGCCGCGCACTGCGGCGGGAGCAGGCACGTGAGGATCAGGGATGCCGATCGCACGGCTTGCGGAATCGTGGGCGCGGCCTCCGGCTCCTGCCCGGCACGCACGTCCGAAACGCGAAGGCTCCATGTTCCGACGCCGCCTCCGGCGAGCGCGTTGAGATCGTCCTTGGGAATAAACACTCCGTCATACGGGGCGCGGCGAGGGATTGCCGACTGGAAGTACGACGCAATCTGGGTCATGTCGAACAGCGTCTGATTGAAGTTCTTGCCGAAGTTCCCCACGCCGCCCGGCCGGTCGGCGAGCGTGACCGTTCGTGCCATGGGATCGGTCAGTGTGATCACGAGATCGCCGACGTACGGATGATTCAATCCGACGAGAGTCGAGCTGGGATCGGTCGAGACCAGCGTGCCGCCGAAGCGGACCTTGACATCGGACACCACGCCGGGCAGCGCCGCGACGTCGAACGGGATGTCGACGCCGTTGGCGTCGCCGTCGGGGATAACGGCCGCGCCTGTAAAGGCGAATGTCTGGGGCGGGCTGGAGACGTTGGAATCGCCCACGGCGATCGCGAAATCGTGCGTCATCGTGCCGGCCGCGCCGAAGCCGATCGTGAGCCGCAGCGACACCGGCTCGCCACAGGGATGATCCGCATCAATGGAGACGACCAGAGGCGTGGTGTTCTCGCCTCCCCCGCCCGACGCGAGATCGTTCCAGCTCGCTTCGGCGACAATCACCCGTGCCGTCGGTGTGAGACTGGTGAGGGTCCCGGTGATGCCGGCTGCCGCATCGAGACCGGCGTTCACGACGGGCACAAACAGCCGCAGACGCGACTCGCCGCGATCGGCGCGGGCGTTGTTGTTGCCGTTGGCGAAGGAATCGTTCAGGCGGGCCGGTCCGGCGACTCGGACGTCGGCGCCCGCGGTGCGCGGCAGCAGCGCAAAGGGCTTGCGCGAGACGTCAAAGAATGGGGCGCCGATCGGCTGCACCATCACGCGGGCGCTGTCGATCGCAAGATCAGGGAGGTCGACGAGTTCGTTCCCGTCGTTGGGCGTCGAGGCGACAAGCACGAGCGGGTCGCGGTCGAGGTCCGAGCGCATGAGGCTGATCCGGACATTGGGATAGGCGGATGCCGAGCCCGCAAGATCCCACAGCACAGGCTGTGGTCCGGCTGATCGGGCGACTCCGTCTTGATGCGTCCGTAGTGCAAACGGGACGCCGGTGCTGATCCCAACCCGTAGATCGACGGTCGATATACCCCCTCCGCCCACCCGGTTATCGCGTGCGAACACGCGGAAGACCAGCGGCTGCGAGCCGCGGCCGAACGTGGGCGTGATCTCTCCGGGAGATGGCACGCCGCCGAGGATCGACTCCCATCGCGGCAGCACGCGGGTCGTCTGTGACGTCGGGAGAAACGTGCGAAAGAGGGAGTTGAGCCCGGTGTCGCCGGACGCCAGGGACGTCTGCCGTCCGAGATTGATCGCATCCCAGGTCAACGTAATCGGGTCACCCTCCGCGTCGGTTGCCGTACACGTCAGCATCAGCGGCGTCAGACGCGGCACGAACACCGTGGTTGGGTAGTTCAGCACGATCGACGGGGCGGTATTCCCGGTCGGCACCGCCGTGCCGCACGTCACACGCGAAACCATGCCCGGAATGGCGTACGCATGAAACTGAAGCTCGGCTTGGTTGACAATGTTGTCGGGATAGCACTGTTGTGCGTACGACATGATGGTCGATCCGCCGCCGGGCTCGACCGGAGTTCCGAGATTGCCGAAGCAACGCTCCCCCAGGCCGCTGAACGTGTGCTCAGCACCGAACTGATGGCCCATCTCGTGGGCAACCACCATGACCGTATAGAGATTGTCGATCGGCAGACCCGAGCACGTGACGGCGGCCTGAGTCGTGCAGGCCGATCTCAGGTACGCCACCCCGCCACCGAATGTGCCGAGCACGTGACGCATGTTCGTCGCAATGCCGGGAGTCAATCGATTGAACACCGACGCGGCTTCCGAGAGCATCTCGGTCGCGTTGGTGTTGGTCAAGCCGTCGGTGGCGGGATCGAACTGAAACAACTGGTCCTGTTGGCTTGAGAGCAAGAACCGCACGCACAGCTCGCGTTCGTAGATCGCGTTCAGGCGATTGGTCAGCTCCACCATCGCGCTCAATCCGGATTCGACTGTCCCGCCGTGCAGGTTCGCCCACTCCGCCGTCGGCAGGTACGCGAGCACCATGTCGTTGCGAATCGGGCCCCGGCGGGCGGTGGAGTTGATCGCGGCGGGTGAAACCTCCGGCGGGCCGTCAGCCGGCAGCACCGTGCAGTCAAACTGCCCCCCGTCCGCTGCATCGGCGGCTCGAAAGGCGATGTACGCGGTGGTGGCGGCGGTGGGATTCACGTCCGCGGGATTGATCAGGTAGTCGCCCTCGGGCGAGAGCACGAGCGCGTGCACGCCGCGGGGTGTGACGCTCAATCGCACCTGGGCCCCGGGCGTGTCGAGCGATTCACCCGCGTACGTCTTGATCTGCGGATAGCGAGCCGCGAGCTCGGGCTCCATCGTGGGTACTTCAATCAGCGTGAAGCGGTGCTCCCCGCCCAGCGGCGCGGGCAGCGCGATCGTTGCGCCGGCCTGCTGCGCCACGAGCATGGTGTCGATGCCGCGTCGCGCATCGACCTCGGGTATCGCCTTCGCCAGCCTCTCCTTGAGAGCCCCGGAATCGAGCGTGAACGCCCGGTATGCAAAGGCCTGTCCGCTTGCGATCGTCGTCGCGCTCGCGGGCAACGCATCGACGGGCATGAACGCCGATCGAACCTCGCCGCCCGCGGCCACCGGCCGAGCCACGAACACCGCAAGCACGCACGCCGCCGCCGCCCGATAACAACCTGTCATCCCCGCCATGTCGTTGCCTCCACCGCCACGAAAAGCCACCACAGCATACCAGTATCAGCACCGAACTCGATGCTCATACGGGCACATTCCCAATCGGTTTTCACAGATCAAACAGCCGCGATCAGGAGCCGCCGGGGCAAACCCCAAGCGATCGAACGCGAGGCCGCGGCCCGGTCTGCCTGTCACGTCGCGACGTACCCCGAAGGCTTCGGTGCCGGCGCCCCCGGCGGGAACGCCGCCTGTAGCACCTTGGCGTACTTCTCGCCCGCGGCTTCCAGCGTGAACTCGCGCTCGAAGAGCGCCCGCGCGTTCCGCCCTTGCTGCTCGGTCTTGCCACGGTCCGCCATCATCTGGCGCAGGCCCTCGGCCAGGCCCTTCGAATCGCCCACCTTGAACCAGCGGCCCACGTCGTGCGTGTCCACCATGTCCTTCAGCTCGCTGCGCTCCTCGCTGATCGCGATGATCGGGCGGCCGACGGCGAGTGACGAGTACAGCTTGCTCGGGAAGCTGATGCCCTCGATCCCCTTCGCGATTGTCACGAACGAGGCATCGCTCGCGGTCAGCGAGTCCGGCAGCTTCTCGAACGGCTGATACGGGAGCAGCAGCGTGTTCTTCAGCCCACGCTTCTTGATCTGCTCCTCGATCCACGACTTCCGCCCGCCGGCGCCGATCAGCACCAGCCGGAAGTTCTCGTTCTGTAGCAGTTCTGCGGCACCGAGCAGCGTCTCGAAGTCGTAGTACAAACCCAAATTGCCCGAGTAGAGCACGGTGAACGGCTCGATCAGGCCGTGCTCTTTCGCGAACGCGCTCTCGCTCTTGGGCTTGGGGCGCAGCTCGTTGGCGTCGGCCCAGTTGTAAATCACGTGCACGCGGCTGGGGTCGAGCCCGTAGTTCTCGCACACCAGCTTCTTCGCGCTCTCGCACAGCACGATCGTGTGCTCGGCTCGGCGATAGATCAGCTTGTTGCCCGCGTGCCAGATCCGTTCGATCAGGCCGCCCTTCTTGATCGTGCCGACCCACACCGCCATCTCCGGGTACGCGTCGTGCAACAGCTTCACGTAGCGGTGCCGCCGGAAGAAGCTCACGAACGCGCCGATGATCCCAAGGAACGGCGGATTGGTGGTGTACAGGTGCACGGTGTCGCTGCGGCTGAGCAGCATCATCCGGATCGTCGCCGGCACCATGAAGGTCAGGAAGTTGAGCAGCCGCCCCGGCAGGATGTCCTTGCTGAAGCGGGTGGTGATCAGGCGACGCACGTACACGCCGTCGCGCCACTCGCGCAGCTCGACTGGTTGCCAGGTCTCGCGCGGGCCGTAGCACGGGCGGCAGGTATCCACCTGCACGAAGAAGCCGCGCCGCACCAGATCGGTCGCCAGCTCGTGCAGCAAGTGACCCGTCGACGCCACGTCCGGAACGTAGAACTGGTTCAGGATCGCGATGCGGGGCTTGTCGGAGTGACGGGAGGGCATGAGTCGGGGGAACCAGTGTCGAACCCAGCGCGAGAGCGGCACGGCCGGTTCTCGGACCCCGTCCCGATGCACACGGGCCTGCGGAGTCGGCAGAGCGGGCATTGTTGCCCCGAGAGATGCCCCGCGAGCGTGGCGGAGAGGTGATCCGGCCGCGGGCGCGGCAAGGCCCTCGGCCGACAGAACGCCGCCCCGTTCTTGTATCGTAAGGATGTCGGCGTGCCTTGATCGGATATCGCGCTCCCGGCGGCGGATTGCGGCCCGCCATCACTCGTCCGACGGGTCGCGTCGAACCGATGTCTGTCTGCCGTGCATTTCTTGCCGGGAAGGCGGCGAGGGGTGGTTCTCAGACGCCGGAAGGAGAAGTCATTTCACCGCGGAGGACGCAGAGAGCGCGGAGAAGTCGTGATGAGTCAGGAAAAGCGGTTCGAACGAAGCCGATCCGGCTGAGCCTCTGGAACGAGTCTCCCTTTCTTTCTCCTGATCAATCAGTCTCTCTCTTTCTCTCTCCGCGTCCTCCGCGTCCTCCGCGGTGAACCTTCTTGCCTCAACCCATGCCCAAGCCCCTCACCGAGATCACCCGCAGCTACCAAGGCCCACGCCCGCCCGTGTCGGTCGTGATCCTGACCCTCGATGAAGAGATCAACATCGAGGCCGCGATCGCGAGCTGCTCATGGTGCGACGATGTGCACGTGCTTGATTCGGTCTCGGGCGACCGCACGGCGGAGCTGGCCGAGACCGCCGGCGCGTCGGTGCACGTCAACCGCTTCGAGTCCTTCGGCACGCAGCGCAACTGGGCCATCGACCACATCCCGCTCAAGCACGACTGGGTCTTCCACCTCGACGCCGACGAACGCTTCACACCCGAACTGGTCTACGAGATCGACGAAGTGCTGCGAACGAACCCGCCGCACGCGGGTTACTACGTCGCCAACCAGATGATCCTGGACGGCACGTGGATCAAGCGCTCCAGCGGCTATCCGGC
The DNA here is from genome assembly GCA_036392375.1 of Phycisphaerales bacterium. Taxonomy (GTDB): domain Bacteria; phylum Planctomycetota; class Phycisphaerae; order Phycisphaerales; family UBA1924; genus JAFEBO01. The sequence goes on from DASVYC010000010.1 coordinate 54,338, forward strand.
GTACCAGATGCGGCTGTTCCACAAGGGCCGCATGCGCTTCAGCGATCACGGCCACGGCCAGCGCGAAGAGACCGCGGGCACGCTCGGGACGCTGCGGTCGCCCTACGTGCACCACAACTTCTCGAAGGGATTGGATGACTGGCGGCGACGCCACGAGAAGTACAGCGAGCAGGAAGCGCGCCAGATCATCGAGGCCGAACGCCGGGGCGAGAAGCCGGCGATCACCGCGATCCTCTCGGCCGACGCCATCGCCCGCCGCCGCGCGCTCAAGGCACTCGCGGCCCGCCTGCCCCTGCGGGCCCCGCTCCGCTGGTTGCACACGGTGCTGCTCAAGGGCGCGATCCTCGACGGGGCGGCCGGCATCCGCTACGCCAACCTCCTGTACTGGTACGAAAAACGCATCGCCGAAAAGGCCCGAGTCCTGCGCGCGAACGGGCGGTAGCGAAGCGCAAGCAGTTCGTGCTGCGGGCGTCCAAAGGCGAGCCGGAACGTCCTCGCCCCGGCGCGGTTGGTCTCATTTCCAAAACGTCCTTCCAAAGACGGAAAGACACTTCACCGCAGAGGACGCGGAGAACGCGGAGCGATCGAAGGCAGGAAAGAAGTTCACCACGGAGATCACGGAGCACACGGAGAGGAGACAGACAGATGGCGTGCTGTTGGATCCTTGGTGCACGGTTCTTTGTCCTGTCGATGTCCGATGGCGACCAATTCCCGTCTCTTCACCAAGTCACACACACTGTCTCTGCCTCTCTCTGGCCTCTCTCTCCTGCTTTCTCTGTGCTCTCCGTGATCTCCGCGGTAAATCGCCTTCTCCCGATCTTCCTCCGCGCTCTCCGCGTCCTCCGCGGTGAAATGCCTTGGTAAGCCAGCGAAAAGAAAACGCCCGGGCGTTGGCCCGGGCGTGTCGTGAAGCAACGTCGAACGTCATCTGCGACGCGTGATCACGGGAAGAAGATCGCGACCTTCTTGATGATCGCGTCGATCCGGGTGTTGGCCTCGTTGAGGTGGGTCAGGGTGTACGGATCGAGACGGCCTGCCGCCGACTTGCTCTCGGCGATGCCCTTGATCTTCTCCTGGATCGCCCGGAGCTGCGCCAGAGAGAGATTGGTAATCGGCTTGCTCGCCTCGCCCAGCAGCACGCCGCTGTTGGTGAGGAACGACAGGAACTCGAGGTGCTCGCGCTGCAGGTTGCGGCGGAGGCTGGAGATCATCGGCTGGCGAGCCGTGAACTGCTGCCCCGGGGCCTTGTCGATCTCGCTCCAGATGCCCTTGGTAACGCTGTCGAGCAGCTCGGGGATCGTGAGGGTGTCGGTGGTGGCGGGGACGCGGAGCTCGTTGTCGTAGACGCGCCGGATCGTGGTGGGGTTCATGACCTGCACCAGGGCCGAGATCTGCAGGGCCGCGATCCGGTCGTGGACCGGGAACGACGGGTCCTGCATCAGCTCGCTCAGGCCGCCCTGGTCGCCCCAGCGGTCGGTGGTGAACTTGGTGAGCATCTCGGGCGTGAGGCCCCAGGCGCTGTCTTGGAAGATGTTGTCGATGATCCACTTCACCGCCTCGCGCTGCTTGTCGCCCGGCGTCGGGATGATCGGGTCGCGGCCCTTGGGGTCGCCCTTCTTGCTGTAGGACAGGTCGGCGCCGCCGATCTGCTTGGCCATGATGTTCGCGGCTCGCCCCTGCATGATCAGCGTCATGCCGTAGCCGCGGCGGGCCCGGGCCCAGCTCTCGCCGTCCTTCACGAAGCGGTCGAGCAACCGGGCGCGGTGGTAGCGGGCCAGGTCCATCAGGTTGTTGGCGTAGTCGGCGGGATTCGCGGTGAAGTCGTACTGACGCACGAGCGGATCCGGGCCGCTGAGGTCCCAGTCCGTGGCGTACGCGAGCTCGGGCTCATTGACGCGCTCGAGCACCTTCTTGGGGTCGTCGAGCGTGTAGCCAAACTCGATCGCCCAGTAGTCATAGGGCCCGTTGTCCACCTGGGCGTAATCGCCCAGGTCCTGCGGCTTCTCCGGCCCGAGCAGCGAGCCATCGGCACGCGCGCCGGACTTGGCTTCGGAATTGGCCTCGGGCTTGGCTTCAGGCTTCTTCTCGTCGCCCTTGGTCTCGTCCTTCTTGGCCTCGTCCTTCTTTCCTTCCTCTTTCTTGTCGTCCTTCTTCTGCTGCTTGAGGTATTCCTCGAGCTTCTTGGCGTCGGGGACGTTGATGTTGACCGGCACGTAGTCCATCACCGAGCCGCTGAAGGACTTCTTGCCCTTGACGTCGGCGCTGTTGACCTGGGCGAGGGTGTAGATGCTCGAGCCCTTGAAGTTGTGGCGCAGGCCGAGCGTGTGACCAACCTCGTGGGCGACGAGATCGACCAGCAGCGGCCCGATGAACCACTCGGGGATGCCGTCGAGCACGGAGACGGAATCGCCGCGGGTGTTCTCGATCTCGCCGGTGAATGCTCCTCCCTGGGCGTCGAGCGCAAGCCCGATGATGTCCATGTGCATCCGCAGCATGGCGAGGTCCAGGCCCTTGCCGTTGGCGAGCGTGCACATGCGAGCGGCGACATTGAGGCGTTCCTCGAACTTCACCGGGTCGCGGGCGAGGTCGGCGGCGGTGGGCATGGCGATACCGCCGAAGCCGGTGACGCCGAGGCGTCCGTCGGCCTTCATCTGTTCCTTGGCGGCGGCCTCCTGGCGGAGGCGTTCGATGACGCCGGGGCGCTTGGCCGGGTCGGCGAAGCGGACGCGGGGATCGAACTGCGGGCGTTCGGCGAGCCACGCCAGCGTCTCGCTGGTCATGCCCTGCATAGAGATTTCGGGCAGTTCGTCGGTGTAGTCGGCGGCGAAGCCGCGGATCCAGCCGTCGGTGAGGATGATGTCGGCATCGAGGATCTGGCCCGTCAGCGGGTGGACGCGGCTCGGCCCGATGGCGGTGCCGATGTCGTTGGCGATCCAGCGGACGAAGTTGTAACGCACGTCCTCCGGGTCCTTGTCCATGTGAGCGCCGGTCGAGGCGTCCTGGTAATAGACCTGGATCGCGTCGGAGATGCCCACCTTCTCGAAGGCCTTGTTCCAGCGGAGCAGGCCGTCGCGGACGTAGCGCCGGTAGCGGACCGGCGTGGTGTGCTCGATGTAGAAGACGATGGGCTGCTTGGGCGGGCTGAGCTTGAGCTTGGGATCGGCCTTCTCGAGGTGCCAGCGGTTGATGAAGCGGACCCACTTCTGGTCGCTGCTCATCTTGCCCAGGTCGCGATAGACGGTGGTGAAGTAGCCGACGCGCTGATCAGCGACGCGGGGGGTGTAGCCGGTGCTATCGGGGATGCGGCTGAGGGAGAAGTGGATCTCCTGCAGGCGGCCGCCGGCGGTGGGCATCTCGTACGAGATCTCGATGTTCTCGGGGAAGGCCTTGGCGCTCTTGAGCGCGGCGAGGCGCGGGTTGGCCTGGGCGAGGCCGGCGCCGAGGAAGCCGCCGATCCCGCCGCCGGCGCTCAGCATGTCGCGGGCGCGGGTGGTGAGCAGTTCCTTCAGATCAATCACCGGACGACCCGACGGCCCCATCGCCAGGATCGGCACGTCGAGGATCACCCGATCGGTGAAGATCTGCTTCACGCCCGCCTTGCTCTCGGCGTCGCCGGTGGAGCGGTTGTCGGTGTCGGGCGCGATCAGGAGCAACCGGTTGTCCAGCCGGCGCCAGTAGGTGTACAGATCGCCCGACTGCAGACCAGCGAATGTCTCGCCTGTCGCGATCGTCATCGCGATGAACTGGCGCTGGGTGTCAAAGCCCGAGGGCAGTTCGGCCAGCAGACCGCCGTCGCGCTCGCGGCGGTAGAGCGTGTAATAGCTGCCCTTGCCGTCGGCGGTCGAGACGACCTTCTCAAAGCCTTTGGAGACGTCGTCGAAGGACTTCAGCCCCGAGTCGTCCGCGGGCTTGGCCGCGCGGGGTGAGCCTTCGGGGGTGGGGGCGGGGGAGGGCTGGGCCAGGACGGTGACGCTGAGGCCGGCCGCGAGCATGAGGGCGGCGGCATGGGAAAGCGGGTGCTGCATAAAGACTCCTGTGGTGCGAGATAGTTGTATCCGACGGCGGGGGGTCCCGTTGCGTTCGATCGCGCCTTCCGGGTCCCCGCCCTGCCGAAGCGGGTTCGCCGCCTGAATCCATACAGGATGCATGGACCCGGTGTTCCCGCCGGGTGCCACTGCTTGACCTGCTCGGGGGTCAATCAGTGCGAGGTCGCCGCTCTCGCCGTGACCGCACGGCGTGTCCCCAAGCCCCCCAAGCCGTCGCACCCCATGCCAAACCTAAACTCCCGCCCGCCATGACCACCCCGAATCCCGACCATCCCGCCACCCAGCCTTCCCCAGGCGTCTCCCTCGAGCAGCAGCGTCGCCTCAACCGCGACGAGGCCGCCAAGCTCGGGGTCAATCCCTACGGCACGCGCACCGACGGCCTGATCCCGCTTGCGGAGGCACGGGCCGCGTACGACGACGCGGCCAACACCGATTTCAACGCCAACAGCAAGACCCCCGGTTACACCGACCGACGCCCGCGCGTCAGCGTCGCTGGCCGCGTCATGCTCCTCCGCGACAACGGCAAGCTCCTGTGGATGACCATCCGCGACCACAGCGATGCCCTCCAGATCGCCGTCAGCCAGCGCGACTGCTCCGAGCTGGGCTTCAAGCTCGCCAAGCTCACCGACCTCGCCGACGTGGTGACGGTGTCGGGTCGCGTCATGAAGACCAAGACTGGCGAGGTCACGGTGTGGGCAGACGACTTCAAGCCTGCGGCTAAGAGCCTGGTCCCGCCGCCCGAGAAGCACGCCGGCCTCACCGACGTCGAGATCCGATACCGCCAGCGCTACACCGACCTCTGGGCCAACCCCGAGACCATGGCCGTCTTCCAGCAGCGCAGCGCCATCGTCGGTCGCATCCGCAAGTTCATGGAAAGCCGCGGCTACCTCGAAGTCGAAACCCCGATGCTCCAGTCCCTCGCCGGCGGAGCCGCGGCACGCCCGTTCGTCACCAAGATGAACGCGCTGGATATCAATCTGTTCATGCGGATCGCGCCGGAGTTGTATCTCAAGCGACTCCTCGTCGGCGGCATGCCCAAGGTCTTTGAGGTCAACCGCAACTTCCGCAACGAAGGCCTCGACAAGCAGCACAACCCCGAGTTCACCATGCTCGAGGCGTATCACGCCTTTGGTGATGTTGAGACGGTGATGGAGCTGACGGAGAGCATCATCCGCGACGCGGCGAAGATGGTGTTCGATCAGGCCGGAGGCACGGGTGACATCGTCCTGCCCTTCGGCGATCTGCAGATCAATTACAGCAAGCCGTTTGTCCGCGTCACGTACGCCGAGCTCTTCGAGAAGGGGCTGGGCTACTCGATGCACGACACCGAGCGGGCGAAGAAGGATCTGGCGGCACGCAACCCGCAGAAGGCCAAGGAGATCGCCGCGGCCGACGCGTGGTTCGTGGTGAACGAGCTGTTCGAGCTGAAGGGCGAGCACCTGCTCGATCCGTCGCGTCCGACGTTCATTACGGATTATCCGAGCGCGATCTCGCCGCTGACGCGTCCGAAGCCCGGCAACCCGGCGCTGGCGGACCGCGCCGATCTGTTCATCGCGGGCATGGAGATCGCGCCGCACTACACCGAGCTGAACGATCCGGACGTGCAGGAGGCGAAGTTCAAGGAGCAGCTGCAGGGCATCGACGCCGACAAGAGCGCGGAAGAGAACACGTTCCGGACGATGGACCACGACTTCCTGCGGGCGCTGAAGGTGGGCATGCCGCCGGCGGGCGGCATGGGCCTGGGCGTGGATCGGCTGGTGATGATCCTGACCAATCAGCGGACGATCCGCGATGTGATGCTGTTCCCGCTGATGAGGCCGGAGGCCTGAATCTCAGTGGGACCGGCCTCCGGCCGGTCTTCGTTCGCATGGGGAAAATGAAGTCTATTGGGGTGACACATGGCTAAGAAGCCGCGCGTGGGACCGCGTGACCGGCTGATCTCCAAGATGAAGTTCCCGCTCATGCTGGTGGTGCGGGGGAGCTTCGCAAAGTCTGATCCGGTGCCGCTGGTGACCAAGGCGTGCGAGGTCCTGCACGATTGGTTCGGCGATGATGTCGGCAACATCACGCTGGGGAACTCGGTGTCACGCAGCGTGCGGGAGCGATTGCTGCGGTACGAGGCACCGAAGTCTGCGTACTGCGAGTTCCGCGTGCCGCCGCGGGCCCTGCTCGAGAGTGGAGCGGTTTCTGAGCGAGGCGCATGGCGCGATGCCTGGTCCTACCACGGCTATGGGAAGGAATCGAGCCTGTGCTTTGAACGATGGGCCGTGTCCTACTGGCCGCCAAGGGAACGCCGCGATCGAAGCGAGTTCCGCTTTGATGCGCTGCTGAGCGATGTGCCCGTCGATCGGTTCGGTCGCATCGAGCCGGGGCTCGATGCGCTCTTCGACGTCATCGCGGCTCAGCAACCGGACTATGCGTGGGCCGAGCTGCGCCCGGTGGAAGCGAACTGGAAAGGCACCGGATTGAGTACGACCTCGTACTCGAACTATCGTCGCTCGGACTGGCGCGCCGAGGCAGAACTGGCGGCCTGGGACGCTCTCGAGGATCGCGAGGCATTCGTCCCTGGCGTGAACTGGCGGATGCTGTTCTCGCCCGTTCACGTGAAAGCGCTCGGCGGCTCCAAGGTGTTCCGGAAGTACATCGACGATCTTGAGAAGAACTGCCGCCTCGCACGCCCCATCGTGCGAGAGCAACCCGGGGGTTCCATCGACCTGTGCATCGATCGCGTCCTGCATCCAGACGGCACCGGCCTCGCCGTTGATGCGTCGCAGTGCGTGCCGAGTACTACTGCTGCCACCGCAGTGCAAGCGTTGCTCGCGCGAGCAGGGCTCCTGATGGTCCAATCGCCGCGGTACGGAGTGGCACAGTTCAAGCCGTACGAGCCGCCCGCGACCCCGGAAGTTGCGTCGTCCCGCGAGGGTCTGGCGGAGGAATATCTCGCTCGTCTGCGGGCGCATCCGCCGCGATGCATCGCCGCGGTCGCGGGCGCGGCCTCGACCCAAGAGATCCGTGCGATGGAGCGGCAGTACGGCGAGCTCATCAGTGTCTTCCGGATTGCTCCAGGTGGATCGCCCGCAGCGCTGACACTCTGGGGACGCCTCAACGAGTTCGATCAACTCGATGGTCCGATCGCGGTCGGCGGCCCGACCCGCAAGGCCGCGGCGTTCTTCTTCGATCCCGCGATCGATGGCTACGACGGCGAGGTCGGCCGGGGAAGTCGACGCTCCAAACCCCTCGAGCGAGTGCACTGTTCCCGCTGCGGGCACGAGAAGTTCCGATTCGTTGCGGCGTTTCAGTATTCGGGCGAGAACGAAGAGCTCGAAGATCCCAAGGACATCGCGCACGCGGAGGACTTCTTCTCCTGGTTTGCGCTGCGATCCAAGTGTGATCAATGCGGCAAAGCAAAGATCATCGCCGACGTGGAGTGCGCATAGCGATCCCGTCTGTCGACCGCCTGGTCATGATCCTCACCAACCAACGCACCATCCGCGACGTGATGCTGTTCCCATTGATGAGGCCCGAAGGCCAGCAGGACCGGCTTCCAGCCGGTCGACGTGTCACGCGCTGACGCTAAGTCGCCGAGGCTGAGGAGGCTCTGCGACGAAGCCTCGGATCGAGCTGGCAGCAATCATCCCGCCTCGTTGTGTGTTCGCGTCCCTGATGCGATCGATCCAAGACGTGCCCACGCACATGCCCACCATCCCGTGACTCACAACCCGACGCCCCGCGGCTCCCCGCCTTTGAAGGCCAACGGCCTTCCAGATCTCAGCCGGGGCTGAAGCGACGAGTCTTCGAGGAGCGCCAGCCCCGGCCAGGCCGCGCCCATCTCTTGATTTCCAATCTTCCATCGCACTCCAACGGAGTGCAAGAGCCGTTCGGAGTCACCGCCAAAGCCAAGAGCGCTGTCGCTCCGTTGCAGCACGGCACAAAGCGACGCGTGCATGCCCCATGGCCCGCGATCCCCAGCCTCGCCGTCCCACCACGCGCCTCGCATTTCACCTCTTCACCGAGAACCCCACCGGCAGCGTCGGCAGCGTCTTGGTGCTCAGCACCCCGCTCGGGCCCATCAACTGAATCTGCGCCTCGCCGGTCGCGGTCTTCACCCACAGCCGATCCGTCCGCTGATCCGCGTTGTAGTCCGCGACCGACGCGAGCGTCCAGCCGCTCGCCGGCGGCGTGATCGTCACCGCCGTGCCCAGCGTCGAGCCCGTCACCTTGCGGGAATACAACGCCCCGGTCGCCTTCGTGCGGTACACGATGTCCAGCGCGCCGTCGTTGTCATAATCCCCGGCCAGCACCACCTCCTCGGTGATCGGCACGTTCGGCAACGCTCGGAACGTCGGCGCTCCCGCCGCGTTCAGCAGCCAGATGCCCTGCTCGCCGTTGGACGTGTCCCGCCACAGAATGTCCGGGATCCCATCGCCGTTGAAGTCCGCGACCGTCGCGATCACCAGGTTCGCCCGCGGCGAGGCCCGCATCTCCCGCGGCGCCAAGTAGTTCCCCTGCCGGAACATGCTCATGTGCACGCGGCCCGACGAGGCCTGGAACCACAGGAAATCCGTATCGCCGTCTGCGTTGAAGTCCCCCGTGCCCACCATGTCCCAGTCCGTGCCCGTAAAGATAATGTCGCGGCTCGTCGGGTTCAGGTTGGAATCCAGCTCCCACGAGCGCAGCATCCCGGTGAGCGGATTGCGCAGGATGATGTCCCGCTGCCCGTCCGAGTTCGTGTCGACCCGCAGGCCGCCCGTCCCCGCGCTCGGCCCCCACACCGCCATGCCGTACGCCAGCACCGTGCCCGTGATCTCAAACTGCCCGAGCAGCACCACCTGATCGCGGTACGTGACCGAGCGGTACACGAACGACTGACCCGAGACCGGGCTGAGCGCCCCGCCGTCCATCGCGACCCAGTTGGTCCCGTTGAACAGCATCGTGCCCACAAACCCCTCGCTCGACGAGAAGAGCCCGCCCGCCACCAGCCCGCCGCTGTACGACGCGAGCGTGAAGATGGTCGAGATATTCTTGTTGAAGGTGGGGGAGAGCGAGGTCCACGACACGCCGTCAAACTGCGCCACCCGAGCGCCGCTGCCCGGTCCTGAGATATCAAAGAACCCGCCCGCGACCAGCTTGCCGTTGTGCACGGTGAGCGCCTTGACGGTGGAGTTCAGCCCAGCCCCCGCCGTCTGCCACCCGGTCCCGTTCCAGAACGCAACGTGCCGCGGATCACCCGGGGGCATGGTGCTCGCGCCGAACGACCCCGCCGCGTACAGCGCGCCGTTCCACACCGCCAGCGAGCTGACAAACCCGGCCCGGAATCCCGCCCCGATCGTCGCGAAGCGCACGCCGTTGAACCGGGCGATGCGATTCACCGCCACCCCGCCGATCCTGCTCATCGCCCCCGCGATGATCAATTCGCCGTTGAACGCCGTCATCGCGTACACATCGCCGGTGTGCGTGCCGTGGAACGCCCAGGTGCTGCCGTCAAAGCTCAGGATCTTCCCGCCGCCCGCGACATACAAGCGATCGGCGAACACCGCCATCACCGGGCCGCCGCCCGCGACCATCGGCAGGATCCGCCACGACGTGCCGTTCCACGCCCGGTAGCCGTAGCCCGGCTGATACACGATCAGCTCGCCGCGAAACTCCACCGCACCCGAATCAATCGACGGCACCCGCGGCAGGCCGCTGAACCAATCAAACCACCGCCCCGCGATCTGCGCCTGCGCCGAAGCGCTCAGCACCGCCGCCGCCAAAGCCAGACCCACCCACCGAACC
>DASVYC010000011.1:0-12002 GCA_036392375.1 Phycisphaerales bacterium
CGTCCTGGATCACCGCGATGCCACGCTGGTGGCACGCGTCCACGAACGCCTTGTAGCCGGCGACGCCGCCGTAGATCGACTCGATGCTGAACGGATCGGACGGGTTGTAGCCCCAGGAGAAGTCCCCCGCGAACTCGCTCAGGGGCATCACCTTGACCGCGTTGATGCCCATGTCCTGCAACTGGGTGAGTCGCGAGATCGCCGTCGCGAAGGTGCCCGGATTACCGCCCGGGGTGTCGTTGAACGTGCCGATGTGCATCTCGTAGATGACCATCTCGTTCCAGTTGGGAGAGACGAAGTTCGTCTTCGGCTTGCCGGTCACCGAGACGTCGTCGATGGCGATCCCGTCGCTGGAGAGCGGCGAGTTGTCGTACTGCTGCCAACGGACCTTGAACGCCGAGCCCGGCGTGTAGCCCGCGGCCATCGCGCACTGCGAAAGGTGCACGGTGTACGTGGAGAACGACGCGCCGATGGAGGGGAACCCCATCGCCTTCGTCCAGTTCGTGCCGTCGTTGGAGATGTAAATGCCGTCCTGCGTCTGCGTCTCGTCGCCGACGTTGCGGATCTTGTACGTGAGCAGCAACTCGTCGTGGCTCGCGCAATTGAGGGTCAGCGTGAGCTGCCCGGTGGCATACGTACCGCTGACCGAGCTGTCGAACGCGACGCCGCGCGTGCCCGCGGCCTTGTACGTCGTCGAGGACACAACGCGGTACGGGCCCGAACCGGAGATGGCCCACGATGGCCCGAGGGTGCCAGACTCGAACCCGTCCGAGAAGATCGTGGCGGTGGCGCCGTAGTCAGACCAGGCGTACGTGCTGTTGCGGATGATCGAGTTGCCCGCGCTGTTGGTCACCTCCCGGCCGCGCGGGTCCTTGCGCCAGTAGCTGTTGGCGCCGTTGGTGACGTAGAACTTGTATTCGTGCCCGGCCCCCGCGCCCGACACATCAGCCGACCAGTTGCCGTTGCCTTCGCTGACAAGCGGATTCGCGGTCGTCGAGAACGCGTTGAACGTGCCACCGACGGAAACCGCCGTCGCGTTGGGGGCCCAGACGCGGAACGTCGTTCCGCCGGAGTAGATAGTGGCTCCCATGCCAGGCCGAAGCGACTGCGCCGAAGCCGCGGCGGCCAATAGCAGTGCGGCCACACCCACACGAAACACTCGAGTGATCCCACGTTGCATGAAGATCTCCAATGGCCAGACCCGCACTGGGTCCGGCGATCGCTGCTCAGGCTGATGCACGGAGAGCCGTTGCAGCGTACTAGCCCGTGCGAGAACGTGGTGAGAAATCTCGACCGACGGTTCAGATGCGGGCACATCGATCGGAACGATTCCGGAGACGGGGATTGCACCGGCGCATCGCTGACGAGTCGAAAGCGACCGCCGAGCCAACGGAACCAAACCCGGGCACCGGATCGGGGTGCGCCAAAACGAAAACACCCCGCCGTAAAGCGGGGTGTATCGCCGGCAAAGCCGGGTCAGCAAAGAACAGTTGGGTCGCCGGGACTTGCGTTGCCGCTCGTCCTCACGCGGGTCGAAACCCGCGGCGAGAATGTGTTGACATACCAGAGTGAGATCGCTCTCGGGTTGGATAAATCCAACCCTCTGGTCTAAGGAAATCCCTTAGAAAGGAGGTGATCCAGCCGCAGGTTCTCCTACGGCTACCTTGTTACGACTTCGTCCCAGTCACCAGCATCGCCGTAGACACCTTTGAATTAGGGCGGCTTCGGGCGCTTCTGGCTCCCATGACGTGACGGGCGGTGTGTACAAAGCTCAGGAACATATTCACCGGAGCGTAGCTGATCTCCGATTACTAGCGATTCCGACTTCATGCAGGCGAATTGCAGCCTGCAATCCGAACTGGGGTGCATTTTTTGCGATTTGCTCCGCCTCGCGGCCTCGCGTCGCTTTGTATGCACCATTGTAGCACGTTTGCAACCCTGGATGTAAGGGCCATGAGGACTTGACGTCATCCCCGCCTTCCTCCGGTTTGACACCGGCAGTCTCGCTAGAGTACTCAGCATTACCTGTGAGCAACTAACGACAGGGGTTGCGCTCGTTAAGGGACTTAACCCGACACTTCACAGCACGAGCTGACGACAGCCATGCAGCACCTGTGCTTGTTCCACCCGAAGGGCGTGGCCTCTCTTTCAAGAGGTTAATCCAAGCATGTCAAACCCAGGTAAGGTTCTTCGCGTTGCCTCGAATTAAGCAACATGCTCCACCGCTTGTGTGAGCTCCCGTCAATTCCTTTGAGTTTTAATCTTGCGACCGTACTCCCCAGGCGGCGCACTTATCGTTTTTACTACGACCGATACGGCGTCAAAACCGCACCGGTCTAGTGCGCATCGTTTACGGCGTGGACTACCAGGGTATCTAATCCTGTTTGCTCCCCACGCTTTCGTGCCTCAGTGTCAGGACAAGCCCAGCTGACCGTCTTCACCATCGGCGTTCCAGTAGATATCTACGCATTTCACCGCTCCACCTACTGTTCCGTCAGCCCCTACTTGCCTCAAGCCTGCCAGTATGCCCTGCTGTTCCACGGTTGAGCCGTGGGATTTCACAAAGCACTTGGCAAGCCACCTACGCACCCTTTAAGCCCAGTGATTCCGACTAATGCTCGTGGCCTCTGTATTACCGCGACTGCTGGCACAGAGTTAGTCGCCACTTCCTCTGGGGACAATCATTGTTTCCGTCCCCTGACAGCGGTTTACATACCAGAGATACTTCATCCCGCACGCGGCATTGCTCCGTCAGGCTTGCGCCCATTGCGGAAGATTCGTTACTGCAGCCTCCCGTAGGAGTCCGGACAGTGTCTCAGTTCCGATGTTGCGGGCCGTGCTCTCACACCCGCTACCCGTCTAAGGCTTGGTGGGCCATTACCCCGCCAACTACCTGATAGGACGATCGCCGCTCCCAAGGCGCCAAAACTTTGGTCCGAAGACATCATGGAGTATTACCGGCAGTTTCCCGCCGCTATCCTCCACCTCGGGGTACGTTCGATCGTATTACTAACCCTTTCGCCACTCACCCTTGCGGGTTCGTTCGACTTGCATGTTTTAGCCATGCCGCCAGCATTCAATCTGAGCCAGGATCAAACTCTTCAATTGATTTTCTTGGTCCCAACCGGATGTCTTGCGACACCGGCAGGGGAATTTCAAGAGAAGCGTTGACCTGTTCTCCCTCTACCCGTTCCATCGGCCGAAGCCGATCTCCCGGAAAGAGGGTGGTCTTCGCCCGCCGAACCTTGCGGCCCGACGAGCCCGTTGAAGTTCTCAACGGTTGTTTCACTCTCGTGAATCGATAGGTATTTCACCTTCAATATCAACCACGACGAGAATGAAGTCCAAGCTGTGAATCTTGGACGGCTCACCCGTACCGACGTGTTTTAGCGTCGATCGGGCTTTTGTAAAATCGGCACCGGACAGCTTGAGCCAAGCCTCCACGTAGCGTGGATGTCCGAGCCGCACATTCTCGCGCGGATCCCAACTGTTCATTTGTCAGAGAGTGACACCTTCAGGCCTACGCCCGTTGGCGTGCCGACGTGATTCGGCAGGGGTGAAGTCTAACCCTTCGCCCCCGCCGGTCAAGTGTCGACGCCTTCCGGAAACGTGAAATTTCGTCTAAACATCGAAATCACGGAGCTTTGCGTCTCCACGCTCCACCGTCCCGTTTCCCAACCCCAAGGACTTCACCCCGCCGGAATCGACCGTCCCCCCGGCCTCGCAGGGTCGCCGTCCGCCGGCTCACTTCCGAGGCCCTCTTTCCCGACTCCCGCTAGCCTGGAGGCGGCCCCGACGCCGCCATCGCTTTCGTGCGGGCTACGGCCAGCGTGCAGGCCACAATTATAGGACTATTTGTAGAATCCGGCGTCGGTTTCGTCGCGCCGCCTCTGCGCTCGCGAGCCGCTATCTCGCCCAAACCGCGGCGGATCACCTTGCACGCCTCCGTCAGCGTCGCTCCCGTCGTACGCACGTCGTCCACCACCAGCACCAATCGCTTGCCGATGAGCCGCTGCCCCACGCCACGCCATCGAAACGAGCCGGCCACGTTCCGTCGTCTCTGACTCGGAGCCACCGACCACTGCGTCGGCCGATGGCGGCGTGCGAGCGCCGCGATCAGCTCGGCGCCCGTCTCGCGAGCCACGCCGCGAGCCAGGATCGCCGCATGATCGACACCACGCGCGATGCGCCGCCACGGCGTCGTAGATATCGGCACCACGGCCACGCCCTCGCTCGTGATCCCAAGCCGCTGCATCAACCCGCTTGCTCGCTCCCCCAACAACACGCCGAGACGCTCGCCGTGGGCACGCATGGCGAAGAACTTCAGCTCGCGGATCGCCGTCGCCAGCACGCCCTCGTACGCCCCCAGCCGCACGAATCGGTCCCACGCCAGGCGTCGCTCGCGGCAGCGTGTGCATGTCGCCGGATCGCTCAGCGTGTCCAGCTCGAACTCCCCCACCGTCACGCCGCAGCGCGGGCAATACGCACCGGGTTCGTCGCACTCCCATCCGGCGTCGCGAGCCCGCACGTCCCACGAGGCCGAGACTCTGCCGAGATACGTGATCTCAAACGCCTCGAACCAACGCCGCCAACCACGCACGGGGCTGTTGGGAACCACACCTGCCGCATCGCCGTCGGTTCCGCCGGGTGATCGTGACGCACCCTCGTTCGGTTCCGTATCGAACAACCCGTGCTCATCCTCGGCGTGCTCGGGCTCGCCCCACTCGACGAGATCGCTCAGGTCCTCCGCGTCATCGTCGATTGAAACCGTTCGCGAGGCAAGCCGGTGCCGACCGCCCGCGAGCAGGGGCTTGGCGGGCGCATTCAACTCCACCGGCGGCAACCGGTTCGGCGGCCAGTGAAAGCTCTGCGGTTTGGGTTGTCCCTCATCACCCATACGGGCAGACTACCGCGCACGCCGATAGGGTGTCCAACGCGCACCGTCCACTCCTCACCATCGATGTCACGCCGCTTGACGCTTCGCCAGCCGCACCGCGTCCACGCCACGCCACGGCAGCACGATCCGCTTGCCCGGGAACTGCAGGAGCGCGTCGGCCAGCGCATCGAGCATCGGCCCCGGCGAAAGCGTGCCGATGATCAGCGCCTCGGCTCTCTCGGCTCGCGACGTCTGCTGCGGCCCGCAGACCTCCACGTCAACACCCAGCTCGCGTGCCGCTCGCACGATCAACTTGACGTTCTTGCCCGGCGCGATCACCGCCGCGGTCGCGTACGGCCGCTCGGACCACGCCGACCGCAACGCCTCCCGCGCGTGGGCAAGGCCCGTCAATCGGTCGTACTGCTCACGCGACAGCGGTGTGCGCGGCTGATCCGCGATCGAGGTCACGAGCTCCCGCACGCCCGCGAAATAGCCCCCCAGGGCCCGCTCCTTCCGCGCGATCGCGAAGTACCGAGACACCGTCTCCCACAAGTCCGCGGGCAGATCGCCGCCCGGCGCGTACCGCGCCTGCACCCACGCGTTGTTCCGCACCAGGCGCCGCACGATCCGCCCGAAGTCGCGGTTGCTCTGCACTTTGCGGTGCTCCACGCGAAAGCGCGGGTCGTACGCGATGCGGCACCCCGCCGCGATCATCCGCGCCGACAGGTCATACTCCTCGGCGTAATAGTCAAACGACGGGTCGTAGCCGCCCAACTGCTCGAACACGCTCCTCCGGATCGCCACGCCGCAGCCGATAAACACCTCGGGCAACCCGCCCGATTCGTGCCGCAGGATGCCCCGTTCGCGCGGCAGCGAGATCCGCGCCTGCACCGCGGCCACATCCGGTCCGGCATCGCGGATGGCATCGAACAACCCCGTGTCCAACGGCGCCGAGTCGTCGTCGAGCATCACAATCCACTGCACCAATCCCGACGCGGCACGCACACACGCGTTGCGGGCCGCCGCGCCCTCGTTGCGCTCGCGTTCCAGCACCCGGACCGGCAGGCCGCTGCGGAGCGACACGGGCAGATCCAGGGGGATCGATCCCGCGTTGTCGGCGATCAAAACCTCCGCGCCGCCGACGCTCGCGTGGCTGCCCAGGCTCTCGATCGCCATGAGCGTGCGCCGCACCTCAACGTGGCGATCGCGGGTGGGAAAGACATAGGCGATCATGGAAGCCCCGTAGATGAAAGGCTCGAAAAGTACTCACGCGCCCAGCGCGACGGTGTGACCGGGGCGGGCGCCCGTGACGGGAGAGAACGCCAGGCGTGCCGTGTGAGCCCGCACCACGCCGTGGCGCAACTCCGACGCGGTGACGGGCACGTTGCCGAGCCGCTGCGCCTGGGCCGCGGCGCTGATCGAACCCAGGAACGCGGCCTGCAGCAGCGTCCCGCCGCTGGCGAGCGTGAGGGTCGCCGCCGCGAGCAGCGAGTCGCCGCAGCCCAGCGGATCGACCGCGTACCCCGCCATCGCGGGCACGTGCTCGCTCTTCAGCCTGGTCGCGAACCCCGCCGCCTGAGCCGCGTGCTCGAGCCGATCGAACGCGATTAGGCCCTCGGGACCCATTGTGACCATCGCGGCCCGCGACTGTGTCTGCTGCAATAGGTCGTAGACCGCGGTGGGAATGGACTCATCAAACAACCGCGTCGCCTCGCGGAGCTCGCGCTCGCTTGGGCAGAGCAGGTCCATCCCGCGGAAGTGCATCAGCGCCGAGCGCCGGCCCGACACGTCGCCCGTCAGCGTGCCCACCCGAGGCCGCAGCCCCGTGGCCAACCGCGACACGACGCCCGGGCTCAAGAGCCCGTTGCCGAAGTCCGCGATCACCGCCGCGTCGAAGCCGTCGACCAGCGCTCGCTCCACCAACTCGTCCTGGGCGCGGGCGTCGAGCACCAAGGGCGAGAGGTTGTTGAGCTTCATCACCTTCTGCGCGCCCACCAAAAACCGCTGCTTTTCAGCGACAGGCGCGTCGATGTCCAGCGCCTGAACGTCCACCCCTTCGCCGATCAATCGCTGCGCCATGGCATGGCCCTGCAGCGAGGTCGGCAGCGCCGTCAGGAGTGTCGGCCGGCCGCCCATGGTGGCGATCTGACGCGCGATAACCGCCGCGCCGCCGTCGTAGGTCCGCCGCTCCAAAGGCCGCAGCGTGAGCACCGGCGACTCCGAAGCCACATCGGGCTGGTCGCAATGCACGTACGTGTCGAGGATCGACTCGCCGATGACCAGCACCCTCTTGTTGCGGAACGCCGAGATCAAACCCGTCAGAGTCGCGCCGTCCAGCGCCGGCGTCTCAAGCAACTGCTTGAGCCTCGTGTGGTACGGATCGATCGACGTCTCCATCGCACCGATGAGCGCTGTCGATGAGAACACCACATCGCCCGACGAGAACACCACCCGGCCGCCGTGCCGCTCCACCGCTTGGCGCTCGGCGTGGAAGCGCGGGTCGTCGTTGGTCTCGTACTCGCGGCCCTTCACATAGACATCCGGACGCACCGACTCCAGCAACTGCAACGCCGTGGGATCGGGATCGATGTACACCCAGTCCACGCAGTCCAACTCGGCGAGGTTCTCGGCCCGCAGCTCCTGCGGGATCAATGGGGAACCGCCCCGCTTCTGATAGCTGTCATCGCCCGTGATCGACACCAGCAGGATGTCGCCGTGGCTACGGGCCTGACGGAGATGTCGCACGTGCCCCGGGTGCACGATGTCGAAGCAGCCGTGGCACTGCACCACCGCGCGGCCTTCACGCCGCGCCGACTCCCGGCGGGCCAGCAGCTCCTCGCGGCTCACGATCTTCGACGCCAGCTTGCTCGACAACGACATGCCTCGGTTATCGGCCATTTCCCTACCCATGCTTCGCGCGATGTCGCCACCCCACGCCGTCCCGACGCGCATTTCTCGCCCGAACCCCGCGACGACCCACGCGTCCCCGGCACGAACACCTGCCCGCTGCTCATTCGTATCCTGCCTGCGTGAGCGTCGGCCCCACACCCATCTCTCCACCCGGGTTGATCCGGGCTCTGGCCGCCGCGCTGCGGCAGTCACTCCGCTGGCCCGACTGGGTCTGGCTCGCCGCCTGCACACCCTGCCTCTGGTTCATCGGCGCGGTGCTGGGCCTCGACGACGCCGAGCGTTTGGGCATCGGCTACGACCCGTTGGCCCCCCGGGTCGCCGCGTGGGGCCTCGCGATCGGCATCGCCTCCGTCTGGATGTGGCGCCGGTGGCTGATCCGCAACCATCCCTTGCGCCCCGCCCACGACACGCCCACCGACGTGCTCATCGTCGCCGGCAGCCTCGGCGCCCTCGCGATCTACCTCGCCATCGTCCCCGGGCACAAGCTGCTCCCGCCCAACACCACGCTCTGCCTGCTCAGCGGCGTGGCGGGTGCGGCGCTGCTCCGCTCCGCGTGGACCCGCCGCGTCGGCGAGTCGTTTCACTGCTCACACTGCGGCTACGAGATCGAGGATTTCAGCCTGCCCCGCCGCTGCCCCGAGTGCGAAGGCGTCTGGGCCCACCGTCTCGTCCGAGGTCGGGTCGAACGCAGCACGCCCCTCATCGCCCTCTCGGTGGCGCTGCTCTTCCTGCTCACGCTCGCGCCGCTGCCGCGACTCGATTCCAGCTCGCCCTTCATCCGGCGCATGACCCCGACAGCGTGGATCCTCGCGCGCGCCACCGAACGCCTTCAAGCCACGCGCACGCTCGAGAGCGCCTGGTGGCGCGAGCTGACGCTCCGCCGCCTCGATGAGACCGACGCCGAACGCCTGCGTGAGCTGGTCCTGCGCGAGCAGCTCGCCAACCGCCTGATGGACGCCAACGCCTACGCATGGTTGCAGGGAGAACTCTTCACCGGCCGCGGCAGCGACTCGCAGTTCCGCCGATTCCTGGATGACGCGCTCACGCCCTCGATCGCCGTCCGCGGCCGGTCCGGTCTGAGCAGCACCACGCACCAGACGGGCGAGACGCTCACGGTCGCGCCGCTGATCGAGGACTCTCGGCGTCTCCCCCGTGACCGCATCGCCGTGTACGTCGAGGGCATCTGGAAGAACGACGAGGCCACGCCGCTCGTGCGCTCGAGTAAGTGGGAGACCCTGAGCAACCTGCTCACGTTCGACCCGCGGCTGCCGCTGGACACCGACTCGGTCCGTGCCGGCACGTCCTTCCCGCTCCGGAAAGCCGAGCGTTTCACGCTCACGGGCAAGTACTGGATCGCGATCGTCCCCGACGGCACGCCGCCCATCGCGCTCCCCAAAGACATGAACCCGCTCCCCACCGGCGTCGCGTGGATGGGCGAGTTCGAGGCACGTCGGCAGGTGAACGTCACCAGCAACCCCAACGCGAGCGCGCCGCCGCGGCCGAAGCCCTGACGAATCTTGCCCCAGGCTCAGTGCAGCCCGGTCGAACCGAAACCACCGCCGCCGCGGGTGGTGTCGTCGAGCTCTGCAACAAGCTCGATGCGAGCGTGCGCGACCGGCGCGACCACGAGCTGCGCGATCCGCAGGCCGTGGGTGATCTGGAACGTCTCACGCGAGAAGTTGATGACCGCGACCCGCAGCTCGCCGCGGTAGTCGCTGTCGATCGTCCCCGGCGCATTGGGCAGACCGATGCCGTGCTTGGTGGAAAGCCCCGACCGGGCCCGCACCTGGCCTTCAAAGCCAAGCGGGATCGCCACCACCAGCCCCGTCGGGACTAGCGCGATCTGCCCGGGCGCGAGCGTCATGGTCTCGTCCGGCGCCAGGCACGCGCACAAATCCATGCCCGCCGCTCCCGCGGTCTGATACGCGGGAACCGTCGCACGCTCGCTGAGCTTCTTGATCCGCAGCGTCGGTATCGAACCCGGCCCGCTCACGACGCCCGCCCCGACTGCGGGTCGTACGCCATCGCCAGTTCATCGGGCGAGAGCTCTTTCTTGAAGTCATCGAGCGCCCGCGTCAACATGTCGACCGTCCGCTGGGCCGAGGCGACGGCGTTGTCCATCGCGCTCTTGCCCGTCACCTTCTTAAGCTGATCGCTGAGGTTGAGCTCGCTCAGCCGCTTCTCCGACGCGCTGCGAGCCTCCATGAGAGCCTTCAGCAGCGCCTCGGCCTTCTCGCGGGCAGCGATCGTCTCGGCCAGAACCCGTTGGCGTTCAGAGAGCGACATCCGCAGATGGTACCCGCGGGACTGTGAGAAGGTATTTGGATGTCGGTTAGCTGCGATCGGGCGGGTATGTTCTCACATCCCCATCCGTCACTCCACCTCTGACATTCCTACGCCGCCTTCCCCAGCACCGCTTCCGCCTTCACTTCCGTTGCGATCACGCCATCCGGCTTCATCTCAGGAACGTGCTTGCGGATCGCCCGCACCACGCCCTCCCGATCCGTCAGCGTCCGCGCGACACCCAGCTCCGCCACCATCGCGGCCAAGTTGAAGTCCGCACGCAGCTCGCCAGCCCATGCATTGATGCCCGGGAAAGGCGTCTCGCGCAGCTGCTCCGCGGCGTAGCACAGCTCCTCGTGCAGCTTCTCCCCCGGACGCCTGCCCGTGAACGCGATCTCGATCGACGGCTGGTCCATATCTCCCTGGATCGACAGATCCCCTGCGCGGCCATCGTCCTCCACCGCTGCCCCCGTCGGCAGCCGGGGCAGGAAGCCGTGCGACGCCGCGAATCGCATCGCCAGCTCCACGATCTTCACCGGTTCGCCCATGTCCAAGACGTGCACCGCCGCGTCGTCGCCCGTTGGGATCGCCGCCGACTGGATCACCAGCATCGCCGCCTCGTGGATCGTCATGAAGTAGCGCGTCATACGCGGGTCCGTCACCGTGATCGGCCCGCCCTCGCGGAGCTGCGCGCCCCAGATCGGCAGCACGCTGCACGCGCTGCCCAAGACGTTCCCGAAACGCACCATCCCGAAGCTGGTCGAGCGCTCGCCGCTCATCCGCCGCCCGCTCTTGTGCAGCCCCTGAATGTACATCTCCGCCAGCCGCTTGGTCGCGCCCATCACGCTCGTGGGGTTGACGGCCTTGTCGCTGCTGATCAGGATGAAGTGCGACGCCCCCGCGGCCAGGGCCGCGTCCGCCACGCTCTTGGTGCCAAACAGGTTGTTCGTTAATGCGTGTGCCGGATGATCCTCCATCAAGGGCACGTGCTTGTGCGCCGCCGCATGGAAGATCACATCCGGCTTGTGCTCAAGCACCAGCCGCATCGTCGCGCTCTCGTCGGTCACGTCGTGCAAGAGCGCCGCCCGCGACACGCCCGGGAACTTCCGCGCGATCTGGCGATCGATCTCGAACAGAGCGTTCTCGCTCCGCTCCATCAGCAGCAGCCGCCCGGGCTTGAACGTTGCGCAGATCCGCGCGATCTCCGACCCGATCGAACCGCCCGCCCCCGTGATCAGCACCCGCTTGCCCTCGAGCAAACCCGTCACCGCTCGGCGATCAATGCCGTACGGCGTGCGCCCGATCAACTCGGTCACATCCACTTCGCTCCGCAGCTCCACCTTCGTGCCCCACGATGGCGCATGCTCCAGAAGCTCGTTCAGCGGCGGCACCACCCGTTCCGCGATGCCCGCGTCACGCAGCGCCGACCGTACCTTCTGCTCCACCCGCGCCAACGCCCGCGGCAGGGACACGATGCCCACCAATCCCGGCGTGGTCGATGCCATGTCGCTCAAGTCCCGCAGCCCCAACATCGGCTCCGCGTCCGCGCTGTCGCGCAGCGCCGGCGTGCCGTCGTCCTCGAAGCGCACCATCGCCCGCACCCGAGGCCCATCGGGCAGCAACCGGAGTTGATCGAGCAGCAGACTCAGCGTCGAGGCGGTCCCGATCAGAACGGCTTGCGGGCAGCTCACGATGTCATTCACAGGCTGTGGCACGGCATTCTCCCAGTCCGGTTATCGGCCTTCCAACCACCGAACTTTCGGGAAGCGTGCCGCTTCCCGCCTCCTACCAGACGCTGAACACCCAAGGTAAGCCAGTGGTTCCCGCGCTGCGCATGTCCCTGATTGTTCGAGAAATCAGGCCTCTCAAGCACGCGTCAGTTGTTTGCCCGACGTCCCCTGCGTTTCATTGCACCGCCTCGGGGGTTCCTCGC
>DASVYC010000012.1:0-21813 GCA_036392375.1 Phycisphaerales bacterium
AAGGCGACACCCCCACCACCCCCACCACCCCCACCACCACCCCAACCGCCGCGCCCGCGACCACCCCGGCGCACTGATCACCAACCCAAGCACGAGCAAACCGATGCGTCCCCGTCCCGGGCGCCGAGATCCCCGCGCGCCAGCCCGCGCAATCGACGCCACCCCACACCCAAGCCCGCCATCTCTCGCACTCCTCTTTTTCTCTCTGGCCGTGCTCTCGGTGTGCTCCGTGGTGAATCTCTTCTCAGCCCCCGTCGCCGCCGCGTCGCCCGCACCTCAATACCCTTCCCGCGATGCTCCACGGATCGCCCGAGTCCCGTCGCCTGGCCGCCGACCCCGGCACGACGTGGGGCGAGCACCGCGACCCGCGCTCCTCACCCCCGCGGTCGATCGACCCGGAGCGCCCCACCGTGGACGCCGCCGCCCCGTCGGTCTTCGCCGGCAGCGGCTCCGGCTGGCTCGCGCCCGGTGATCACGTCGGCCCGTTCCAGATCAACCGCGTCCTGGGCGAGGGCGGCTTCGGCGTTGTCTACCACGCCGAACAGCTCCGCCCCATCCGCCGCCCCGTCGCGCTGAAAGTCCTGAAGCCAGGCATGGACTCGCGCGAGATCATCGCCCGCTTCGAGGGCGAGCGCCAGGCACTCGCTCAGCTCGATCACCCCTCCATCGCCACCATCCTCGACGCCGGCGTCACCGACCAGGGCCGCCCCTACTTCGCGATGGAGTACGTCCCCGGCGTCACCATCACAACCTACGCCGACGAGAACCGTTTCACCGTCGCGCAGCGCGTCGAGCTGATGCTCGAAGTCTGCGACGCCGTGCAGCACGCCCATCTCCGCGGCATCATCCACCGCGATCTCAAGCCCGCGAACATCCTCGTCAGCCGCGACACCGGCGCCGCCACCGCAACGACGAATCCGGTTGTCGGAGCCCGCGTCCGCATCATCGACTTCGGCATCGCCAAGGCCCGCACGCCCGCCGCCAACTCCGCCCGCACCATGGACGGCACGTTCCTCGGCACACCCGAGTACATGAGCCCCGAACAAGCCGGCAGCCTCGGCCTCGACGTCGACACCCGCAGCGACATCTACTCCCTGGGCGTCGTGCTCTACGAGCTGCTCACCGGCCGCCTGCCCATCGAAGCGCCGACCCGCGAGACCAACCCGCTCGAACTCATCGCGATGGTCCGCGACAAGGAACCGGCGAAGCCCTCCGACCGCATCGCCTCGCAGACCCGCCAGACCTCGTTCGCCGACCTCGGCTACGACCCCCGCGGCATCGCCGTCCGCCGCGCCACCGACGTCGCCTCGCTCCGCACCGAGCTCGCGCGCGACCTGGACTGGATCGTGCTCAAGTGCCTCGAGAAGGACCGCGAGCGCAGGTACACCACCGCGCGCGACCTGGCGTCCGACCTGCGCCGGTATCTCACGGGTGAGGCCGTGCTCGCCAGCCCGCCGACGCTGATGTACCGCGCCACCAAGTTCGTCAAGCGGTACAAGCTGCTGGTCGGGGCCGCGAGCGCCGTGGGGCTGGCGTTGATCGCGGGCACCGCGGCGGCCACGTGGGGGTACGTGCAGGCCCGCACCCAGCGCGACGCGGCGGTGGAGGCACGCTCCGACGCGGAGCGCGAGACCGCGACGGCGCAAGCGGTCCGTATCTTCCTGCAGGACGTGCTCGCGGCGGGCGACCCGGAGAAGGGCGCGACGCCGACAACCACCATCCGCGAGGCGCTGGACGCCGCCGCCCGACGGGTCGAGAGCGGCGCGTTCAAGGAGCAGCCGCTGGTGGAGGCCGAGGTGCGGATGGTGCTGGGCGACACGTACATGAGCCTGGGCCTGTTCGACGCCGCCGAGCCGCACACGACCAAGGCGGTCGCGATCCGCAAGCAGGCGCTGGGCGAGCAGGACCTCAAGTACGCGGAAGCGCTCAACAGCCTCGGCTATCTGCTCGACGAACTGGCGAAGTATCCGGAGGCCGAGGCGACCTACCGGGCCTGCGTCGAGGCGTTCCGCGCCCACCGCGCGACCCAGCCGGTGAACCTCGCGGTGAGCATGAACAACCTCGCGTCGCTGCTGCGCCGAACCGGGCGGT
Organism: Phycisphaerales bacterium; assembly: GCA_036392375.1. Lineage (GTDB taxonomy): Bacteria > Planctomycetota > Phycisphaerae > Phycisphaerales > UBA1924 > JAFEBO01. The sequence continues at coordinate 2,092 of DASVYC010000012.1, forward strand.
TGGCGGACGCCGAGAAGACCTGGCGTGAGGCGATCGACATCGTGCAGGACTTCCCGGGGCGCGACGAGACGTCGTTCGCGCAGATGCTGGACAACCTGGGGCTGTGTATGCGGCAGCAGAACAAGCTGGACGCGGCGGAAACACTGGCCCGCGACGCGCTCGCGACGCTCAGGAAGACCAGGGCCGAGAGCCCGAGCGTGGCGCGGTCGATGGGCAATCTCGGGTCGGTGCTGCAGGAGCGCGGCAAGCTGTCGGAGGCGGAGGGTTTGTTCGCCCAGACGCTGGAGATGCAGAAGAAGTTCTTCGAGCCGCCGCACCCGGAGATCGTGACGGCCCTCAACAACCTCGCGATCGTGAAGAACCTGCGGGGCGACGCGACGACCGGCGAACCGCTGATGCGTGAGGCGCTGTCGATGTGCGAGACGAGCCTGGGGCCGCTGCACCCCGAGACGATCTTCACTCGGCTGAACCACGCGGTGATGCTGGGGAACGCGGGCAGGCTTGAAGAGGCGGAGGCGCTGACGGCGCGAGTCATCGCGGAGTGCCGCGAGCATGTGCCGGAGTCGCGGCTGCTGGCGCGGGCGTTGGCGACGCTGGGGGATTGGAAGCTCGAGCAGATGCGGTTCGCGGAGGCGATCGAGCCGCTGCGCGAGTCGGCGGCGCTGCGGGAGAAGCTGCTGGGCCCGGCGGACCTCGACACCAGCGGCACGCTGGCGATGCTGGCGGATGCGCTCGTGTTTGGCGAGAGAAGCGACGAGGGCCTGAAGGTGGCGCGGGACGCGGCGGACCGGCGGGCGGAGAAGGTGTCGGATGGCGATGCGGGGCTGTTGCAGGTGCGGTCGACGCTGGCCGCGGCGGTGGCGATGACGACGCGGGATGAAGCGGAGCGGGCGAAGAGTGTGGACGAGATGAAGAAGGCGGCAGAGACGCTGGCGGGCGATGCGGCGGTGCCGCTGGATCGGGCGCGAAGGGCGCTGTCGCGGGTGGGGTGGTGGGAGAAGAGCCGAGGGGGGGATGGGGGAGTGTGGATGAAGAGGGCGAAGGGGTTGAAGCGGTAGAAGAGTGCCACTGGTCTTGGCTTGGCAAGGTCCGTGCGTTTCGCCGTGATGAACGCGGGGGCACGGACCTCGCAGAGCCGAGGTCAGTGGCACGGGGTCGGTGCCACGCTCCCGCATCCATTCACAAAAAACACGCTCCGATCGAATCGGAGCGTGATCGAGATAGAACGAGAACGATAGAGGTGACGAGAAGTCTGCTGCGGTGCCTACCAAGAACGTGGCGCATCCGGCCTCTTCGGCTGGACTGCCGGCTTCTTGCTGGGGAAGATGATGTCAATTGCGGCCGTGGCGATGTGGGGAAGATGCCACACCTCCCCGTGCGTTTCCAGGAATTTCTCGCCGAACTCGGTGAGCGTGGAAGGCTTATGTTTTCGCATCACAAACATCATGGAAACCAAAGCAGCACCACCAGCAACCCTGATGTGTTTGTTCAGCAGAGCCTCAAGTTTGTCACGCGTGTCCTGATCCAACCAGGTGTGCGACGACACGATCTCTGACGCGGTCGGTTCTCTTTCCATTGCTAGCTCCTAGTCTAATTCGCTTGTCGCGAACGTCGGGTTGCTACAAGCAGCCCATCGCGACGTTATTCTGTGGCAGGCGCACAATGCCGCGACTGCTGACGGTGCTTTGCCATTGTAATACAATACGACCTAATCCCACAACCTGAACGGGGTGTACCTCGTGTTTCCCGGAGTGTCGATTTGATCTACGTTCTCCACCTTCTTGACCCAATTGGCGAACCGGACACTTACCGGAGTCAAGGCGACTTCATAAACGACCTTGAAGGCATATAGACTGAGCGATGTCCAGAGCAGATCTTTCCACCCAAAGATGCCCGCAAAAGCAATAACCGAGAACACCGCCGTGTCAACCGCCTGCCCCACGACGGTGGACATCACGAACCGGCTGGCTTGGTGGAACCATCTCTTGAAGCCTGTGAGGGTCGCACCTCTACCCTCCGCTAAGTACTTCATCTTGCTCAGCACATAGCTGTTGCAGAATTCGCCAACGAAGTAAGCTGCCATGCTCGCCAAGGTGATCCGCCACACCACACCCAAGATTGAGTCATAGGCCGCTTGGTGGGGCCAGAACGAAGCGGGCGGGAGAACCTGTACGATCGTGTACGTGCTAGCCGCCATGATCTGGCAGACGAAGCCGGTCCAGATGATCCTCCGAGCTCGGGCGTAGCCGTATGTCTCGGTCAGGATATCTCCAAAGATGAAGGCGATAGGAAAGATCACCGCACCGCCAGGGAAAGTGAAGGTGCCCACGGCGAAGATCTTTTGTGACGTGACGTTGGCCAAGAGCAAAGAAGCTACGAAGATGCCGGTGATGATGGGGTACAGCTGGGGTTCGGTGGACCGCGAGAGTGGGCTGCTTAACCCGCCAAGCGTTCCCGCCTGAGCGGTCTGCGCTCCCTGACCAACTTGTTCCGAAACGGCGGCCATACTCTTGCTCCTTTAGTCTCGATCCACAGGTGGTTCGAGGGAGACGAACTCGGCTTTCCCCTGAAACTGAGAGGGGACACCGGAGTCAATCTCTTCCATGATCGTGTTCAAGTACTCGAATGCTGCACGCGCAAACTCGTCATCGAGGACTTCGAGCGATTCGATGTTGTGATCGGGTGCTGACGGACCGCTACGCCGCAGCGGGGGACGACCCTCGAACCCGGTAAAGTGACTGTCCTCGAAAATGCAGAGTCCGAACGCTCGGAACAACAACGGCTTGGCTGCGGGCGGCACCAGAATCCCTCGGACGCCCTTCGCTAACTTCATGGGCGAGAGGATTTCGTCAAACTTGCGGTAGAGTTTGATCCATGCGGACTTCCGCTCTAGGAAGTACGTGTAACGCTGGCCAGCCTCGATATTCTTCGCTGCCTTCTCGAGCCACTTGTCGTCCTGAAGTTCCAGCGGTCGAGACGCCACGACGATGACCTCTCGGATAGTCTCCGATGCCTGCCGTTGCATCACGTCATCGGGTGCCATTTCCTCGCCCGGTAGAACCGCGTCAGGATTCTCCAGGAGCGCCTGGAGTCGCTCCCTAACGCTGGCTGTACCCCCGCAAGCCGCGACATAGGCCTCGATAAGTTTGGTATTCGCTTTCTGCTTTCCCCCCTCTACCGCCGCCAAGTACGCGTGGCCGACATAGCCCCCGCGCCTAGCGACTTCGCTTAAGGGGAGGTCGCTTCTCGACCGAAGCAACCGCAGTTCTCTCCCAAGCCGATTATCGTTCGCATTCTTCGCGCTTTGCTTACTGACGCCCTGCGAGATCGAGACTCGCTTGTCGGGATGTTGGGGCTTGCTTGCCATTTGCGTGGGTCAACGATTGAATAGACTAGTGACGAAATGATACCACAAACCATCCGTCTGTCAAGGGCTGGCGGTTGCGGTGAATTACAGATTCTCTGCTCGCCACGAGACGACAGTGGCAACCATCAGCGGGCCAGTGCTGTAGCGGGTGCTTTTGCGGGACGTCCCGACCGCAGCCCCAGTTGGTCCCCCGCTATCGCCCGCGCCGAACGCAGCGGGCGGTTCGCCACCCTCATGATCGGTGCGGACCAACTCGAAGGCACAGACCCGGAGATACCAGTGGTAGCACGCGCTCCGCCAATCGACGTCCACGAAGCCTTCCAGCGACTCCGACCAGACCGCTCGGATGGAGGGCAGGTGCGCCCATTCGTAAGTCCACGGATTGCAGACGGCCTTGGACGCGAGCGGATAATCGCGCTCCACGGCGGCCACGAGGGAGCCTTCTCCTTCGGTGGCAAGCGAACTCAAGGTGGTTCCAGCGGCGGACGCGGGCTTGGCAGTGTTCATCGGGAGTCTCCGGGGTTCACTCTTGTACGAGTGGCTCCCGGTGACTAGTTGCATTTCGTCACTTATAAACATCCAAATGTTTTCGATAATCCATCGGGCGGTACCTGCTAGGGCTGTATTCGCTGCGGAAAGTCACGCCGAGTGGAGAGGCCAGTAGATCGGCGAGCACGGTGCAAGTGGCGGAGGCGGCATTGGCTTTCTGGACCCAGCCGCGCAGGGTGTGGTAGTTGACGCCCAGCCGCTTGGCGACAAAGCCGCTGGTGTGGTGTTGGGCCACCGCCTGCTCGACTGCGACTGTCTTGACACTTGTCGCAATTGACCATCTTGCCCATCGTGACACTCAGGGCTTCGGGCTGTTGTAGCTCGGAGAGGTTTGTTTCAACGGAACGTGGGACGGGTTAATGATCTGGCCAGCGAGTTTCTTCCCGATTCGCTTGGAGAGGTCTTCGATGAATTCGATGTCCTGGCCCTTGCGGGGGAAGATCGTTCGAAAGTCGCGGTCGCTGACGAGGCAGATGGAGAAGCTGCAGTTCTCGGCGCTGTCGATGACTTGGATGTGCTTCATCGCGATGTATGGTACTGAGGACCCGCGGTGGGGTGCCGCGGCATCGAGCGGATGCATCTCCCACCGGCCTCGCGTGACATCTCGGCGGCGAAACCCGACTCACGTCAAGGGCAACGCCTCGTCCGCCCCTCCGGGGCGAGGGATTCGGGGGCAGGCATGCACCGGCAGATGAATCTGCCGGCAACGGTCGTGCGCCCTCCGGGCGGGGAAGGGCTTCTCGCAGGGGTGCGATGAAACAAGAACGCCGCGCTTCGGGCGCAGGCGGGAACTCGGCTCACTCCACGTTCGCGGCTTGCTCTTTGATCCGGTCGATCGCGCCCTTGATTTCGACGGCGAGTCTGGAGATCGCGGCGTCGGGGCTTTTGCTGGCGATGGTGTTGGCTTCGCGGAGCATTTCCTGGGCGAGGAAGTCGAGCGTGCGGCCGAGGGGGCGGGAGTCGGTGCTGGTGAGCAGTTCCATGAACTGTTCGAGGTGGGCGCCGAGGCGGTTGAGTTCTTCGGCGATGTCGGTGCGCTCGGCGTAGGCCGCGATCTCGCGGACGAGGTCGACCGTGTCGACCTTGACGCCCGCCTCGGCGAGCAGGGTGTCGATGCGGCTGCGGAGGCGCTTCTCGTACTCGTGGATCACGCCGGGGGCGATCTCTTTGAGCTTGGTGACGCGGGTGGCGATGAACTCGTGGTGCGAGCGCAGGTCGGCGACGAGGGCTTTGCCCTCGCGTTCACGCATCTGGGTGAGCTGGGCGACGGCTTTGTTGAGCAGGTCGAAGAGCGCGGCCTTGGTGGCTTCGAGTCGGCCCTCGGCGTCGGCGGGCGGCTGGAGCACGCCGGGGAGGGACATGAGCGAGGCGATGTCGAGCTGTTGCGGATGGCCGCCGCTGGCTTCCTTGATCTGCTCGATGTATCGGGCGAGGGCTTTCTTGTTGACCTCGAAGGCGGCGGAGGCGGAGTTGTCGGAGACGGAGGCGGTGACGGTGACGGTGCCGCGGGAGACGCGTTCGCGGAGCTTGGATTCGAGCTCGGCCTCGAGGGATTGGAGGGCGTCGGGGAGGCGGAGGACGACCTTGAGGTACTTGTTGTTGAGGGAGCGGACCTCGAGGAAGTACTGGACGCCGCCGAGATGAGCGGAGGCCTCGCCGTAGCCGGTCATGCTGCGAATCAAGGGACCTCCTGAAGTGGGGCAGTGGAGGAGTGGGGCAGTGGGGCAGCGGAGATCAGTTCTTCGGCTGAGCGGGGTCGGCGGGCTTGGGGGTTTCGGTGGGGGCCGGCGCGGGAGTGGGCTGGGCGGGCGGCGTGGCCGCGGGCTGCTCGGCGGGCTTGGTTTCGGGCTGGGTTGCGGGCTGGGTTTGGGGCTGGGATTCGGGCTTGGTTTCGGTGGGTGCCGCCGTGTTGGGGGCCGCGTCGGCCGGGGCGGGGGTGCCTGTGGCGGGGGTGGTGGCGGGTGCCGTGGCGGGGGCGGCGACTTCGGTGACGTCGCGTGGGGGCGGGGGCGTGGTGGCGTAGTTCAGGAGGATCCCGAAGACCACGAAGGTGATGAAGACGGAGATGGTGAAGAAGGTGAGGGCGTCACCGGTCTTGGTGCCGAGGGCGGTCTGACCGGAGCCGGCGGAGGAGCCGCCGAACGCCGCGGCGAGGCCGCCGCCTTGGGGACGCTGGATGAGGATGGCGAGGACCATCAGGATGCTGACGGCGACGAAGAGGACCATGAGCAGCGCGGTGGCCCAAGGGTTGGCGGCGAACCACTCGATGATGGAAATGAGGAAGGAAGGCATGGAAACTCCGGTCGTTTTGGAAGGGGATAGTAGGAAGGGGTGCGGGGAGGAAGCCGAACGCGGGGGAGCGCCGGTGGCGGCACCGCAAGCCGGGGGTGATGCACCCGGGGGCGGTGGAAGTCGGTACGCTGTGGGCCGGGAACGGGGGAAGGGGATGGGGGCATGCCGCGGTCTGCGGCGTGGCTCGGACACGTTGCATTCTTGTGGTTCTTTCGTTGAGGTCCCCCACCACTCCCCGCGCTTGCGGGATGTACGGAGCATGGTCTTGAAGCACAGCATGCGTGGCGTTGTGTGTCTTTCGGCGGCCGGGTTGATCGCGTGGATGGCGGGCTGCGCCACCGGGAGCGCGGGCGGATCGAGCGGCACCTCGGGCGGCGGAGCGACGGTCGCTGATAAGGGGGGCGCGAAGGGGGGCGTGAAGGGCGGGAAGTACGCGATCGAGCTGCGTGACGCGGGCGTGGCGGTGCATCTCAAGAGCGAGAGCGAGTGGGTCGCCGTGATCGACGGCAAGGAGGCCCCGGTGCCCGCCATTGAGATGGGCGACCCGGCCGTCGTGAAGCGGATCATCGAGGAGGGGGCGCTGCGGTCGCAGGTGATGGAGACGCTGCACGAACTGGCGGTGGAGCGCGGGCCGCGGCTGACGGCATCGACGAACATGCGGCGGGCCCAGGACTTTGCCGCCAAGCGGTTCAAGGACTGGGGGCTGACCAACGTGCACCTGGAGCAATGGGGCACGGTGGGCGTGGGGTTCGATCGCGGGCCGAGCGCCGGGACCGTGTTCGTGGCCCAGAAGCCGCGGCGTGAGGCCCGCGGCGGGGAGAAACCGGGCGAGCTGGAGGCCGAGGCCAAGGCGCAGGAGACGGCGCCGCTGCAGTGGACCAAGACGCGCGACATGCAGATCAGCGCGCTGTCGTGGTCGATCGGGACCAACGGCGCGGTGCGCGGGCCGGTGGTGCGTGAGCCGCAGAACGAAGCGGAGTACGCCGCGATCAAGGACAAGCTGAAGGGGGCGTGGGTGCTGCTCAAGGCCCCGGCGCCGATCGGTCAGCGGGGCGTGCGGAATCTGATGTCGACGCAGTACGAGCTGCGCAAGGCGGCCCGGAAGAAGGTGGCCGACGGCACGCCGATGTCGGAGCTGTCGATCGCGGAGCGGATGGTGTTCGAGCCCATCGCGGGGTATGTGTCGTCGAGCCGCGACGAGCGGGTGTGGACGGGCGCGGTGGCGGGTTGGCGGGACCTGACGATCGACCAGCGCGACAGCTTCGACGATGACCAGCCGCACGCGCAGGTGCGGCTCAGCGATTACGACTACATCAACTCGCGCCTGGCCGACGGCGAGACCGTGGAACTGGAGTTCAACCTTGATCACACGTTCCGCCCCGGGCCGGTGCCGGATTACAACGTGGTCGCGGAGATCAAGGGCAGCAAGTACCCCGAGGAAGTGATCATCATCTCGGGCCATCTGGATAGCTGGGACGGCCCGGGCTCGCAGGGCGCGACCGACAACGGCACCGGCAGCGCGGTCACGATGGAAGCGGCCCGCATCCTGCGTGCCGCGGGCGCGCGGCCGCTGCGGACGATCCGGTTCGTGTTGTGGAGCGGCGAGGAGCAGGGACTGCTCGGCTCCAAGGGCTACATCGAGTCCCACAAGAGCGAGCTCGACACGCACGTCGTGACGTTCGTCGACGACGGCGGCACGGGCTACCAGGCGGGGGTCGCGGCGCCCAACAACATGGTCGAGATGCTGGCGGCGGCGACGGCCCCGATCAACAACGTCTTCTGGAGCATCAAGGACCAGAAGTACCTCAACGCCAACATCAAGCCCTCTGGCGATTCGCTCAAGAGCCACGGCGGATCGGACCACGCGGCGTTCAACGCCGTGGGCGTGCCCGGGTTCTTTTGGGAAGAGGGCGGGCGGGCGGACTACGGCTACGGCTGGCACACCCAGAACGACAGGATCGACCTGGCGATCCCCGAGTACCTGATGCAGTCGGCGACCAACTCGGCGGTGGCGGCGTACCGGCTGGGCTGTGCGCCAACCCCCCTGCCGCGGGCCGAGAAGACCGAGACCGGCGGGCGGCCGAACATGATGCCGCAGCGGCCGGCGGGGTCGTGAGGGAATGGGCAAATAGCAAATGGCAAATGGCAAATGGCAAATGGCAAATGGCAAATGGCAAATGGCCAGATGGAATGCTGTTGAGAGAGCAGGCCGTTGAAGTTGTGTGACCATGGCGGGCGTCGCGGTGCGGCGCCCGTTTTCATAGTGGGAACGATTGCCGGCGTCGCAGTCGGGGCTTGTGCCGTGAGGTGCGCCCTTGCACTGCCCGGCCCGGAGCGGCCGGGCAGTGGCACCCGAAGCCGTTGCTTGAGGACCCGCCTGTTCCCCTGTGCACTGTTCCTGGTTCACTGTTCCTGGTTCAATGTTCCTGGTTCATCGCGTGGCGGCGGCGGTGCGTGTGAGGCGGGACTGCACGAAGGCGCGGGCCTCGCGGTCGGCGTGCAGGGCGTCGCCGAGGGCTCGCAACGGCTGCGATGGGATCGTGCCGATGGCTTCCAGGACGAGTTCCTCGATGCGGCCGAAGCGGATCTCGTCGCGAAGGAACGCGAGCACGGCTTCCTCGTTGGCGGCGTTGAGGATGCTGCCGCTGGTGCCGCCCGCGCGGATCACGCGGTACGCGGTGGCAAGCAGCGGGAAGCGCTGCAGGTCCGGCGCTTCGAACTGCAGCGACTGCGGGCGTGACGCGTGGGTCTCGCTCGCGCTGCCCATCGCCAGGGGCGGAACAAGCGATGCGACCCGGGCGGGCCAGGTGAGCGCGTTCTGGATCGGGCCACGCATGTCCGGGGTGGCGAGCTGGGCGACCAGGCTCGCGTCGTCGAACTCAACCAGGGCGTGGGCGGCCGATTGCGGGTGGACCGCGGCCTCGATCTTGTCGGCGGGGAGCGCGAACAGCCAGTGGGCCTCGATGATCTCCAGGGCCTTGTTCATCAGGCTCGCGCTGTCGGTCGTGACCTTCGCGCCCATCGACCAGGTCGGGTGCTTGAGTGCCTGCTCGCGGGTGGCGCGGCGGATCGACTCGCGGTCGGCGGTGCGGAACGGTCCGCCGCTGGCGGTCAGGATGACGCGTCGCACGCCCGCGGGCGCAGCTCGCAGCGCCGGAGGCTCGGACACGACGCCCTGCAGACATTGCCACACCGCGGCGTGCTCGCTGTCGACGGGCAACAGCTTGGCGCCGGACCGGTGAGCCGCGGGGACGACGATCGCGCCCGCGGCGACGAGCGTCTCCTTGTTCGCGAGCGCCACGTCGCGCCCGAGCTCGACCGCGGCGAGGGTCGCGGGCAGGCCGGCGCTGCCGACGATGGCGGCGAGCACCACGTCGCACTCGACCTCGCGAACGAGTTTCTCCGCCGCATCGGCGCCCACCCTCACGCGGCCATCGCCGAAGGATGACGCTCCGTTCGGCTCGGAGATCGCAAGATCGCGCACGCCAAACCGCTGGGCCTGCTGCCCCAGCAGGGCCGCACCCTTGCCCGCCGCGAGCCCGACCACCTCGAAGCGATGGCTGAACCCGCCACGCTCGTGCAGCGCGTTAAGGTGCGTGACCACCTCGAGCGCCTGCGTGCCGATGGAGCCGGTCGAGCCGAGGATGATGAGGCGGCGTGTGGCCATGCGTCGCGCTTCTATCAGTGGGACCGGGCTACTGCCGGTCAGGCTGCAACAGCAGCATTCCTTTCAGGGCCCGCCATCGTTCGCGCTTGTCACAGAAAGAAGAGACCGGCCGGAGGCCGGTCCCACTGGTTGTTACTCCGGCTTGGGCCGCTTGTTCAGTTCGCCCGGCGTCAGCTTGCGGCGCGACGCGAACAGCAGCCGCGGCTTGGGCGCGTTGTTGCCCTGCGGGGCCGGGCCGTTCCCAGCCCCGCCGCTCGGGTTCCCGCCGCTGTTCCCGCCACCGGTGTTGCCGCCGTGGCCGCCCTGCGACGTACGCGGCTCGTTCCGAGGCCGCTCGCCCCGATCGTTGAACCGCTGGCCGCCGCGACCGCCGTCCCGATTGCCGCCTCGGCCTCCATCGCGATTGCCACCCTGTTGCTGGGGCGGGCGCTGGCCACCACCCCCACCTCCGCCGCCGGCATTCGCCACCGGTGCGGCTCCGTCCGCCGGCGCACCCTCGCCGCCTCGACCGCGACCACGCCCGCGGCGGCGACGACGGCGACGACGCCCGCCTTCGCCACCTTCGCCCTGCGGGCCGCCTTCGACCGGCGCGCCCTCCGGGCCTTGCTCGTTCGTGCCGCCTTCGGCATCACCGTCGGACCCTGCGATTTCGTCGCTCGGAGCTCCGCCGCCGTCGCCCGCGTTCAGCGCGGCGCCTTCGTTGGCGCCTTCCGGTCCGGCCGAACCCACCGGCGCGCCGTCCATGCCTGGCGCGCCGCCGCGGCCACGCCCGCGACCACGCCGCCGACGACGCCGACGACGCCCGCCTTCGCCCGGAGGTCCGTTCGGATCGCCGTTGGCGTTGGCTTCGGGTCCGCCCTCGACAAACTCGCCCTCGTGCCCGGCGTGGGCTTCGACACCTTGATTGGGATGCTCGTCGCCATGATCACCGGAGCCGTTCTGTTCACCGCCCGGCGCAGCAGGGGCCACGCCCGGAAGATCATCATCGCCGTGATCACCCATGATGATCACGCCGCGCTGGGTCTCGACGCGGCGGACATCCGCGACCGGACCGGCCGCACGAGGCACCGCGGGCTGGGCCGGCCCTTGTGCCGGGCCGCCCTGTCCGCGCCCCGGGCCGCGCTGACCGCCTCGACCGCCGTCGCGGCCACCATCTCGATTCCCATCTCGTTCGCCGGTACGAGCACCATCGCGTCCGCCCTGGGCCGGACGCGCACCGTCGCGGCCTCCACGCCCGCCGCGTCCGCTGTCACGTCCGCGTCCACGGCGACCGCGACGGCGTCCGCCGATCTCGCCCGCTTCGGCGGTTGAGGCCGCGGCGGCCTGCGCATCGGCACGGATCTGCTGATCGAGTTCCTCGTCGGAGAGCAGCTCGGGATCGACATCGCCGATCTCGGTCACTTCTTCGCGCGGGGCGGAGAGTTCGGTGTCCTCTTGGTCTGCCGCGTCGCGCTCCGCGACCGCGTCGCTGCTGATGCTGTCGTCATGGTCGTCCGCCGGCTCCTCGACGACGATGAGCTCGCTCGGGCGCTTGCGCGGCAGCGGTTGGGTCAGATCGATGTCCGCGCCCATCGCGTCGTACGCGTAGAAGGTCACGCGGTCGAGGGGGAGAGCCTCGCTGACGCGGACGTCGACACGCTTGCCGCTCGATCGCTCGATGCGGCTGAGCATGTGGCGCTTGGTCGAGAGCAGTTCGCCCGCGACGCGGGCCGAGACGACGATCTCAACGCGCCCGACCTTGTCAACATCGAGCAACGCCGCGAGTTCGCGGAGGGCGTCGCCGGTGACGCTCTCGGGCTTCTGCACGAGGCCGCGGCCGCGGCAGGTCGGGCAGTCGGAGAAGTGGACGGATTCGGCGCTGGCGCGCATGCGCTGGCGGGTCATCTCGAGGATGCCGAACTGGCTGATCAGGCCGACCGTCGTGCGGGCGCGGTCGCGCTTGAGGCGCTCCTTGAACCGGGCCTCGACTTCCTTTCGGTGCGACAGATGCCGCATGTCGATGAGGTCGTTGACCACGATGCCGCCCTGATCCCGGAGGCGGAGCTGGCGGCAGATCTCGTCCACGGCCTCGAGGTTGGTCTGGAACGCGTTTTCTTCGGCGTCGCGCGAGTCGCGGCTCTTGCCGCTGTTGACGTCGATGGCGACGAGGGCTTCGGTCTGATCGATGACCAGGCGGCCGCCGCTGGGCAGCGGGACCTCGCGGGCGTGGATGTGGGCGATCTGTTCCTCGATCGCGAAGGAGTGGTAGATGGGCGTCTGGCCGGGGTAGTGGAGCAATCGCGTGCTGGTGCGGGGGGCGACGATCTTCAGGAACCGGCGGGCACGCTGCACGGCTTCCTCGTTGTCGATGACGATCTCGTCGACGTCGGTGGTGAGCTGATCGCGCAGGGCGCGGACGAGCAGGTCGCTCTCGGCGTAGAGCAGGCGGGGCTTGTCGCCCTTGGCGCGGCGGCTCTCCATGTCCTTGTAGAGGCGCACGAGGTAGGCGAGGTCGCGCTTGAGCTCGAGCTTGGTGCGGTCCATGCCCGCGGTGCGGAGGATGAAGCCGAAGCCATCGGGGAGATCGAGCTGATCGAGGATCTCACGCATCTTGCGGCGCTGCTCCTCGTCCTCGACCTTGCGGCTGACGCCGACCTTGTCCATCTGCGGCATCATCACGAGGAAGCGGCCGGGGATGGAGAGGTAGCTGGTGAGCGTCGGGCCCTTGGTGCCGACGCCTTCCTTGAGGACCTGCACGATGATCTCGTCGCCGCGGCGCAGGGCGGCCTGGATGAGCGGGCGCTCGCGGCGCGGAGTCTTGTGACCGACCTTCTCGGTCGCGTCGGCCTCTTCGCCGGGGAAGTAGCGGGGGTGGAGGTCGCTGATGTGCAGGAACCCGTTGTCGCCCACGCCGAAGTCGACGAACGCGGCCTGGATGGCGGGCTCGACGTTGATGACCTTGCCGACGTAGATATTGCCCACGCGGCTCTGGGTGGCGAACTTTTCGCTTGTGAACTCTTCCAGCTTGCCGTCTTCCACGATCGCGATCCGGCATTCCTCGCCGGGGACGTAGTTGATGAGCATCTGGGTCTTGGACTTTGCCTGCTTGGCCATATCGAACCGATCCGACGCGCCACAGCGCGTCCGTAACACGTGGCGCGAGGTTTCGCGCTGCGTGACGAGGCGACCGGATTGGCCCGAGGCTTTTGCACACCCGACGCTTCATGCGCCGCCGTGTGCCCGCACGCGGACGAACGCTCGCCCGCTCCGGGTCCGTTGCTCGCTCGCGCTCCCGGTCGTACGACTCGGCGGCGCCCGCGATCGGTCCCGCGACGCGTGAATCCTCACGCGTCCTGACTCGTCCCGCGCCCTTCGTCACGCGGCTTGCGCCGGGCGGCCCCCAAAGGGGCTCGAAAGGGGGACGGATGCTTGTCCTCGGGCGGCGGACGCAGGATGCGTCGCCGGCCCTCGTGTTTCTTCGCCTTCGTCAATCGCCGGAACGTCCGTCGAACAACTCGGGCACCAACTTGCGAGCACGGTCTCGGAGGTAACTCGAAACCTGTGTCTCTGAATCGAACGAGAGCGCTTGTCTGGCGATCTGTTCGCACTGCTTGAGGTTCACCCCGCGGATGAGCCTCTTGAGCTGCGGGATGGCTCCCGCGCTCACGCTAAGGGTACGCAGCCCCAGCCCGATGAGCAGGAGGGCGTATTCCGGGTCGCCTGCGGACTCGCCGCAGCACGAGACCGGGGTGTCGTGGCGCCGGGCCGAGCGGACCACGTCGCGGATGAGGAGGATCACCGCCGGATGGGCCGGGTTGTACATGTTCGCGATCGATTCGTTGGTGCGATCGACCGCGAGGGTGTACTGGACGAGGTCGTTGGTGCCGATCGAGAAGAAATCCGCCTCGCGGGCGAACGCGTCGGCCATCAACGCCGCCGACGGCACCTCGACCATCATGCCGACCTTGAGGTTTCGGTCAAACTTGATGCCCTCTTCATCAAGTTCCTCCATCATGTCGTTGATCAGGTACTTTCCCTGCCGGAACTCCGACGTGCTGGTGATGAGCGGGAACATCACCTTCAGGGGGCCCTTGGCGCTGGCCCTCAGAAGGGCCCGCAGCTGCCGCTTGAACATGGGCTGGTTGCGGAGGCAGTAGCGGATGCTGCGGCAGCCAAGGAACGGGTTGCGCTCGGGCGTCTCGGCCCGCTCCTGGGTGTACTTGTCGGCGCCCAGGTCCATCGTGCGGATGGTCAGCGTCTTGCCCTTCATGATCTCGAGGCACCGCACGTAGCTCTTGTAGTGGTCTTCTTCGGTGGGCTCGCTCTTGCTGGTGAGGTAGAGGAACTCGGTGCGGTAGAGGCCCACGCCGACGCCGCCCATGTCGAGGACCTGCTTGGCCTCGTCGGCGAATTCGATGTTGCCGACCAGTTCGATGTCGGTGCCGTCGAGGGTGACCGCGGGCAGGTCGCGCAGTTCGCCGAGCGACAGCTGGAAGATCGCGCGCTGCTTGATGTACTGCTGGTATTCCTCGAGCCGCTCGCGGTCGGGGTTGAGGATGATCAGGCCGCGGTCGCCGTCGAGGATCATCGAGGCGCCGTCCATCGCGGACGCCGTGAGGTTCTTGCAGCCCACGACCGCGGGGATGCCCAGGGCCCGGGCCACGATCGCGGTGTGGCTGGTGCGGCCGCCCAGGTCGGTGGCGAAGCCGATGATGCGGGTTTTGTCGAAGCTCGCCGCCTGGCTGGGCGTCAGGTCGCGGGCTGCGAGGATGCTGCCCGCGCTCATTTTGGCCATGCGGCTCTCGGCCCGCCCGAGCAGGCGGTTCAGCAAGCGGTTCGCAAGGTCATCGATGTCGTTGACCTTGGTCGCGAAGACCGAGTCGGGCATGGCGCGCAGCCGATCGGCCTGCTGGCCGAAGACCTGCCCCACCGCGTACTCCGCGCCCACGCGCTCGCTCTCGACCATCTTGCGCAAGGGGCCGATGAGCGACTTGTCTTTGAGCATCCCGACGTGGAAGAGGAAGATCTTCGCCGCCTCGTCGCCCATCTCGTTCTTGGCGCGTGCGTGCACGTCGTTGAGGTCCTCGATCGCGCCCTTGACGGCCTCGTCGAGTCGCTCCAGTTCGGCCTTCACCTTGGCCTCGGGGATCATCCGCCGCAGGATCCGGCGGGGATCGTCCCCGAGCATCGCGACCTTGCCGATGGCGATGCCCGGCGAGACGCCGATGCCCTTGAGGATCTGCATTTTTTGAGCCGCGTACTCCGGCGGCTCCCAATCCGGCGGGATCAGGCCCCCCTCGACCCCGATGCCACCCCGCAGGTTGGCGGGCGGCTTGGCGGTCGGCAGCTTGCCGGCACCCTTCGAACCCGCGAAGACCCCCTTGGGCCCATCGGGCGGCGGAACCGGAGGTTGGTTGCCCTTGCTCTTCAATGCCTTTCCCTCGAACCACTTCCAACGGCACGTGCCCGATCGATCAGCCGCCAACTCCCGCTCCCAAAGGGAGTGGACCGCGGAGTGAGTTCCCGCAGCGTTGAATCCGAACAAAATCCGACATCTCACATCCGAAATCCGACATCCCGTGAGTCTATCGCCCCGCGTGTTGACCTGCGCCCAGTGGCGGCCATAAATCCCTTCCCTCGTCCGACTGGCCCAACGTCCCTCCACTGAGGCGGCACCGGGTTAAAGAGCGGGATTGCCCCGCGACCTCTTGGACGATCGAACGGACCGGCCCCGGCTCTGCCGCGGCAAGTCCTGTGCTCTGAAAGGTTTGAACATGTCTGACACGCTCTCCGCTGCCGTCAAAGAACTCGGTGACAAGCTCGCCGGCCTCTCGCTCAAGGACGCCGTTGAGCTCGGCAAGTACATGAAGGACACCTACGGCATCGAGGCCGCCGCGGGCGGCGCCGTCATGATGGCCGCCGGTGGTGGTGGCGCGGCCGCCCCGAAGGCCGAGGAGAAGGACAGCTTCGACGTGGTCCTCAAGGCCGTCGACGCCGCCAAGAAGATCCAGGTCATCAAGGTCGTCCGCGAGGCCACCGGCCTGGGCCTGGCCGAGGCGAAGGCGTTCGTCGACGCCCCCGGCAAGCCGGTCAAGACCGGCCTGTCGAAGGACGAGGCCGAGAAGCTCAAGAAGACCCTCACCGAGGCCGGTGCGACGATCGAGCTGGCCTGAGTTTTGGCCTGAGTTTCACTCAGTGTCGGTCTGATCTGAAGCAACTACAAACGAAAACCCCCGCGTGATGCGGGGGTTTTTTGTTAGGCTGGTTCGATCGCGGTTCGGATGGGGTGCATCGCACAGGGGGTCATCCATTGCTCAAACAGGGCGATCTTCTCTTCACGCAGATCGGAAGCGATGGGAATGCCATCTCGGCGGTGACCGAGGGATACCGCGGAGCGCGCGTCAACCACGTCGGTGTGGCCGTGCTCAACAGGCGGGGCATCTTTGTTCTCGAGGCGTTCCCACCGGAGGTGCGGCTCACGCAGGTCGACGTGTTCCTGCGTCGATCATGGTTCGCGACGCCAGTCCATCGGTGCATTGTCGCGCGTTTGCGTCCCGAGTACGCCCCGCTGATTCCGGCAGCGATTCGTTACGGATTGACGCAGCGCGACATTCCGTACGACCGGCGGTACCTGACCGATGAAGATTCGCTCTACTGCAGCGAGTTGGTGGTCGACATGTTTCGCAGAGCGAATCAGGGCCGCGACTTCTTTCCCGAGGAGCCGATGAGCTTCCGCGACCCGGCGACCGACGAGATTCTCCCGGCGTGGCGTGAGTACTACGAGAAGTTCGGGATGCCAGTTCCCGAAGGGTCGCCCGGTTCTAATCCCGGCTCGATCAGCAGAGACGCGCGCCTGGAGATCATCCGGGTGGACGGACCTCCGACGGGCTACACCCCCGAGTGACACAGGAACGCGCACGCTTCACGCACTCGAAGGTGCGGTGCACCCCTCTTCTCTGCTCGAAGAACGCCTCGTGCGGTGTGGGTTCGGGCCGCGGCGTGTCAAGAACGCGCGCTCGCGGCGCGAAGGTTTGGCCTCTTCAACCAAACTTGGCACAACGCCCACACGATCCCGACACTTGATCCAACGCACAGGTCTTCACTCACCCGGTCGAGCGAGCACCCCGGCGTCGGGGGCGTTGTTTCCGCAGCGCAGGCTCGCCGAGTGTGTTTTGCGTAAGGAGCATGAGAGATGAAGACTTCCGTTCTTGCGTTGGCGATCGTCGCCGGCACCGTCGTGACCACGGCCGCTGAGGCCGCGGTTCTCGCTCACTTCGGATTCGACAATGGCTCGAACAGCGCCAACATCGGCACCGGCAACGTGACCGCGCTGGGCACGGTGTCGAACTTCAGCGGCACCACCCTCGGCCTGCCCGGCAGCGGCTCGCCCCCGAGCAGCCCGAGCGGGCAGTCCGGCGCTCAGTCCCTCGCGATCGTCGGCACCGGCGGCGGCTCGATCACCTTCTCGGTCAACACCACCAACTACACCAACATCGTCTTCTCCTTCGCCGCGCAGCGCACCGGCACCGCCGGCGCCAACGCCACCGCGCAGTACTCGCTGAACGGCTCCACCTTCATCACCCTCGGCACCATCGTCCCGGGCGCGTCCAGCCCCGGCTTCGCCGGCGCCAGCATCGACCCCAGCAACTACTTCTTCAGCTTCAACGCGGCCGCCGCGGCCCAGAAGAGCCAGGTCTTCTTCCGCATCCTCGTCCCCGGCGCCAGCTCCGCCAGCGGCAACCAGCGCTTCGACAATCTGGTCGTCCAGGGCGACCTCATCCCGACTCCGGGCGCTCTGGCCCTCGCCGGTCTGGGCGGACTGCTCGCCGCCCGTCGTCGTCGCTGATTCTTGATCGCCAAACGTGCGCGGCGGTCGGCGGAAAATGACCGTCGCGTGCGCCTGTGTTTCTCTCCGATGCCCCGGGCTCGTTGCCCGGGGCATCACCTTTTGCCTGACCCTCCGTCGAGTCAGCCCCGAGCCCGTTCCTTGAGGATCGCCTGCATCTCCGCGGCGAGCTCCTTGAGACGCGCGTCCGACGTGTCCAGCTTGGACAGCCGGTTGCGTTCGGTCTCCTGGACTTCCTGGTAGTTGTTGAGCACGGCGCCGACGATGAGGTTGATGAGCAGGAACGTGCTCACGATGATCCACGAGACGTGATACGCCGTCGCCTTCCACTGCCAGGCCTGGTCCTTGGCGGCGTACCGCAGGTCCGTCCAGTTGTCGCCGGTCAGCACGCGGAAGAGCGTGAAGAACGCTTCGTGCAGGCTGGCGTACTCGGGCAGATAAGCCCCGAAGAGCTTGACACCGATCACGCCGTAGATGTAGAGGATGATGAACGCGAGCAGCGTGATGTACTTCATGCTCACGACGCTGCGGAGGAGGACGGTGACGATCAGCCGCAGCTCCGGGATGCTGCGCACCAGCCGGAAGACGCGCAGCACACGGATGACTCGCGCGATCGCCGCCAAGGGCCCGGCGTCGGGGAGGAAGCTGCCCGCGACGACGGCGATGTCGAAGAGGTTCCAGCCGTCGCGGAAGAACTCGCGCAGCGTGCCGGTGCCCGCCGCGGCGATCAGTTTCATCGCCAGCTCGGCCACGAACACCCAGAGACACAGAGCCAGCAACGCCGCGATCCACGGCGCGTTGTCGTACGTCTGCCACCCGACGAGCACGCCGTTGAGCACGATGACGCCGAAGACCAGGCCGTTGAACCAGGAAGAGTCCACCATTCGCTTGAGCGCGTTCATGGGAGATTCTTCCGCTGTGATTCTGGCGATGCGAGCGTCCGAAATGCGCGTCACACGACGCGGACCACGAAGCGTCCTGTGCCGGCACGCATCCAACGGGCATGCCTGTCCGCCCCGCCGCTGTCGACGACATTCCCTCCGTGCTGCCCATGGTCCGCGCTCTCTGCGACCTGCACCAACGCCACGACCCGGAACGTTTCCGCGTGGTGGACGACGTGCTCGATCGCTACGCCCGCTGGCTGCCCGAGCGCGCGGCGGATCCTCGGAGCGTCTTTCTCGTCGGCGTGGACGACGGCCATCGCCCGATCGGCTACGCCGTCAGCACGATCGAGCCGGAGGTGCCGATCTTCTGGGTGCCCGAGTGCGGCTGGATCCACGACATCTGGGTCCAGCCCGAGCACCGTGGCCGCGGCATCGCGCGGGAGCTGGTGCGTGAAACGGTGCAACGCTTCGCGGCGCTGGGTGTCCGGCAGCTGCGGCTGCACACGGGGACGTTCAACGACGCGGCTCGGAAGCTGTTCGCCGCCGAGGGTTTCCGTCCCTGCGTGGTCGAGATGCTCCGGTCCATGCCCTGACCGACCACCCCGCCTGCGGCCCCGCCCGCGGGTCGTTTTCGCATATCCTCTCCCCCACGAGAGAGGCGCCCCCCACCCCACCCGCGTTCCATGCCCGACCCCCGCGAAACACCCGCGATGCAGCAGTACTACCGCTTCAAAAAGCGGCATCCGGGCTGTGTCCTCTTCTTCCGCATCGGCGACTTCTACGAGATGTTCGATGACGACGCGGTTCTCGTCAGCAAGGCCATCGGGCTCACGCTGACGCAGCGGACCGCTGGCGTCCCGATGTGCGGCGTGCCCTATCACCAACTCGAAACCTACCTCAAGAAACTTATCGATAAGTCGTTCCGGGTCGCGGTGTGCGAGCAGATCGAGCCGTCGGAGAGCGCGAAGGGGTTGGTGGCCCGCGCGGTGACCCGCGTCCTCACGCCCGGCACGCTGGTCGATGGCACGCTGCTCGAGGACGCCACGCCGATCAAGCTCGCCGCGATCCTCTTTACAGGCAGCGGCGATGATTCGCCGGCGGAGATCGCGGTCGTCGATGCGTCCACCGGTCAGTTCAC
>DASVYC010000013.1:0-5021 GCA_036392375.1 Phycisphaerales bacterium
CCGCGAGCCGCTCCGCTCTCGGACCGACCTGGCGCGCCCACTTCGACGCGAGCATCGACTGCGCCGCCTCGAGGTAGCGCCCCGCCTCGACGTGCCCGAGCGTCGTCTTGAACGAGAGGAGCCCGGCCATCCCGAGGTTGAATGCCATGTTGAGGATCACCCGCTGGCGAACGTCGGACAGATTCCGCCACCAGGGCAGTTGGCGGTCGAGCGCGGCCTCGGCCCGGTACACGTCATTGCGGAGGAGGTAATCGGCCTCCTCGGCGGTGATCCCGACGTCATCGAGATTCCGTCCGACTCCGATCGTCAGCTTCCCGGCCGTGCATCGGTACGGCTTGAGGCGCAGTCCCTCGTCGCGGTGGAGTTCGCGGAGGAGGGTCTCCTCGTCGTACCGAGTCGGGATCGGATCGAGGGGCGCGGTCATGCGTAGCCGCCGCTATCCATCCGGCGCCAGCGGAGATAGGCGCCCTGCTTGTAGGTCAATGCGTAGGTATCCGTCCCCGAGGCGTATCGCAGTTGCACGGTCCCGGCATTGGCGCCATTCCGCAGGATGCCACGGAACATGGCCCAGACGGTCGTGTTGACGGTGAACGCCGACGTGATTGCGGACCCGAAACTCGTGGCGTAACTGCTCGCCGTGCTACCGGCCTGGGCACCAACCGACCCGAACGCGACGAGCGTCGGCGCGGCGGGGCCGCTCCAAGTGAACGTCGGAGCGCTCGCCATTCCCGTGACCGCGTTGATGGGGATGAGCGCTTCCCACTCATAATCCGCATTGGCCGCCACCGCGAACGACATCCCCGCCACGTCGGCCATCACGTTGCTCGTGGTGGTCTTGTCTGCCGTCAAGTACGCATACTGCGACTGGTTCACGCCATGGACTGACCCAGCCGTGTCCACTGTGGCAGCAGACGTCCCGTTGTTCTGGATCTCCAGTAGGGCGCCCGCGGACCTCGCCGCGGAGGAGTTCACGACCACATCCGAACCAGCGTCGGCTCCCGCACGGTTGCCCTTGAGCGTCAGGCTCCCGTTGGTCGCGCTCGTCTGGACGGTCGGACCATCGAAGCCAAGCGCGGAGTAGATCAGGCCGCTCGCCCAGAACGTGATCTTCTCGACGCCGTTGTTGAGCCACCCGGCGAGCTTCGACGCTGCATTGGCAAGCGCGTTCTTGGTGTCGAACGTGTACGCCGTCCCGACGTCCGCGGCCGGCGACTTCTGGGCGTTCACGGCGGACGTGAACCAGGCGCGATCGTTTTGCGCGACCGACAGCCGAACATCACCGACCGCGTTGAGGTAGAGCCCTGAGTTCGCGTCGTTGTTGAAGGCCACCGCCGGGGCCGTAACGGTACCGTTCACGTTCTTGAGGGCGGCCCGCATCCCCCCGTACCCATCCCGGGACAGGGAGTTGGTGATCTCCGTGGCGAGATCCCCGGTGAGGGCGTTCTCCGTCGCCGCGCTGATCACCGTCCCGGAGACGACGGGCTGGCCGGCGGGCAGGGAATAGGTGCCGCTTGCGTTTCGGGCCATGTTAGATTCCCTCCGTGCCGTCTCGGTGGTGGCTCGCCGTCATCGTGTTCTGTCTCCTCACGGGCCTTCATCCCGTGTGCGTTCCTCCGCAGCTACCGGAACGAGCCGGAGCGCAGGGGCGCCAAGCTTCAAGCGAACCGCGTTAGCCAGTAGCGGAGTCGAGGGTCCCGTCGCTCCGCCGGGGGCGTTCTTGGCGAGCTCCTCAAGCGTGTGAAGCAGGTAGGCCCCGGTAGAGGGTCCGCGTCCGCGGATCAACTTCGTTCCGACCAAGCCGAGCGCGCCTCCAGGAGTCCCGTGCGCTGCCGCGCCC
This sequence comes from Phycisphaerales bacterium, assembly GCA_036392375.1. Classification (GTDB taxonomy): domain Bacteria; phylum Planctomycetota; class Phycisphaerae; order Phycisphaerales; family UBA1924; genus JAFEBO01. The sequence goes on from DASVYC010000013.1 coordinate 1,838, forward strand.
GCCACCATGCCCTGGAGTTCAGGGAGGCCGAAGTGGCTACGGTACGCCGCCCGAGCCGCGCCCTCGTTGGCCGCGTTACTCGCCTCGATGAGCGCGCCCAACTTCTGCTTTGCCGGAACGAATGCCGCCGCTTCTTGAGGCGACTGCGCCGCCTGCGCCTCGACTGCATCCTCGATGGCCTGACGCACGCGGCTCGCGATGGCGACCTTGGCCTCTCCCGTCGGCCGCATCTTGTTCAGCAACTTGTCGTACTCGGTCGCGGCCTCGTGCTGGAGGGCGCGCTTCATGCTCTCGGCCTGAGTGAGCCCGAGTTCTCCACCCACCTGATTCGGCCCCGTCTGCTTTGTCAGTAGTTCATCGGCGACGCTGCGGAAGATCCCGGGCTTCGGGCTTCCAAGGGTGACGTTGGCGCTCTGGTTGGCTTCGGCGTGGAGTTCACGCGCGAGGTCGAGCGCCTTGGGACCCTTCACACCGGCCTTCTCGAGCGCCGCCAACGTGTCGGCGTATTCCTGGCCCGCCAGGCCGCGCGCCTCCTTCAGTCGCTCCGCCGTCCCACTCGTGGAACCAAGGGGACGAATCGCCCCAGACTGAAATGCGGCATCGACGGCCTCCTGCGAAACTGGCTGCTTCACCGAAAGCGGGGTCTTCCCGCCCGTGAGCACCCGGCGAGCAAGGGCCGTGGCCTTCTCTCCGAGCCAAGGCGCGGCGCGCTGTGAGATCGCGTCAACGGCCTTCGGAAGAAACTTTCCGGCGCCGTAAGCGGTGGCTGCGGCCAGGCCAGCGTTCTTTCCGATTTCCACCGGATTGTCGTTCGGCGTGAGGCCGCCGCCCACCATGGCGTTTCCGGCGACTGCGGCCGGGAGTCCGCCGGCCATCCCGAGCATCAGGCCGCCCGCGATGGCACCACCGTGCAGGGCGTCGCTACGAGTCAGAGCGCGCTGCATCCCCTGGCCCCAGAGATTCTCGGCGATCTTGCGGTCCGTCGCTGGGTCGCCCGTCTTCCATCCGACCGGGACATTGAGGGCGCCCGAGAGCACTCGTTCGCGCTCGATGGCGGCGGGCATGGCCTTCTCGTCCGCGGCCTTGAGGTCGCCCATTCCGGGAGGTGGCGCGACCTGGTTCGCGAGCGCCTTGCCGATATCCTCGTCCGCCATCGAGTCGGGGAACTCGACGTTTCCGAGGCCCGGGACCTGTACGATCTTAGCCACCGATAGGCTCGATCTTTCCGGTTGCGGGGTTGAACCTGTGCGTTGCCGCTGCGCCGCCGCCCGCGCTTCCTTTGGCCCTCGTCCTGTCGCGCGTAGCCTCCACGCCTTGAGCAAGCGCGGACAGCCGGTTGCCGGCGTCCGTCTCAAGCACGTCCGCGGCAGCAGCGACCTGAGCCGGGGTCGCGTCGAGGGGAATCATCCCCTCCGCTTCCTTGCGCGAAGCATCGGTGACGCCCGCCGCGCCGGTAGCGCCCGAGAGGATCTTCGCGTACTCATTCACGACCGCGGCGTGCGCCGCCTTGAACTTCGTCACGGTCGGATCGCCCGCGGCGTTCTGGTAGAGCCAGCGAAGCGGGCGGTTTACGAGCGGACTCCTCCCGTTGACGAGTTGCTGAGAGATGCCGCGCAGCACGCCGAGGTTCGCCTTCCCCGTCGCCTCCCAGCTCTTGGTCAGGTCGAGTAGCTTCTGCTGGTTAGCGAGTGAGCCGGTGTCCGCCTTGTAGCCGGCCTTGTTCCCGGCCAGGTCGGAGTCCGGGTGGAGCTCCGCGGCGCGGTTCACGATGCGCGCGATGATGGCTGGCGCAGCCTTGCCGCGGCCGACCTGCGGAATCTGGCCCGTCTTCGCGAACTGCTCCGCCAGTTGATCGATGGCCTGCGGGGTAAGCGCACCGCCCGCCGCGCCACCGCCTGCGGTACCACCGGCCCCTGGCTTCCCGCCGGACGCGAGTCCCACGGCCCCCGGGAGCAGGCCCCCGGGTCCGTGCTTCTGGTAGAGTATCGGATTCCCGAAGGCGTCGGTTGTCGCGCCGCGCTCGTTCGCCTTGAGACCGACACCCGCGGCGTGCGTGTCCGCCTCCTGCTGCCGGACTCCAATCATGGCATTCCGCCACGCCGCATCATTGGCGAGGTGCGCCCGCTGCGCTTCGACCTGGGCCCGGTGCTGGCCGGCGCCGATCAACTGCTGCTGGATCTGGTCCGCGTCACCGGAGAACTGCTTTCCGGCGGCAGCGAAGGGGCCGCCCACGATCGTCCCGAGCGTGCCCGCGGCGCGGCGCTGGCGCATGGCCTGGGCCAAGGCCGCCGCCTGATTGCGGGCCTTGTCCGGGTCCGCGTCAAACAGGTCGAGGATTGCCCCGTAGTCGTCCATGGCTCCCTACTCCGACCCGTACTCGTTCGCGAACTGCGCGCGGGCAAGATCGTCGTTCATGTATGGATCGACCTTCGGCTTTCCACGCAGCGCGTCGATGTACGCCTGGAGGCCCGTCGAGCGCGCCTGCTGACCCTGGCCAATCATCCGCGCGCCTTGGACCCGCGAAAGCGCGGTGGAGAGGTGCTCTAGCGGAGACGCGGCAACGTAGGTGCCGCCGGCACGCATCCCGGTCGCTCCGGGCGTCTGGAGCATCTCATGCCCGATGCCCATCTGCTCACCCGAGTTGAGCGCATCGAACATCCGCTGAAGCGTTTCCGGGTCCGCGTTCTGGAGCAGTTCGTACAGGTCAGTGTCCATGGTTTACCTCTCGCTTGTTCTCTTCGATCCGGGCGCCGTTGATCGTTGCGTCCGTGAACTTGAGCTCCCGCCGATACGCGGAGCGAATCACCCGCAGGCGCCGGACAACTTCGGCGTGCTTGTCGGGATAGACCTCACGCAGATAGCCAAGGCCCCCGCTCTGGAGCCACGCCGTGCAGGTCATGCAGTCGAGCGAGGTCGGGGAAAGCCGGTAGCCCGGCGAGATCGGGGCGTCCTGCTCACGGAGGAACGACCACACTCGCTCATCGCTCCAGTCGTAGATCGGGAGCCAGAACTCGACGCCCTGCTCCGTGTGACCGTTCTGGATGGTCGAGCGCCGCTGCTCGTCGCCGCGCTCTCCGCGAATGGCCAGCGTCGCGCCAACCTGCTTCGTCGCGCTCCAGAGCGGGCCGACGCGGTTGGCGTAGCAACAGGCCAGGAATGACTGCATGAGCTGCTTCTGGTGGCC
>DASVYC010000014.1:0-19726 GCA_036392375.1 Phycisphaerales bacterium
CGGTTCCCTTGGAGGTTCGCTCCGCTGCCGACGGCTCCCTTGCTCGGAGTGACGCGGCTGGCGGCGCGTTTGGCCAAGAAGCAGGGGGGTGGCGGCTCGGCCGGCATCGATGCGGCACGAGCGGAACACGCGAGCCGGAACCCCCCTGCTGCCGGGGGGGCCGGAGAAGGGCACTCATCCGAAGCGACCGAAACTGTGTCGGCGCTCGAAATTGAAGAGACCGTGCTGGGGGCGATTGCGTCGATTGTGTCGACCGCGGCAGACGCGTGGGCGCCGAGCCGTCGTCGCCCCCCTTCTGCCGCTCAGGCCAGATTCCATCGCGAGGTGGTCGACGAGGTGCGGCGCCGGTTGGCGGTGAGCCCAGCGGAGCGGCACAGCCTCGAGGGCCTGGCGGGCGAGGTCCACGTGTCGCCGTTTCACCTGTGCCGCCTGTTCAAGCGGCACACGGGGCTGCCGATCCACCGCTACCTGGAACGCCTGCGGCTGCGGGCGGCCCTGGATGACGCTCTGAACTCCCGGGCGCGGATGCTCGAGATCGCGCTGCGTCACGGGTTCTGCTCGGAGGCGCACTTGTCCAACGCGTTCGTGCGTGAGTTTGGAGACCGGCCGAGCGTGCTGCGACGGTGGGGCCAGCGAGACCGGTAGCGGGCACCGGCGCTGCATGAGGATCTGAGAGTACGGCACGGCTCGGACGTGTCGAAACCGGATCTCTCACATGGAATCGGGAATGAAGTTTTCGGCTGGGTGACGTGCCGGCGAGTGGCTCAAGCGCGTGCTTTGAGCGAGGATTCCGCGGGTTGGCCGTCCCGACATGCTGTTTAACATAACATTTATTATAGGACCTTCCATGGAACAGCGTGCGGGTTTTGTACGTATACTGGAGTATGGAGGAAACGGAGCACACATACCGCGACGCGCTCGGGACTGGGCCTTTGCACCGGCGGGGTGCGGGCATCAATCCGGGCAACCGGTTTGAATCGGTCCGCCTGCACGTCCTTGGTGAAGAACTCGACCGCCAGATCGCGGAGCGCGAGGAGTCCGGCGGCGGGCTGGCTCGCGTGGAGCGGGAGGTGTATCGGGATCAGACCCAGCGGATCATCAACCGGGTGGCACCGACGTCGGATGTGCCGTTTGAATGGACGGTGAATCCGTACCGCGGCTGCGAGCACGGGTGCGTGTACTGCTTCGCCCGGCCGTTCCATGAGTACCTGGGTTGGAACAGCGGGGTGGACTTTGAGACCAAGCTGACGGCCAAACCTGATGCGCCGGAGCTTTTGCGGAAGGAACTCGCGGCACCCGGATGGAAGGGGGAGCCGATCGTGATGTCGGCCATCACGGACATCTACCAGCCGATCGAGCACAAGATGGGGATCGCGCGGCGGTGCCTCGAGGTGCTCGCCGAGTGCGGGCAGCCGGTCTCGACGATGACCAAGAGTGCGTTGGTGTTGCGGGACACGGACCTGTGGGCGAAGCTGGCGAGCCGGCGGGCGGGGAAGGTGATTGTGACGCTGGTGACGCTGGACGCGGAGTTGGCGCAGAAGCTCGAGCCTCGGGCCACCAACCCGAGCGGGCGGCTGCGGGTGATCCGGGAGTTGAGGAAAGCGGGGGTGCCGGTGTCGGTGAATGTGGCGCCGGTCATCCCGGGGTTGACCGAGGCGGAGATGCCGCGGATTCTCGAAGCGGTCGCGGAGGCGGGCGCCACGCAGGCGGCGTGGGTGATGCTGCGACTCCCCTACCAGCTCAAGGACATTTTCGGCGACTGGCTGAAGCGCTCGGTGCACCCGGAGCGGGCGAAGAAGGTCGAGTCGAAGCTGCGGCAGCTCCACGGCGGGAAGCTGTACGACTCCACGCGGGGCATGCGGGGGCGGGGGGAGGGGGCCTTTTCCGACCATGTCGGGAAGACGTTTGAGGTGTTCACGCGAAGGTATGGGTTGAACAAGGAGCGCACGCCGCTGTCTTCGGAGTCGTTTGAGCGTCCGGAACGGGCGGGGCAGATGCGGCTGTTCGGATCGTGACGGCGGGGCTTGCGTGGGGCGAGATGATCGAGAAGAGTTTTCAGGCGTGCACGGATGATCGACACCCCCCCGCTCACATCTTCGCTGCAGTGGATGTTCATCGACATGGACAGCTTCTTCGCGTCGGCGGAGCGGCACCTGCGGCCGGAGCTGCGCGGGCGTCCGGTGGGCGTGATCCCGGTGGAGTCGGAGGGGACGTGCGTCATCGCGGCGAGCGCGGACGCGAAGAAGCTGGGGATCAAGGTGGGCACGCCTGTGCGCGAGGCGCGGGCGCTGTGTCCGGGGATCGCGCTCGTGAAGGCGCGGCCGGCGGTGTACGTGGAGCTGCACAAGGCGATCCTGGCGAGCGTGGACCGGTGCGCCCCGGTGCACAAGGTGTACTCGATCGACGAGTGGTCGATCCGGCTGCAGGGTCCGGAGCGGACGCCGGCAGGGGCCACGGAGCTCGCGCGGAAGATCAAGAAGCAGATGCTCGCGGACCTGAGCCCGTGGCTGACGGGCTCGGTCGGTGTCGCTCCGTCGCGGCTGCTCGCGAAGATCGCCAGCGACATGGACAAGCCCGATGGGCTGACGATCATCGACCTGGACTCGATGCCGGGGCAGATTGAATTGCTGCGGCCCAAGGACCTGGCGGGGATCGGGCCGTCGATGCAGAGGCGGCTGGAAGCCGCGGGTATCACGAGCGTGCGGGCGCTGTGGTCGATCTCGCGATCGGACGCGCGGCGGATCTGGGGCTCGGTACAGGGGGAGCTGTGGTGGCTGGGGCTGCGGGGCTACGACATCCCCGAGGCCCCCACCGCTCGGCGGACGATCAGTCACGCCAATGTGCTGGCGCCCGAGTTCCGCAATGACGCGGGTGCGCACGGCATTCTCACGCGGCTGGTGTGCAAGGGTGCCGCACGCCTGCGGCACATGGGATACGTCGCGGAGCGTTTGCACGTGCACGTGCGGGGCGCGAACGAGCGGTCGTGGGAAGCGGAGGCGGCGCTGGACGCGACGCAGGAGACGCTCACGATCGTGCGGGCGCTGGAGAGCGTGTGGAAGACCAGGCCGTGGCGCGACGCGGCCAAGCGTGCGAACTGGGAGCCGATTCTCAAGATCTCGATGACCCTGTCGGGGCTGACGCCCACGGGCTCGGCGACGGGGTCGCTGTTCGAGGGAGAGCGGCGGCTGGATCAGCTGTCGAACGCGATCGATCGCATCAATCGACGCTGGGGCAAGCATTCGGTGTACCCGGGCGCGATGCACGAGTATCGGCACGAGATGGACGACAAGATCGCGTTCGGGCGGATCCCGGGAGAGGCTGGGTAGAGATCGTGCGGGCGGCGCCCCGTGTCGGTAGGCTACGGCATGCGTCCCATTCTCTCGCTCGCGATCCTGCTCGTGATCTTGGCGGCATCGATGACCAGTCCCCTCCACGCGTTTGCGGAAGAACAGCGACCTTCCACGCCGGGGTTGCCCCGAGCGACACGGTCGGAGGTGTACGCGCCCAAAGCGATGGCGGCGACAAGCCATCCGCTTGCGACCCAGATCGCGATCGACATCATGCGGCGCGGCGGAACCGCCGTGGACGGCGCGATCGCCGCCAACGCGGCGTTGGGGCTCATGGAGCCGACGGGCTGCGGCGTCGGCGGCGATCTGTTCGCGATCGTGTGGGACCCCAGGGCGGACGGGGGCAAGGGGAAGCTCGTTGGGTACAACGGCTCGGGGCGGGCCCCGAAAGCGATGACGATCGAGTTTGTGAAGTCCAAGGGCGTGGACGAGATCCCGCCGCTGGGGCCATTGCCGGTGACGGTGCCGGGGTGCGTGGACGGGTGGTTTGCGCTGCACGGGAAGTTCGGCACGCTCCCGATGAAGGAGGTGCTGGCACCAGCGATCGGGTACGCGGAGAGCGGATTCCCGATGGCTCCGGTGATCGCGGACGCGTGGGCGATCTCGGTGCGGCGGCTGGCGCAGTTCCCGAACTTCAAGGAGCAGTTCACGATCGATGAACGCGCTCCGAAGGCGGGCGAGATCTGGAAGAACCCGAACCTGGCGCGAACGCTGCGGCGGGTCGCGCACGAGGGTCGCGATGGCTTCTACAAGGGCGAGGTGGCGGCAACGATCGCCACGTTCCTGCAATCGCAAGGCGGCGTGATGACGGCGGAAGACCTGGCGGAGCACACGGGTGAGTGGGTCGAGCCGGTGTCGGCGAACTACCGCGGGTACGACGTGTGGGAGATCCCGCCGAACGGGCAAGGGATCGCGGCGCTGCAGATCCTGAAGATCCTCGAGGGATTGGACGTTCGCGCCATGGGCTTTGGCAGCGCGGAGTATGTTCACGCGTTTGTGGAGGCGAAGAAGCTCGCCTTCGAGGACCGGGCTCGGTACTACGCGGATCAGCGGTTCTCGCGTGTGCCGGTGCGGACGCTGATCAGCGGTGCGTACGCGGCGGAGCGGCGGAAGCGGATCGATCCGACGAAAGCGGCGATGGCGGTCGAGCCTGGAGCGATCCCGACGGGCGCGGACACGATCTACCTGACAGTGGCGGACGAGAGCGGCATGATGGTGTCGCTGATCCAGTCGAACTATCGCGGCATGGGGAGCGGCATGGTGCCGCCGGGACTGGGGTTCATGCTGCAGGATCGCGGCGAGCAGTTCGCGCTGGTGGAGGGGCATCCCAACGTGCTGGCGGGCGGAAAGAGGCCGTTCCACACGATCATCCCGGCGTTTGTGACCAAGGACGGGAGGCCTTGGATGAGCTTCGGCGTGATGGGAGGAGCGATGCAGCCGCAGGGGCATGCGCAGATCATCGTGAACCTGATCGACTTCGGGATGACGCTGCAGCAGGCGGGCGACGCGCCGCGGATCCACCACGACGGATCAACCGAGCCGCAGGGTGCGGTGAAGCCGATGTCGAACGGGGGCGTGCTGAACCTAGAGCCGGGCTTCGCGCCGGAAGTTCTGGCGGAGCTGGAGAAACGCGGCCACGTGATGAAGCCGGCCCCCACTGCGGTCTTCGGCGGGTACCAGGCGATCCGTCGCGACCCGACGACGGGCGTGTACGAGGGGGCGTCGGAGAGTCGCAAGGACGGGATGGCGGCGGGGTATTGATCCGGAAGCGGATCACGAGAACTTCAGCCACCACCAGACATATCCGCGGCCCGGATAGATCGGGTCGAGGCTCTGCCGATCGAGGCACTGGGTGGTGAGGCCCGCCGCGTCCGCCATCGCGATGATCTGCGCGGGCGAAGTGGTGGAGCTTTGTTCACCCGGACGGTCGAGCACGACGCGGCGCTCGGTGGTTTCGTCGTGGAAGTTGACAAGGCCAAGCCCGCCTGGGGCCAGCACGCGTTTCATTTCGCGGAGGTACTCGGTGGCGCCGGCGTGGGTCATGTGCTGGAGCACGGTGAACGCGACGACGCGGTCGACCGAGCCGGTTTCGACCACATTCAGCGAAAGCCCGTCCCCGACTCGCAGCTCGGCATCCCCGCGGGATGCGAGGAGCTGGCGTCCTTCGCGGAGGGGCTCATCGTGGAGATCGACGCCGATGACCCGCCGGACGTGCGGCAACAGGTGCCAGAGCAAACGCCCGTAGCCGCAGCCGACCTCGAGAAGCGTGTGGGCTTGGTGGAGGTCCAGGCGAGCGCGGATGTCCTGCACGCCGAGGTCGTGCAGGCGATCCTTGTACCACGGGTGCGTGTGGAAGTACCCCTCGTCGTGCAGTCGCTTCCAGTGCGTGACGTTTTGCACGGGATCGGCGGCCGAGGGCGAAGCGAGGGCGGTCTTCATGAGGCTTGTATCGGCCGTCGCGAAGCCCTTTGTGCAAGGTGCGAAAGGGGGCGCGGTCGGAGTGATCGCTCTTGCGGTGACGACGAGCGTGGGTCATTACAACTCGACTGTGCCACGCACGCACGTGACTGACCCACCGCCGATCCAGATGTCGTTGCCCTGTTTCGAAACGTAGACGCGGCCGTCGCGGCCGAGAGCGGTGCCTTGACGGGCGGTGTACGAAGGCGGGGCGAGGCCGGCGCTGATAAGCCAGCAGGCGATGCCGGCGTTGAGGCTGCCGGTGACAGGGTCCTCGGCAAGGCCGCTGACGCCGGGGAAGAAGGCGCGGACTTCGAAGTCGGTGGCGGCGTTGGCGAGGGCTCCGCGCGGGGCGACCAAGCCGACCTTGCCGCGCGGACCCACGACGCCGACATCGAGTTGACCCAGGATTGCGGCGTCGGGCTTGATCGCGAGCACGTGTTCCGCGGAGGGGAGCATGACGGCGCGCCAGTTCGGGCCGTTGTCGCACCAGGCGTGGTGGATGATGTCGGAGCGTGCGATGCGGAGGCCGCGGGCGATAAGCGCGACGTCGGGTTCGTCGAGCGGGCCTGACCGTTTGAGAGGCGGGGCGGCGAAGGCGAGGCGCTCGGCGGAGTCTGGCGCACTGTCTGGGCGTGCCTCTCCCCCACTGCTTCCGCGGTCGCGACGGATCTTCACAAGGCCGACGCCGCATTCCTGCACGATGTGTTCGCCCTGGGGCTTTGCACCGGTGCTGAGCCACGCGTGGCACGTGCCAAGCGTGGGATGTCCGGCGAAGGGAAGCTCGCGCCCGGGGCAGAAGATGCGGACGCGGTAATCAGCCCCGGCTTTGACCCCTTGCGGTGTGGGCGGCAGGAGAAACGTTGCCTCGGAGAGATTCGTCCAGTTGGTGAAGTCCTGCATCTCTTCCGTCGTCAGCCCCTCGGCATCGAGGACGACGGCGAGGGGGTTTCCTCGGTAGGGAACGTGGGTGAAGACGTCGACTTGCTGGAAGGGGCGGCTGCGCATCCACGGCTCCTCACGGGCTCGGCCGAACTCTGCGTTGATGGCTCGTCGACTGCCGACATGCCAAGACACCAGACACTACGCTGCCGCATGAAGGCGGCGATTGCAGTTCGGTACGGCGGCCCGGAAGTCGTGGTCATCGGAGATGCCCCCGAGCCGGCGTGCGGGTACGGGGATGTGATCATTCGATCGCGAGCGGTGACGGTTGACTCCGGCGATGCGAGGATCCGTGCGATGCGCATGCCACCGGGATTCGGCTTGTTCGCAAGGCTCGCGTTCGGCATTTCGAAGCCGCGACGGGCGATTCTCGGTACAGCGGTGTGCGGTGAGGTCATTCGGGTCGGATCCGGGACCACGCGTGCTCGTGTCGGAGATCGCGTGGTAGCGAGCACCGGAATGCGGCTCGGTACGCACGCGGAGTTGCTTCGGATTACGCCGCGACAGCCCCTGGTGCCACAGCCACCGAATTGGAGCGCGGAGGAGGCCGTCTCGCTTGTATTCGGCGGGATGACGGCGCTGTACTACGTGCGAGACCTGGCTGGCGTGAAAGCCGGAGACCGCGTGCTGGTGCACGGTGCCTCGGGAGCAGTCGGGGCCGCGGCTGTGCAGATCGCTCGACACCTGGGCGCTGAAGTCCATGGCGTTTGCAGCGGCTCGAACGCCGAGCTCGTCCGGGGATTGGGGGCGACGGGCGTGATTGACTACGCCCACGTGGATCCCGCCTCGGAGCGGGATCGATACGACGTGGTGATCGACACGGTCGGCGGCCGCTCCTTCGCTGACTGGCGAGTGGCGTTGCGTGCTGGCGGGCGGTGTGCGTTGGTGGTGGCGGGCTGGCGGGACTTCTTGGCCGCTATTCGCACCTCACGCGCGGACCGGCGTGTTCTTGTCGGAGTGACGCCGGAGCACGAGAACAACCTCCGCGAGCTCGTGCGGCTCGCGGAGGTCGGCGTGCTGAGGCCTGTGGTGGACAGCGTGTTTGCGATCGGCGACATCGTCAAGGCGCACGCACGCGTTGACAGCAACCGCAAGCGCGGCAGCGTGGTTGTGCGGTTCACGCCGGATGCGTGATCGCTACTTGCCACCCTTTGGCACGTGCTGATCGAAGAGGATCTGGTTGCCGTCGGGGTCGACGATGACGAAGCTGTCGGGGCCGGTGCCGTTCTCGTCGGCGGGCTTGACGGGGACGATGCCGCTGGCTTGGAGCTGTTTCTGGAGGTCGCGGACGTCGTCGAACTGTGGCAGGGTCTGAGCCTTGTGGTCCCAGCCGGGGTTGAAGGTGAGGATGTTCTTGTCGAACATGCCCTGGAAGAGGCCGATCGTGGTGGTGTCGTTCTGGAGGATGAGCCAGCTCTTGCCGTCGCCGCCGAAGCCCTTAAAGCCGAGTTTCTCGTAGAAGGCGCGGCTGGCGGCGAGGTTCTTGACGGCGAGGCTGACAGAGAATGTTCCGAGCTTCATGGTGCTTCCTTTCGCGGGCTGGGCGGGCGTGGCGGGCTTTGGATCTTCCGTGCGTGCCCAGCCCGCCAACGCGACCATCGCGGTGCAGGCGGCGGCGGTGAGGCACACGTGCTTCAGGGTGGTGTGGGTGGTGCGGGTGGTGCGGTGGGAAGAGCGGTGATTCATGTGAGGTCTCGTTGTACGCTGCGAGAGGTCGGGTGGGACTGGTCCTTGCCGCGGACGTCCGCGGCGGTGATCAGATCATGCTACAGGATGCAGAGCGGAGGTCTTGACAGATCTTGCGAACCGTGAAGAGATCATCCACGCGGAAGCGGGCCGGGCGCGGGACGGGGAGACAACGTGGGGCGGCCACGGATTCCACGTACCTCGAACGAGTGAACCTTGCGATCGATCACATCCTCGCCAACCTGCACGAGCCGGTCCGGCTGGGGGCGATCTCCAGAGTCGCGATGCTCTCGCCGTACCACTTTCACCGCGTCTTTCAGGCGATCGTCGGTGAGACGCCCGCCGACTTTTCCAAGCGGCTGCGGCTGGAGAAGGCGATCGGGCTCATGGCGTTCGGGAAACGACGCTCGCTCACCGAGATCGCGTTTGAATGCGGGTTTGGATCGTCGTCGGATTTCTCGCGGGCGTTCCGGCAGCGGTACGGCGTATCGCCGCGGGCGTTTGATGTCGAGGTCTGGCGGCGCACGCACGGCGAGGATCTGCGTTCGATCGCGGAGAGAGAGACCGAGAAAGCTCGACTGGCGAAGATGCCCGATCGAGAGAACCCGGACGGGTTCCGGGTGCGGCTGCGAGAGCTCCCCGAACGCTGGGTGGCGTACATCCGAGTCGATGATCCGTACCAAGGCGATGCGGTGGTGAGGGCCACGCAGCGGCTGATGGCGTGGGCCGAGCGGCACGGGTTTGCTGATCGTCAGTGGCTGGGGTACCAGTGGGAAAACCCGGAGATCACCGAGCTTTCGGCGTGCCGGTACTTCACTGCTGTCGAGGTGCCGGGGCGCGACGCGGTGCGTCCCAAGGGCGAGATCGGGAGGCATCGTTTCCCGCCCATGCTCGTGGCGCAGGTTGATTTGGACGGGGGGATCGATCTGGAGCTGCGGGCGCTGCAGTGGCTGTACGGCGTGTGGCTGCCGCGGAGTCGCTATGTGCCTGACGACCAGCCGTGTTTCGAGGCGTGGGTCGGCAAGCCGTTCGCGCACGGGATGACGCGGTTTGTGCTGGGAGCGCAGTTGCCCGTGCTGGCGCGTTGACGCTTTACCGGCGGGGCTTGGTCAGATCCCCGCGGCGATCGACGAGCAGCTCGACCGTCTCGTAGCCGTCGTCTTGCACCGCGGGCACGGGCGCTTGGAGCAAACCGATGGTGCGCCACACGCCTTTCTTCTTGGCGATAACCCTGTACGCGCCGCTGGGGACTTCGGCGTTCCAGGTGCCGTCCTTCTTGGTCATGGGTATCGGGGCGGGTCGCCAGTTGGCGCCAAAGACCGGGTGCGGCGAAGGTCCTTTGCGGGCGATGTCGTAGAACTTTGTGAGTTCATTGGGGAAGACATCGAGTACGCCGCGGCTGAACCAGTGGACGTGTCCGCCGCCGCCGGTCCTGCGGACGAGTTCGACACTCTTGCGGAGGTCGTCCCACGTGCTGTCCTTCCCCTCTCCTACGAGGCGGATGCCAGCGATGAGGTCTTTGACGCGACCGGCGCCGAGTTCGTTCATGTACTTGACCTGTTCGAGCCAGGTCTTCTCGTACGCGTCGTACGAGAAGCGGTAGCACTGCGGGATGTACTCGTCCCAGCGCGGCGTGATGTCGGTGCCGGGCCAATCCTTACCCAGCCCCGCGGCCGGGGGATGGAGGGTGTCCTTGCTCGTCCACGCGGCCCACTTGGGCCACTCGAGCAGGTAATTCTCGAGGCACCACGGATACACCGCCGGGCTGAGCGAGATCATCAGGCCGGGACGCTTGGCGCGGATCTCCTGCACGAACATCTTGCTGTACTCGTTCACCTTCTCGATGCGCCACCGGGTCCACTCGGGGTCCTTGGGGTCGGCGGGCGGTTCTTTGCCTTTGTGCTCGGCGGCGTAAACCTTCTTCGTGTAGTCGTCGTAGCCCATGTCGAAGTAGGGCCAGACGATGCGATCGTCGAGCTGCACGCCGTCGAGGTCGTACTTGTCAACGGCTTCGAGCACGATGTCGAGCAGGAAACGCCGCGTCTCGGGGTGCAGCGGGTTCATCCACACGAAGCCGTTCTTTGCGACCTCGCTGCCCTTGGTGTCGCGGCTGAGCCACTCGGGCTTCATCCTGCGGAGATGGTTCTGCGTGCTGCTGTGGGCGGCCATGAAGCCGAATTCGAACCACGCGATGTAGACGAGCTGGTTGCGGTGGGCCTCGATGAGCGTCTCGTCGAGCAGATCGCGGGCGGGCTGCTTGAGCTGCTCGGGCGTGTCGCTGGGATCCTGGGGCATCAGGTTGGGACGCCGGTCGACTCCGATGACTTTCTTGAGTGCCTCGGACGGGTACTGCGTGTAGCCGTTCTTCCAGGTTTCGACGTACACCGTGTTGAGGCCAATGTCGCGGAGTCGCTTCATGGTCTCGGCGGTGTTGGAGGGCGAGGCGATGGCGGTATTCGCGGTGGTGGTGACCCAGGTGCCGCGGACTTCGGCGGGGGCCAGCCGCGACGCCGGATCGGGTGCCTCCGCGGCGGCGTGGCCAGCCCAAGCGACGATCACCGCCGCACTTACGAGAGCGGTTTGAAGGCCTCGGGTAAAGACCGGATACCAAGGGGTATGCATGCGTCTATCCTCTCGCCCCGCGTGTGAAGCACGGTGCTGACGGCGCGGGCACGGGCTGTACGAATCACGCCGCCGGTTGGGTCGGGAGACCCCGATCACCGGGCGGCGACACCAAGGAGCGTAGCACAAATGGCATTCCGGATCGGCATCATCGGCGCGGGCGGGATCGCGAACGCGCACGCAGCGGCGGCGAAGGACTCGCAGGGCCAGGTGGAGATCGCGGCGGTCACGGACATGAGCCGCGAGGCGGCCGAGAAGTTCGCGAGCGCCAACGGCGCGACCGCGTTCGAGAGCGCCGAGGCGCTCATCAAGGCGGCCAAGGAACACAACATCGGCGGCGTCGTGGTCTGCACGCCCCCCAGCGCCCGCCTGCCGATCGTTGCAGCGGCCCTGAAGGCCAAGCTGCCTGTCATGACCGAGAAGCCGATCGCGCACACGCTCGCGGACGCCAAGAAGCTCGAGGCCCTGGCCCGGAAGAACAAGAAGGTCGTGACCGCGATCGGCTACTGCCACCGCTTCACGCCCGCGGTGTTGAAGATGAAGGACCTGATCGCCGAGGGTCGCATCGGGCGGCTGGAGCGGTTCGAGAACTTCTTCGCGTGCGATCTGCCAGGGCACCAGGGCAAGTGGTTTAGCGATCCCAAGAAGGCCGGCGGGGGCGCGTTCCTCGACATGGGCTCGCACTCGATGGACTTGTTCCACTTCATGGTGGGGCCGAGCAAGGTCGTCGGCGCCGTGTTTGATTACAAGTGGAAGGGCCGCACCGAAACGGGCGCGACCGTGCTCGTCAAATCCACCAAGAAGGGCGGCCCCAACAACCCGGGGAACGTCGCGGGCGTGATCCTCTCGGGCTGGGCCGAGACCTCGCGGTTCACCGTGAGCGTGCTGGGCGACAAGGGGATGCTCTCGTATGACTACGAGAACCCGGAGGTGCTGACGTTCAAGGACCTCTTGGGTAAGACCGAGAGCCACGCGATCGAGTCGTGCGGCGTGCGGTTCACGCGTCAGCTTGTGGCCTTCGCGAACGCGGCCCAGGGCAGCAAGCAGACGGGGCTGGCGACGTTCGGTGACGGGCTCTCGGCGGCGGCGGCGGATGCGGCGGCCCGCAAGGCCGCGAAGTAGGCCGCTGGTATCGCGTCCATCCCCCACGACCCCTTTGGGAACACCGCCGCCCGGCCCTGTGCCGGGCGGCTTTTTTTCCGGACCGTGCGACCGAAAGCCTTGACAAGTGACGAACTAGTCTGGTTTGTGTTGCAAGCAGGGGGCTCTTTCGACTATCCTATATCGGGTATTTTCCGTAGCCCCGGGTTGCGGGGCTGTTTGGTCTTCTGCCAGACCCGAAAGGACGCGGCCATGGCTCAGCACGTGCAGCAATCTTCGCAAACAACCGCCTCGGGACACCACTTTGGATCGGTGGTTGAGAAGATCCCGGTGACGGTGCACACGTCCAGCCACGCAGCCAGCCACGCGGTGGCTCACGAGATCGCGGCGTTGATCCGCGAGCGGGCGGCTCAGGGGAAGAAGGCGGTGCTGGGCTTGGCGACCGGATCGACGCCGCAAGCGGTGTACGAAGAGTTGGTGCGGCTGCACAAGGAAGACGGGCTGTCGTTCAAGAACGTGGTGTCGTTCAACCTGGACGAGTACTGGCCTATGCAGCCGCAGGAGCTGCAGTCGTACCGGCGGTTCATGCACGAGTACCTGTTCGATCACGTGGACATCGACCCCAAGAACGCGCACGTGCCCGATGGCACGATCGCGCCGGAGCAGATCGCGGCGTTCTGCGAGCAGTACGAGCGGCAGATCAAGGACGCGGGCGGGATCGACATCCAGATCCTGGGCATCGGGCGCACGGGGCACGTCGGGTTCAACGAGCCGGGTTCGTCGCGAGACAGCCGCACGCGGCTCATCACGCTGGATCGCGTGACGCGGATGGACGCGGCGAGCGACTTCTTCGGCGAGCGGCACGTGCCTCGCAAGGCCATCACGATGGGCGTGGGGTCGATCCTGGACGCCAAGCGTGTGCTGCTGATGGCGTTCGGCGAGCACAAGGCACCGGTGATCAAGAAGGCCGTCGAGGGCGAGATCACCAACGTGATCGCGGCGTCGTACCTGCAGCAGCACCCCAACGCGCGGATCATGCTGGACGGTGCGGCGGCGGCGGAATTGACGCGCTTCAAGACGCCCTGGCTGCTGGGCGCCATCGAGCAGTTCGGCCTGCGGTGGGACGACAAGACGGTGCGCAAGGCGGTCATCTGGTTGGCCAAGACGCTCGAGAAGCCGATCCTCAAGCTCACGGAAGAGGATTACAACGAGCACGGGTTGGCCGACATGCTGACCACGTGGAGGGACGGGCGGGGCGGGGCGTACGACATCAACATCGAGGTCTTCCGCTCGCTGCAGAACACGATCACCGGCTGGCCGGGCGGGAAGCCCGCGGACAAGGCCGAGCGGCACGGACGGATCAACGTGCCGGGACACGACGTATTCCCGAAGCGGGTGGTGCTCTTCAGCCCGCACCCAGACGACGACGTGATCAGCATGGGCGGCACGTTCATTCGTCTGTGCGACCAGGGGCACGACGTGCACGTCGCGTACCAGACCAGCGGCAACATCGCGGTGTGGGACGAGTCGGCGATCCGGCACGCGGACTTTGTGTCGGAGTTTGCACAGGCGTTCAAGGACCGGCTGGGAGACATCGGGCAGAAGGCCGCGGACGCGATCGAGCGGAGCGTGGAGGAGTTCGTCCGCAAGAAGAAGGCGGGTGAGGTCGATTCGCCGGAGCTGCAGCGGATCAAGACGCTGATCCGGCGGACCGAGGCCCGGGCGGGCGCTCGCTACAGCGGCGTGAAGCCGGAGAACATCCACTTCCTGGATCTGCCGTTCTACGAGACCGGGCGGGTCAAGAAGAAGCCGATCGGCGAGGAGGACATCAAGATCACGATGGACCTGCTCGAGCGTGTGAAGCCCCATCAGGTGTACGCCGCTGGCGACCTGTCGGACCCGCACGGAACGCACCGGGTGTGTCTGGCGGCGATTACGACGGCGATGCACCGGCTCGCGGGGCGCGAGTGGATGAAGCAGTGCACGCTGTGGCTCTACCGCGGCGCGTGGCAGGAGTGGGAACCGGAGCAGATCGAGATGGCGGTGCCGCTGTCACCCGACGAGGTGATGCGCAAGCGTTACGCGATCTTCAAGCACGAGAGCCAGAAGGACAGTGCGCTCTTCCCGGGTCCGAACGACCAGCGCGAGTTCTGGCAGCGTGCCGAGCAGCGCAATCGCAACACCGCGAAGCTGTACGATCGGCTCGGCCTGGCGGAGTACGAGGCGATCGAAGGGTTCGTACGCTGGGTGCCCAGCGCCGCGGACGGGTCTTTGGCGGAGGCCAAGCCGGCGAAGAGCGCGGTGAAGGTCTGACGGGGAGCGGTGGCAGGTTTGAGGTGTGAGGTTGAAGATTGGGCCGAGGTTGCATGGCGAACATCATGGACAAACTCGGGGTGTGCTCGTGGTCGCTCAGGCCGCGGTCGCCGCGTGAACTGGCGGAGAAGATCACGGCCCTGGGCATCCGGCGGGTGCAGTTGCATCTGGACCCGGTGCGGGAGGGCGCGTGGAGGGCCGACGAAACCGCGTGCCTTCTGCGGCTGGCGCACGTCACGATCGCCAGCGGGATGATGGGGACCAAGGGCGAGGACTACTCCACGCTCGAGTCGATCAAGATGACGGGGGGCGTGCGTCCCGATGAGCACTGGGAATCGAACCTGCGGGCCGCCGAGGGCAACGCGATCTTTGCGGCTCGGATGGGGATCCCGCTGGTGACGCTGCACGCGGGGTTTCTGCCGCACGACGGCGGAGATCCGCTTCGGGCTCGGATGGTGGATCGGCTGCGGCAGATGGCCGAGATCTTTGCGGCTCGCAACGTGCGTCTGGCGCTCGAGACCGGGCAGGAGGACGCGGACACGCTGCTGGGGGTGTTGCGCGAGCTGAATAGCGCGTTGCCGGAGCGGGCCCGGGTGGGCGTGAACTTCGATCCGGCAAACATGATCCTGTACGGGATGGGAGATCCCATCGAAGCCTTGCGCAAGCTCGCGCCGCATGTTCGGCAGATCCACATCAAGGACGCCAAGCCTGCTCCGAAGCCGGGCGTGTGGGGCAGTGAGGAGCCGGCGGGGTCGGGCGCGGTGGATTGGCAGCGATTCTTCGAGGCGGCCCGCGGGCTGCACGTGGACTTCATGATCGAGCGCGAGTCGGGCGAATCGCGTGAGAATGACATCGCCCTCGCCCGAGATCTGGTTCGTCGTATCGCCGGATAAGCAACTATGACTCCACCTTCCGCCAGCGCCGCCGCGTCACAGCCTCCGAAAGGCGCGGCCGCATCTTCTACAAGGCCTGCAGAACACATGGGAAATCCACTCCGAGTCGGGGTTGTGGGGCTGGGGTTCATGGGACGCACGCACGTGCAGGCGTTCCTGAGCGCCGAGAACGCGGGGTATCACTCCCGGCTTGTGGCGATCGCGGACACGAAGGCCAAGGACCTGGCGGACAACGCCAGCGGCGGGAACATCAAGGTGAACGCCGGTGAGGTGCCGGTGGATCCCAAGAAGGTCAAGATGTCGCCCAACGCCGCCGGATTGGTGGCGGACGCGAGCGTGGAAGCGGTGAGCATCTGCACGCCGACGGACACGCACGTGGGGTTGGTGATCGCGGCTTTGGCGGGGGGCAAGCACGTGCTGGTGGAGAAGCCGCTGGCGCTCCTGGCGGAGGACGTCGTCCGCGTGCACAAGGCGGCGGCGAAGGCCGACCGCGTGTGCATGCCGGCGATGGTGATGCGGTTCTGGCCGGGGTGGGAGTGGCTGCACGAGCGCGTGAAGGACCGCAGCCTGGGGGCGTGTCGGAGCGTGGAGTTTGAACGCCGCGGCTCGCGGCCGACATGGAACACGGCTTTCTACGGCGACGTGAACCGCTCCGGCGGCGCCTTGTTGGACCTCCACATCCACGACAGCGACTTTGTGCTCTGGACGTTCGGACGTCCGCAGGCGGTCACGACGGTGGGTTCGCTCGAGCAGCTCACGACCGTGTACCACTACGCCAAGGGTTCGGGGGCACCGGAGATCGTGGTCGCCAGCGGCGGATGGGGTCAGCAAGCGGGGTTCGGATTCCGGATGCGCTACATCGCGAACTTCGAGAAGGCAACGGCGGACTTCGACCTGGCGCGCGGGGACCGGCCGGTGATGCTGAGCGATGCGCACGAGAGTAAAGCAATCGAGCTCCCCACCATCACCGGTTACGAGGCCGAGGTGCGCCACTTCGTGGAGATCGTGACCAAGGGTGCCACGCCGCGCGCGACGGTGCAGGACGCGCTGGACGTGACGTGCCTGTTGGACGCGGAACGCCGAAGCATCGAAACGGGTCGGACGGTCGATGTGGAGTACATCAACCCGAAGGAAGAGGCGGCGGACGACATGTGGAGCTGAGCAGGCTGGCGAGAGCGCCGGTGGGAGATCGTCCGGGCCGATCTGATTCGCATGGGTATGTTTCGGGCAGGCGTTTCGGCGGCGACTCGTCGCGCGTTCGGATCGCCTCGGGAGGCGCCCGGGGCGATTCCTGACACCTATCGTTGGTGCAACTTTGATCAACCAGCATTTCTCCTGAGGATTCCATCATGCGTATCGGCGCCATCGGCATCGACTCGTCCCACACCCCGGTCTTCACCAAGGCGATCAACGCCCTGCACAAAGAGGGGAAGACCAAGTGCCAGGTGACCGCGTTCTGGGATCCGGGCACGCACGAGTGGCAGCACCCCGCCGGGCCCGAGCAGTCGAAGAAGGACGTGGCGAAGTGGCGTGAGGACACGATCGCCGAGGGCGCGAGGCAGGTCGATTCGCTGGATGCCCTGCTGAGTCAGGTGGACGGCGTGATGGTCCTGAACATCAACGGGCACCGGCACCTGGAACTCGCCATCGGCCCGATCGCCAAGGGCATGCCGACCTATATCGACAAGCCGCTGACGTGCTCGATCGATCAGGCTCGGGCGCTGTTGAGCATGACCCGACAGTACAAGGCTCGGGCGTACTCCGCCTCGTCGCTGCGGTTCGTGACCGAGATCCCCAAGCTCGACAAGGAGAAGCTGGGCGACATCGTCGCCATCGACGCCTTCGGCAACGGCGAGGTGCTCGACATGATGCCCGACCTCTGGCACTACGGCTGCCACTCGATCGAGATGGTCGACGCCATCTTCAAGTGGTCGGGCCAGGGCCCGGGCGTGCGGCGCGTCAGCGCCATCAAGAAGGGCGACGCCACCAGCGGCTACCACCTGATCGACATCGAGTACCGCGACGGCCGCCTCGCCCGCATCCGCTGCGACCGCGACGGCGCGTGGGCGTTTGGCGCCACCGTCCACGGCAAGAAGGGCGTGCAGCAGTTCGTGGTCGATTTCGCCCCGGTCTACGGGCGGTTGGTCGCGGGCATGGTCAAGTTCTTCGAGGGCGGCGAGGCCCCGGTCTCGCTCCGCGACATCGTCGAGAACGTCGCCGTCATGCAGGCGGGCAACGAATCGATCGCCAAGGGCGGCGAGTGGGTGGAGATCCCGGTCATCGAGTGAGGACGAGGGAGCGGCGGCCGCTGCGGGTGCCGCGGCGGGCGTGCGCCGCCGGGCGGTTGGCTCTCCCGGCGGCGGTGTGATACAGTGAGGCTCTTCTCATCCGCATGCCCCAGGACTTTCCCAAACGCATCGACGCGCTCGCCCAAGACCTTGAGGCCCAGGGGCGGCGTGTGCAGGCGCTCCTGGAACTGGCTTTCGACGCGTTCTTCACCAAGGACGGCGCGAAGGCGACGCAGGTGAACACCGACGACGACGCGATCGACGCGGCCGATGTGGCCCTGGAAAAGGCTTGCGTATCGCTCCTCACCGATGCCGCCCGCGAGGGGTCGAGCCTGCAGGAAGAGTCGCTGCGGCGGGTGCTGACGATTGTCAAGGTCAACAACGAGCTGGAGCGTATCGCCGACGGCGCGGTGGACATCGCCGCCATGATCAGCCCGACAGCCATGCCGGGGCACAACCATCACACCGCGGCCCCACCCCCCAAGGGCCTGGGCACGGGCTTCACGCTCTCGCCCGCGTCGGCATCGCGGGCGATCCCCGGGACGTTTCGGATGATGGCCAACAGCGTGGTCGGCATCCTGCGGGACACGACGATCTCGGTTTCGCGGTCGGACGCGGCCCTGGCCAAGGTGGTGCTGCAGTCCCAGCACTGCGTCACGGCGTTCAAGGACGCGATCCTGCGCGACGCGGAGCAACAGATTGCCAAGGGCACGATGCCCGCGGATTTCGCGTTCCTGTTGCACGAGGTGGCGAGCCAGTGCGAGATCGTGGCCGACCACTGCACCAACGTGGCCGAGCAGGTGATCTACGCGAGCACGGGCGCGATCGTGCGGCACACGCCGACGCAGTGGATTGAGGTGCCGCGGTCCGGCTCGTAACGATCGAGCGGGGGGATTCGATGCCGAGGCCGCCGTACGAACGTTCGCGACGCACATCGACGCTCGAACTCGAAGCTGAGAGCCAGGCACGCGAAGCCGAGCGTCGCAGCCGTGTGAGTGGGATCGTGATCGCGACGTGTCTGGTCACGACTGCCGGCATGGTGGTCGCTGCCAATTCCTGCCAGACCGGCACATCCTCGAGCGGCGGCGGATCGGGATCGTCGGGTTACTGGCCGCACTACTTCGGTGCTGGCCGCGGTTTATCCGGCTCAGGGACCTCGTCCTTCTCCGGCACGTCTCGAGGCGGATTCGGGTCGCACGGCGGGAGCTTTGGCGGCTGAGCGGGGGACACTGCCTTGCGGCGCATCGCGATCCAACCCCGTGCCAATTGGCGTGAGAGTGTGCAGGCTCAGGGGCTTACGTTTCTCGAAGTAGACGGGTGGGAGCTGTGGGACGAGTCGGCGTACTACGAGTTGGGCGAGCGTGATGTGGAGCAGCTCGAGGGTGCGACTAGGGCGCTGGTGTCGATGTGCGGCGAGGCGGTGGACTTACTGGTGCGCGAGGACCGGCTGCACCTGGTCGGAATCCCGGAGCGGTATCGGGAGTATGTGAAAAAGTCCTGGCTGCTTGGCGAGCCCTCGCTGTACGGCCGCTTCGATCTCGCGTACGACGCGAAGGCCCCCCCAAAGCTGCTCGAGTACAACGCCGACACGCCCACCTCGTTGATCGAGTCGGCGATCGTGCAGTGGCACTGGTTCCGCGATCGCTTTCCGCATCTTGATCAGTACAACAGCCTCCACGAGAAGCTGATCGCGGCGTGGAAGCGGATCGTTCCACGGCAGGGAAGCGTGGTGCATTTCGCGTGCGTCGGCGAGTCGATCGAGGACACGCTCACCATCGAGTACCTTCGTGACACGGCTCAGCAAGCGGGGCTGCGGGCCGAACCGATCGCGATGAGCTGCATCGGTTGGAACGCCGGAGCCGGGGAGTTCCGCGACGAACAGGAACGCCCCGTCCGCATTGTGTTTAAGCTGTACCCGTGGGAATGGCTGCTGGACGAGGAGTTCTCACGGTTCATTCCAGCGGCTGGAACGACCTGGATCGAGCCAGCGTGGAAGATGATCCTCAGCAGCAAGGCGATCCTGGCGGTGTTGCACTCGATGTTCCCCTCCAGCCCGTACCTGCTTCCCGCGAGCTTC
>DASVYC010000015.1:0-63443 GCA_036392375.1 Phycisphaerales bacterium
GGTGCTCACCCAAGGAATCGAATCGCTCCCGATGTCCGCCCGGATCGCGATCCTCGTCGGCGCCGCCGTCGGCGTGCTGCTCCCCTTGATCGACCGCTTCCTGGTGCCGCAGCGCTTCCGCCATCTCATGCCCAGCGCCACCGGCTTGGGGCTTGCCTTCATGCTCCCCTTCGCCAACTCCTTCTCCTTCACCATCGGAGCCGTCATCGCCTGGATTTGGACCAAGCTCGATTCCAAGCGTGCCGAGAAGTTCAATGTCCCCCTCGCCTCGGGCCTCGTCGCGGGCGAGAGCCTGATCGCCGCCTTCATCGCCATGCTCGCAACCGCCGCCGGGCTCTTGAGCTGGAAGATCTAGGCCGCGGCCCCGCCCGTCCGTGCCCGTTCCCCGCCACCGGCGCAGAGCCGGGCGGTATCATGCCAACCGCATGGCTATCCCCACCCTGACCGACGAACAGATCCGTACCTGGTCCCGCGAACAGAAGGACCAGTGGTGGCTTGCCAACGTCTTCCGCGGCGACATGGCCCAGCTCACCCTCCGCTCCGCCCTCACCGGCTTCCTCCTCGGCGGCATCCTCTCCGCCACCAACCTCTACGTGGGCGCCAAGACCGGCTGGACCCTGGGCGTCGGCCTCACCTCCGTCATCCTCTCCTTCGCCATCTACCGCTTCTTCGCGCAGCTCGGCGCGAAGGACATGACCATCCTCGAGAACAACTGCACCCAGTCCATCGCCACCGCCGCCGGGTACATGACCGGCCCGCTCATCAGCGGCATGGCCGCGTACATGTGGGTCCAGAACGAGCTCATGCCCTGGTGGCAGATGCTCCTGTTCAACGTCGTCCTCTCCATCCTCGGCGTGCTCGTCGCCTTCCCCATGAAGCGCCGCTTCATCAACGACGAGCAGCAGCCCTTCCCCGAAGGCCGCGCCTGCGGCGTCGTGCTCGACACGCTCTACACCTCCCAAGCCGCCGTCGGCGTCTTCAAGGCCAAGGTCCTCGCCCTCGCCGCCCTCTTCGCCGGCACCATCTCGTTCTTCTCCGGCGAGAGCTACCAGAAGCTCATCCAGGAACGCTGGCTCGGGTTCAAGGAGAACGTTCACCTCCCCCACTACCTCGACGAGTGGTACTACAACCTCGCCGCCAAGGGCTATCTCTCCACGCCGCGGCTCGCGGGCGTTGATCTGCGTGAACTCGCCCTCCGGCCCACGCTCGATCTCACGATGTTCGGCGCCGGCGCCCTCATGGGCATCAAGTCCGCCAGCAGCATGATGGTCGGCATGCTGCTCAACTTCGCGATCATCGTGCCCATCATGATCTCCTACGTCGAGATCAAGCCCCGCTCCGGCTCCATCGAAGCCGGCACCGCCGTCTTCGGCCGCGCCCACATCCTCAATACGTGGGCCCTTTGGTGGGGCATCGTCATCATGGTCGTCGCATCGCTCACCGCCCTCTTCGCCAAGCCGCAGGTCTTCATCGAGGCTTTCAAGGGCCTCACCGGCAAGAAGGACAACAGCAAGGACGTGCTCGGCCACATCGAACTGCCGCTGTGGATCTCGTTCGTCGGCATCCCCATCGTGGGCGCGATCGGCGTCTGGATGGCCCACGACTGGTTCGGCGTCTCCTGGGTCTTCGGCGCGACCGCGATCCCGATGATCATCATCCTGACGCTCATCGCCGCCAGCAGCACCGCCCTCACCGGCACCACGCCCACCGGCTCGCTCTCGAAGATCCCGCAGTTCACCTACGGCGCGCTCGATCCCAAGCACCCGCCCACCAACCTCATGACCGGCGTCATGTGCGTCGAGGTCGCCAGCAACGCCAGCAACCTGCTGATGGACATCAAGCCCGGCTACATGCTCGGCGCCAAGCCCCGCCAGCAGGCCTGGGGACACTGCATCGGCGTCATCGCCGGCGCCCTCGCCAGCACGCCGCTCTTCTACATCCTCTTCCTTGACGGCTACAAGCCCGGCGACAACGTCCAGAACAAGATGGTCACGGACCAGTTCGCCTTCCCCTCCGCCGTGCAGTGGAAGGGCGTCTCCGATCTCGTCACCAGCATCTTCGGCGACGGCGGCCAGGGCTCGCTGCTCACCACGTCCATCATCTGGTCGATGATCATCGCCGCCATCGTCGGCCTCATCTTCGAGGTCACCCGCATCGCCAGCAGAGGCAAGTTCCCGCTCAGCCCCCTCGCCATCGGCCTGGGCGTTGTGGTGCCGCCCGACTCCACGCTCGCGATGTTTGCCGGCGCGTCGTTCTTCTGGCTCATGCACAAGATCTACCACGCCCGCAAGGAAAGCACCGGCCACAAGATCTGGATCGAATCGCACGAGCCCATCTGTGCCGGCCTCATCGCCGGCGCGGCCCTGATCGGCATCGGTGACATCCTGGTGAAGGTGTTCCTGCTCAAGTAGGCCAAGCACGGCACGAGAAACCCCTCGCTTCACCTGCAAATCAGGATGTTTCCGATCTTTCAGTATTTCTTGAAAGTTCGCAAGAGCGCGGCTATTCTTCATCATGCCCGTCGCGATCGCCCGTCACTCCGCCCCGCCCTTTGACGCCCACCCAACACCCGTCGCCACCGACCCCGCGCTCGAGCCCATCCGCGCCAAGGTCCTCGCCGGCGAACGCCTCTCCCTTGCCGACGGCGATCTGCTCTTCACCACGCCCGACATCTGGACCGTCTGCGAATTGGCCGACCTGGTCCGCCGCCGCCTGCACGCCGACGCCGCGTACTACAACATCAACCGCCACCTCAACTACTCCAACGTCTGCGCCCTTTCCTGCAAGTTCTGCGAGTTCTACCGCAAGAAGGACGAGCCCGGCGCGTACACGCGTGACATGGAGTACGTCAAGGACGAGGTCAAGAAGGCCGTCGAAGCCGGCGCGACCGAGATGCACTCCGTCGGCGGCCTGCACCCCTACCTGCCCTTCAGCTACTACACCGATCTCGTCAGCACCATCCGCGACACCGCGCGATCGCTCGGCAGCGAATTGCACGTGAAGGCGTTTACCGCCGTCGAGATCGTCCACCTTGCGAAGATCGCGAAGGTCTACAAGGCTGACGATCGAGCCGCGGGCATCCGCCACGTCTTGTCGAAGTTGAAAGAAGCAGGCCTCGGCTCCCTCCCCGGCGGCGGGGCCGAAGTCTTCGACGACCGCGTCCACGACGAGGCGTACAAGGGCAAAATCCGCTCCGACGTCTGGCTCGACGTCCACCGCGAAGCCCACGAGCTCGGCCTCAACACCAACGCCACCATCCTCTACGGCCACATCGAACAACGCCACGACCGCCTCGTGCACATGGACATGCTGCGAAGGGCGCAGGACCGCGCTCTTGCTCGCATGGGATATTCGGAAAGTGCCACAGTGGCACAGCGGCACAGTGACACAGCGAACGGAAACACCCCGTCGGACGAGACCGGCCACCTCGGCTACTCCGGCGACGAAGGTGCGGACGTCCCCGTCATCACGCTCACGCGCCCCGGCACGCCGCTTCCCGAACACGTCGCCTTCTCGAACACTCCGTCTCTTCGTCTCTCCGTCTCTCCATCTCTTCCCAGCGGCTACTTCCAAACCATCATCCCGCTCCCCTTCTTCCCCGACGGCAGCGAGCTCGAACACCTCCCCGGCCCCGCCGGCCTCGAGAACCTCCGCACCCTCGCCATCGCGCGGCTGATGCTCGACAACTTCCCCCACGTCAAGGCCTTCTGGATCATGCAGACGCTCCCCATGGCCCAGCTCATGCTCCAGTCCGGCGCCGACGACATCGACGGCACCGTCGTCTGGTACGACATCACCAAAGTCAACCACGGCAGCGGCCAGGGCTCCGCCGGCGACAACACGGTCACCCACCAGGAAGTCAACGTCTGGACCCTGCAGAAGGCGATCCGCGAAGCAGGGTTCAAACCGATCGAGCGTGACACGCTGTACCGGCGCGTACAGCGTGATGGCAAGAAATGGCTAGCGAAGTAGAGGGTCACTTGTTGCAGATATCGATTGATCAGGCGATGCTGCTTCTCGAGTACGACAGACGCTGGCTTGAAGTCGGGTTTGTGACGCCAGAAGTTGTCGTTCGACAAGCCACAGAGCACGCAGAAACCGCTTTATCAACCGAGCATTTCCGTTGGCGTTCATTCACTTCATTGCTGACCGATCGCAACTCTTGGCTGGATTCCGAAGTCGCAACGCTTGCCACGCTGATCGAAGTCGACCCCGACCCATGTATGGCGGAGGCGACGTTGCAACATCTCGTGCTCAGAAAGCCGTGGACAGACGCACAGTTCGAACTTCTCGCAGCCACAGTGGGTCGTAGATTTCCAAAGACATTCGCCGTGCTTTGGGAGTATCAGGTCGAACGAGCGTTGGCCGCTTCTCAATCTCAGCGCGAAGCAGCCGAGGCGGCCCTCCGATGCACGCTCTCGTTCGTCCAGTTCACCGCCTTGGACGTGATCGAGGAACGACAGTGGATCGACTTGGCACAAAGGCTCGCCGATACGGGAATCTCGAAGGAGATTCGCCACCATGCCCGCCAGATTGTGCGCCAAATACGTCAGTCACAAAGCCCTGACACGCCGAAGGCGTGATCCGCAATAGCCTGGCGTCGCGGCGAAGCCGCACGCCCTGTACTCGCCACTTCGGAGTCACCCTAGTTTCTCTGCTCCGCAGGCCGAAGGCCTGCTCGCGTGCGAGCCCCTTGCATTCCTCGCTCCTTCGCAACCCGCGCCCGTCTCACCCATAGGATCGCCAGCAGCCCCATCCCCGCGCCCCGATGTCCCAACCCGCATCCCCAACCCCTCCCGCGAAGAACGATCCCTTCGCCGCGATGCGCCTTGCCAACTACCGCCTCTTCGCCTTCGGCTTTCTCACCTCCGCCACCGGCCTTCAGATGATGGGCATGGGGCTCGCCTGGGAGATCTACGAGCGGGCTCGGGCCGAGGGGTTCTTCGGCCCCGACGGCGCGGCGCTCGCCCTCGGCTTCATCGGCCTCGCCCGCGCACTCCCCGTCGTCGCGATGGCGCTCCCCGCCGGCTATGTCATCGATTCCTTTGATCGCAAGAAAGTCCTGATCGTCACCCAGTCCGGCTTCGCGATCATGGCCGCCCTGCTCGCCTTCGCCTCGTTCTCCACCGCGGCGCTCTGGGTCATGTTCCTGCTCGTCACCCTCTCGGGCTGCGTCCGTTCCTTCAACGGCCCCACGCGATCCAGCTTACTCCCCGACTTGGTCCCCGACCACGTCTTTCCGAACGCCGTCACCTGGAACAGCGGCCTCTTCCAGGTCGCCGCCATCGGCGGCCCGCTGCTCGGCGGCCTCATCATCGCCCAATTCAATCACGCCTGGCCGGTCTACGCCATCTCCGCCGCGCTGTGTGCCCTCTTCGCGCTCACGGCCGCGGGCCTGCGCCCCATCGCCCACCACCACTCCCCCGCGCCGATGTCCGCCAAGGGAATGGTCGCCGGCTTGTCACACCTCTACCGCGAAAAGACCATCCTCGCCGCCATCACGCTCGATCTCTTCGCCGTGCTGCTCGGCGGCGCGACCGCGCTGCTCCCGATCTACGCCAAAGAGATACTGCACGTCGGCCCCCTCGGTCTCGGCGTGCTCAAGGCCGCACCGTACATCGGCGCGACCCTGATGGCCGTCATCCTCGCCCTCTATCCGCTCGAGCGCCGCACCGGCCCGTGGATGCTCATCAGCGTCGCAGGGTTCGGGCTCTTCACCATCGTCTTCGGCTTCTCCACCAATCTCTGGCTCTCCATGTTCGCTCTCATCATGCTCGGCGCCCTCGACAACATCTCCGTCGTCGTCCGCCACGTCCTCGTGCAGCTCCGCACCCCCCGCCACATCCGCGGCCGGGTCTCCGCCGTCAACAGCGTATTCATCGAGTGCAGCAACGAACTGGGCGCGTTCGAGTCGGGCGCGGTCGCCAAGCTCGCCGCGCCCTGGTTCGGCGCCATCGGCGGCGCGGTCTTCAGCGTCGTCAGCGGCGGCGTCGGCACGCTGCTCGTCGTCGCGGGCGTCGCCTGGCTCATCCCCGAGATCCGCCGCCTCGATCGGCTGACTCCCAAGGAAGAGCCGACGATCGGCGATCCCAAAGCGGACATCGCGATCCCCAGCGCGGCGGGTGCTCCGGTGGCCGAGTAGAGACTTCACCACGGAGGCACAAAGACACAGAGAAGTGACTTCAACGCAAAGGACTCCACGCACTCGAGCGGCAAGCACAGACCGAGGCGACGACACACGTGTCATTGCCTCGACCTCTCTTCGAGCTCGTCGAGTCCTCAGAGTTGAACCTCTTCTGTCTCTTCTCCGTGCCTCTGTGTCTCTGTGGTAAATCCCCCACGCCCGCTATACTCAGCCCCGCCGGCAACCCGGCGTTACTCGGAGCCTTGATCCATGCTGCCCACTCCCGTTCTCATCGGCCTCTCTGTGGTCGTCGGCGTCATCGCCCTCGTCGTCATCATCATCTTCCTGAACTTCGCCCAGCTCTGGTTCCAGGCTCTGCTCTCCAACGCCCGCGTCGGGTTGCTTGAGATGGTCGCCATGCGCTTCCGCAAGGTGGATGTCCGCAGCATCGTCTTCAGCCGCATCCAGGCCGTGAAGGCCGGCATGGACATCCCCACCAACGCGCTCGAAACCCACTACCTCGCCGGCGGCCGGGTCCGCAACGTCATCAACGCCCTCATCTCCGCCCAGAAGGCTCGTATCCCGCTCACCTGGGACACCGCGACCGCGATCGACCTGGCCGGGCGCGACATCGTCGATGCCGTGCAGACGAGCGTGAACCCCAAGGTCATCGACTGCCCGCAGGCCAACGGCCCGCGGAACACCATCGACGCCGTCGCCAAGGACGGCATCCAGCTCAAGTGCAAGGCCCGCGTCACCGTCCGCACCAACATCTCCCGCCTCATCGGCGGCGCCACCGAAGAGACGATCATCGCCCGCGTCGGCCAGGGCATCGTCAGCACCATCGGATCAGCCCACGACCACAAGGCCGTGCTCGAGAACCCCGATGAGATCTCCAAGACCGTGATGCGTTCAGGCCTCGACGCGGGCACCGCGTTCGAGATCCTTTCGATCGACATCGCCGACGTGGACGTGGGCGACAACATCGGCGCCAAGCTCCAGGCCGATCAGGCCCAGGCCGACAAGGCCCGCTTCCAGGCCGAGGCCGAGAAGCGCCGCGCTCTGGCCATGGCGCTCGAGCAGGAAAACAAGGCCAAGATCCAGGAAAACCAGGCCATCGTGACCCTCGCTCAGGCCGAGGTGCCGCGGGCTCTGGCGGAGGCGCTCAAGTCCGGCAAGATGGGCGTCATGGACTACTACCGCATGCAGAACGTGCAAGCGGACACCTCAATGCGCCTGGGCATCGCGGGCGACACCAACAACCCGCAGTAATCCGTCCACTCATCGCGGCCTGCACGCGCCGGATGGTGACCCCTCCGGATCGGTCCGCGCCGGTACAGCCATCGCCGCGCAACTTCGCGCGAGAGCATCGAACAACCAAATACTCTTGTGGTCGGTTCCGTCACCGCCGGGGCGAGCGTGTGTACCCGCGTCGCGGCACCACCACTTCCACCGCATCGGGAGCCCGCACGACACGGGTCGCCTTCCAACCCTTGTCCGTCTTAGTCGCGTCGTAGATCACCTGCGAGCCGTCCTTCAACACCCGGAACCCGTCGCCCTGGATGATGCTGTAGTGGGCGAAGATGTCCTGCCCCTCGGGTCCGACGATGAAACCGAACCCCTTGCGGGGATCGAACCACTTCACCGTTCCTTCCAGGTTCGTGATCTGCGTTGTGCCGACGCCGCTCGTGCCCTCGGACATCGCTAAACCCCTTTCCCGGCCGCGATCGCCCGCGCGATCGACGCCGAGACCGCCGCCGTGCATTGTCTTCCCTCGGACCACGTGGTGCGACGCATCCTGCGCCTACGCGGTGCCGACTAGGCATGACGGGCGGTCCTATCCAGATTATCAGACGGCGCGGGGTTGTCAAATTCAGGGGTGCCCGGGTTGGTTCCCTAGCCGCATCGTTCCCCAATTGTGGAAAAAGGGCGGCCGAAATGGCCGCCCTGTAGGGTTATTGATTCACCGCATTGTCGGCGTGTCCATACTCGCGCGAAATTACCACGCTCCTGCGGCTCAGACCGCCGGGGCCGGCTGCTGCGGCACCGCCGGGGCGTTCTTCTTCGCCTCTTCGATCAAGACAGCCTTGCGGCTGAGCTTGATGCGGCCCTGGTCGTCGACGAGGATGACCTTGACCTTGACCACGTCGCCGATCTTCACCACGTCGGTCACGCTCTTGACGTAACCCTCGGCGAGTTCGGAGATATGGCACATGCCGTCGGTGCCCGGGGCGAGCTCGACGAACGCGCCGAAGTCCTTCACGCTGACGACCTTGCCGGTGTAGACCGCGCCGACCTTGACCTCTTCGCAGAGGGCCTCGATCTCGGTGCGGGCGCCCTCGAGCGAGGGGCCGTCGGTCGAGGCGATCTGGACGGTGCCGTCGTCCTCGACGTCGATGGTGACGCCGTAGCGGTCCTGCAGGCCGCGGATCATCTTGCCGCCCGGTCCGATCAGCTTGCCGATCTTCTCGGGGTCGATGCGGAGAGTGACGATGCGCGGGGCCAGGGGGCTGATGTCTGCACGCGGCTTGTCGATGATCCGCTCCATGATGTCGATGATCTCGAGGCGGCCCTGCTTGGCCTGCTCGAGGATCTTCTCGATCTGGGAGACGACCAGGCCGCGGGCCTTGAGGTCGAGCTGGATGCCGGTGATGCCCTCGCGGGTACCGGAGACCTTGAAGTCCATGTCGCCGAAGAAGTCCTCTTCACCGATGATGTCGGTGACGAAGAGCTCGTTCTGGTCGTTATCGTCGCTGAAGCGACCGACGGAGATGCCGGCGACGGTGGCCTTGATGGGGACGCCGGCGTCCATAAGCGCCAAGCAGCCGCCGCAGACCGAAGCCATCGACGAGGAGCCGTTGGACTCGGTGATGTCGCTGACGACGCGGATGGTGTAGGGGAACTCATCGGGGCCGGGGATGACGCCCATGAGGGAGCGTTCTGCCAGAGCGCCGTGGCCGATCTCGCGACGGCCGGGGGCGCTGATGCGCTTCACTTCGCCGGTCGAGAAGGGCGGGAAGTTGTAGTGCAGCATGAACTTCTTGCTGTACTCGGGGATGAGGCCGTCGATGATCTGCTCGTCCTTGCCGGTGCCGAGCGTGACAGAGATGATGCTCTGGGTCTCGCCGCGCTGGAACATCGCCGAGCCGTGGGTGCGCTGCAGCACGCCGACCGCGCCCGTGATCGGGCGGATCTGGCGGGCCTTGCGGCCGTCGGCGCGAATCTGCTTCTCAACGATCAGGCGACGGGTGACCTTTTCTTCCAGACGGCGGAACGCTTCCTTGGCGAGGATGCGGTTCTTGAGGCTGGTGGCGTAGTCGCCGTAGGTGCCGTCGTTCTTGAGCGGGAACGCGCCGTCGAGGACCTTCTTGCGGAGCTCGTCGACCTTGGCGTTGCGCTCGGCCTTGGAGTTGATCTGGCGGGCCGCGGTCATCTCGGTCTCGGCGAGGGCGCGGACCTTTTCGGTGATCTCGGGAGTCGGGAGGAAGAGCTCGCCGCCCTTCTTGGGCTTGCCGACCTTGGCGACCAGCTCATTGATCAGGCCGAGCACGTCGTTGATGTGCTTCTGACCGAACTTGATGGCCTCGACCATGCTCGCCTCGTCGACCTCAGCGGCGCCGACCTCGATCATGTTCAGGCCGTCCTTGTGGCCCGAGAGCACAAGGTCCAAGTCGGAGTAATCAAGCTGGCTGATGGTGGGATTGACGGCGAACTGCGGGCCGTCGTCGGTGTGGATGCGTGCGACGCGGACCGTCGCGATCGGGCCCTCGAAGGGCACGTCGCTGCACGCGAGGGCCGCGCTCGAGGCGATGCCAGCGATGACATCGGCGTCGTTCTCGGTGTCGTGGCTCAGCACGCTGCACTGGATCATGACCTCGTCGATAAACCCGTCGGGGAAGAGCGGGCGGATCGGGCGGTCGATCATGCGCATGGTGAGAATTTCCTTCTCACTCGGCGGGCCTTCGCGCTTCTTGAAGCCGCCCGGGAACTTGCCGGCGGCCGGGGTCTTCTCGCGGTAATCGACCGTCAGCGGGAAGAAGTCGATGCCCTCGCGCGGGTTAGAACGGACGACCGCGGCGAGCACGGTGGTGCCGCCGTAGGACGCGATGACCGTCGCGCCGGCGAGCTTGCCGACCACGCCGGTCTCGAGGGTGAGGGTGCGACCGCCGAGTTCCTTGCGGACGACGACCGCTCCCGGCAGGTCGGCGAGACCCGTGGAGACGTGAGAAACCTGTGACATGGAATGAGTCCTCTGCTGTGGAATCACCGCGCCCGCGCGAATTCCGTTCGCGGGACGCCGTGCGATTCCGGGGCTTGTCGCCCCCCGGTCTTCCCGTTGAGTGGCAGAAGGCAGAGGCCGGATTGCTGAAGGTTCAGCCCGCCGACGTTTGCCTACCGCCCTGCGAGAGAGGCCGGAGGGGCACGAACGTCCGGGCCGAAACACCGGCCCGAAACAAATCGGCCCGGCGTTCTCTCGAACACCGGGCCGGGAAAGTCTGCTTACTTGCGGAGGCCGAGTTTCGCGATCAGGCCCTGATACTCGCTCGGCTCCGTGCGAGCCAGGTAGCGCAGCAGGCGGTTGCGCTTGCCGACCATCAGCACCAGCCCCCGACGGCTGTGGTTGTCCTTGTCGTGACCCTTGAGGTGGTCCGACACTTCCTTGATCCGCTCGGTCAGCATCGCGATCTGGACCTGGGGCGAGCCCGAGTCCTTGTCGTGCGTGCGGTACGTGGAGACGATTTGCTTGCGACGTTCGGCGACCAGTGCCATTCGTGTAACTTCCTTCGTTCGACCTTCTTTTGGATGCCAACTTTAGGCCCGCCCCGGCTCGGTGTCTATCCCCTCGGCGGGCCGCCTCCGCACCCCAATCCGGTGTCTTCCCCCTATCTCCTCCACCCCCATCGGGTGGTCACCGCACCCGGGGCAATCGTCCCGGATCTTGTGCATCCCACGCAGCCCGAACGATCCTCGCGACAGCGACTCCATCGATGAGCCATCCGATCCCCGCGCCTTTGGAACGCCGCTCCCCGGTCCGAAGAAACAAGAGTTGGTTCTTCCGCACCGCCGGACCCGCCCAGGGACTCGGCGGTGATTCTGCGCGGAGATGATGTTGGACCGTTCGCGACCCCAGTACCCGACTCCTCCGTCCCCGCGTTGGCGGGGTGCGCCGCCTTGGGTGCAGGGCACCCTCGCGGCCCTCGGGCTCATGCTCATCACCGGGGTCACCGTCGACACCACCTTCCAAGTGGGCTCTGGCGTGCTCAAGGAGGCTTTGGACGAGGAGCTGTCCACGATCGCGCAGCTCACCGCCCAGCGGCTCGACGCCGACGCCCATCGAAAGCTGACCCACCCCGATCAGCTCAACGGGCCCGCGTACAAGCACGTTGTCGAGCCCCTCGCCCAGGCGCTCCGGGCCACGCCCCACCTCAAGTACGTGTACACCGCTCGCTCCAGCCCGGAGGGACCGCGTTTCGTCGTGGATGCCGCCGAGCCTCGGGACACCGACGGAGACGGCGTCATCGACCAGTCCGCGTTGCTCGAGCTGTACGAAAACCCCGATCCCGCGATGGTCCGGGCGCTCCAGACACGCTCGCCGGTCGTTTCCGAGGAGCCCTATAGCGACAAGTGGGGCACGTTCATCTCCGCCTTCGCGCCATCGTTCGCTTCTGACGGCTCGTTCGAGTGCATCGTCGGTGTGGACGCGACCGCCGAGCACCATCTCGGCCGCCTGCACGCGATGCGCCGGGCCGCGTTCACCGGGCTGGGTCTCGGATCGGCCGCGAGCCTCGCGGTCGGCATCGGGGTCGCGTTGCTGGCCGGTCGCCGCCGGGCGGCCGAGAAGCTCATGCTCGAAGCCACCGAGCGAGCCGAGGACGCGAGCCGAGCCAAGAGCGAGTTCCTCGCCAATATGAGCCACGAGATCCGCACGCCCATGACCGCCATCCTGGGCTTCGCGGAACTCCTCAACGAGCCTGAGTACCAGTCCGATGCCAGCCGCCGGCGCGACGCCGTCCGCACCATCAAGGACCACGGGCACGCGCTGCTCACCATTGTCAACGACATCCTCGACCTTTCCAAGATCGAGGCCGGGAGAATGACCGTCGAACGCATCGCCACCGACCCCGCCGGCATCGCCCGAGAGGTCTGCCGCCTGCTCAACGTCCGGGCCCAGGCCAAGGGCATCGCGCTCGAACTCCGCATCGACTCGGATGTCCCCGCCTCGATCGCCAGCGACCCGCTGCGCGTGCGCCAGATCCTTTTCAACCTCATCGGCAACGCCATCAAGTTCACGGAAGAGGGTGGCGTGTATGTCGCGCTCCAGCGCCGGAACGGTCGGCTCGCCATCGAGGTCCGCGACACCGGCATCGGGCTCACGCCCCATCAGATTTCCAGCCTCTTCGGCGCCTTCACCCAGGCCGACACGTCCACCACCCGCAAGTTCGGCGGCACAGGGCTCGGGCTGCGCATCAGCCAGTCGCTGGCCCAGATGCTCGGCGGCGACGTCACCGTCGAGAGCGAGTTCGGCACGGGCTGCACGTTCACCGCGACCATCAACACCCCGGTGATCGAAGGCCGGCGCGACCCCGCGTCCGCTGTACCGCTCGCCGCGGACGCGTCCATCCAGGGGCTGCGGGTGCTGGTCGCCGAGGACGGCAGCGACAACCGCCGCCTCCTGGCCCATCACCTCAAAAAGGCCGGGGCTATCGCGCAATTCGTCGGCAACGGGCGTGAAGCGGTGGACGCGATCGAAACCGTGGGGCCGGGCGGTTTCGACGCCGTGCTCATGGACATCCAGATGCCCGTGATGGACGGCTACGAAGCCACCCGGGAGCTCCGCCGCCGGGGCTGCATCATCCCGATCATCGCGTTGACCGCGCACGCGATGCAAGGCGACGACGCCAAGTGCCTGGCCGCGGGTTGCTCGGGCTACGCCTCCAAGCCGATCCAGCGCGACGCCCTGATCGCGACCATCGCGTCCCTCATCCCGCGACGTGCGGCCGCATAACGAACGCGCCAACGAGATGTCCTCTAGACCGTCGCGGCGCTCTTGTGCCCGGTCGAGCTGCTGCTCATCGCCGGAGCGCTGGGCGAGTAGTCGTACACGCCGCGCCCGGTCTTATCGCCCATCCGCCCCGCTGCCACGAGCTGCTTGAGCAGCGGACACGGGCGGTAGCGATCGCTACCCAGGCCGTCGGCCAGCACGTTCATGATGTGCACGCAGGTGTCGAGACCGATGAAGTCGGCCAGACGCAGCGGGCCCATCGGGAAGTTGCAGCCGAGCTTCATGATCTCGTCGATGTGCTGCGGCTCGGCCACGCCCTCCATCCACGCGTAGAACGCCTCGTTGATCATCGGCATCAGCACGCGGTTGCTGACGAACCCGGCCCGATCGTTCGCGGGGATCGGCGTCTTGCCGAGCGACGCCGCGAGATTGGTCACACGCGTCACCGTCTCGGCGCTCGTCTGCAGGCCGCGGATCACCTCGACCAGCTTCATCACAGGCACCGGGTTAAAAAAGTGCATGCCGACCACGCGCTCGGGGTGGCCCTGCGGCCCGACGCTGGCGGCGATATCGGTGATGCTGATCGAGCTGGTGTTGCTCGCCAGGATCTGCGTCGGGAACAGGGTCGCGAGCTTCGCGAACAGCTCGCGCTTGGTCTTGGCGTCCTCCACGATCGCCTCGATCACGATGTCGGCGCCCTTCAGCATCTCCAGGCTCTCGACGTAGTGCAGCCGCCCCACCGCCGCCTGCACGTCGGTGTCCTTCATGCGGCCCTTCTCGACCTCGCGGGCGAGGCGTTTGGTGTGCCCGTCGCGACAGCGCCCCAACGCCGCGGACGACGCGTCGCAGACCAGGGTCTTGAAGCCGTGGACCGCGGCCACCTGCGCGATGCCGCCGCCCATCTGCCCCGCACCGATGACGCCGATTGTGTGAATCGTGTGAGTGGTTCCCATGGCCGGAGTCTATCGAGAATCTCCGCTCCGAGATTCCCGCCCGCAGCGCGGGTAGGCTTGGGCATGCCGAGCATCGAGCAACTCCAGAGGCTGCTGGCCGCCGACCCCCATGACGCGTTCACCCTCTACGCCATGGGGCAGGAACTCGCCAAGCGCGGCGAGGTGGACAAGGCGGTCGCCTTCTACGACCGCTCGATCGCCGCCAACCCCGACGATGGCTACACGTTCTTCCACAAGGCCCGGGCCCTGCAGGCCGCGAACCGCGTCCCCGAGGCGATCGCCGCGGTGCGAGCGGGAATCGCCGCCGCCCGTCGCGTCGGTGACAACAAGGCCCTCAACGAGTTGAGCGCATTCCTGGATGAGATGGAGTGAACCATGTCGAGCGACCGAGCCGGACTGGCGAGCGATTACAACTTCAAGCCCGACTGGGAAGTCACCCCCGTGGAGGCCAAGCGACTTCTCGACTCGGGGGCGGCAGTGCTGGTGATCG
This sequence comes from Phycisphaerales bacterium, assembly GCA_036392375.1. GTDB lineage: Bacteria > Planctomycetota > Phycisphaerae > Phycisphaerales > UBA1924 > JAFEBO01. Next base: position 14,571 of record DASVYC010000015.1, read on the forward strand.
ACGTGCGACTCGATCCCGAGTGGGACTTCGCACGCGTCCCAAGCACCGTGCACGTGCCGCTCGATGAACTCGAGTCGCGGGCCGACGAGATCCGCGAGCTGGCCGAGAAGACGCCCGGTTGCCAAGTGCTCGCGCTCTGCCACCACGGGGTGCGCTCGATGAAGGCGGCGGCCTACTTTCGCTCGATCGGGCTCGCCAACGCGAAATCGATCGCCGGCGGGATCGAGGCCTGGTCGAAGGGCGCGGACCCCGGCGTCCCGCGCTACGAGCGTCAGGGCTCGAGTGTCTGGCCGGCGAAGAAGTGATCTCTCACATCACGGCGCCGTCGGGAACAGGACCTTGATCTTCTTGGGCGAGGAGTTGCTCAGCCACTGGGAATCCGGAGTCGGCTCCGGTCCGGGGTAGAAGTAATGGACCGTCAACGCCGCGAAAGGATCGAAGAGGACCGCGTTGAGGAATCGCTCGTACTCGACCTGGAGCTGATCAAACGGCAGATCGTCGTCCAGCGCCGCCACCCTCCCCAGACCTGACCGGCTGGTTCGCATCGCGGCGTAGCTCGGCAACTGTCCTGTCTGGACGCCAAAGGGCGTGGGTGCCAGCTTCACCAAGGCGTTGGGCGTGAGGTCCGATGTCCAGCCGTCCACCCCGACCGGCACGGCATCGGGAAGCTGATCGGTAATCGGGTCTTTCTCGAAAGGGTTGTTGAACTGATTGTCCCACCGGTTGCGGCCACCCGCCAGCGGCATGTACACCTTCCGGATGACGTTCGCTTCCGGGCACAGCACGTTGTTGTATGCCTGGACGAAGACCTCCGTGAAGTCCGCGTCATCGACGAATCCGTCGAAGTTCAGGTCCGCCACGCACCCCGCGGGCATCTCCGGGGCGGCGCAATCCACGATGTTGTACTGAGCCGCGAATACCTGGAAGTCTGCGTCGTCGACGATCGCGTCCTCGTTGAGATCGCCGGTGCACGGCGGCCGCTCCGACATCACCAGCCAGTGCGTCAGGATCACGCCCTTGCCCTTGGTGGTGATCGGCGGCTCGAAGCCGGTCAGATCGAACTCGAAGGGCGAAGCAATGTCAAAGCCCGGGAAGGACAGGAACGCGAACGAGAGGGCCGCGTCGAGCTTGTAGGGGTTGTAGAACACCGACAAATCGTTGTTGTTGTGCGGCAGGGTGGTGTCCACCAGCGAGAACAGATACGAACGGAAGACACGGATCTCGAACTCCGTCGAGATCGAGATCAGGGCGCTCTGATAACTCGCCAGCGGCTGCGCGACGTTCAGGTCGCCGCCGGGCCAGGTCGCCGCCTCCCACGGCTCCAACACGATCGACAGTTTCTGATTGCCCGCAAGCTCGAGGGGATTGGAGATGTCGTCCGGATCGGACGAGATGTTTACGAGGGCAAGGTCCAGCGGTTCACCGCCCTCGGGCACGACGAACCCCTCGGTGGTGTACGCGCCGGGGTAGTTCCAGCTCAGATTGATCGAGCTGACGCCGCCCGTGTGGTCGTAGGAATTGAAGACTTCCTTCGCCTCCGTTGTGTCGTCGCGATCAGAGAAGGTCTTGCCGGGAACAACCACCTGGCCGGTCAGGTCGTTGCGAATCCACAGCACGCGCGACCGCGTGTCGGCGGGAGCGAGGGCCGCGGCCCGGGCCGCGGCCGCACTGGGAACCACGACCGTCGAGGCTGGCATCGCGACGCGGTGCCTTGGGGCGGCGATCTGAGCGTCCGCGACCCCCGCAAGCAGCGACGTCAGGGCACAGGCGGAGCAGGCGATACGAGCAAAGACAACGGTCATGAATGACTCCCCTCGAGGATCCACCGGAGGACAATCTATACGTGCCGACTCCGACGGCTGTTGCCCCGTAGAAACGAGAACACCCGCCCTTGACGCCACCGGGTTCTATCGGCCCGGCTTCGTCGTGGGTTGTTCGCGCCACCCTTTCTGTCTCACACGCCCGATAATCAACGCTTTGCCGACGCCATCGCCGCCACGAACTCGTCGAACAAGTAGCTCGAATCGTGTGGCCCGGGTGACGCCTCGGGGTGGTACTGCACGCTGAACACCGGCTTGTTCTTCATCCGGAAGCCCGCCAGCGTCTGATCGTTCAGGTGGATGTGCGTCGGCTCCGCCCCCGCCTTTTCGAGTGACGCCCGGTCGACCGCGAAGCCGTGGTTCTGGCTGGTGATCTCCACCTCGCCGCTGCGGGTGTTCAGGATCGGCTGGTTGATCCCGCGGTGCCCGAACTTGAGCTTGTACGTCGACGCCCCGATCGCGAGCGCGAGCAGCTGATGCCCGAGGCAGATGCCGAAGGTCGGAACCGTCACCTGGGCGTCGTTCACGACCGAGCGGAGCGTGCCGATGGTCTTCTCGACCGCCGCAGGATCGCCCGGACCGTTGGAGATAAACAGCCCGTCGATCTCGCCCGCCTGGTAGCGGCGCTTGATCTCGTCGGCACCGATGTCGTGCGGCACGAGCGACACGTCGCAGCCGCGCTCCGTCAGGTTCCGCAGGATGTTCCGCTTGGCGCCGCAATCCAGAGCCAGCACCCGGAACTTCTTCTGGTCGCTCGACGCGACGCCCGCGGGCGTCCAGTCGCCCATGTCCTCGCTCCACGCCGACGCGCTCGAACAACCCACCAGCGGCACCAGGTTCTGCCCCGCCATGCTGGGGTTGTTCTTCGCCATCTCAACGAGCTCGGCGTCCGACTTGGCGCTCTCGGACAAATCCGTCAGCACGCCCTGCATCGAGCCCGTGGTGCGGAGCTTCTTCGTGAGCGCACGCGTGTCGACGCCCTCGATCCCGAGCACGTTGTACTTTGCAAGATACGACGACAGGTCGGAATTGGCCCGGAAGTTGGAGTGCAGCCGCGCCAATTCGCGGATCACCAGCCCCGAGACCTGCACCTTGTGGCTTTCGACGTCCTCGTCGTTGGTCCCGGTGTTCCCGATGAGCGGAAACGTCTGCACCAGGATCTGCCCGGTGTACGACGGGTCGGTCAGCGACTCCTGATAGCCGCAGACCGCGGTGTTGAACACCACCTCGGCCCGGGCGATGAGGCCCTTGCCGGTGGCTCCAAATGCGAAGCCGCGCAGCACCGTGCCATCGGCAAGAGCGAGGCGGGCGAGCGGCTTGCGTGCGGGTCGATGCGAGGGGGTCGAGGTGGGCATCGAGGCGGAGTTTAGGAGCACGACGCGGACTCGTCACGTCTCGGCGCCGATCTCGCGATGAATTCCGTGCATGACCGCCCGCGCGACGCGCCGGCTTCGGCACATCCACCCTCTTCGCGTAGAGTGTCCGCCGTGAGCCGCCTGCTGCCATTCTCCAATCTCACCGCCGAGGACGCGGCGGCGTACGTGAGCGTGGCGGTCGAACGAGGAATCGAACGAATTGGCGAAGGCTCCGAGCTCCTCTATGCCGTGCCCCGCAACCTCGCCGACCCGATCCCCGTCGTGGGCGAGCGCGTGGAGGTGCCGCTCGGCCGCCAGACCGCCGGCGGCATCGTCGTCGCCGTCGGCGGGGTGGAAATGCTCGGCGATCTCGATCCCTTGAAGGTCCGCGCGATCGCCGCCCGCACCGGCGCGGGCCTGCCTCCCACCCTCGTCGAGCTCGCCCGCTGGATGAGCGGCTACTACGTCTGCCCGCTCGGGATGACGCTCGCCACCATGATGCCCGCCGCCGTGAAGCGCGATGTGGGCAAGCGTGAACAGAAAGTCCTCGCGCTCGCCGACCTCGACGACGCCCGCCGCGGCGAGCTCGCCGCGCTCATCGGCAAGCCCGCCCGGGCCGTGTGGGAGAAGATCATCGCCGAGGACGCGCTGGCGATGCCGCTGCCGCCGCTGGAGCTCAAGGGTCTCCTGGGCGAACGCACCATGCGCTCGATCAACCGGCTCCTCGTCGCCGGGCTGCTCGTCGAACGCACCCGCGAGATCATCCGCGCCAGCGAAACCCTGCCGCTGTCGCAGCCCAACGCCTTCGGCTCCGCCAAGGTCATCACCCCCACCGCCGATCAGCAGCGCATCATCGACGCCATCCTCCCCCGCGTCCTCACGCCAACGTTCGGCGTCCATCTTCTCTACGGCGTCACGGGCTCGGGCAAGACCGAGGTCTATCTCCGCCTGCTGCGGGCCATGCTCGACTCCGACGAACACCGCAGCGCCATCGTCCTGGTCCCCGAGATCGCGCTCACACCCCAGACCTCCGAGCGCTTCCTCGAACGCTTCCGCGACCGGGGCGTCGCCGTCCTGCACTCGGGGCTCACCGCCGCCCAGCGCAACAAGGAGTGGTCGCGGGTGGCCTCCGGCGCCGCGCGCGTCGTGGTCGGGGCCCGCTCCGCGCTCTTCGCGCCGGTGCAGAAGCTCGGCCTCATCATCGTCGACGAAGAGCACGATTCCTCATACAAGCAGGACCAGCTCCCCCGCTACCACGCACGCGACGCCGCCATCAAGCGGGCCCAGCTCGAGAACTGCCCGATACTGCTGGGCAGCGGCACGCCCTCGCTCGAATCCTGGCACAACGCCGCCACCGGAAAGTTCTCGCTCTGGAAGCTCCTGAACCGCGTCGGCGGCGGCGCGCTACCAGCCGTGCGCATCGTCGACCTGATGATCGAGCGTCAGGAGGCTCGCAAGCAAGGGCTGGGCGATGTCAACCTCGGCCCCACCCTCCGCCGCGAGTTGCACGACACACTCCGCGCCGGGGCCTCGGCCATCCTGCTCCTCAATCGCCGCGGCTACGCCACCTTCGTCGGCTGCGCCGGCGGCCCGTCCTGCGGCTGGTGCCTCTTCTGCGATCGCTGCGACGCCAAGATGATCCTGCACCGTGACCGCACCCTCCGCGCCGGCGAGCTGGTCCGCTGCCACCACTGCCTCTCCGAGCGCATCCTCCCCGCCAAGTGCCCGCAGTGCGCCCGCGGCATCGTGCGCCTCGGTGCCGGCACGCAGCGCGTCGAAGAAGAAGTCGCGAGCCTGCTCGCGTCCAGCGGCGTGGACCCTGCCGCCCTTGTGCGTGTCGATCGCGACACCATGAAGACCGCCAGCGACTACTTCGCCGCACTCGAGTCCTTCGCCCAGGGACGCAGCCGCGTGCTGCTCGGGACGCAGATGATCGCCAAGGGCTTGGATTTCCCTGGCGTCCGCCTCGTCGGCGTGGTGAGCGCCGACACCGGGCTGTTCGTACCCGACTTCCGGGCCGACGAGCGCACGTTCCAGTTACTCAGCCAGGTCGCCGGACGCGCCGGGCGCGCCAACGCCGCGGGCACGGTGATCATCCAGACCTCGGACCCGACCAACCGCGCCATCGTCGCCGCCTCGCGCCACGCCTTCGAGAGCTTCGCCGCCGATGAGATGCGTCTACGCCAGATGGCGATGCTCCCACCCTTCTCACGCTTCGCCCGCATCGTCTGCCGCGACGAGAAGCTCGACGCCGTGCAGGCACGCTGCAACGAACTCGTCCGCTTCCTCCGCGAGACCCCCGCCAGCGAGCGGCGCGAGCTCCGCGTGGACGGCCCGATTCTCCCGGCCATCCCCCGCGTCGCCGATCAGCACCGCCTCTCGATCGAGCTCCACGCGACCCGCGCCGGCACCGTGCAAGCCGCGCTCGCCGCCGCTCGACAAGCCGGACTCCTCAAAAGCGATTCCAAAACCGCCATCGACGTGGACCCGGTCTCGATCTTGTGAACCCAGCGCTTCAGCGAGCCCCGAGCGACATGGAGTGGGAAGCCCGCATCTCGTCCTCGCCGCGCCCGGATTCGTCCGTCCCGCGGCGATCCGCGAACCGCAGCCCCTTCTCATTCAACTCCCAACCCGTCCACTCCAGGTACCGTTTCTGCAGGTCCGCCACGATCTCGCTCGCCGACATCCCGCTCGCCGCGTAATCGATCGGCTCGTGGAACCGCACCCGCGCCCGCCCGAAGCGCCACAGGCTCGCCCACGCCGGATCGACCTGCGGCGTGCCGTCGATCACAACCGGCAACACCTTCGCTCCCGTTTTCTTGATGAGCAGCCCCACGCCCGGCTGGAACGCCATGATCTGCCGCGCCGGCCGCTCGAGCCCGCCCTCGGGGAAGATCCCCAGCACGCCCCCCGCGTCCACGTGACGGATCGCCTCGCGCAACGCCGCCGAGTCGCGCCCATTCACGTCCACGCCGATGACGTTCGCCCACTCCCAGAACCACTGCAGGAACTCCACCTGCATCGAGCGGGCCATCATCCAGCGGATCTCAAACGGACACACGGCTTGGATCAGCGGCACGTCCGCGCCCGCCGTGTGATTACTCACCACGATCAGAGGACCCGGATGCATCGATGCCGGCACATGCCCCCGGCCCTCGTAACGCGCCCGCTGCACGAACCGGGCGAAGACCCTCATCAGCCCCACCAACAGCCCCACCATCGGGTCCCGCCTTGGGTTCCGCACCAAGAGCGCGCTCAGCATGGCCACCGCGACCAGCGCGGCGAGAGCAGCAACGATGACCAAAAGCCCCAGCGGCGTCATGCGCGGCGATGCTAGCCGTTGCAAACATGGGTTTCGACCACGCAACCTTTACAATCCGCGGCGGTCGATGGATGTTCGGGTGTAGACTCGCGCTCGCCTCGGCCAGAATGGGACGAGCGGCGCGAGGGTTCCAGCGAGAGGTCCGATGAACGATCTGTGGGCAGGCCAGCGCGAGAATGCACGCAAGCGGGTCGAGCCGCTCGCCGTTCGCATGCGCCCGCGCACCCTCGACGAGTTCGCGGGCCAGAAACACATCCTCGGGCCTGGCAAGCTCCTCCGCCGCATGCTCGAGGCCGACGTCATCACCTCGCTGATCCTCCACGGCCCGCCGGGAACCGGCAAGACCACGCTCGCCGAGCTCATCGCGTCGTTCACAAAGCGTCACTTTGAGCGTGAAAACGCCAGCAGCGTGGGCGTGAAACGCATCCGCGAGATCATCGACGAGTCCACCAGCCGCCTCGAACGCACCGGGCGCCGCACCGTCCTGTTCCTCGACGAGATCCATCGATTCACCAAGCCCCAGCAAGACGTGCTGCTCGCCGACGTCGAACGCGGCATTCTCACGCTCGTCGGTGCCACCACCGAGAACCCGCTCTTCGCCGTCAACAGCGCCCTCGTCAGCCGCAGCACCCTCTTCCGGCTCGAGCCGCTCACCGAGGACGACATCATCGAGGTTCTCCGTCGCGCCATCACCGACAAAGACCGCGGCTACGGCTCCATGGATCTCCGCGTCGACGACGACGCCCTCCGCGTCTGGGCCACCAAGTCCGACGGCGATGCCCGGCGGGCGCTGACGGCTTTGGAAGTTGCGATTCTCTCCGAGAGGAGCATTGGAGCCGATGGGCAATGGAGCATGCGGAAGGCGGGCGATTCCGCTCACTCTGCCCCACAGCCCCACTCTCCCACCGCCCCACTGCACATCACCCGCTCCTCCGCCGAGGATTCCATCCAGCAAAAAGCCGCCGTCTACAGCGGCGATGGCGACGAGCACTACAACACCATCTCGGCCTTCATCAAGTCCGTCCGCGGGAGCGACCCCGACGCCGCCATCTACTGGCTCGCCCGCATGCTCGACGCCGGCGAGGACCCCCGCTTCGTCGCCCGACGCCTCGCCATCCTCGCCAGCGAGGACATCGGCAACGCCGACCCGCGCGGCATCATGGTCGCGCAGAGCGCGTGGGAGCTGCTCGAACGCATCGGCATGCCCGAGGGCCGCATCATCCTGGCCCAGGCCACAACCTATCTCGCGCTCGCGCCCAAGAGCAATGCCAGTTATGTCGCCATCGACGAAGCGCTCACCGACGTGAAGGAAGGCCGCACCATCGCCGTGCCGGTTCACCTGCGTGACCCCAACGCGGCACCTCCCGCGCCCGGCGGCGGGCCCGCCAACGCCAGCGGCTACCGATACGCCCACGCCGATGCCGGGGCCGTGAACGATCAGGACTACCTGGGCGTGGACAAGGTTTACTACCGCCCCACCGACCGCGGCGCCGAGAAGGCGATGGGCGAGCGACTCGAGGAGCTCCGCCGCCTCCGACGAGGGGCCCGAAAGGGTGGGACATGAGCGACCCGCTCGAACACGACAAGCGACTCGCCCGCGCGGAGCTCAAGGCCGCCCTCGCGACGATTCGGCCGCAGCTCGGCGCGATCTCTCGCGCGGTCTGCACGCAGATCGCCGCGCAGCATTGGTGGATCGACGCCCGCGTCGTGATGCTTTTCGCCCCCATGCCCGACGAGATCGATCTCCTCCCCCTCGCGACCGACGCGATCTCGGCCGGCAAGCGCGTGTGCGTGCCCAGAGTGGGCTGGGCCACGAGCGGCATGACCCCCGTGGCGCTGCAGCGCGGACCCGGCGACCTGGTCACCGGACGCCATGGCGTGCCCGAACCCCGGTCCGGGCTGACCGCCGTGCCCGCCGCGGAGCTCGACGTGATCCTGGCTCCCGGCCTCGGGTTTGACATCTCCGGCCACCGCCTCGGACGCGGCGCGGGTTTCTATGATCGATTCCTGAGAAGCCCGGGAGTGCGGGCGGTGGTCGCCGGGGTCTGCCCCGAAGCGCTCCTCCGCGACGCCATCCCGGTCGGCGCGACGGACGCGCCGGTGCGGTTTCTCGTGACCGAACGCCGCATCCTGTCCTGCGGCGGATCCTGAGCCCGAGCCCCCTCTGTGGGGCGGCTCGGCGCGATTGGTCGATATGGGCGATTCCCAAGGCCGCAAGCCTTGATGTGCACGGAGGTTGTTCGATGGCCCTTCCTTCCCAAACTGAACGCCAGACCGAGATCGGTCGGTCCTATGTCCTCAACAAGAAGAATGCCGCCAACGGTGGGGCAAAGCTCGTCGTCGGCGTCGCCGCTGCTCTGATCCTCGTCGCTGGCACGATCTGGGGCGTCGTCTCCTTCGTGAACCGCAAGTCCGCGACCGGCACGCTGCCCAGCGAGAGCGCTGACGCCCCGCGGCCGCTCGCGTCCGGCGCGGTCAAAGAAACGATCGACCCCACCAACCCCGCCACCAACCCCCCCACCAACTCGGCCGCGCCCGGCACGGCACCCGCCTCCAATCCCACCACCGCGCCCGCCACCACGCCCACGACATCCCCCACGCCCATCCCGACCAGCACCCCAGCGACCGATCCCTCCGGCCGTCCCGCGTCGGTCGACGTGACCCGCAAGGACCTCACACCCACACTGACGCCCGCTGGCACGCCCGGCAACACCCCCGGTACCACGCCAGGCACAACCCCCCCGCCCGGCACCAACCTCTCGCCGGGCGAGAACAAGGTCAACGATCCCGCCGCCGCCCCCGGGAACAGCGTTCCCCAACCCGGCACGCTGACGCCCACCGGCAGCACCAGCGAGGTGATGCAGCTCATCCAGGCCGGCGAGCAGAAGGCCGCCGCCGGCGATCTGGTCCAGGCCCGCGCCATCCTGAGCAAAGCCCTGCTCCACACCGACGCCGTACGCGAGGACCGCGAGCGCATCCGCCAGAAGCTCGGCCCCATCAACCAGGACCTGATCTTCTCACCCAAGATCAACCCCGCCGATCCGATGAGCGAGGAGTACGCCATCAAAGCCGGCGACAATCTCATCAGGATCACCCGCAACCGCGAGCTCGCCGTCGATTACCGCCTCATCGAGCGCATCAACGGGCTCAAGGACAAGCCGCTCCGCGTCGGCCAGAAGATCAAGCTCGTCCGCGGCCCGTTCCACGCGGTCGTCAGCAAGGGCGACTACCGCCTCGACCTCTTCCACGGCTCGCCCGATGACCCGCAGAGCTGGACGTACATCCGCTCCTTCAAGGTCGGCCTGGGCACGGGCAACAGCACGCCGCTGGGCAACTTCGTGGTCCGTCCGCGGAGCAAGCTGGTGAACCCGCCGTGGGTGAATCCGCAGACCGGCCAGAAGTTCGGCGCCAACGACCCCAAGAACCCCATCGGCGAGTACTGGCTCGGCCTCGAAGGCGTCGGTGAGAGCAAGACCATCACCGGCTACGGCATCCACGGCACCATCGAGCCCGACTCCATCGGCCAGCAGAAGTCCATGGGCTGCGTCCGCCTCGGCGACGACGACGTCAAGATGATCTACGAGCTGCTCGTCGAACAGGTCAGCGTGGTCAAGATCGTGCCCTGACGACGCTTACTTCTTAATACACCCAAACCCGTTGCGGATGTTCAGGTACCGCCGCCCCACTTCTTTCGCGAAGTGGTGCATCGCCGGGTTCGCGAAGATGTCGTCCGACAGCAGCACGCCCCCGTCCCGGATGTGCGGCCAGGACGTGCGGTACTCGAACGTCATGTGGTCATACGTGTGCAGCGAGTCGTGGAAGAAGACGTCGATGACCGGGTGCTCCTGCAGCGCCTTGGGCAAGAGCTCCCGCGCGTCGCCGAAGCGGATGTCGTATCGGTGTCGAAGCCGGTCCGGCACGCACCAGCCCGGGTTGCGCCCCGGCGGCAGCGTGGTCTCGGGCATGAAGTCGGTCGCGCCCTTGATCGTCTCCGACGCGGGCAGATCGATCGACACCAGCTTCCCGGTGCGGTTGTCCTCCATCGCCTGCAGGATCACCGCGCTCGACACGCCGTCAAACACGCCTGTCTCGATGTACACCTCGGGCTTGAGCGCCCGCACCAGCATGTACTGGAACTCGGCCCACGGCTCCCACTGCGCCCGACGGCGGCGCTGGCTCAGCATCGCGTGATCCACATCCAGGAACAACTGATCGTTCTTGTGAAACTCGAAGCGGAGCTGCTCGATCTCCTTGCCCGTCATCGACGGGAACAGCTTGGCGATCGCTTCCTGCGAGTACAGCCGTTCCGGCTGACGCACCACCGCCGGCATGCGGCGGGCGAAGTTCACGACGCGGGCGAACGTGATCGGACGCTTCATGTGTTGGCTCCTCACGAGGCCGTCCGTGTCAACGGCCACCGCGGATGTCGCAGCATACCGCAGGCGTGCAGGATTCCATCACAATTCACAAGAATGAGCCCGATCGGCGGTGAGGATTTACTTACTTGGGCCACAAAAGCGCGAACACGACCCCCGTAATCATCCCCATCACCACCCCGTCGAAAACATGACTCAGCATCGCCGGCTTGTTGGCCTGAAACCAGATCATCCCCGGCAACGCCGAGAACGAGAACGCCAGCACGCCGGCGGTGCCCACCACTTGCATGACCTTGCCGAAGCCCGCTCCCCGCGGAATGCCCGCGGCCGCCGCCAGATACGCGATCAACGAGCACGCGACCAGATAGAACACAAAGGTGAACGCCATGTTCACTCCCATGTTCGGCTTGGACCACACGCTCAATGTCCCCATCGGCCCCTGCTCGCACTTGGCCTTGTTCTCCGGCTGGTGCGCTTCTTTGTGCGTGCCGAAGTTCGGGAAGAGATAGACGCCCGGCGGCAAGCTCAGCCCACGCACAAACTCGAGCACCTTGTTCTCGTCCGGCAGCTTCTTGAAGTCCTTGGTGTGCTGCGGCAGCACCATCCAGGCCAACGCGCCGTAGATCCACAACGCCACCGACGCCGCCACGATCGCCAGCCACAAGCTCCACAACAATTCCATGCGCATCTCCCGGAATGCCCGCCCCCCATCCACGGCCACAACCGCGGGGAGACGGCACAATACCAAAACCAGGAAACCCCTGGGGGACCCCGCTGAGCTGGTTCCCTGCCCCCCTCCGCTCACCCCAACCGCCGCTCAATCTCGTCCAGCGTCCGCCGCAGCTCGTCCCGCACCGCCTTCGCGTACGGATTCTCGCGTTCGATGGTCACAAACAGCTCCCACGAATCCGCCCGCAAGTTCGACCGCATCGCGAGAAACCGCTCGTACGCCGCCGTCGCCAGCGGCGTCTCGGGCAGACGCATCTCCCCCACCGCACGCGAGATCAGGTGCGTGAGGCCCTGCACATACGCCATCTGCCGATCGTGCTCGTCCGGCGCGATGTCGATGACGCGGAGCCGCAGCGTCTCCGCCAGGAACAATCGCACCCCCGCGGCAAGTTCCACATCGGCCCGGACCGGGCAGAACGCCAGCGGCAGGTTCTCGATGCCGTGCTTGCCGCTCTCGGGGCCGAAGAGCGGATGCGTGGCGATGATCGGCGTGCCCGCGGGCAAGATGCGCGTCATCAGCTCGATCGGCCTGAGCTTCACCGACGCCACGTCCATGACCAGCGGCAAGTCGCTCCCGCGGCGTGCGAGGTGTATTGCCAGGTCTGTCAGCACCGCCTCCATGTGCTGCACCGGCACGGCGAGCACGACGACATCCGCCGCCGCGGCCTCGTCCAGCGAGACCCGGCGCGCGCCATCGAGTCTCTCAGGTTCCACAACCCGATCGAACACGCTCACCGCCGCGTGCGGCGTCAGGTGCTTCGCCAGGAAGCGCCCGAAGGCGCCGAAACCGAGGATGGAGACCTGACGCACATCTGGCATGCGTGGTCTATCGGCGATCCAGTTTGCCCACTCTGAGCAACAAGATTCCGCTCAGTGAGCAGCCACGCCACATTCCGCCAGAGACCCCGAGACCGAGGAGGCTCCGCGGCGAAGCCTCAGCGTCTGCAACCAGACGCTCCCTAGCCGCGCGATCTACTGCCTCACAACCAACCTGATCCGCGCCTCTCCGGGGGCACCCTTGCGCAGGTACGACACGCTCACCTCATCGTCGGGCTTGTACTCGCCCAGGACCCGCACCAGGTCCGCGATGTCGCGCGTCGGCTTCTGGTCGATTGCGGTAATGACGTCGCCGGTCTTGAGCTCGCCGCGCACGCCCCGCAGCGTGCTGCGACCCAAGAGCGAGCGCTCCTTCGCCCCCGCCGGCTCCACGATCGAGGTGATCACCAACCCGTCGCCACGCCCGGACTCGACCTCGACGCCCAGGCTCGCCATGCCGGCGCGGATCTCCTCGGCCACTTCCGGCAGCTTCCGTGCCCATGCGCGAAAGTCCTTGTCAACCTCGCGCAGCGGCTTGCCAAAGACCGTCTCGAACGGCCGCAGGCACGCGGCATCCGGCGGCGATTTCGGATCGCTCGCGGCCGCGTACCACGCGCCCAGCTTGTTCTGCTGATGCAAGTAGTAGAAGATCGCCCGCGCGTGCGCGTAGTTCGCGAGCTGCTGGCCGCTCAGGAACTTCTCGCGGCTCTGCTTCGCGAATCGCTCCAGCGGCAAGAGCGTCCCGCTCCGCTCGCGCCGCAGCACGATGTTCGTCCGCCACGATGGCAATGGCTTCACGGCACTCCCTGGCGTGAGTGGCTCGACGTCTTCGACCAGACTCGCCAGGCCCTCCTGCACCCAGTACGGCTGCTCCACGCCCGTGTGCGTCAGGTGCCGCCAGTGCAGTGCGTGGAAGAACTCGTGACGCAGCGTGCTGCCCAGGTCCTGCGACACAAGCTGCTTGCGTTCGTGCACGTACGAACCGCCGACCGTCGCGAGCCCGCTACGCACGCCCGGCCCAAACGTCACCAGCAGCCACTTCTCAAAGTCGCGGCTGCTCGGCAACACGATGATCACCCACGGATCGAGCTTCACCTCGTCGGGGTTCCACAGACCCGGGAACACGGCCTTCTCGGCCCAGTCGGCGATGGCGTCGAGCTCGGCCCGGGCCTTCTGAAACTCCGACGCGGTGTACGCCGTGCGATAGATGAATCGCCGCTTCTCGTCCACGTGCTCGGTGTACTCGACCCTCGAGTCCGCGTCTACCTTGTCAAAGATGCGGCGGATCTGGTTGAGGTTCGCATCCCGCCGCGCGTTCAGCACGGTCGCCCAATTGTCGACGAGCTTGCGATAGTTCGCGTCGCCCGCCCCATTGTGGGCGTCACGCACCGCGGCGAGATCCGCGTCACGGGTCAGCTTGCGGTAGTCGTCGAAGCCGTTCTCCACGGCGCGGACGAGCAGTTCGCCCGCCTCGGCCGTGTCACCCTTCGCCGACCGCACGCACGCGAGGTTGTACAGCGGCACAAACTCCCGTGGTCGAAGCTCGATCACCCGCCGCAGCAGCGGCTCGGCGGCGTCAAAGTCTCGCTTTGCGAGGGCGGCATCGAGACGACGGTCGAGCTCGTCCACAGAGAGCTTCGTGAGATCGGGCTCATTGACCGCCCGCACTTGGGCGGATGCAAACGCGCCGAGGCATTGCACCGCTGAGGACGCGGAGAACGCAGACAGCATCGCGAGAAAGAGCGCGTTGATCACACCGAGGCTAATGCGCACGGGATGCTCCCTCAAACCCCGCGAAGAGCATGCCCAACGCCTCCGGATACGCCTCGCACTCCGCCTCAAACACCCGCTTCGCGAGATCGTCCGCCGTATCTCCCGCCAGCACCGGCACACGCTTCTGCAGCACGATGGGCCCGGTGTCGTACCGCGCATCGCACAGGTGCACCGTGCAGCCCGATTCGCGATCACCAGCCTTGAGGACCGCCTCGTGCACGCGGTGCCCGTACATCCCCGGCCCGCCGTGCTTGGGCAAGAGGGCCGGATGGATGTTCACCACCCGCCCCTCGAACCCGGGCGGGATGTCGATCAACTTGAGGTAGCCGGCCAGCACGACCCATTCGACGCCGTGAGCGCGAAGAAGTTCACCCAGCCGCTCCCGCCCGATCCGACCCGGCTCGACCACCACCGCGAGCCCGGCGTCACGCGCCCGCTGAGCCCCGACGCACTCGCTCGACGCGATCACCAGCGCCACCGTCGCCCGCAGCGTGCCGGCATCGATGTGCTTCAGGAGATTCAGCAGCGTCCGCCCGCCGCCCGAGAGCATGACGGCTAGACGGGGATTCGTCGTGAGCGGCGTGGGTGACATGGAAGAAAGCACCGAGGCACGCGGCAGCGAGGCATCGAGCCGAACTACAGCGCGGCCTTCACGGCGGCGTCTTTGTCCTTCACGATCGTCAGCAGCGTGTTCAGTCGCGTGAGCTTGAAGACCTGCAGCAGCTCCTCGCTCATCGCGAAGAACACGACCTTGCCGCCCTTCCCCTTGATCGTCTTGTTCAACGTGATCAGAGCACCCAGGCCAGCCGAGGCGATCAGCGTGACCTTGGACAGGTCGACCGCGAGGTGGTGCTGGCACTTGGCCGCCGCGTTCGTCAGCTCGGTCAGGATGACCTGGCACTCGTGCTCGGTGATCTTCTCGCGCTCGAGCTGCGCGACGACGACGTTGCCGACGAGATTGTGCGTGACGAACGAGGACTGCGACATGGCCGCTAGTGTACGCGAAATCTCACGCCGTCGGCGGCTGGCGGAACGGAATCGGCGTCCCCTTCGCGTCCACCGCCACCATCACCAGTGTCGCCGCCGTCACCGGAACCACCGACGAATCCAGGTACCGCTCCGCCTCCACCTCGACCGTCACCGTGACCGACTTGGTCCCGGTCTTCACCGTCGTCGAGTAGAAATTCACGACATCGCCGACCTGAACCGGAGCCTTGAACTCCACCCGATCGATGGCGGCGGTGACCCACCGGTGCTGCCCGTGGTGGCGAGCTTCGACGAACCCCGCCTGATCGATGTAACTGAGAATCACACCCCCGAAGATCGTCCCGTAATGGTTCGTGTCGCGGGGCATGGTCGTCACCCGCAGGGCAAGCCGACGAGGAAAGGCGGTCATGGGCGAAGATAGGCCCGCGTGCGAACAGGGTCTTGTACCCTCGCCCGTCCCCTACCATCTCACGTTCAGATTTCGTTCACGCGAAAGGACTCTGTCATGGCCAACGGCGAATGTTGCGGGGGGAAGAACAAGTCAGCAAACGGAGCCGCCAACGGAGCCACCGGCACCGCCGAGGCTTCTTCCGGTTGTTGCGGCGGCTCCGGCAACGGCTCGGGTGGGGGCTGCGGCTGCAAGTCCGGCCCACAGAAGCTCCTCATCCCCACCGGCACCGCCAAGGACATCGCCGCGCTCCCCATCGGCGAGATGCTCGGCCGCTACCGCCGCGGCGTGGCCAACTTCGACCCTCGTGTATTCAGCCTCACCGCGGAGCAGATGGACCAGGCCTTCCTGCCCGACGCCGACGTCGGCCGCTGGTCGGTGCGGATGCTCTTGGGCCACGTCGCCGACGCCGAGTTGGTCTTTGTCCACCGCATGCGCCGCGCCATCGCCGAGGACAAGCCGATGCTCGCGGTCTGGGACGAGAACGCGTTCATCGACAGCAACCTCTACGCGATCCCCCGCGAGGTGCAGCAGGGCGACCCCGCCAGCCTGATCGGCGGCTTCGTCGCCGTCGTCCACACGATGCGCATGTGGAGCTTCCAGTGGCTCGCCGGCCTCGAGCCCGAGCAGTACGACCGCGTCGCCCTCCACCCCGAACGCGGCGAGCAATCCGTCCGCACCATCCTCTCCTACGCCATCTGGCACGTCGAGCACCACGGACGCTTCCTGCAGAAGAAGCTGGACCGCATGCTGGGGCCGGTGCCGGAGCCGGTGGGTGCGGCGGCGGGCGGGTGTGGGTGCGGGAGCTAATTCCACTGATTCCACTGAGCCCATCTGAATGGCGACCGACGAAGAAACTTCGAGTTCCCCTGGCTGGGGACCCATCGCCTCGACGAAGACAGGATTTGTCGTCGTTATGGTTTTCGTTTCAATCTTCGCTGTTTCGATGCGGCTCATTGAAGCGAACGCAAGTTACGCGGCAACTGTTCAATCGATTGCCGCCGATGCAAAGGCGTCTGTCGCGATGGACGCTTGGCTCAGTTTGTCGGTCGTCGTCGCCCTCATCACGACCGTCGCAGCATGGATGCTTCGGAGAGGCTCCTTTGGAGTCCGCGCACTCTTGCTTGTTGCTGCGTTTGCTCTTCTACTCGCAGCGCTTGCCACGGAGATCTACATCGCTCACTGGATCAGGATTCCAGAGATTGACCGGGTTGCCGATCGGATACAGATCGGGGAGTTCGTGGACGACGGCACGTCTGCGGAAGACACTATCAGGCGGAAACATGAACGAGCAGCCGCCGCGCTTCGTGAAGCCGAGTCGCTACTTCAGAAGGTGCGAGAGTTGAAAGCAAGCTTGGATGCCGATGCATCCAAGAAGATTCCGTGAGCGCACCAAACACATCACAATCCAGTTCTGTCTCTCAAGTTATTCATGGACCGCCTCTTCGACCAACGCCGTTACCTGATCCCGTTCCGATCGACGCTGCTCCCGCAGATCTTTACGGACACGCTCGTCATCGGCGCGGGCGTGGCTGGCCTTCGCGCCGCCGTCGCCGCCAGCGAGCACGGCGACGTCATCGTCCTCTCCAAGGGCGACCTTAAGTCCACCAACACCGCCTGGGCCCAGGGCGGCATCGCCGCCGTGCTCACCAAGGACGACTCGACCGAGTCGCACGTGCAGGACACGCTGGTCGCGGGCGCGGGCCTGTGTGACCACGACGCCGTGCGCGCGATCGTCGAGCACGGGCCGCGGAGTCTGCGGCAGCTCATGTCCTGGGGCATGCGGCTCGACACCAACGCCGAGGGCGAGCTCGCCGTCGGCCGCGAGGGCGGGCACAGCGCCAGCCGCATCGTCCACACCGACGGCGACGCCACCGGGCGCGAGCTGCAGCGCTGCCTGGTCGAGAAAGTCCGCGGCACCACGGGCGTGCGTGTGTTCGAGAACTGCTTCGCGCTCGATCTCATCACGCCGGGCAACGAGCCGGGCTCGCCGGTCATGGGCGCGATCACGTACCACCCCAAGTACGGCCTGCAGATGATTTGGGCGAAGGCCACCATCCTCGCCAGCGGCGGCGCGGGTGTGCTCTTCCGCGAGACCACCAACCCCGCCCAAGCCACCGCCGACGGGCTCGCCATGGCTTACCGCGCCGGTGCCACCGTCAGCGACATGGCGTTCGTGCAGTTCCATCCCACGACGCTCTACCTCCCCGGTGCGATGCGCTGGCTGATCACCGAGGCCGTGCGCGGCGAGGGCGCCCACCTGCTCGATTCGTCGCACTACCGCTTCATGCTCGATGTGCATCCGCTGGCGGAACTAGCACCCCGCGACGTCGTCAGCCGCGCCATCGTGCGGCAGATCGCGAAACAGGCGTCGGGAGCGGGCGGCAGCCACGTGTGGCTGGATTGCCGCCAGATCAAGGGGTTCCAGAAGCGCTTCCCCGGCATCTGCGCGTTGCTCAAGAAATTCGATCTCGACCCCGCCGAAGACCTGATCCCGGTGCACCCCGCCGCTCATTACATGATCGGCGGCGTGCGCACCGACCTCGCCGGGCGCAGCGATGTGCCGGGCCTCTATGTTGTCGGCGAGGCCGCCAGCAGCGGCCTGCACGGCGCCAATCGCCTCGCTTCGAACTCGCTGCTCGAAGGCCTCGTCATGGGCGAGATCGCCGGGCACACCTGCGCCGAGATGAAGGCCGCGAACGGTACGCAGACCACGCGGCCCACCGGCTGGACCACCCCCGCCCGGCCCGCACCCGTCTCGGTCATCAGCGACATCCGCCCCAGCGACCAGGGCGAGCTCGACCTCGACGACGTTCGCTCCAGCCTCCGCAGCGCCATGTGGAAGAACGTCGGCATCGAACGCAGCGGGGCCAAGCTCCGCGACGTCGGCGACATGCTCGATTTCTGGGCCCGCTACACCCTCGACAAGATTTTCGACGAACCGGCGGGCTGGGAGGTGCAGAACATGCTCCTAGTCGGAGCGCTCGTCGCGCGTTCGGCGGCGTGGCGCGAGGAAAGCCGCGGCTGCCACACCCGCTCCGACATCGCCGACACCAAGCCCAACTTCGAGGTCCACGATTGCTGGCGACGCGGCCGAGACAACCCCGACACAGCGTCCGTGAACAAGCCTTCGGCGCCAGTTCCCACAACGCTCGCCCCCACCGGAGCGCTGGTGTGAATCGGTCGCTGTCGAAGACGCCGAGGCCGACGAGTCTTCGAGGAAGCCTCGGTCTTCTCCGCGTCCCATGCGCCCCGACCGTTGCCGCCCTCGCGCTCACGACCCTCGCCGCGTGCGAGACCCGCATCATCCGCTACAACCCGCCGCTCGCCAATCTCCCCGGCGCGCAGACCGGCATCCAGCCCGTCTACGGCGAGGATCTCGCCGTTCTCAACGCCCCCGTCAGCAAGGACGCCACTTCCGAGCCCGTCATCAAGAACCCCGACGGCACCAAAACCCTGGTCAGCCGCAACGCCCGCGATCTCATCTTCCATATCGCCACCACCATGCGCGAGGACGACGAGAAGACCTTCACCGAACAGGTCCTCAGCAGCGCCACGCGCGACGAGTTCTTCCAACGTGGCCACGACCCAGCCTGGGCCTTCCGCGAACTCAAGAACCGCCGCACCGACGTCGAAAAGGTCTTCAAGATCGTCCCGCAGGGCGATCTCACCCCCGGCGTCCGCATCGAGGTCGTCGGCCAGAACGTCTTCCGCGTCCGCCAGCACTACCTCGACCCCAAGGAGTACGCCTGGGTCGGCTTCGACATGATCCTCGAAGGCTCCAATTGGAAGCTCCGCTGGTTCGTGCCCAACGACGGGAAATAGCAGCCTGCCCTGGCGCACCGGCACGGGTGCCGCGGCTTGACCGGCGCGGCCGTCAAGACGTGCAACGCCGTCGTGCGCACAACGCCTCTACCGCGCCCCGCCCCGCGCCTCAAGCGTCACCTCGATCACCATCTCCTGCTTGTCACGCAGCACCGTCACCTTCACCACATCGCCCGGCTTGCCCGCGCTGAAGAACGGCATCCACTCCTCCACGCCGGTGACGCGGTTGTCGTTCCACTTGATGATCAGGTCGTTCTTCTTGATCCCCGCCTTTGCCGCCGGCGTGTCGGGCAGCACCTCGCCCACCAGGACGCCCTTCTCATCGCCCGAGTAATCGCCCGGCGCGATGCCGAAACGGACACGCCCGCGTCCCGGAGCCGGCTGATCGCTACTCGCGGCCCCGGAACCGCCGCTTGAGGTGAAGACAAACGGCTCGGGCCGCAGCGCCGCGTCCAGCGCGATCCGCCGCGCCAGGTCCGCGATCTTCGCCGCGTCTACGTAGTTGATCTTCTCCGGCGTGTCCGTCGGGCGGTGATAGTCCGGGTGCATCCCCGAGAACAGGAAGAGCACCGGCACGTTTGCCGCGTAGAAGGTCGCGTGGTCGCTCGGACCGCTCCCACCCGGCTTGGCGGCGACCTTTAGCCCGCTCGACTCAAAGTACGGGCTCAGCCAATCGCTCAACCCCTCGGCCGTCCCGACCCCGCCCGCCTCCAGCGGCTTCTCGCCCAGCCGCCCGATCATGTCGGTGTTGATCATGTAGTCGTGCTGCGCGATCGGCACGATCGGGTGCTGGGTGTAGTAGCGCGAGCCGTTGAGACCGCTCTCCTCCGCCGAGAACGCCAGGAACAGCACGCTCCGACGCGGCATGTCTGCGGGCAGCTTGGCATACTCCTCCGCCAGCTTCGCCGCGTTGATCAGCAGCCCCGACGTCCCGCTCGCGTTGTCGTCCGCGCCGTGGAAGATCTGACCGCGATCGCTCGGGAACCGCACACCCACCAGCCCCGTCCCCAGATGGTCGTAGTGCGCGCCCATCACGATGTACCGGTCCTTCAGATCTCCCGCGCCCGGCAGCACCGCGCCCACGTTGTCCGTCCGCGGCCGCAGCTTCCCGATCTTGGCGCCCAGCGTCACCGTCGCCTTGGGCATCTCGAAGAGCGCGCCCTCCTTGTCCACGATCTGGCGCAGCTCCAGCAACGTCCGCCCCTGCGGGTCGGCTGCCTTGACCAAGGCCTCCGCCGCCTCGGTGGAGATCATCACGACCGGCACCTCGTACGGCTCGCGCGACGAAACGCTGTTGACGTCCTCCAGCTTTCCCATCCGATCGTCCTTCGCGCCCGGCGGGTTCACCAGGATCACACCCTTCGCGCCTCGTCGCACCGCCGATCCGATCTTCGGCTCCAGCCCCGCCGCGAACGACCATCCCTCCTTAGCCCAGCGCGACGTCCCCTCCTCCGTCATGGGCTCGAAGCGCAGCACGATCGCGATCTTGCCCTCAAGACTTGGGCCGTTCTCACCACCGTCGGGGTAGCTCGTGTACCCGTCGTCGGCCATCGTGATGCCGTAACCCGCGAAGACCAGCGGCGCTGTCACGTCCGTGCTCCCCGACAGCCCGAGCACGTTGAAGTCCTTCCCCGCCTCCAGCTTCACCTCCGTGCCGTCGATCGTGTACGACGCCACCTGCTTCTCGGCCACGTTCTTCGCGGGGGCGTCGAACGGCTGGCGGTACGTCTTCTTCGACGGATCCTCCACGTCCGCAAACGCCGGCACCACGCCGTACTTCGCGAGCTGCTCGAAGTGGTACTGCACGTAATCCGCGGCCATCTTCGAGCCCTTCGTGCCCGGATACCGCCCCTCGTACTCCGGGCTCGCCAGCGTCTCGATGTGCGCCTTCAGCGCCGCCTCGTCCGCCTTTCGCACCTCGTCCGCAGCCGGCGGCGTCACGACGCGGCTGGTCGCCGGAGTCGAGGCCGGAGCCGGGGCCGGAGCGGGGGCCGGAGTCGCGGCAGGCGTGTCGCCCGCGATCAGCAGCCCCGTAGGCACGCCGCACACCGCCACCAACACGCCGGCACACACGCGAACGAACGGGCGAATCGACATCGAATCTCCTTCGGGGTTCGAGACATCCAACCAATCCCCCGGGCACGCCGGGACAGGATACCGGACAACGGAAGCAGGGTTTCCCGGGCCTGAGAACACCTTGCGTTTCTCCAAAACGCCGCCCCGCGAACCTACTATCGCTCATCCGACGGGACACGGTCCTCGAAGTCGCCTCGGAAGCCATTCCCGGCTTCCGGGACCGATCGCCAGCACCCCTGTCCCGCCGCAGCCGCCCGCTCGCACCGCCTCGCCGGAGTCCCCCGCATGACGACGTTTGCCCAGGGCCCCGCTTCCGCCGCCACCAAGTCCCCCGCCGCCGCGCACGGCTCGATCCTCAATCCCTCCGACACCTTTGAACACCGCCACCTCGGCCCCAGCGAGGCCGACATCAGCGAGATGCTCGACACCCTGGGCTACAAGTCCCTCGACGCCCTCATCGACGCCACCGTCCCCGCCGAGATCCGCAACACCAAGCCGATGACGCTGACCGGCGAGGCCAAGCACGCCAAAGGTGAAGCCGAGCTGCTCGCAGAGTTCAAGGCGATGGCCAGCCAGAACCAGGTCTTCCGCTCCTGCCTCGGCATGGGCTATTTCGACTGCATCACGCCGGGCGTGATCCTCCGCAACATCCTCGAGAACCCGGGCTGGTACACGCAGTACACGCCCTACCAGGCCGAGATCGCGCAGGGCCGCCTCGAAGCCCTGCTCAACTTCCAGACGATGGTCAGCGACCTCACCGGTCTGCCCCTCGCCGGCGCGTCGCTGCTCGACGAGGCCACCGCCGCCGCCGAGGCCATGGCCATGGCCTTCTCGATCGCCGGGGGCCACGAGGGCACCAAGCGCTCTTTCCTCGTCGCGCACGACGTCCACCCGCAGACCCTTGCCGTCATCCACACCCGGGCCGACGGCCTGGGCATCAAGGTCCGCACCTTCGACCCCAAGGCCACGCCTTCCTTCACCGACGATGACTTCGGCCTGATCGTGC
Organism: Phycisphaerales bacterium; assembly: GCA_036392375.1. GTDB lineage: Bacteria > Planctomycetota > Phycisphaerae > Phycisphaerales > UBA1924 > JAFEBO01. Next base: position 37,104 of record DASVYC010000015.1, read on the forward strand.
AGTACCCCACCACCGACGGCCGCGTTGAGTGCTACGAGAAGCTCTCCGCCGACGCCCGCGCCAAGTCCATCACCGTCATCGCCGCCACCGACCTGCTCGCGCTGACTCTGCTCAAGCCCCCGGGCGAGTGGGGCGCCGAGATCGCCGTCGGCAGCGCCCAGCGTTTCGGCGTCCCCATGGGCTTCGGCGGCCCGCACGCCGCGTTCATCGCCACCAAGGAAGAGCACGTCCGCAAGATGCCCGGCCGCATCATCGGCGTCAGCCGCGACTCGCAGGGCAAGCCCGCGCTCCGCATGGCGATCCAGACCCGTGAACAGCACATCAAGCGCGAGAAGGCCACCAGCAACATCTGCACCGCGCAGGCTCTCCTCGCCATCATGGCGGGGATGTACGCCGTCTACCACGGCCCCGAAGGCCTCCGCCGCATTGCGCTTCGTGTCCACTCCTTCACCCAGGCCCTCCGCGCGGGCCTCAAGAAGCTCGGCCATCAGGTCAGCGACTCCGACGCGGTCTTCGACACGCTCCGCGTGAAGCCCGTCGGCCGCACCGCGATGGACATCCTGAACGCCGCCCGCGCCAAGAAGATCAACCTCCGCGACTTCGCCGACGGCACGCTCGGCATCACCTTCGATGAGACCACCGACCGCGCCCTCGTCAAGGACCTCCTCGCCGCGTTCGGCGGGACTGGTACCGACGACGTCGACGCGCTCTTGGCATCGACCACCACCGCCCTCCCCGCCGCCTTCGCCCGCCAGAGCGGCTACCTCACGCACCCCGTGTTCAACAGCCACCACAGCGAGCATGAGATGCTCCGCTACATCTTCAAGCTCCAGGGCCGCGACCTCAGCCTCGCCCACTCGATGATCTCGCTCGGCTCGTGCACGATGAAGCTGAACGCCACCAGCGAGATGATCCCCGTCACCTGGCCCGAGTTCGGCAAGATCCATCCCTTCGCCCCCGCCGAACAGACCAAGGGCTATCAGAAGATGTTCCGCGATCTCGAGACCTGGCTCGCCGAGATCACCGGCTTCGCCGCCGTGTCGCTGCAGCCCAACTCCGGCGCCGCGGGCGAATATGCGGGCCTCATCGTGATCCGCCAGTACCTCCGCTCGATCGGCCAGGGACACCGCAACGTCTGCCTCATCCCCGACAGCGCTCACGGCACGAACCCCGCTTCCGCAGTGTGTGCAGGCTTCGATGTCGTCGCCGTCGCCAATAAAGAGAACGGCGACATCGACCACGCCGACCTCGCCGCCAAGATCGCCGAGCACAATGACCGGCTCGGTGCCCTCATGGTCACCTACCCGTCCACCTACGGCAAGTTCGAGACCGGCATCAAGGACGTCATCAAGATGGTCCACGACGCCGGCGGCCAGGTCTACATGGACGGCGCCAACATGAACGCCCAGGTCGGCCTCACCAGCCCCGGCTTCATCGGCGCCGACGTCTGCCACCTCAACCTGCACAAGACCTTCTGCATCCCCCACGGCGGCGGCGGCCCCGGCATGGGCCCTATCGGCGTTGCCAAGCATCTCGCCCCGTTCCTGCCCTCGCACCCTGTCACCAAGCCCAGCGTCGCCACCGACAAGTCCGTCGGCGCCGTCGCCGCGGCTCCCTACGGCAGCGCGTCGATCCTCCCCATCTCCTACGTCTACATCGCCCTCATGGGCGCCGCCGGCCTCACCCGCGCCACCGAGGTCGCCATCCTCAACGCCAACTACATGGCCAAGCGCCTCGAGGGCCACTACAACGTGCTCTTCAAGGGCCCCGGCGGCCGCTGCGCCCACGAGTTCATCCTCGACTGCCGCCCCTTCGAGAAGTCCGCGGGCATCAAGGTCGAGGACATCGCCAAGCGCCTCCAGGACTACGGCTTCCACGGCCCCACCATGTCCTGGCCCGTCCCCGGCACGCTCATGATCGAGCCCACCGAGAGCGAGCCCAAGGCCGAGCTGGATCGCTTCTGCGACGCCATGATCGGCATCCGCAACGAGATCAAGGCGATTGAGGAAGGCAAGTCCGACAAGCTCGACAACCCGCTCAAGAACGCCCCGCACACCGTCGCCATGGTCACGGGCGCGGAGTGGAAGCACCCGTACTCGCGCGAGCAGGCCGCGTTCCCGCTGCCCTATGTGCGCGACAATAAGTTCTGGCCCTTCGTCGGCCGCGTCGACAACCCCTACGGCGACCGCAACCTCGTCTGCACCTGCCCGCCCATGAGCGCGTACGCCAACTAAGTTCGCCGCCGCGCGAGCGATCGGATACAACAGCCCCATGTCCGACCTCATCGTCGCCCAGGCCTACGACCACTTCCGCGCCAAGCGCTACGACCAGGCGCTCGCTCTGATCCGCCGCGGCCTCGAGAAGGACACCAACAACCTCAAGCTCCTCGACGCCTACGCCCAGATCGCGATGCACGCGGGCCGGCACGACATCGCCCTCTTCGCCCTGGAGCAGGCCGGACGCGCCATGCCCTGGAACGCCCGCATCCACATGCTCTCGGGCGAAATCGAGCTCCGCCGCGACCGCTTCGCCGTCGCCGAGAAGCACTTCCGCAAGGCCTTCGAGATCGACCCGACCAACCCCAACCACGGGCGCTGCGTCTGCATCGCCATGTACCGCGACGACCGCGTGGACGAAGCCATGGCCTTCGCCCGTCACCTCTTCGCCACCCGCCCCGTCGACGATGAGACACTCGCCCTCTACGCCAGCTTCTGCGACCTCGCCGGTGATCTCGACGAGATGATCCGCGTCCTCAAGGAGCAGCTCCGCCGCTCACCCAACGACCTCACCAGCTTGCAGGCCCTGCTCATCCCCCTCGCACGCGTCCACGGCATGGATCCGCGCGAGGTCTTCAACCAGCACCTCCGCGTCTCACAGGTGCTTTCGTCGATCATCGACAACAAGCGCGATCCCAACACCCCCGCCCACACCAACACCCCCGACCCCGACCGCCCGCTCCGCGTCGGCTACTGCTCCCAGGACTTCCGCAACCGCTCCGCCGGTCACTTCATCGAGCCCATCATCACGCACCACGATAAGTCCCAGTTCCACGTCACCCTCTACCACAACGTCCTGGGCGAGGACGAGCTCACCGCCCGCCTCAAGTCCCACGCCCAGGGCTATCGCAACGTCTGGGGCGTCGACGACAAGAAAATGGTCGAGATGATCAAGAAGGACGGGATCGACATCCTCGTCGATCTCAGCGGGCACACCGGTTGCGGCCGCATCGTCCCCTTCGTCGTGAAGCCCGCGCCCATCCAGTACACCTACATGGGCTACCCCAACACCACCGGCCTGCCCCAGATCGACTTCCGCATCGTCGACTGGCACACCGACCCCGCCGGCTCCGAGCATCTCGCCACCGAGACCCTCGTCCGCATGGACGGCTGCTTCCTCTGCTACACGCCTCCCCACCACGCCGGCCCCGTAAAGCCCGCGCCCGAAACAGCCAACGGCTTCATCACCTTCGGCTCCTTCAACACCCTCACCAAGGTCAGCAAGCACGTGCTCGAGGTCTGGGCTAAGGTCCTCCAGGCCGTCCCCAACTCGCGCCTCCTCCTCAAAGCCCTCGCCCTCTCCAGCGGCAACACCAAAGAACGCATCTGGAACACGCTCGGCGGCTACGGCATCACCCGCGACCGCGTCACGCTGCTCGGCGAAACCAAGGGCAAGGACGAGCACCTTGACACGTACTCCAAGGTCGACATCGCCCTCGACCCCTGGCCCTACAACGGCACCACCACCACCGTCGAAGCCATGTACATGGGCGTACCGGTCGTTACGATCGCCGGAAACTCGCACGTTTCAAGGGTGGGCGTCAGCCTCCTCACCAACCTGGGCACGCCCGAGCTCATCGCCGCCGACGAAGCCGACTACGTCCGCATCGCCGCCGAACTGGCCGGTGACAAAGCCAAACGCCTCCGCCTCCGCGACACCCTCCGCGCCGCCGTGGAAAACAGCGTCCTCTGCGACCACGCGGGGTTCACGCGGAGACTGGAAGCCCACTACCGCCAATCTTGGGGCGAGTGGTGCGAGAAAAAGAAAGCGAATCCGACACTCTAGCGATCCCCGAACCCCATCTCGCCCGCATCTCGGACGCATCTCAGCAGCACCACCGCTTCCCGCTCGGTCGAATTGCGGAGCTCATCGCTCCGCGATCGCCGCGGCTTTTCCCATACCATCTCCACCCACCCGGAGTCTCACATGGGATGGTTCTCTCGCAAGCCCAGTCCGAAACAACCCGAGCGTGTCGTGCTGCCGTCGAGCGCCCCGCGCTCCGGTGAGGCCGACTCCGCACGCGAGGCCCGCATCTTCGAGCTCGGCGCCGACTTCCTCCGCCGCGCCCGAGCCCACAAGACCGGCCTGCTCTCCGCCAAGTTCTACTCCGACGCCCTCATGGAATGGTCCATGAAGGACCCTGAGTTCAAGGTCCAGATGTTCCGCTTCGTGGACACCTTCCCGATGCTGCGGGGTGGCGACGCGATCTTCGATCACCTGCAGGACTATCTCTCGCAGCCCGGCGTCACCGTGCCGCCGGTCATCAACGCCGCCCTCAAAGCCGGCGGCCTGCTCAAAGGCGCGGCCAGCGCCACCATCGGCAAGCAGATCGAGGGCATGGCTGGCAAGTTCATCGCCGGCACCGACGCCGCCAGCGCGCTGCCAGGGCTCAAACGACTCTGGGACGATGGCATCGCGTTCTCCGTCGATCTCTTGGGTGAGACCTGCGTCTCCGACAGCGAGGCCGACGAGTACGCCAAGAAGTACCTCGATCTGATCCAGAACCTGCCCGCACAGGTCGCGGGCTGGCCTGCCAATCCGCGGCTGGAGTCCGACCACCTCGGCAGCGTGCCGCGGGTCAACGTCTCGGTCAAGATCTCCGCGCTCTCCGCCCGCACCGACCCGATCGACACCGAAGGCGCGATAGGCGACCTCATGAAGCGTCTGCTCCCGATTCTCGAGACCGCCCGCGACCGCGGCGTCTTCGTGAACTTCGACATGGAGCACCACGCGCTCAAGGACTTCACCATCGAGCTCTTCCAGCGCTGCTGCGAGAAGCTCGACTTCCACGCGGGTCTCGCGATGCAGGCCTACCTCAAGTCCGGCCCCGACGACGCCCGCCGCATGGCCGACTGGGCCAAACGCGCCCGCCGCCTCGTCACCGTCCGCCTCGTCAAGGGCGCGTACTGGGACGCCGAGACCATCAAGAGCGAGCTCCACGGCTGGCCCTGCCCGGTCTGGGCTCAGAAGTGGCAGACCGACGCCTGCTTCGAGAAGATGACCGACATCTACCTCGAGGCCTGTCCACGCACCGCCGAGGAGGCCAAGCAGGGCGGCATCAAGCTCGCGCTCGGCTCGCACAACGTGCGGTCGATCGCCGCCGCCCTCGCCGGCATGGAAGCCCGCAACCTGCCGCGGGAAGCGATCGAGCTCCAGATGCTCCACGGCATGGCCGACCAGCTCAAGTACGCCGCCGCCGAGCTGGGCCTGCGTATGCGTGAGTACGTCCCCGTCGGCGAGATGATCCCCGGCATGGCGTACCTGGTCCGGCGTCTGCTCGAGAACACGAGCAACGAGAGTTGGCTCAAGGCCGGCTTCCTCGACAACGCCGACGCGGGCCAGCTCCTTCGCGCACCCGCGCCCGCTGCCAACGCCGAAAGCGCCAAGCAGCCCGCCGACCTGCTCGCGATCGCGCCCGAGCGTCACCGCCTCACCCCCGGCGTCCCTGGCGTCGGCGACGGCCGCCCGTTCTTCACCGAAGCCGTGCGTGACTTCTCCGTGAAAGCCCAGCGCGACGCGTTCGCCGCCGCGATCGCCCGCGCCACCGTCCCCAAGATCGCCAACGACCGCACCGTCGATCAGGCCAAGGACATGATCGCCAAGGCCGACGCCGCGTTCGCCGCCTGGCGCGACACCGACCCACGCAAGCGTGCCGAGGTTCTGGTCCGCACCGCCGCCCTGATGCGCAAGCAGCGCGACGGCCTCGCGGGCGTCATGATCAAGGAATCCGGCAAGACCTGGCGCGAGGCCGACGCGGATGTTTGTGAGGCCATCGACTTCTGCGACTACTACGCCCGCCTCGCCGTGCCGCTCTTTGAGCGCACCCGCCTCGGCAAGTTCATCGGCGAACTCGACGAGACCCTCTACCAGCCCCGCGGCGTCGCCGCCGTCATCAGCCCGTGGAACTTTCCACTCGCGATCCTCACCGGCATGACCACCGCCGCCCTCGTCACCGGCAACCCGGTCATCATGAAGCCCGCCGAGCAGACGCCCGGCATCGCCGCGATTCTCTTCGACATCCTCCAGGATGCGATGAAGGAAGCGGGCGTCGATCGCACGCTGGCTCAGAACGTCCTGCACTTCTGCCCCGCACCCGGCGAGTCCACCGGCGCGGCGATCGTTCGCGACCCGCGCGTCGCCCTCATCGCCTTCACCGGCAGCAAAGCCGTGGGCTTGGACATCCTCAAGGCCGCGGGCACCACGCCCGACGAGCAGCCCTTCGTCAAGAAAGTCGTCTGCGAGATGGGCGGCAAGAACGCCATCATCATCGACACCAGCGCCGACCTCGACGAGGCCGTCATCGGCGTCCGCCAAAGCGCCTTCGGCTTCCAGGGCCAGAAGTGCTCCGCCTGCTCGCGCGTCATCGTCGTCGACCCCCAAGGTCCCGACGGCCCCGCGATCACTCACTTCACCCGCCGCCTCGTCGAGGCCAGCCGCGCCCTCACCATCGGCGACCCCACGCTCCCCGGCACCGACATCGGCCCGGTGATCGACGCCGAGAGCAAGGCCAAGATCGAGCGCTACATCGAACTCGGCAAGAAGGAATCGCGCCTCGAACTCTCGCTGCCCGTGCCCGCGGGTCTGGAAGAACGCACCGGCCGTGCGTTCGTCGGGCCGCACATCTTCAGCCATGTGCCCGAGTCCGCCGCGATCGCCCGCGACGAGATCTTCGGCCCGGTGGTCGCCGTGCTGCACGCCAAGGACTTCGCCGATGCGCTCCGCATCGCCAACGCCAGCCCCTACAAGCTCACCGGCGGCGTCTTCAGCCGCAAGCCCAGCCACCTCGAACGCGCCAAGCGCGAGTTCCGCGTGGGCAACCTCTACCTCAACCGCGGCTGCACCGGCGCTCTCGTCGGCCGCCACCCCTTCGGCGGCTTCGGCATGTCCGGCGTCGGCAGCAAAGCCGGCGGCAACGACTACCTGCTCCAGTTCGTCGAACCCCGCGCCATCGCCGAGAACACGCTCCGCCGCGGCTTCGCCCCCGAACTCTGACGATCGGGTGCCCGTGCCGGACCGGCTCGCGGTCAAGCAGTGTGAACGCCTCCCTGGACGCAGCCCGCTCTTCTGGGTGCCACTGCCGGACCGGCTCGGCGGTCCGGCAGTGCGGACGCATCCAATCCGCGCCGCGATCGCACTTCTTGGCTCAAAACCACCGAGCAGTGTCACCCCATCACGCTCGCGTCGTGCTTCTCAGAACAACCGCCCGCTCGCGACCCACACCGCCCAGAGCGCCATCCCCACCGCGAGCAACACCAGCCCCCACCGGGTGAGCCATTCCAAGACGAACGGCCGGGGCTCGTCGTCGAGCTGCTTCGACGCCGCTCGCTCGGGGTTCACGCCCACCTCCACCTGGCTCCAATCGATATCCACCGACTCCGACCGCGCGTCCAGCAACGCCTGCCGCGCCCGCTCCACATCCTCGCGCCGCACACAGACCCGGAACGGCAGCGAACCCGCCACCTCCCATTGCAGCGTCATGCCCGCATTGGAAAACGTGAACGCCGGGATCCCGCGGTCACGCAGCACGCCGATCAAAATCGACGCCTCGAACTCGCTCCGCGCGTTCGTCAGGTCCACCAGCGTGTTCGGATCACTCGGCATGTCGGCGGCCCCGGCACGATCCCGCGCCCGCCGCCACGCGGCGGACCCTACTTCGATGCGTCCGTCGTGCCCGTGGATTCAGTCGCCGTGGCGTCCTTCACGGGCTTCACGGTGCCCGTCTGCACGATGCCGCTGCCCTTGCGAGGCTCGAACGTCACGATCCGCTTCCCGTCCGCCGACTTCTCGACCCGCATGTTCACCCGCGGCTCGAACGGATACCCCGCGAGCTGGCGGTGAATGTAATCGGGCGCGGTCACAAGCAGCTGCTGCTTGTAATACCGGATGTTCGCCCCGTTGCCCCCGTTGGCCGTCCACTGATCCGGCTCGACCAACTCGGTCAGCAACCGGATCACCTCGTCCGCACGCTCCTGCTCGCTGGCGCCGGTCTGGTTGTTCTGATTCTGGTTGCCGCCCTGGAACGGGCTCTGGCCCCCGCCGCCCCCCCCGCTCGAGCTCGCCGCCTGCAGCGACGAATTCAGATCAAACTGCGGCACATCGGAGTAATCGCGCACCACCAGCAGCAGGTCGCTGATGTCATAGATCTCCAGCCGCTTCGAGCGGTTGAGATACTCCTTGGTCCCGATCTGGATCGCGCCCTCTTCCGAGAGCTGCCACGCGTTCCCGCCCAGCGTGCTGTCGACCTCGGCCTGCCGCAGCGCCCGCTCCAGGATCGAGAGCGCCGTCTGGTTCTCCGCCTTGAAGTTGATCAACGTCTCGCGGTCCAGCCCCGTGGCGTTGCGGTCGTCCCGCCAGCCCACGTCGAACGACGCGCCCGTGACGTCCGCAAGATTCTTGAGCACCGATTGCAGCGGCACCTGGTCGTACTCGACGCTCATCACCTTCATCATCTGGCCCAGCGCCTGCGCCTGTCGCCCACGCGACTCGCGCGACACCGGCCCCACGCTCGACTGCTGCGCGAGCACCGGCGCCGCCACGCCCGCCGCGACCAGCAACGACACACACGCCACACCCAGCTTCGTCATCGCCATGGCAGAATCTCCAGCCACCCACGCGCGCCGCACACCCACTCTATTCGACGCCGCATCACCGACCGGGTTCCGAAATCACATCGATCGCACACCAATCCATCCCACCCCCGCCCCGTGTGCCACTGCTTGACCCGCTCGGCGGTCAAGGCACTGCTCCGGCCCCTCGCGGCACTGCTCCGGCCCCTCGCGTCCGCAACCAACTTCGCGCTCACCCAATGGAGCCACCTCAGGGATTTGAACCCTGGACCTATGCTTTACGAAAGCATCGCTCTACCGCTGAGCTAAGGTGGCTTTGACTCGTTTCCCGTCGCGTCCCGCGGCCTGGCAGGCCCCTTTATGACGCTTTGGGACCGGAAGTATCGGCACGCCGCTTCCGCTTGTCCACTCGCGGCGTGTCCGTCCCTTCCGACTCCTGCCCCGACCCCTTCTCGGACGCCACCCACGCCGGTGGCGCCTCCAAAAGCCGCGGCGATTGCGGCTTCCACGCCCCGCCGTCCGCGTACCGCACCCCCACGCGACGCCCCACCAGCAGCTTCTCGATCTGCCGCCGCCCGATCCGCGCCCGCAGCACCACCGAGTCGCCCTCGTACTCCCTCCCCAAGACCTCGCCCTGGTTCTCGATCGCCGCCACCATCTTCCCGTCCCGCATCGGCACGGTGATCGAAAGCTCCTCCACCTGCCCCCGCGCCAGCGCCCGGATCCGCGTCGCCAGCTCGCGCTGCCCGAGCTGATCCAGCAGCGTCCCTTTCTTCGGCACCAGCGCACAGATCGGGATCGACCCCGGCACCCGCTGCTGCCAGATCAACAGCTCGCGGTTGTCCTTGAGCTTGTCCGCCTTGTTGAGCAGCACGATCCGCTCCGGCGGTTTCCACGTCTCGTGATCGTCCAGCGAATCCTGCACTTCCTTCAACAGATCGTCCAGCGTTCGACACACCGTCTGGTACTGCATCTCCGCCGCAGGGTCCGAGATATCCAGCACGATGAGCAAGACATCCGCGTGCGTCGCCTCTTCCAGCGTCGCGCGGAACGCCGCGATCAGGTTCGTCGGCAGATCGCGCACGAACCCGACCGTGTCCGACAGCATGACCGTGCTGCCGCCCGTCGCGTCGTCGGTGCGGACATGCCAGTCGCGCGTGCGCGTCATCAGCGTCGCGAACAAGCGGTTGTCCGCGTACGCCCCGCCCGCCGTCAGCGTGTTGAACAGCGTGCTCTTGCCCGCGTTGGTGTAGCCGACGATGCCCACCGTGAAGTGCTCGGCCTTGCGGGCCTGCACCTCGCGGCGCTTGCGGGCCTGGATCGCCTTGATCTCAGCCGCCAGGTCATCGCGTCGCCGCTGCACCAGGCGTCGGTCGATCTCGAGCTGCTGCTCGCCCGGCCCGCGCGTCCCGATGCCGCCGATCCCGCCCACGCCCACGATGCGCTCCAGGTGGCTCCACATCGCACGCAGCCGCGGGAACGTGTACTCGAGCTGCGCCAGCTCCACCTGCAGCTGCGCCTCCGTGCTCGTCGCACGGCTCGCGAAGATATCCAGGATCAACTCCGATCGATCGATCACCTTCCGCCCCACCACCTCCTCGATCTTCGCGATCTGCTTGGGCGAGAGGTCGTGGTCAAAGATCACCGTCGAGGCCCGCAGCTCCTCGCACAGGCCCTTCAGCTCGTTGATCTTCCCCGTGCCCATGTACGTCCCCGCCACGGGTTTGGGCAGGTTTTGTGTCAGTTCGCCAACGACGATCGCGCCGCCCTGCTCCGCCAGGGCCCGCAACTCGCCAAACGGGTCGGATTTGTCAAAGTTGGAATCGGGCAAGCGCACCGCGCACAGCACCGCGCGCTCGGACTGCACCTGGATCCCGGTGCGTTCAGTGGGTTGTGGCATACAGAAAAGTTCCGGTTGCGGCCGCCGATGCTCGGAGCCGCGAAAGGTCTGAAGAAAGCCCGGCAAGGCGGACACCCCGCCGGCACGAAAGACGCTCTATTCCAGCCCGGGAACCATCCCAAGCCGAACCGCACGCGTCACGAAACGTCCAATCTTCAGAACTTGCCCATGGCGCCGAAACCTCCGGACCCACTATAGGAACTACTCCCCGTCACCGCGTCGTCACCGCGTCCGCCTCCTGAGCCGCCCCTCACCCATCCCCCGCGACGGAAGCGTGAATCCGACGCATCCCTAGCATCTCTGTCGATCGTACGGAATCTCATCGCCGAGGACCGTCTCGAGCACGAAAGGAACTCCGGTCATGCCAGGTCTCCACAACGAGGTCGCACGCCGTCCCTCGACCAACTGGTTCCGTCTCTCCCTCGTCGGCGTCCTCGCCGCCGCGGTCGCCGGCTCCACGATCGCGCTCACCCAGAAGCCCGCCGAGCTCCAGTTCTTCGACCCCATCATCGATGTCAAGACCACCCTCTCGGGCCTCTACGTCGACAAGCTCACCGACGATCAGCTCAAGAAGATGCAGGACGGCGCCATCAACGGCATGATCGACGCCCTCGGCGACCCCTACACCATCTACGTCCCCGGCGACAAGGTCGGCAACTTCAATAAGGACCTCACCGGCGAGTACGTCGGCATCGGCGCCTCCATCAACATCCGCGACGGCTGGCTCACCATCGTCTCCCCGCTCGAAGACTCCCCCGCGTACCGCGCCGGCATCATGGCCGACGACCGCGTGACCGAGATCGACGGCGTCACCACCCAGGGACTCTCCGCCGACGAGTGCATCGCCAAGCTCATCGGCGTCGCCGGCACCAAGGTCAACATCGTCATCGAGCGCAAGGGCGAGAAGATCCCCATGACCCTCACCCGGGCGCCCATCAAGACCCGTTCGGTCAAGGGCGTCCACCGCCTCGCCAACGACGCCGAGAAGTGGGACTTCAAGATCGACCCCGTTCGCCGCGTCGGCTACGTCCGGCTCACCCAGTTCACCCCCGGCTGCGCCGAAGAGATCCTCAACGCACTCCTCGACGCCGGCGTCAACGACTCCGACCCGAGCAAGCGCCTCCAGGGCCTCATTCTCGACCTCCGCGACAACGGCGGCGGCGTCCTCGACGAGGCCATCGCCATCGCCGATCTCTTCCTCACCGAGGGCACCATCGTCAGCACCCGCGGCCGCTCCTTCCCCGAGCGCGTCGCCAAGGCCACGCCCAAGGGCACCCTTCCCAACGTCCCTCTCGCCGTGCTCATCAACGGCTCGTCCGCCAGCGCCAGCGAAGTCCTCGCCGGTGCCCTCGTTGAGAACAACCGCGCCGTCACCATCGGCACCCGCTCCTTCGGCAAGGGCAGCGTCCAGAGCGTCCGCAAGCTCCCCAACGGCAACGGCTCCGAGCTCAAGATCACCGAGCAGGGCTACTACCTCCCCAGCGGCCGCAGCATCACCCGCAAGGACACCAGCGCCGAGTGGGGCGTCGATCCCACCAAGGGCTACTTCGTCCCGATGAGCGACAAAGAACTCATCGAGATGTACCGCGTCCGCCGCGAGCTCGAGATCATCCGCGCCGCCGGCGGCGGCCCGGCCGGCGTCGCCACCCCGACCGAGCAGGACTGGAGCAACCCCGATTGGATCCTCTCCTTCCTCAAGGACCCGCAGCTCTCCGCCGCCGTCAAGGCCGTGCAGGGCAAGATCGACACCGGCGAGTGGACGCCCACCGGCAAGGAGGGCGTCGTGGGCTCGCAAATCGCCTTCGATGAACTCACCCGCGCCCGCCGCCTCCAGCAGCAGCTCGAGCGCGAGATGATCCGTGTCGATCGCCGCATCGAAGCCCTCGAGACCGCCAGCGGCGATCTCGCCAAGTCCAAAGTGGGCGACCTCTGGTCCCAGGACGTCGATCTCACCGGCGGCAAGATGCAGCTCACCGACAAGGACGGCAAGGTCGTCGCCACCCTCGACATCACCGGCAACAACCTCCAGCGCTGGCTCATCGACGCCGACGTGAAGAAGCCCGAGAGCGACAACAAGCCAGTCGCCGCCAACCCCGCGCCCTCGCCCGCCAAGCCCGAGACGCGCTGATGCCCACCTCGCGCACGCCGCGGACCCCGCGATGATCATCCTCGGCATCGAATCCTCCTGCGATGAGACCGCCGCCGCGATCGTCGAGGACGCCGCCCGCGTCCGCTCCAACGTCGTCGCCAGCCAGCACGACATCCACACCAAGTACGGCGGAGTCGTCCCCGAACTCGCCAGCCGCGCCCACATGGAGCGCATGCTCCCCGTCATCCGACGCGCCCTGGGCGAAGCTCACCTCACCCTCGCCGACATCGACGCCGTCGCCGTCGGCCACCGCCCCGGCCTCATCGGCTCGCTGCTCGTGGGCGTCGCCGCCGCCAAGGCCCTCGCGTGGTCGCTGGGAAAGCCCCTGATCGGCGTCGACCACGTACAGGCCCACCTCTACGCCGGCGTGCTCGAAGACGCGACCCCGCGCCCCACCCAGCGGGGAGTGGTGGTCGAGCGCAGCGAGACCGGGGAGGAGTCCGCATCGCAGCCCGACCGATCACCCACCGCCTTCCCAGCCCTCGGCCTCGTGGTCTCCGGCGGCCACACCTCCATCTACCTCGTCCGCTCCTGGCTCGACCTCACGCGCCTCGGTGCCACCATCGACGACGCACTCGGCGAGGCCTACGACAAAGTCGCCACCATCCTCGGCGTCCCCTTCCCCGGCGGACCCAATCTCGATCGCCTCGCCCAATCACCCGGCGCCATCGACCGCATCGAAGACCTCCCCATCAGCCGCCTCTCCCCCACCTCGCTCGACTTCTCCTTCTCCGGCCTCAAGACCGCGATGCTCTACCAGGTCCGAGGCGTCCCCGAACACCCCGCCCACAAGCGGGCCGAATCCCGCTACGTCCCGCCTCCTCCGCTCACCGATGAGCGCCGCCGCGACCTCGCCGCCACCTTCCAACGCGCCGCCTGCCGCACCATCACGCTCAAGCTCGAACGCGCCCTCGAACAGCTCCGCGCCCAGAACATCCACATCAAGTCCCTCCTCACCGGCGGCGGCGTCACCGCCAACTCCCGCCTCCGCGCCGAGCTCACGGCCTTCGCCTCCGCGCACGACCTGACGCTCGCGCTCCCCAAGCTCTCCTACTGCGTCGACAACGCCGCCATGCTCGCCGGACTCGCCTTCCATCACCTCCAAGCCGGACGCACCAGCGATCTCACCCTCGAACCCGTCCCCACCACGGCGTGCTGACATGACGCCGAAGCCCTCCAACCCCGAGTCCTCGGCCTTCGAGGCCAAGCGCCGCGAGCCCACGCCCGAGCAGCTGCACCCCGCCGCGCTCGCCGACGACGAACTCTGGCGTCACATCAAGCTCACCCGCGGCCGCGACGGCGGCCCCGGCGGCCAGCACCGCAACAAAGTCGAGACCAAGGTCACCCTCGTCCACGAACCCACCGGCACCGAAGCCCACGCCAGCGAACGCCGCAGCGCCGAGGAAAACCGCAAGGTCGCCTTCACCCGCCTCCGACTCGCCCTCGCCACCCACGTCCGCCGCCCGCCCTTCGCTCGCGACTCCTTCGGCGACGTCGCCAGCGACCTCTGGCGCACCCGCACCAGGGGCGGCGTCATCTCCTGCAATCCCTCGCACCGCGACTACGCCACGCTCCTCGCCGAAGCCCTCGACATCATCGAAGACTGCGGCCAGGACGCCAAGAAAGCCGCGCTCCGCCTCTCCGTCACCGCCAGCCAGCTCATCAAGCTCGTCAAAGACCACCCCGCCGCCTTCGAGCTCTGGAACCGCAAACGCGCCGAACGCAACCTGCACGCGCTGAAGTAGTCACCGCGTCTGATAGTCCCCCTCGACTTCAAACCGCTGCGTCGTCAGCTCCTCCAGCCCCATCGGCCCGTACGCGTGCAGCTTGGTCGTGCTGATCCCGATCTCCGCTCCCAGCCCCAACTGAAAACCGTCGTTGAACCGCGTGCTCGCGTTCACCACCACGCACGAGGCGTCCACACCCGCGCGGAACAATTCGATCGCCCGTGTATCGCGGCTCAGGATCGCCTCGGTGTGTCGCGAGCCATACCGGTTGATGTGCGCCACCGCGTCTTCGACATCATCGACTACCGCCACCGCCGCGATCATGTCGAGAAACTCCCGCCCGAAGTCGCCCTCGCCCGCCGCACCCAGCGCCGGCGCGAGCGCCCGCGCTTCCGCGCTCGCACGCGTCTGCACCCCCGCCTCCGCCAGCGCCGCCCCCAGCCGCGGCAGGAAATCCGGCGCGATTGTGCGATCCACCAGGAAACACTCCGCCGCATTGCACGTCGCCGGCGCGCTCGTCTTCGCCGTCACGCACACCTTGATCGCCCGATCCAGGTCCGCCGCCTTGTTCACGTAGATGTGGCACACCCCCTTGAAGTGCTGGATCGTCGGAATACGGCTGTGCTCCGCGACGAACCGGATCAACTCCTCGCCCCCGCGCGGGATCACGAGGTCGATGAGCGTGTCCATCTGCAGAATCGCCTTCAGCTCCTCGCGATCCGACGAGGTGATCAGCGTGACCGCGGCCTCGGGCAACCCATGCTCCCGCAGCACCCGCCGCGCGATCGCCGCCAGCGCCCCGCTCGACTCCGCCGCCTCGCGCCCGCCCTTGAGAATGCACGCGTTCCCGCTCTTGAAGCACAACGCAAACGCGTCCGCCGTCACCCCCGGCCGCGCCTCATAGATCATGCACACCACGCCCAACGGCACGCGCACCCTCCGCACGCGCAGCCCGCTCGCCACCGTCTTCTCCGACGTCACCAGCCCCACCGGGTCCGGCAGCGCCGCCACCGCGCGCAGCCCCTTCGCGAGCTGCCGCACCGACGCCTCGCTCAGCGTCAGCCGCTGCAGCTTCGCCGCCGCCAGCCCCGCCTCACTCGCCCGCGCAACATCCCGCCCGTTCGCCGCCAGCACCTCCGCCGATGCCCCTTCGATCGCCTCCGCGAACGCGATCAGCACCCGGTTCTTCACCGCCGTCGGCGTCGCCGCCAACACCCGCGACGCCTCCCGCGCCGCCGTCGCCTCAGCCACAAACCCGCTCATCCCGCACCTCCCTGCCCGCCCGCCCGCGCCACCAGCAAGTCATCGCGGTGTACCACCTCGTCGCAGTGCGAGTACCCCAGCGCCCCAGCGATCTCCGACGCCTTGCGTCCCTTGATCTTCGCCACCTCGTCCGCTCCGTACGCGCTCAGCCCCCGCGCAATCAAGTCCTTCTCGTGCCGAATATCCACCACGCTCCCCGCTTCAAACGCTCCCTCCACACCCACAATGCCCGACGGCAGCAGGCTCGCCCCGCGCTCCACGATCGCCCGCGCCGCGCCCGCGTCCACCCGGATCGCGCCCTTCGACCGCGCCGAAAACCCGATCCACCGCCGCCGCGCATCCACCCGCGATGGCCGCGCAATAAATCGCGTCCCGATCGCCTCGCCCTTCATCAGCCGCACCAGGACCCCGTCCTCCGCGCCGGGCGCGACCACGCACGCGATCCCCAGCCGCGTCACGATCTCCGCCGCATCCAACTTCGTCGCCATCCCCCCCGTGCCCACACCCGACTTCTCCGCCCGCACGTGCCGCCGCGCCTCGTCCACGCTCTCAACCACCGGGATCACCGCCCTGGTCCCGCTCGCCCACAGCCCGGGCGCCGTGCTCAGCATCACCAGCAAGTCCGCCCGCAGCATCGCGCTCGTCAGCGCCGCCAGCCGGTCGTTGTCGCCCAGCTTGATCTCGGCGAACGACACGCTGTCGTTCTCGTTGATGATCGGCACCGCGCCGTGCTCCAGCAGCGTCTCCAGCGTGTGCCGCGCGTTCAGGAACCGCAGCCGGTGATCAAAGTCCTCCGCCGTCAACAGCACCTGCCCCACCGTGATCCCGTGCCTGCCAAACGCCTCCGCGTACGCCGCCATCAGCCGCTGCTGACCGATCGCCGCCGCCGCCTGCTTCTGCCGGATCAGCTTCGGCGGCCGCGCCAACCCAAGCGCCCGAAACCCCGACGCGATCGCGCCCGACGACACCATCACCACCGCCACGCCATCCGCCCGCAGCGCCGCCACCTGATCCGACAACCGCCCCACCGCCTCCAGCGACAACCCGCCCGCGTCCGCCAGCACGGCGCTGCCGATCTTCACCACCACCCGCCGCACGGCCTTGTTCTCTCGAGCCAGTCCCATGCCGGAGACTAGGCGGACCCGCCCCCATCCGCCGCACCCACCGCGGCTCACGCCTGCAGCTCCCGCCGCCCCCCACGCCTCACTCATCCCGGACCCGGATGAACTCCTGCGCATCCCGACGCCCGATCAGATCGTCCGCCGTGTTTCGCGCGGTCTCCGCCAGGCCACGCTCCGGCACGCCCTGCAACGCCCGCAGAAACGCGATGATCTCCGCACGCCGCGAGGGCACCTGCTGCCCGATCTGCCCGAGCACCCCGATCGCCTCGCTCCGCACCTCCGGCGTCCCCTCCAACGCATAGCGCTGAATCTCCACCAGCAGCTCGCCCGCGTGCCGATCGTCCGGCGAGACCAGGATCGGCCACTGCAGCGTCATCAGGAACACCGGCGCCACAGGCTTCCATTGCGCCATCCGCGCGATCAACAGGTCCGTCCCCTCGCACCGCGTCGAGGGACTCCCCGCCAGACCCGCCGCTCCCAGCACTTCCAGGTTCGCCTCCCCGCACGCCGCCAGCGCCCGGAACGCCTCCTGCGCCCACAGCGATTCCGGCCCCACTCGGCACACCCACACCATCGAGAAAAACCGCTCCCCGGGCACGATGTCCTGCAGCCACCCCAGCAGCGCCTCCGACGCCGCCGGGGAGCTCCGACCCAGTTGCGACAACACGTACACCGTCTCCACCACGCCCTGCGGCGAACGCTCGAACGAACCAGCCTCCACCGCGAGTTCCACCGCCCGATCCGCACGCCCCGCCGCCGCCAACATCCGGATCGCCGCTCCCCATTCTTCGTTCCCGGGTGTCGCCCCCCGCAGCGCCCCCTCGAACGCAGGCACGAATTCCTCGAGCTCCTTCGCCGCACGCGAGGGATCCCGCGGCGTGCGCACGTACGTGCTCGCCGCATCGTCCGACCGCGACTCCAGATAGCTCCGCAGCAGCGGCGCCGCGCCCGGACCGCTCAGCCCGTCCGCCAGCAACACCCGCACCGCACGCTTCCACGCCTCCAGCGTCAGCTCCGTCTCGAACTCGCCCCGTATCAACAACGCGACCGCCCGCCCCACCGACTCCGACGACGCACCCGCCTCCAGCGCCGCCCGCGCACGCGACGCCAACCACGTCTGTTGCCAATCGCTCAGCTTGTTGTCCGCCATCCGCCCCGTCAGCGAGTGATCCCGCGCCCCCGGCGCGGACACAATCACCTCCCGCGGCAGCGCGAACGCCCCCGCGATCAAGACCGATGTCGGCACCAACCCCTGCCCACCCCCGTGATCCGCCCGGTGATACTGATACAAAAACTGCGCCAGCAGCTGCAGCGCCACCGCCATCGACACCACCGTCGCGCTCCGCCGCCGACGCACCAGCTCCCGACCGTCACGGATCCGCGTCCCGCACTCCGGGCACAAGCCCTCGTGCCCGCTCATGTCGTACCAGCACCTCGGACACAGCGGCACACCCCGCGACGATCTGCCCAGCACCCCCAGCAGCCCGATCCCAAACGCGAGCACGACCAGCCCCGCCAGGGAGCCCACGAACACGTAATCAAACGTGCGGTTGTCGAACGTCTCCCATCCCCGGATCTTCCGCCGCACCAGCCAGAGCACCACCGCCGCCGCCCCCATCCACGCCGCCGTCACGCCCGCGAGCACGCGACGCCGCCGCTCGCTCGCCAGCGCCGACTGCCGCGCAGCAACCACAGCCCCCAGCGCCAGCAGCGGCGGAAGCATCGCCAGCAGCATGTAAAAGGCTCGGTCCAGCACGGCGGTATCACTGTACCGTCCGGAGCAACGCCGGTTGAGGTTCCACTACGCCGCCCGCCGGTCACTCCCGTGATACACGAAGCGGTCCTTCCCGCTCTTCTTGGCCCGATACTGACACTCGTCGATCCGCGCCAGCATCTCGTCCACGCTCTCGGGAGGCACATCAAACGTGGCCGCTCCGATGCTGAACGTCACCTTCCGCCCGATCATTTCCATCGCCCGCGCCAGCTCGTTCTGCAAACGCGCCACCGCGAAACGGCCCCCGATGCGGTCCGTGTCCGGCATGATCAGCACGAACTCGTCCCCGCCCACCCGAGCCGTCAGATCGCTCGGCCGCGTGCTCGTCGCCAGCACCGCCGCGACCGCCCGCAGCACCTGGTCTCCCGCCGCGTGCCCGTCGCCGTCGTTCACCTGCTTGAAGTTGTCGCAGTCGATGTACGCCGCCGAGATGGGTGTGCCGAAGCGCTGCGCCGTCGCCAGCACCCGCGCAGCCTGCTCACGCAACGCCCGGTGATTCGCCAAGCCCGTCAATCCGTCCGTCCGCGCCAACGCCACCTGCGCTTGCAGCAGTTGCCGCACCCGCGTCGAGACCTCGGCCACGATCAGGAACGCTCCCACCCGCGAGCACGCCGCCCACACAAACACGCCCGATCCCGTGTCGCGCGGGAAGATCGAATAGTCCGCCGCGAACCAGCACACCCCCGCGATCACCGCGTACGTGTACGCCACCATCCGGCCGCCGAAGCACGCCACCAGGAACACCGGCACGAGCGTCAGCACGCTCAGCGACACGAACGGCCCCAGCTTCAGGTCCGCCGCCACAATCGGTATCAACGCCAGGAGCGACAGCGACAGCACGTCGAGCTTGCTGCGCCGCTCCAACCAGCGCACCGTCTCCTCGGCGCTGCGGAAGGGGTCAAGATGTCGCCACGCTGACGCCATCGCGAAAACTATCGGCCCCGGGGTCCAACCGGATCACGCCGACCGAGCGCGGCAACGTCCCCAAAGCCCGTTATTCCTTGGGCTTACGCACTTCTGCTTCACAGCCGTGAACCGCGCCCAGCCGTTCTTGCGCGTTTGGTGGTTTGGGCGGACTTCACACCGCCCCGCGCTCCCCGCTTCCGGGCGTCCTCCCGCAGCTTCGCGACCGCCGCGTTCAGCTTCGCCGCCGTGAACGCCGTACCCGTCGAATCCCGGTCCCAGGTGTGCGCCTCGCCGTGGATCTTTTCGTAGTGGTCCCACATCTCGAACCAATACGACCGGAACGCCTGATCCTTGAACGGCGCAAAGTGCCGCTTCACCCGCTGCATCACCTGCTTCGCCCCGCCCCGGAATCCCAGGATTGTCCGCCCGTGCCGCACGCTCTCTGAATCCAGCGGCAAGCGCGAGTACCTCCCCAGCAACTGCATGATGTTCGCCGCCGCGTACGGCCCCACGCCCGGCAGCTCCATCAACAGCTCGTGCACATCCTCGTCGCTCGCGTCGGGATCCTCGATCCCCGCCACCGACGCGTCCCCGCTCGCAAAGATCGCCGCCAGCTCCACGATCCGCTTGTCCCGATACCCCACCCGGCACCGCTCCCGCAGAAGCAGCGGCGACGTCCGCGCGATCGTCTCCGCATCCGGAAACGTCCGCCACCCGCCCACCGACTCGACACCCAGCACCTCGCACAGCCGCCGGTTCATGTGGATCGTGCCCGGCCACGTCACGTTGCAGCTCGTCACCGTCTTCAGCACGTCCTCAAACAACGTCGGCGATCGGAACAGCCGCCCTCGCCCCGTCTTCTTCCACCGCGGGTCCATCGTGTGAAACGCCCGGATCGCCGCCGTCTCCTCATCCAGACGCAGCATCCGCGTGAGCTGCACCCGCGCCTCGGCCTGCTCCTTCACGGTCAGCACCCGATCGAACGCGCACACGATCTCGCCGCCCCCGCCGCGCTTCGCGCTCGCGCCCGGCTGCGAGATCACCACCCCAGCCGCCTTGCCTCCCAGCAGCAACGCCCGCGTCAACGTGTGCGCACGGACATCCCAGCGATTGGGCGCGAGCAGAAAGTAGCCGTAGCTGCACACATCGCGGGCCAGCCGATAGTCCTTGGGCGGCGTCAATCGCAGCGTGGTCATGCGCACTCCTGCTCGCCGCCAACGTTCGCAACGAGATTCCAAATCCGATCGCACCACAAAGTCACAGGAACGCAGAGGCAAGCCATCGAGTCTGACGGCCCGACTCTTGCCAACTTCTTCTCTCTGTGCCTCGCTGCCTCCGTGGTGAACCTCTTCACGCCGTCATCTTCCGTTGCAGCGGAAACAGGTACGTCGCCAGATTCACGCACAGCCGATCCGCCACCACCGCGAACCGCGCGTAGTGCTTGTCCAGCTGCGCCCGGATCTCGCTCTCGCTCTGACCGGTCCGCGCCAGGAAGTCTCCCTCCCGCGGCAGGATCGCCTCGATCATCGCGCGATCAAACTCGGGGTGGAACTGGAACCCGTACGTCCGAATCCCCGCCCGGTACGCCTGCACCTTGCAGTCCTTGCTCGAGCCCAAGACCGCCGCCCCCGCCGGAGCCTGCTTCACCTCGTAACCGTGCGTCTGATACATCGGGCTCGACCACGGCACGCCGCTCAGGATCGTGTCCGTCTGCCCGCCCGGATTCAGCACCAGGTTGTGGAACCCAAGCTCCGGCTTCTCCATCGGCCCCACCTGCCCCCCCAACGCCGCCGCGATCATCTGGCTCCCGAGGCAGATCCCGATCAGCGGCAACTGCTTCTCGTGCGTCGCCTTCAGGAACTCCATCTGCGGCTTCATCCAGGCGTGATCCTCACCAACATTCTGAGGCCCGCCCAGCGACACCACGCCGTGCACGTTGTCAAAGTCCTTGGGGATCAACGAGCTCGGATCGAATCCCTCGAGCGCATGCCGGTTCGTGGGATGGTCCGCCGGCAAATCCAGCCGCCGTATCGAGAGCTTGAACCCGTGATCCCGGAGCGTCACACCCAAACGACCAGGACCCACATCCGCTGCGTGCTGAAAAACAATGATCGCCATAAGGACGCGAGTGTATTCGGTGATGCGTGAGAAGGGGCGAGGGCTGCGGCGTGAGCGCTGAGGCTCTAGGTTGGAGGCAACACGGCCCCACTCCCACACTCCCACACTCCCCCACTGCCCCACTCCTCCCGAATACCATCCCCTGTGGCCACCGCCTCCGCACGCCGCTTCGCCCTCCTCGGCCTGCTCACCAACATGGCCCTGGCCATCGGCAAGCTCCTCGCCGGCGTCCTCGGCAACAGCTACGCCCTCATCGCCGACGCCATCGAATCACTCGCCGACATCGTCGGCTCCGGCGTCATCTTCGGCGGGCTGATCATCTCCTCGCGCGAGCCCAGCGAGCAGCACCCCTATGGCTTCGGCAAGGCCGAACCCCTCGCCGCCCTCGCCGTCGCCATCCTCGTCTTCCTCGCCGGCATCGCCATCGCCTTCGAAGCCGTCCGCGAGATCATCACGCCCCACCACACGCCCGAATGGTGGACGCTGCTCGTGCTCGTGATCGTCGTCATCACCAAGGAAACGCTCTTCCAGCTCGGCCGCCGCCGCGCCAAGGCACAAGGCTCCACCGCCCTCGCCACCGACGCCTTCCACCACCGCGCCGACGCCATCACCTCCGTCGCCGCGTTCATCGGTATCTCGATCGCCCTCGTCGGCAAGTGGCGCACCGGCACCGACTCCTGGGCACCCGCCGACGACTGGGCCGCGCTCTTCGCGTCCGCCATCATCATCCTCGGCGCCGTCCGACTCATGCTCCCCCCGCTGCGTGAATTGCTCGACCAGCAGTCCGAAGAGATCGCCGCCGCCGCAGCCCAGGCCGCAGCCGCCGTCCCCGGCGTCGCCAAGGTCCAGAAGTCCTTCGCCCGCAAAAGCGGCGTCCTCTACTGGATCGACATGCACCTCTGGGTCGACGGCTCCATGTCCGTCCGAGACTCGCACAAGCTCGCTCACGCCGTCAAGGACGCCGTCCGCCATCGCCTCCCCCAGGTCCGCGATGTCCTTATCCATGTAGAACCCACCGCGACAACCCAAACACCCTCCTCCCCTGCCCCCCTGCTCCCCTCCTCCACTTCGACCGCCCCGTGACTTCCGCCCCGCTCCCGCCTACCATCTCGACCCCTCGGCATCCGCCGCGGGCCTTGCCAGGAGCCGGTTTCATGTACGCGATCATCGAAGAATTCGGCGGCCAGCGCCGCGTCACCCAGGGCGAAGAGTTCCTCATCGACCTCCAGGAAGGCGGCGAGGCCAAGGTCGGCTCCAGCATCGCCTTCGACAAGGTCCTGGTCATCGGCAAGGAAGGCGGCGACGCCAAGGTCGGCCAGCCCTACGTCCAGGGTGCCTCCGTGAAGGTCGAGGTCCTCGAGTCCCTCGTCAAAGGCGAGAAGCTCGACATCCATCACTTCCGCGAGAAGAAGACCTGGCGCAAGAAGACCGGCCACCGCCAAAAGTACACCAAGGTCAAGGTCACGGCCATCAACGGCTGAGACTGAGGCACGCGGGATTAGGAACGTGGCATTCGGAAAGACACAAGGCACGACTTCGGTCGTGCCTTTTTTCATTCCTGTCTACCGTTCCCCGTCCCCCGCCCCGCCTCTGCGACTCTTCCCCTAGTGCCCAGTGCCCCCCATGCCCCACCTCACCCTCATCACCACCGGCGGCACGATCGAGAAAACCTACGACGAGGCCAGCGGCTCGCTCGCCAACCGCCGCTCCATCGTCCGCCGCATGCTCTCTCGCCTCCGCCTCGCCGACACCACCATCAGCACCATCGAGCTGCTCAGCAAGGACAGCCTCGATATGACCGAGGCCGACCGCGCCGCCATCGTGCAGGCCGTCCGCGCCGCCGGCGGCTCCCACGACCTCGCCACCCAATCCACCGGCATCGTCATCCTCCACGGCACCGACACCCTCAGCGTCACCGGCGAGCGCCTGTACAACGACATCCCCCACCCCCGCGTCCCCATCGTCCTCACCGGCGCCATGCGCCCCTTCGAGATGAAGCGTTCCGACGCCCTCCAGAACCTCAACGAGGCCATTTTCGCCGCCGGCGTCCTCGCCCCCGCCATCTACTGCGTCGCCCACGGCCGCGCCCTCCAGTTCCCCGGCGTCACCAAAGACCGCGAGCACGGAACGTTCGTCAAGCGCTGACGCGCGATCGGGTGCCAATGCTCAGCCTGCTCGGAGGCTCGGCAGTGCCGCGACTCCCCATCCCGCAACAGCCGCTGGCCGACTCCGACTCACAACTGCCGGGAGCGAAAATCAATCCGGGAAATACCGAACCACTCTCCCTTCCCCATTGATTTCTCCACCTCCCACCCGATATCTTCCCCGCGATGCGATACGCCATGATCATGGCCGGCGGAGCCGGGACGCGCCTGTGGCCCATGAGCCGCAAGGATCAGCCCAAGCAGCTCCTCAAGTTCATCCAGCCCAAGGAAGGCGGCCCCTCGCGCTCCCTGCTCGAGATCGCGGCCCAGCGCCTCGAGGGCATCGTCCCGCCCGAGCGCCGCTTCATCTGCACCAGCGAGAACTACCGCAAGATCATCCGGCGTGATCTGCCAAACTTCGTCGACGAACGCATCCTGGGCGAGCCCGTCGGCCGCGACACCGTCAACGCCGTCGGCTTCGCCGCCGCCGTCTTCGAGAAGCTGGACAAGGACGCCGTCTTCTCCGTCCTCACCGCCGACCACATCATCGAGCCGCAGGACGTCTTCCGCGAGCGCATGGACCTCGGCTACCGCCTCGTCGAGGACGATCCCAAGCGCCTCGTCACCTTCTCCATCAAGCCCACCTACCCCGCCACCGGCTACGGCTACGTCGAACGCGGCACACCCATCCGCGGCGTCGACGGCTGCGAGAAAGATGGCAAGGGCCTCGCCTTCCACGTCGCCCGCTTCGTCGAGAAGCCGGATCTTCCCCGTGCGCAGGCGTACGTGCAGTCCGGCGCCTTCAACTGGAACAGCGGCATGTTCGTGTGGAAGGCCTCCACCATCATGAACGCGCTCCGCAAGTTCAAGCCCGAGAGCCACGCCGGCATGCTCCAGATCCAGCACGCCTGGGGCACCGCCAAGCAGAACGAAGTCGTCGCACGCGTCTACCCGACGCTCCCCAAGATCAGCGTGGATTACGCCATCATGGAGCCCGCCAGCAAGGACAAGGACTTCTCCATCTGCACCGTCCAGATGGACGTCAACTGGCTCGATGTCGGCTCCTGGCCGAGCTACGCGGAGACCCTCGGCGCCGACCCCGCCGGCAACCGCATCACCGGCGAGGGCCCGACGCTGCAGACACAGGCGAAAGGCAACCTGCTCATCAACGCCAATGCGAACCACACGCTGGCGGTGCTGGGCATCGACGACCTCATCGTCGTCCACACGCCCGACGCGACGCTCATCATGCCCAAGAGCAAGGCCGAGGAACTCAAAGCCCTCCACGGCATGGTCGACGAGCGCCTGAAGTGAGCCTGAAGGGGCAGGGCGGGGGCGGGGCCTTCTAGGCCCCGGCGCCGGCGACTTGCCTCTACCCTTTCCCGTGCGCTACCTCGCCATCGACCTCGGCGACAAACGCACCGGTCTCGCCCTCGGCGATCCGGTGACGGGCATCGTTTCGCCCCTTGAGGTCATCGAAACACCCCTCGCCGCCAACGCCGGCGCCCAGCTCCTCGCCGACATCGCCAAACGCATCGAGACGCACCTCGGCCGCGCCGAAGCCGACATCGTCCTCGGCCTGCCCCTCAACATGGACGGCAGCGAAGGCCCGCAAGCCAAAAAGATCCGCGCCTTCGGCGAACGCCTCGCCGCCAGCACCAAGCGCACCGTCCGCTTCCACGACGAACGCCTCACCTCCGTCGAAGCAGACTGGTCCATGTCCCAGAGCGGCATGACTCACAAGCAGAAAAAGGAACGCCGCGACGCCCTCGCCGCCGCCGCCATCCTCCGCGATTACTTCGCCTCGCTGCCCGGCCCCACCGGTTCCGCCGGCTTCACTTCGCCCGATCCCGGTTCCCCCGACGCCGGCTCCTCCACATCCCCCTGAAACGCCGGCGGCACTGTCGAGCACACCATCTCGATGTTCGCGTCCACCACCGGCGCGCTCGGCTTCAGTTCCACAAAGTCCGACAGCCGCACCTTCAGCCGCGCCCGCACCGACAGCAAGTCCCCCTTCAGCGTCTCCCCTTCCTGCTTCGCGTCCGCGCGCGTCAGCGTCAGCACCACCCGCGGCACAAGCACCTCGGTCGTCACACCGTTGATCGTCACATCCGCGATCACCGCGCACGAGTACGACGACGAGCTCTGGCTCTTGGACAGCTCCCGCGTGTCCACCGCCGCCCGCACCGTGAAGCCGATGTCCGGATGCTGCTCCAGCTTCAGCACACCCGCGTCGCTCCACGCCTTCAGCGTCGATTCGTCCAGCACCGCGCTCCACGGCAGCAGCCACTGCCCCGCCTGAAGCACCGCCCCGATCGTCCCCTCCGCGCTCGAACTCATCGGCACCCGCGCCACCGCATACCCCGCCGGCGACGCCACCCCCGCCCGCGGCGGA
>DASVYC010000016.1:0-55329 GCA_036392375.1 Phycisphaerales bacterium
ATGATGTCCGTCACGGCGGGCTTGCCGTGCGTGATGGTGCCCGTCTTGTCGAGCACGATGGCGGTGAGTTTGTGGGCGGTCTCCAGCGCCTCGCCGCCCTTGATGAGGATGCCCTTCTCCGCGCCACGCCCCGTTCCCACCATGATCGCCGTCGGCGTTGCCAGCCCCAAAGCGCACGGGCAGGCGATGATGAGCACGGAGACCGCCGTGACCAGCGCCATGCTGAGCCGCGAGTCTGCCGGTGAGACGAACCACCAGACCACGAACGTCACGAGAGCGATGGCGATCACGATGGGAACGAACACGCCGCTTATCTTGTCGGCCAGGCGGGCGATCGGGGCCTTGCTGCCCTGCGCCTCCTGCACGAGCCTCACGATCTGCTGGAGGGCCGAGTCGGCCCCGACCTTGGTTGCGACCAGCCGCAGGGCGCCGGTGGTGTTCATCGTCGCGCCAAAGACGCTGTCGCCGGCTGCCTTCTCGACGGGCACGCTCTCGCCGGTGAGCATGGACTCGTCCACCGCGGACTGGCCGCTCTCGACGTTCCCGTCCACGGGGATCTTCTCGCCGGGCCTGACGAGCACCCGGTCGCCGACGACGACGGACTCGACGGGGACGTCGACCTCATGGCCGCTGCGCACGACCCGCGCGGTCTTGGGCTGCAATCCGATCAGACGCTTGATCGCCGCGCTGGTCCGTCCCGTGGCCCGGGCCTCGAAGTACTTGCCCAGCAGGATCAGGACGATGATGACCGCCGCTGCCTCGTAGTACACGGGGACCATGACCATGCCGCCCATCGTGCCGTCGGCGTGTGCGGCATGGACCGCGGCTCCGCTCACCCCAGCAAAGAACCCAGGCCAGATCGTCGCCGCGAGCGAGTAGAGGTACGCCGCGCCGGTGCCCATCGCCACGAGCGTGTCCATGTTGGCGCTGAAGTGTCGCAACCCCTTCCATGCCGAGCGGAAGAACTGCCAGCCGCACCAGAAGAGCACGGGTGTCGTGAGCACCAGTTCAAGCCAGTTGATCCACGGCACGTTGAACGCCGCGATCTTGCCGTGCGACATGGCGATGACCAGCACCGGCAACGACAGCACGGCCCCGACGATCGTCTTGGTCAGCAGCCGCCGGGCTTCCGCCTCGCCCACGTTCATGTGAGCCGAGTGGTCCTCGCCCCCTACATCACCGCTCATAGCGTGCCCCGCGTGCGGGCCGCGCCCCTGGGCCGCAAGCATCGCCGCGTGGTCGTGGCCAGCGTGACCATGCGCTGGATTGGCCGCGCCAAGTCTTAACGGAGTCACGACGGCCTTGTACCCGATGTCGTCCACGGCCTTGGCGAGTTGCTCAGGCCCGGTCGCCGCCGCGTCGTACTTCACCGTCGCCACCTTGGTGGCGAAGTTGACGCTCGCCGACTCGACCCCGGGCTGCTTGCCCAGACGCTTCTCGATCCGATTCGCGCACGAGGCGCAGGTCATCCCCTCGATGGGCAGATCGGCCCGCGCGCTCGCCGGTGGTGCTCCCGCGTTGGGTGTTGAATGGCCCGCGTGTTCATCTTGGTGAGCGTGGTTGGTCATTGAGGGTCAGCCGTTCCTGTGCGAACTCGCACGGTTGTTGTCGTACACCGCGTCCGTGGTTGTGGCGCACACGCCCGCCGCGCATCCGCACGCTTCTCCCCGCCACGCGCTCCGTGCCTCCTTGACGATGAAGGGCACGAGCAGCAGCCCCGCGACCGGGTCGGCCCACGCCCATCCGAGCGCGGCGTTGAGCGCCAGGCCGGCGAACGTCGCCAGCGAGAGCCACCAGCACGCGAGCGTTTGCACGCCGTCGGCCCGCACCGCCGCGCTGCGGAGTTCCTTCGCCACGCGCCGCTTCGCCACATACAAGCCCGGCATGACCACCAGCGAGACCGCCGTGAGCACAAGTCCGACAACACTCTCTTTGGACTCTGGCCCCCAGCCCGCCAAGCGCCGCAGCGACTCGACGGCGATGTACGCCGCGAGCACGATCAGCAGCCCCGACATCCAGTGCATGGCCGCGCGCTCGCTGCGTGCCGACCGCCCGGCCTCACGCGCCGTCCAGAGCCGCCACGCGATGACTGCCGCGCTGGCCGTCTCAATGAACGAGTTGATCCCAAATCCCACGAGCGCGACCGAGTCCGCGACTTCGCCGGCCCACACCGCGACAACGCCTTCACCTACGTTCCAGACCAGTGAAATCGCAGTGCACCACCACCCGACACGCACCCATCGGGCCAGCCGCGCCGCGTTCGTCGTTTCCGGTAGAGATGTGGGGGCGAGGGCGCTCATGGTTCAACGCTCGGGCTTGGGCACGGAGGCGGTCTGACCGACGGGGGCCATCGAGGGCTTCTTCGCAGGAGCATCCTTCTGGAGCACCGCCCCGACGACCAGCGCCCCGACCACGATCGCGCCCACGATCACGGGCACAAACCTCCGCCATCCCGTCGCCGGGGTCGTGTTGTCAGGGCATCCGCAGTTGCAACTCATGGTTCACCTCGCGTTCGTTCGTGCTCATACCAACACCCGGCTCACGGCCTCGACGGCCTTGAGACCTGTGCCGAACCGGGCCATCGACTCGCGGTTTCTTTCGAGTTCGCCGTACGGCAAGAACCGCACCGAAAGGTCGGCCACGCGCCGGAATGCGGGCCGCGCCAGTTGCTGGCGCACATCGTCCTCCCGCGCATCGGGCGCCACGAGGAACAATTTCACGCCCGCGTGGTCGGGCACACCCAGCGCCAGGTCCAGCATCCGCACGATGCCCGAGTAGATGCTTGTGGTGTGCTCGACCTCGAACGCGGCCATCACTCGTCCTTCAGTCGAGCCGTTGCTTCCGGCTCGCTCCAGCCAGAGCACGTCGATCAGCCGGATCGCTTCCGCGCCCGTCGAGGCCTCCACAGTCGCCGGGAGGGTGTCGATGCACCCATCGCACAAACGGCCTCCGACGACGGCCCGGTTGCGGTCGTTGGCGGCGACCCACACGTCAAAGCCGAGCGACCGCCCCAGGTCGCGGAGCCAGCCCTGCACCTGCGCGTGCGAGCGGTCCTCCTGCTCGGCGGTCTTCTGGGCCTTGACGGCGGCGGCGGACTCATCGCGGACTTTCTTCAGGTCCGCCTCCCACGCGGCGATCGCCCCGGCGTCGTCCTCGCGCGGCGGCGCGGTGTATCGACCGCTCCCGATGTCGAAGAGCAATCCCGCGATCGCCCCGAGGTCGTTGCTCAGTACCGCCCGGTGCTCGGCGTTGATGCGTAGCACGCCCTCACGCATGGCGAGGTATTCCGCCCACGACCCGAGTTTCACTTTTGAGCCGGTGAGCGCGTTGTAGCCCTTGACAATCGCCGTGTTGAACGGCGGCACCAGCGTCGGGTGCAGGAAATAGAGCATGTTCGCCGCGGCGGGTCCGAGGCCCTTGATGCTTCGCTCGGCGAGTTGGCGGATCGCCCGTACCACACCGTCTTCGGTGTCGCAGCACGAGCAGGCGTGCAGGAACCGCCCGAAGGCCCGCTGGTTGTCCGCGCTCTCATAGATGTCGGGAATGCGGAGCTTGGGTTTCCAGAGGAAGGCGTGATCGGCCCCCTTGAAAATCTGCCGCTGCTCGGCGATCGAGTGGACGACCGTCTCCAGCGATGAACCCTTGTAGACGTTGCCGAACGTGCCCGCATCGATCTCGCGCACGACCTCGGCGATCCCGGCCCGGATGGAGCGGAAGTTCTTGATCCGCTGCTCCCACAGAAACCACGAGCGGTACGTTCCGCCCGTGTCGTCCTTCCAGCGTGCGATGAGTTGTGCGAGAGCATCGTGCATGACAGGGTGTCTGCGTGGCGCGGGCTACTTGGATTCGCTCAGGATCGCCTTCATCTCCGCGATCTCCCGCTCCTGCGAGGAGATGATGTCCTGCGTGAGTTTCTTGACGCGAGGGTCCGTGATCGACGACTCCGTGGCCATCTGGATCGCGGCCGAGTGGTGCGGGATCATCGCCCGCAGGAACTGCCGGTCGCCGACGCCCGCCTCGGCCCGCAGGAGCATCCAGCATCCTCCGAGGATCACGACCGAGGCCGCCCACGCCACCGCGTTCAACCGCTTGTCCTTGAACATGCCACGCATGGTCAGCAGCATGATGGGGATCATCGACCCGGCCATCAGCCCGGTCATGTAGACGTTACTAAGGTTGAAGTAGACGTTGGCCCAGCGGTCGGCCATCGCGTACATGAGCATGAACATCACCGCATAGGACAGGGCCGTCGAGAGGAAGAGCATGACGTACGGGTTGTGCTTTCCGCCGTGGCCCTGGTGCGTCATGGGTGTTGCCGGATGGTCGCTGTGTGTGGCCCCGTGAGTTCCCGTGTTGTGCTGATGTTCCATGAGGCTCATCTCCGTTCGTGCTTAGGTCCCTTTGCGATGTCCGGGCCGGCGCCGCGGCGTCCGCTACCGCGCGACCCTGCCGACCAGTTCCAGCAGTTCCTTGATCATGTCATCGCGCTTCGGCCCGTCCTCGTGCATCGCCGCCGCGGCGCAGTGCGTCAGGTGGTTCCGCAACAGGTTCTTGGCGACCGACCGCAGCGACTCCTGCACCGCCGCGGCCTGCTGGATGATGTCGGCGCAGTAGCGATCCTCCTCGATCATCTGGGCGATGCCGCGGACCTGCCCCTCAATCCGCTTGAGGTGCTTCAAGTTCGCGGCCTTGATGGCCGCATCCACGCCGACCGCGTGCGCACCCGGTCCAACGCCGTCGCGGGTCTGGCCAGGCATGGAACCGGCCCCAATATGGCACCCGCACGCCGCGCCGTTCATCGCCGAACGCGCTGCGCGCTCGGTTGCGTTCGTGCTCGCCTTGCTCCTGGCCATCGTCATCGCTCCCTCGTTGATCGCTCGCGCCCACACTCACCCGCAGCAGCCTCCGGAGTTCTTCGCGCCGGGCTGGCCGTTCGTCGTTGCTGCCTTGGCCCCGCCGCAGCAGCTCCCGCCACCCTTCGCCGGCATCGGCGCGGCGGACCCTGCTGAGTCACCCATCGCCTTTGCGGGATACCCTGACTCTTCAAGTGCGGCGACGGCCTTACCCATCGTCCAGCCGTCCGCCGTCTCGATCACCGCCAGTCCCACCGCCACCGACTTCACCGTGACTCCGGGCACGCCGGAGAGGGCCTTCGTCACGGCCTGCACGCAGTGCCCGCAACTCATCCCGTCGATGGCGAGCGTGGTCGTCTTGGTCGTCTGAGCCGTCGAATCCATGCGAAACTCCTTCGTGGAAGTATACTCACCCGGAGTATGTACGTCGACCGGGGCCGCCCGGTTCACCGCGGCCCGGCCGGGGGTGAACGGTGGCACGGCGTGGGCGATCGCCGCGACCGTACGACCTCTTTGGATGCCCGTCCCGGTCAGTGGGACGACCGTCCCGATGAGTGGGACGGTTCGTGCAAAGCAACGGGACGGGCGTTCGGGCGGCTCGCGCGGGCGTCCCTGCGGGGTGGACGGGCGTGCCGGCAAAGCGGACGGGCGCGCAGGTAACGCGTCCGATCGTCCGAGCCGAAAGGACGAGCGTCCCTCGACGCAGCACGGTCGTGCCAGCGCTTCGCATCCTCGTGGAATGCGTGCCCAAGCCAGCGGTACGCATGGGCCCGACTCCCTGGTGAAAGCAATCAGTCCGCCCGGCTTCCGCCGAGCGAACCGCGTTGGTTCAGTGCTTGGCCATCTTCCGGCACGAGTCGGCGCACGCCTTGCACGCGGCGGCACAGGTCTTGGTCGGCGCGTCCTCGAGCCCCAGTTCGGCGCAGCACGCGGCGCAGGCGTCGCACACCGTGGCGCACGCGGCGCAGATCGCGGCGTGGTGCGGCGAGCCGCGGTGCAGGAAGCTGTGCGACGCCGCACAGATCTCGGCGCAGTCCATCAGCGTGCCGATGTGCTCGGGGTCGGCGGGCTGGCCGGTCTTGACGCAGTGGGCCAGGCAGTGCGGGATGAGGGCCAGGCATGCGTCCATGCACTGGTGGCAGGTTTCGGCGCAGGCGGATTGAGCGGACATGATCGACTCCTTCTGTGCCTCCGCGACGGTCGTCGGCGGCGGACGGTTTGAACGGTGGCCCGGGCAACACCCCGCCGGGCCTCGGGGAACGTTCGAATGTGGCTGCCGAGTCCGCTACGGCACCGGCGGGGCTCAGGGCTTGTCGGATACGGTGTCCGGCGGGTGCGCAGTGGCGCGTGGCGAGGTCGCAGGCTGGCGCGGCCCCGTCAGGTTGTAAAACGCGGCGATCGTCGCCCCGGCCAGCCATCCGAAGATGAAGACGCAGAACGTTCCCGTGAGGGCCTGCGCCCACGTCTTGTCCCATGTGAGGACGGGGCCGAAGTCGATGCCGTGGACGAGCGCGTTGGCAAAGTGCAGCGCGGCGTCTCTCGGCACGAGAGCCATGACGACGGCGCAGGCGAGGTGGAGCACGGCGAGCGTCGCGCCCAGCGCGAAGCCCAAGCGACGGGGATCAATGATGTGCATGGCTGCTCCCTCCTTCGGGCCGGGCCGGGTCGGTTGGTCGTGCAGCGTCGTGATCGGATCCGCCGCGGCGCCAGGAGAACGTGGCGGCGAGGAGATGGCACGCCAGCATGGCGGCCAGGGCGATCGGGATGACCCAGCCCTCGCGCACCCCGACGAGCGGGAGCACGAAGATCAGGAGCAGGGGCCCGAGGCAGCCCAGCAGCATCAGCCACGAGTGTTTGTGTCCGGGTCCGCAGCACATGGTGTGTTCCTTTCTGGGTGGAGCAACAGCGATCAGGGAGCAGCTCAACCCTCCACGGGCTCGGCGACGGTGCCCGGCGGGTGCGCGTACCAGCCGGGGTCCTTCCCGTCTTCCAACGCGGCTCGCACCTTGACGAGCGTGAACATCCCGCCGGCGTCGATCTCGTCGAAGGGGCCCTCGGCGGCGCTGCCGATCGTGTTCGGCGGGCGGCCCATCTCCATCATGCCGGTCATGCTCGCGGGCATGGGCATGTAGCCGGGGATCCGGCGAGTAAGGCGGGCCGCGGGCCCGGCCTGATCGACTCCGAGCAGTTGCGGCAGGTTGTGCCCCATGCCGTTCATCAGATGGTGGACCTTGTGGCAGTGGAAGGCCCAGTCACCCTCCGCGTCGGCGACGAACTCGATATCGCGCGCCGAGCCGGTCGGTACGTTCACCGTGACCTCGGGCCACTGGCCCGCCTCAGGGATCGGGCCCCCGTCGGTGGCGGTGACCCTGAACGAGAAGCCGTGCAGGTGGATGGGGTGAGAGTTGGTCGTGCTCAGGTTGCCGATGCGGATCCGGACCCGCTCGCCGAGGCGGGCGAGCATCGGCGAGGTGCCGGGGAACATCCGCCCGTTGAACGTGAACAGGTTGAAGTTGGTCATCTCCGTCGGGTCTGGCGTGGCCGAGCCGGGCCGCACGAGCCACTCGTTGAGGAGGATGGCGTAGTCGCGGTCGACGGCCCGCACCGAGGGGTCGCGCGGGTGGACCACGAACAGTCCCATGAGCCCGAGGCCCATCTGGAACATCTCGTCGAAGTGCGGGTGGTACATGTACGTGCCGTGCTGACGGAGCGTGAACTCGTACCGGAACGTCTGGCCCTCGCGGATGTGCCGCTGCGTGAGCCCGCCCACCCCGTCCATGCCGTTGGGGAGGAGGATGCCGTGCCAGTGCACGGTGGTGTGGATGCCCTTGGGCAGCTTGTTGGTGACAAAAATGCGGACGCGGTCGCCCTCGACAGCCTCGATCATCGGGCCGGGCGATTGCCCGTTGTATCCCCAGCAGTTGACCACCACGCCGGGCGCGAACTCCCGCTGGACCGGCTCGGCCACGAGCCTGAAGACCTTCACGCCCCTGTCGAGCTCGTAGGGAAGGGTCGGCGTGTCAAGAGCGATCACGGGGCGGTACCCGAGCGTGCCGTTGGCGGGCGCGGCGGCAGGGGTTGCGGGCGGGCGTGGCGGAGGCGCGGGTGAGGACGGGGTGTGGCCCTCGTGCTGCGGCTGCATCGCCGCGAGCAGAGGGGCGGCGGCGAAGGCGCCCGCGGTCGCGGTGAGCACTTGTCGGCGTGTGATGGGCTGGCTCATGGATGAGGACTCCGGTCGATTCGCGTGAGGGTCGTGTGCGCTTGGGTCAGGGGTGCTTCATGCCCGGCATGTCGGGCATCGCCGTTGGAGGTGGCTGGGAAGGCACACCGGCGGGGGGAGCGGCGACGGACTCCGCGTGCTCGGGGATGCGAACGCCCATCGCTCGCGCAAGCTCGGCGCGGGCGGTCCAGTAGTCCTGCTGGGCTCGCGCCGCGTCGATGGCCGAGCGGGCCTCGGCGCTCTTGGCGGCGAGCAGTTCGCGGTAGCCGGTGATCATGGCGTTGTGCTCAGCGAGCGCGAGCTGGCCGACCTTCCGCCGCTCGGGGATGATCACGCGCTCGTAGCGG
Source organism: Phycisphaerales bacterium (assembly GCA_036392375.1). GTDB lineage: Bacteria > Planctomycetota > Phycisphaerae > Phycisphaerales > UBA1924 > JAFEBO01. Next base: position 8,421 of record DASVYC010000016.1, read on the forward strand.
GCGAGTGAACGACGGGCCAACGCCATCCGCTCGGCCGCGGTGCGCACCTCGGCGCGGGCCGCGCCCCGGCGGGACGCCAACCGCTCCTCCGCCTGGCGGATGAGTGCTTCCCGCCGGGCGTACACCGCCTGGTGTTGATGGAAGATGGGGAGTTCCACGCTGAAGTGCGGGCCGGTGGCCTGGACTCCCTCACTGCTGCGTTCGGTCTCAGCGCCGACGCTCCCCTTGGCGAGGAACCACTTGCGGTCGAGCTCCAACCCGAGCCGCTGCTGCTCTACCTCGCGGGCGAGCAGGGCCAGGTCGAGGCGGCGATCTAACGCCGTGGTTACCATTCCTTCGACATCAGGATCGGCCGATGGGACCGGATCGTCATTCGCGGCGATCGACCAGGGCGTGAGGCCGTCGGTCAGATCCAGGAGTCTCCCGAGTTCCTCGCGGCTGATCCGTGCGGCCGACTCGGCTTGGTCCAGGGTGATGGCCGCCTCCTCCGCGGCAAGTCGTTCCCGAGCCAGTTCGATCTCCGGGATGTGTCCTAGCGGGAACTGCTGCTCCGCGATGTCCCGAGCCGCTGCTGCGAAGTCCGCGAGGGCGCGCTGGTACTCCACCACGCGCTGATCTGCGGCGAGCCGGTGCCAGGCGACGCGGACGCGTGTCGCCTTGTCGAGTACCGCGTCCGTGACGCGCAGCAGGGCCGCGTCGAGGTCGTTGCCCGCGATGCGCTTCCGGAGGGGCACCAGGAAGACGTCCAGCCAGAGGTCCAGACCCACGTTCCAGTTGACGCCGCTGGGCCCGCGGTCGGGGATGCGGAAGAAGCCGGCGAGATCAGGGTTGCGGAGGAGCCCCGCGTGGACGAGGTCGGCCTGGGCCACGCCGAGGTCTTCGTACACGGCTTGGAGCTCGCGCGATCTGAGCAGGGCGACCTGCACCGCGGCGTCGGCCGTGAGAGGCTGTGCGAGCAGACCGGACACGAATCCGTCGGCGTCCGCGTCTTCGGGCCCACCCAGTCGCCAGTGCACGCGCGACGCTGCCGGCCCGAGCCGCTCGACGGCGGCGGACCGGACGTCGCCGAAGCGCTCGTCGGGCCGGACGGACACGCACCCGGCCAGTGTCAAGATGCACACCGCCGACAATGCCGCGCGGGATGAACGACTGAGGATCATGAGGAGGGCTCCGCCACTGGGATGACAGGGACGTGGTGACTAGCGGGTGTTGCCTTGCGGAGTTCGAAGGCGATGGACAGACTGAGGACGGTGCGGATCACGATCACTCCCGCGAGCAGGCCCATGCCTTCGAGCGTCGGGGTGGTCACGGTCTTGAGGATGTCGGCGGCGATGAGGAACTCCAGGGACAGCACCAACCGTCCGGCGAGGCGGAGGCGGGCAGTCGTGACCCGACCGTCGAGATCACGAGCCATCGCAGCACGAGCGACCTCTAACACGCCCATCACGGTCGAGGCGACGATCATCACCGCGGCGATCGCCTCGATGACTCGTGATGCGGCGTTGATGGACACTTCGAGCATGGTGGAGCCCGGACGTCATACAGGAATGCTGTTTATCGCCCGTCGGCGATGGGTGGCAGGCACTTGTCGCAGTCCACACCCTCCGGCGCACACTTGGCACACCGAAGCCTGAGCTTCCCGTCTTGTTCGTAGATGGATACGTCCGTCCTGCATTCGGGACACTGATGTACGCGCCGGTACTCGATGTGCCGCCAGCCACCTCCTCGGTATTCGCCCCAGAGATGCACCTCCCTCTCCGCCGCGTCGTAGCACGAACGGCAAACCCGGACTCCGTCGATTACCGAGCCCGACTGACGATGCGGCGTTGTGGAGCAACCCACGGCGAGTGCCGCGAGAAGAACGAGTGAGCCCAATACCCAAATGCGAGTGTTCGAGTGCATGTGTGAACTCCTTTGACTCCCGATTGACGACCGCGGACATCTACGCTGGCTGTCAATGGTGCTTGTACCAACCGACCCCCTTGATGTCGTTCCACGAGTTGGTCTTGTGGCAGAGGTAGCACTGGCTCACGTCCGCGCTCTCGATCCGGGCGACCTTCATCGACACCATGGAGAAGTGCTCCATGTAGTGGCTGGGCGGCGCCTGATGGCAATGCGCGCAGTCGGTCGAGAGCGAGGACGGGTGGCGGAACTCGCGGATCGCCCACCCGCCGTCGGCCGCGCTGGTGGCGTGGCAGGAGGCGCAGCCGCTGCCCATGAGCCCCCGGTGCGGATCCTGATTGGCGTGGCACGCGTTGCAGTCGAGCGCTAGCTCGCGCGGGGTGATCCGGGCGTGCGGCACTGGTCTCGATGAGGTCACGCCGAGGGCCGCCAGGATGGAGCGGGCGTCTGCCTCGGTGAGCGAACCGCTGGACGCCGACTTCTCGGCGTGGTCGACGAGGGCGGCGTGCACCATGTCGATCGGGCGGCGCTCGCGTCCGAGGTGCTCGACATGACACTCCGAGCACGTCCCGATGTCGGCGTGGAACCGCGTGCTCTGCTTGGCGAGAAGGCCCTCGGTCGCCGGGCCCGATGCGTGGCACGCCACGCACTTGTCAGCCGTCGGCCCCTGGTGCGGAGTGTGGCACGCCTCGCAGCGGTCGGCGAGGAACTCGTGCTTCAAGGAGAGTCGGCCAGGGTTCACGAACTCGCCCCACCCGGGCACCGCGGACGTGCCCCCACGGTGTGACATCAGCGGCAGCGCCGCGGCCGCACCCAGAGCGCCGAGCGTCACGACCGCGTAGATGATCTCGATCCTCTTCATGGGAGCCACCTGATCCCGAAGTACCACGCCGACCAGACATGGATGGCCAGGAGCGCGTAGAGCACGATGGCGATGACGATGTGGCACGCGAGCCACCGGCCGAACGCGTCCTTGACGACCTCGTGGGACTTGATGGCGTACTCGAGATCGGCCATCGACTCCGACAGCCGAATCGCTCGTTCGCGCACGCCGGGTGGGCGGCCGGCACCCGCGGCCGGATCGGCCACGAAGAAGGGGGCGGCCAGCCGCGAGAAGAACCCCGCGAACGGCCGCAGGGCCGCGGCGGCATCGGGCTCCTTGGCCAGCTCGCCGGCCGTCCGCTCGTACGCGACGCGCATTCCGGCGAGCATCTGCTGCTGCTCGCGCGTGTCGGCGCTCAGGCGGCCCATGAGGTAGCGTCCGACGAAGCCACTCACGGCGACGATGAGCATCATCGCGGTCAGCGCGATCCCCAGCGGGCTCTCGAAGCGGTGCCCGCTGTGCAGCACGCCGAGGATCGGCCCGAGCACGCCCGCATAAATGTGGACGGCCAGCAGGGAGCGCATCGACACAACACGCGTCACCGGTCCCTTGAGGAACGGGATGCGTTTGACCACGAGGTACGCCAGCGGCACCAGCATCAGCGCGGCCGCGGAGATCCCCAGCACGCCGCCCGCGAGGCTGCCCGGGAAACGCGGGTCGCGGTGGACGTAGAACCCGAGCACCAGCACCAGAAGGAGCAGCAGCAATCCGGTCACGATGGCCCGTTCGCGTTCCTGCATCGCTCAGGCCTCCACCTCGAGGTTGGTCGTCGCCTGGGCCTGGCACGCGAGGACGATGCCGCTCGCCTTCTCCTCGGGCGACAGCGCGTCCTGGACGGCCATCGTCACCGATCCCTTCCTCAGCCTGACCTTGCATTGGCCGCAGGTTCCCGCTCGGCACGAGTTGTCGATGGCCACGCCCACGTGCTCGGCGGCCTCAAGCACGCTCGTACCCGCCGGCAACGGCGCCGATCGGTTGGAGATGGTGAATGCCACCACGGGCGTCGCTGGCGAAGGCTCGACCATCGCGGCCTGGACCGTCGCCTGCCGGTCGCCCTTGCTGCCCGCCGGGCCGAAGGCCTCGGTGCGGATCTGCTCGCCGGGGACGCCGAGCTCCTGCAGCATCGCTCGCGTGGCGTCCATCATGGTTGCCGGGCCGCAGAGGTGGACCCTTCGACGCGCGATCTCCGGCACGGACTGAGTGATGAACTCCTTGGTCATGCGACCCGTCGGACCCATCCATGCAGTGCCGTCGGCGCGGGACATGGTCGCAACGACGTGCAGGTTCGGGTGACGCTTCTGCAGGCGTTCGAGTTCTTCTCGAAACACGAAGTCCGCCGAGGTGCGGCAGGCAAAGAGCAGGAAGATGTCCTTGTCCCAACCCCTGTCCGTGAGCGATCGCACCACGCTCATCAGGGGAGTGATGCCCACGCCGCCGCCGATCAGCACGATCCCGTCCGCCTCGGTGCCCGTGAACGTGAAGCGGCCCTGCGGCGCGGCGACCTGCAGCAGGTCGCCCGGCGTGACGCGGTCGTGCAGGTACCGCGACACCACCCCCTTCTCCTCGCGCTTGACCGTGATCTCCACATATCCCCGCTGCTCGGCGGAAGACGCGATCGTGTACGAACGCTTGGTGGTGCTGCCCGCCTGGGACACAGCGAGCGTCAGGAACTGGCCGGGGAGGAACTCGAAGGGCACTGGCCCGCCCGTCGGGTTGACGAGCCTGAAGGTCTTTATCCCCGGCGTCTCGTCGAAGACGCTGGCGACGCGGAGCGAGCCGCTCCAGGTGCTTGGCGACTGCTGCACGCGATCGGACACGGAGGCCGCGGGTGGAACGGACTGCGGCTCGACGCCGGACGACCTTGTGACGGGCGGGGTGGGGGTCGATACAGCAACCACAGCGCCCGGCGGCGGTTCCGTCAAGCGTGCCAGCAGAACGGCGGCCCGCCTCATCTTGACGACGTACATCAGCACCATCACGACCGCGAAGCCAATCAGCAGGACCATCACCGTCCAGTGCCACAGGGACCAACCCAGCCACCCGTGCGTCATGGGGGGCGCGGGCGTCGGCAGGTTCAGTTCTCTCTTGAACCACTCGAGCGCGATCTGCTGGGGCGAAGCGCCCGCGGCGACGGCGCGGTGGGCCGCGAGGCCGCTGTCGAACCGGGCGATGCCCTCACGCATTCGTCCCACGGCGTCCTGCATCGCGGCGTAATCGTTACGGGCCGCGGCTTCCTGGAGCGCCTGGAGCGCGTCCGACACGGCACGCGTCCCGGACTCCATGCGCGCATGTGCGTCGCTCTGCAGCTCGGCGAGTTGTTCCGGAGTGCGTGTGGGGAGCCCGATGAGCCGCGGGTACAGCTCCTTCGGCGGTGTCGTCCCCATGCCCTGCATCATGTCGGCCATGCCCGACATCGCGCCCGTGCCGGTGGAGGTTGCTGGCGGAGACTGCGGCGATCCTGCAGGCGCGGGATGGTGCTTGGCGTGCTCCTCGGTGCTGACCTGCGCGGCCACAGAGAGCGGCAGGCAGAGCGCGATGCCGAGGCCGAGCGACAAGGCAGCCTGCACGCGTCTCATGCGTTGACCTCTTTGAGCGCGGGCGTGCTTTCTGACTCGAAGATGTCGCTGGCAGCGGCATGCCCGACGACCACGCGCAGGGCCGCGAATGCCGTGGCGTCGATCTTGCTGCCGCTCAACGCGGACATCGCCGCGATCGCTGTGTTGGTATCCGCGGGCGTGTGGTAGGGCCTCGGTTCGGTGAGGGCCGCGTAGACGTCGGCGACGCGCAGGATGCTGGCCGCAGGGTCGATCGCGTCGGCCCGCAGTCCGCGCGGATAGCCGCTGCCGTCCGGACACTCGTGGTGTTGGGAGACGATCCTCGCGATGGCGTCGGTCCCCGGGATGGCCCGGAGCATGGAGACGGCGAGGTCGACGTGGCTCCGCATCACGACCGTCTGCTCCTCCGAGAGGCGCCCGTCCTTGAAGAGAATGTCGTCGGGCACGCCGGCCTTGCCGATGTCGTGCACGAGCCCCGCGAGGCGCAGGTTGGAAACCGCCCCGCGGTCCAGGCCCATGTGCTCACCAACTCGCACGGCGATCGCCGCAACCCGGCGAGAGTGCGCGAGCGTGGCGGCGTCCCGCACGCCCAGAGCCGTCAGGAGGCCGGTGAGGCCTTGCACCATCTCGGTGCGCTGAGATTTGCTGATCACCTCGTCCCGCTGCCACTTCCGGTAGTTGGCGGTGTGAACAAGCTGTCCCGCGGTGAGTCCGACCACCACGTACACCACGGGCCACGCGAACTGGTCGGGATTGGACATGGGCGAGTTCCGCCAGTTGAGCAGGAGATGCAGCAGGTAAATCCCGCTGATCGCCGCGGCGGCGGCGAGCGCGCCGCGCCGCTCCATCGCCACCGCCGCGATGATGATGGGCACCATGAACAGGCCTGCCAGCGCGATGTGCAGGCCGTGGACGGTGTGCGTTCGCGTGCCGAGCGCAAAGTGCACCGCAGTGAGGACGACGGTCCACACGACGGCGCTACGAAGCTGGCTGGCTTTCTCGGGGTCCATGTGGAGTACTCACAGCCTCTGGCCGACGGCCAGCGTCGCACCTGCGGACGGTTCCTCGACGATCAGCACACGGTTCATGGTGCCGTGCTCGTTAGGGACGCAGCCCGGGCAGCCGTCGAACGCCTTGTCGCACCCGGGCTCGCAGCACCACTGGCCGTCCACGACGAACTTGTACTCGTAGGTTCCGGGCGCCAGATCGAGGTCGAGCACCCAGTGGCCGTCGCGGGTCGTTCGTTTCATGGGATGGGCCGTGGTGCTCCAGTTGTTGAACGTGCCGGCGACAAAGACCTGCTTCGCGTCGGGGGCCTTGATCGACACGACCGTGCCTCCCGGCCTGCAGTGGGGGTCTCGCTTGCTCATGGTGTGTTCTCCTGGTAAGTCGCCAATCAGGGACGCTGGTTCACATGTCGCTCATGCCGCCGCCGCCACCCATGCCGGGCATGGCAGCTGGCTGGTTCGCCGGCGCGGGAGCGGGCGGCGCCATGCCCGTGAGCTGCTTGCGCTGCTCGTCGGTGAGCACGGCGGCGGCCTTGCCCACGTCGCGGATGAACTCGATCCGCTGCTCGCTCTTGATCTGCTCGATCTCGCGCGCCTTGGCCTCGATCTTGGACGAGTCCGGCGCGTCGCTCCCGGTCAAATCCCACAGCTCCTGCTCGGCCTGGTCGATCTTCCGCTGGAGCGTCGCCTGGTTGAGCAGCGACTGCTCCTTGATCTCACCGAGCTGCTTCTGCTGCTCGACGGTCAGCGTGATGTGCGAGCCGTGGTCGATGAAGAAGCCGGTCGCACCGAGGTGGTAAATGTGCGAGACGCCCGGGAATCCAGGGAGCGCGGACGCCATCCCGCCGGTGCTCATGCCGCCGCCCATGCGCGACGCGCCCATGCTCATCATCTGATCCATCATCCCCATCATGCCGCCCCCGCCCCCACCACCCCCACCAGGCATGCCGGGCGCGCCGACGGATCCGCCTCCCATCCCGCCCATCATGTTGTCCATCATGCCCATGCCGCCCCCGCCCCCTCCGCTCGGCATGCCACCACCGCCGCTAGCCATCCCAGACATGCCCGACATCCCGCCGCCGGCGGGAGGCATCGACCCGCTCCCCATCCGCTTCATCCCCATGCCGGGCCCCATCGGCACGCGGCCCGAAGGCATGGCCGGCTGCATGCCGCCTGCTGCCTGCGGCGCACCTCCAGACGCCTGCCCCTTCGCCAGAGCGGACTGGAGCTGAGCGATCTGCGCGCGGAGCTCGGCCAGTTGCTTGACGAGCTCGGCGTTGTCGACGGGCTGGGCCGCGGGCGGCACGTGCGCGCCCGCCCCTTGGGCGACGTGAGCGGCGTGAGTGGCCGGGTCGACGCCGGCGGGCGGCTGGCCGGAAGACGCGGGCTGCGACTGGGCGAGGGCGGCTGCCGTCAGCGCGGTGCCGGCAGTCAAGGCGAGGACGATGATGCGTGCACGGTTCATGTGTGATCTCCTTTTCGAGAGGCGACAGGTTGAGGAGAGGCCGGCGCGGTGGTCGCGTCAAACATCCAAAGCATATCCTCTTTGGATATATACCGTCAAGACGCTTCGGAAGTTCGCGCCCTGGAACTGGGAATGGCGACGGTCCTTGCCACGCGTGCGGGACGCGGAAGCGCCCCGACGCGCAGAAACCGCCAACAGAACGCCGATACGATGACCTTGTCGTACTTGAACCAGCCGCGAGTCCCCAGCAGCCCTAAGGCCCATCAGGAAACCCCGATGCTCACCCGACAGGTTGGAGTTGCCGCGACCTGTCTGGGGCTCATCGCCCGGGCCGGAGAAGGCGGGCTTCAGATCCCGCAGATCGCCGAGCGAACCGGGATCTCCAAACCGACGCTGGCGAAGGTGATCTATGCGCTGGCCCGCAAGAAGCTCGTCAAGACCCGGCGCGGGGTCGGCGGCGGAGTCGCGCTCGCCAGGCCGGCGTCGAGCATCACGATGTACGACCTGTGCGTGCTCTTGGACGATCCGGTGGTTGAGTGCCGCTGCATGTTCGGGTTCGGCCACTGCGCCGCGGACGGAGCGTGCCCGCCCGGGTGCCCGTGCATGGCGATGCACCACAAGCAGATCGAGTTCCTCAAGGGCACGACGATGGCGGACGTCTCGTCGCTGATGCTCTCGCATCTGTGTCACGACGGAGAGACGAGAGGGAGCACCCCGAAGGGTCGCTCCGCGCGAGCACGTCGAACGAAGAAGTGAATCGCCGATGCTGGCTGGCTTTGCGTGATGCGGGCGCAGCGTGATCACGGGCCACCACCTTCGACTGCATGCGGAGACACCTCGCGACCTTCAGTTTCTGAGAGCCGTCCCCCGACCGCGTATTCGAGTTCGATCCGAGCAAGCGCCGCATCCCGCTCCAGTTCGTTGAGCCGGATCCGCGCCTCAATGACGCCGCGCTGCGCTTCGAGGAGCACCGTCACATCGTCCTGGCCCGCCGCCACCGACCTGGACGCCAGCTGAAGGTTGGTCTCGGCGAGAGCGATCAGGTCACGGCGGAACTCCGCAGCGATCGCCTCGGTGCTCTGCGCCTCGACGAAGGCGACGCGGGCTGCTGCGACGGCGCGCTGGGCGGTGTCCTCGAAGGCGGCCAGGGACGCCCGCGCGAGCGAGCCCGCCTTCGCGATCTGGGCCTGGTTCAGGTCAAAGATGGGGATCGCGACCTCGATGTCCGGGCCGACGAACCGCGCCTTGTCCTCGGTCTGCTCGAACGCCACGCCGAGGCCGAGGCTCTTGATGCGGCTCCGTTCCTGCTCGCTCAGCTCCGCGGCGCGGGCCTCCACGACCGCGCGAGCGGCGGCCACGTCGAGCCTCTGGCTCGTCGCCAGTACCACGACGGCCGATTCGTCGAGCCCCGTCGGTAACTGCGGCCGATGGACCGGATGGTCGTCGTGGTGCTCTTCCGACGCCGTCCACGCCGCATCATCGCCCGCGTGCCCGATGAGCAGCAGCAGCCTCCGCCGCTCCTTGGCCAGTTCCCGCTCCTGCAACGCCAGATCCGCTCGCAGCGACAGGAGTTGCTGCCGCGCTCGGTTCGGGTCCAGGGGCGTGCCCTCTCCGCCCCGCACACGGTCTTGGAGCGCCACAACCGAGCGCTCGACCATCGCGATGTTCTCCCGCGTGAGCGCCACCGCCCGCTGGCCGAAGACCACCCGTGCGTGCGATGCCTTCACGTCGGCCACCAGACGCAGCGCCGAATCCGACACCGACAGCACAGTCTCATTGAGCCGGGCGTCCGCGGCACGGATTCGGCTGGGGCGCAGCCACAGGGAGACCAAATCCTGCACCACCGTCGCACCGACCTGGGAGTAGCCCGCGACGGGATCCACAGGGAATCGCAGCGCCAGCGCGAGAACCGGGTTGGGCAGGAGGCCGGCCTGGACAAGATCCGCTCTCCCGGCAGCGATCTGCTCGACCTGGGATCGAAGAGCCCGGTTGTTCATCAGCGCGGTGGTCGCCGCCTGCTCCATCGAAAGGGGCGACTTGCCGTCCCACGGCGAGTGCCGATCCGCCCACGGCACCGTCCAGTCCACCGGCAGGCCGGACCGGTCTGCGACGGCCCCGCCCGCCCGCCGCAGATCCGGCGAGGGGTCGAGCGAGGCGCAACCGCCCGCGAGTGCGACCAGTGTCAGCGCCGCGGTGGCAACTATGCGAGAGAAGTGATGGGCGACAGAGAGAGCATGGCAGGTCATGAACGAAGTCTCCGGGGGACTGGTGGAGGAGCAGCGGGACGGGAGCACTCACTTGGCTGCGCGCGGCACACACCGGTCGCAGTCCACACCCTCGGGCGCGCACGACGCGCAGCGGACCTTGAGCACGCCGTCTTGCTCGTAGATGCTCATGTCGCTCTTACAGTCCTCGCAGCGGTGCGTCTTGATGACGCGGTCGCCGGTGTACCCCGTCCGCGGGTGGTACGTGCCGCGCACCTTGGTGATCTCGTCATAACACTTGGTGCACACGGAGACCTGCCCCGGCTGGGCCGGCGTCATGGCGTGCTTGTCGCTGGCGCAGCCGCCCGCGAAGAGCACGGCGGTGAGGGAGAGGATGAAGACGAAAACGACGGGACGTGCGGAAATCATGGGACCATCTCCTGAAGGAATCCTGCCTCGGCCCGCCGAACCGTTCGGCGAGCCTTGGCTCGTGCAATCGGCCCGCGCCGCGTCGGCGGGGCGGGACCGTGGTTGTGGTTACTTGTGCTCGTGGCCGCCGCTTGTACCGTGCCCCGCGTCGGGCGTGGCACTGCCACCTGCGGCGGGCTTCTTCTCGGCCCGGCTCGACCAGTGAAGGTGCGCGATCTTCGGCGAACCGCCTTCATCCACCACGACATAGGTCACGGCGGCGAGGTACTTCCGCGGCGCATCGGGATGGTTGGGGTCGGGCACGGTGAACGAGCCGATCTGCCGCACGATCGAGGTCGTGCCGAAGGTCTGCACGTCTTCCTTCGCCACGGTCATGACGAAGCCGGGCATCTCCTTGAGTTCCGGCATCAGGTGGTGGTCGCGGTACGTCTCCCACGTTCCTTCATCGCCCGCGTTCTCGCTCACCGTCGCGCGGCCCTTGTCGAGGAACAGCGCATTCAACGCCGTCACGTCAGCCTTGCCGCACGCGGCGAGGTACTCGCGGGCGACCTTCAGAGCCGGGTTGCTCGCCGCGTTGATCGCCGCGACGGCCTCCGGAGCGGCCTTGGTCAAGAGCGCCATCTTCGCCTCGTCGGACTTGCGGTCCCACTTGCGGTCACAGCCGGGGCAGCAGAAGCCGATGGTGACGCCCTTGAACTGCCGCGTGGGTGCTTCGGCATCCACCTCGTTTTCCATGATCGGGCAGAGCTTGTTGACGGGTTTGGGCGTGGGTTGGGCCTGCGCCGTCGCGGCCGTCGGCTGGGGCTCCGCTGCCCAGGCGGCGGCGCTGACGATGCCTGCGCCGAGCACAAGCGCGGCGAGTGAACGAACAAACACGGTGGGGGATTTCTTCACGGGATGGACTCCGGAGAACTTGGAATGGATCGGTTGAACGGATAACGGATGGCCCGACAGGTTGAGCAGGCGGGATGCCGCCGTGCCGGCTTTCGCCCGGCGCGGCGGCGACGATTACTTCTTGATGTACTCGCTCGGATCGAGGACCTCTTTCGGCGAGGTCTTGGCGAGCAGCACGTACTCATCGATGCACGGGGGGCAGCAGAACTCGTAGGTCTTGCCGCCGATGATCCAGGTGAACTTGGGGTTCGCCTTGGTCATCGTGATCGGGCAGACCTTGTCCCCGGCCTTGGGCTTCATGTCGTGCTTGGCCATCTTGCCCTTGTACTTGTCGCCCGCCGTGACCGAGCCGTTGGCCTTGATGTCGGCCTCGGTGTAAACGCCGCCGGGCGTCAGGTAGAGCGCCCGCTCATCGTCTGCGCTCACGCCCGTGGGCATGGAATCGTCGCCGTCATGCCCGCCCTTGGCGGACGAGGCCGCGATCGCCGCGACAAACTTGCTCATCTTCTCGGTCTCGCTCAACTTCTCCCACGCGGCGGCGGAGGCCGGATCGTGGAACGCGACGGCCTGGCCCTTGAAGTCGCGGGTGATCTTGGCATCCGCCGCATCGGCCGTGATGGGGCAGACAGTGTTGGCCGGAGCTGCGCTGTGCTTGTGTTCGTCCTTGCCCTTTTCACCGTGCTCGTCCTTCCCCTCGCCCTTGGCGACGTTGAACGTGAAAGGCACGGTGATGACCTTGCCGTCGTGCTGGAACTGGGCCCAGCCCTTGTAGACTCCCGCAGCCTTGAAGTGGGCCTCGAAGTCCACCTTGGGACCGCCCTTCATGTCGGCGTGGCCCTGCTTGGCGTGGTCGTGGTCCCCGTCGGCGTGCTCGTGCGGATGGCTGTGCACGAACTGCTTGAGGTCCTGGCTGATGATGACCAGGTGCCCCATCGCGCCGAGGTAGGGCGTCAGGTCGTTCACCGGCTTGCCGTCCTTGCTGATCGTGTAGGAGAACGTCGCGGGCTTCCCGATGGTCACGGGGCCGCCGGTGTCGAGCGTGACGGTGTACCCGTCCACGGTCTTGGGCTTGTCCGAGTCAACCGCGAGCGGCTTCGCGGCCCTGGCCGGCCCGTCGACCGTGAGCGTCACCGGCACGACCTGCATGCCGACGTCCTTGGGGGTGAAGTCGTGGAAGAGCGTGTACTCGCCGCCGGCGGGGAAGGTCCAGGCGAGCGTGAACGTGCCGTCGGGCTGCAGCTCGGGGTGCTCGTGGGCGTACCACGACAGGTCCTTGCTTACCATCAACAGGTGCAGCGGCTTTTCGTGGACGATCTCCACGCCCTTGACGGCCATGCCCATCGGGTCCTTGAGGGTGAAGACCAGGTTGGCCGGCTTGCCGGCCTCGATCTTGCCGCCGACCGGCTTGACGCTCACGGAGAACTCCTCGCTGGTGAGCTTCTTGAGCTTCATGTGGCAGACCGGGCACTCGCCGGGCTTGTCGTAGGTCTTGCTCCCCTCGCAGTGCATGGGGCAGAAGTACTTGGCGGGGGCCGCGGCGGCGAGCGAGTCGATCTGGGCCTTGCCCTTGGCGAACGCGGCCTTGGCGGCGGCGGTGTCCTTCTTCTCGCCCGCCTCATGAATGGCGTCCATCTGCTCGGCGATGGCCTTGCCGGCGTTGTTGATCTCCTTGACCTTCGCCTTGTCCACGCCGGAGTCGGGCTTGAGGGCCAGCGCGCCCAGCGAGCGGGCAATCGCGGCGATGGCGTCGCCCTCATCGTGGGCCGCGTCGAGGTCGCCCTTGTTCAGGGCCTCCTCGACTTCCTTGGCGCGGGATGCCATCTCCGCCACGGCCTTGGCGTAGGTGTCGGGGGCTTTGGCCGCCGGACCGTGGCTGTGTCCGTCATCTTTGTGCCCGGGTTGGGCCTTTTTGTCGTCGCCGTGACTGTGCTGGGCCAAGGCCGACGGCGCGGCCAGCGCGAGCGCAGCCCCGGCGGTGAACAGTGCGAACAGGATGGAACGTTTGGTGGTCTTCATTTCAGGACTCCTTGCAGGGGTTGTGGGAACCAACGACAGGTGCTGGAACCCGGCGGCTGACACGGCCGCTCGGGCGGGTCATCGGCCGCGAACGCCGCGGCCGGGTGGTTACTCGGTGGGATGCGTCGGCGCCTCCTTCCCCGCCCGCGCGGGGAACTCCACGACCGGCTCGGGCCGTGTCGCGGCGTTGCCGCCCGATGTGGCCGGGTGCGTGAGGTCCTCGAAGATATCGTGCACGCCCCGGAAGGCGTCCACGGCGACCGCGACGATCAGGTCACACTCGGAGGCGGGCAGGGTGAGAATGTCGAGCGCGGCCTTGAAGTACGACCAGCGCTCCCGCTGCCGCTCGCCGTGGGGCTCGAAGTACTCGGTGCCGGAACCAGGCCCGCCCGCGGCGGGCAAGTCCAGGGCCTTCCGCACCGCCGGGGCAAGGAAGCGTCCGCCGTTGGTCGAACCCTCCAGCACGTAGAACGTGCCCAGGAGCGCGACCGCGTCGTCGTCGGCGAGGGCGCTGATCCGCCCGCAGAACAGACGTGTCGCCGCCAGCGGCGGATGGCCGTCCGCGTGCTCGCCCAGGGTCGCCAGGTCCGCCCGGATCGCCGGCTCGTGCAGGTATTGCTCGCGCACCACCACGGCCAGGGCTCCGTGCTTCTGGGCCCCGGCCCGCAACGCGGCGTCGAGGGTAGCGTGGACGTGCCGCATCTGCCCGAGGTAGCGGGCGTACATGGCGCGGTCGATCCGGCCCGAGACCATCGCGGCCATGAGCGGGTGCGTCTCGGCGCGGCGGTGCTCGTCGCGGGTCTCGGCCTTGAGGCGCTCGGAGAGCGGCCTTGGAACGCGGTCGGGAGCGTGGGACGTGCGGTGGTCGATCATGGCGGATGCTCCAGCGTGCGGCGGACGGGGTGAACGGTGAGCGGGGAAACGCGCGGGTTACTTGGCCCGGGCCTTGGCGAGCAGTTCCTCGGCCTCGGCGACGTAGTACTGGGTGGCGGCCACATCGAACTTGGAGAACGCGCCCTTGGCGTTCGCGCCCGCGATCTTGTCGTGCAGGGCCTTGACGTGCTCCAGGTGCCGCCGGGCCGCGGCCTCGCCGCGGTCCTTGGCGAACTCGACATCGCGCTGGGCCTCGAAGCGGCGCAGCGACCAGAGGTACGAGTGCTCGACGGTCTGATGCGCGATCGGAGAGCCGTCGGCGAGGTCGTGCAGGAACATGCACGCCTTCTCGGCGGCGGCCAGCCGCGCCGCGGCGCTGGGCGGCTCGGCTCCGGGGGCGGGCGCGGATGGCTGGCCCCCCGCCTGCCCCAGCGCGATGGCGGCAGCGGCGGCGAGCAACACCACGGCGGCGGATCGGGTGACGATGGTCATGTCAGGACTCCTTGGAAAGATGGACGGACGGACAAACGTCATTCGCGCAGCGACCGGCGACACACCGGCCCGCGCGGGGCCGAGGGACGGGGACACGGGCATTCACCACCGAGGCGGGGAGACATGGAGCGGGGCCGAGGGCATGGACGTGGGGATCGCGGGGGTGCGCGCCGGGACCGCGCGGTTGGCTGGGGCGGTCGTCCCACCGCGTGGGACGGGCGTCCGGTTGAGCGGGACGGGCGTGCGGGTGATGTGTACGGGCGTGCCAGCAACCAGGACGGGCGTTCGATTGAAGTGGCCGGTCGTTCCGGTCGATGGAACGGGCGTCCGATTGGCTTGCACGGGCGTGCGGGCGGCCCGCGCGAGCGTGAAGGCCGTGCGGAAGGCCGCGTGCCTTCATTTGGCCATTTGGCCATTTGAGCCTTTGGCCCTTTGGAGTCCTCTTATGCCCGAACAGCGCATCCCAAGAGCCGACGGCGACTTCGCCGCGTACGCGAATCACTACTACGCCGCCGTGGAGAAGTTCTGGTCCGTGCAGGGGCTGGATGAGAGCGACCTCAAGCCGCTCAAGGAGGCCCTGAGCGCGTGGAACGCGGCCTACCCCAAGCACGTCGCCGCGCAGAACGCGGCGGAGGCGGCCCGGCAGAGCAAGGACGCGGCCAAGCGCGAACTCGAGCGGCAGATCCGGCCCGTCTCCGCCTTCGTGCAGAGTTACCCCAAGACCACCGACGCCGACCGCGCGACGATCGGCCTCACGGTGAAGGACACCAGCGCCGCGCCCACGCCCGCGCCGACCTCGCGCCCGCTCCTGCTCATCGACGCGGGCAGCCGCCTCACGCACCGCCTGCGCCTGGTGGACGAGTCCACACCCACGAGGTCCGCCCGCCCGCGCGGCACGCTGGGCGCCGAGGTCTACGTCGCGCTGGTCGCGCCGCGCCAGACCCCGCCCGCCAACCTCGCCTCGTACAAGTTCGTCCGCACCGTCACCCGCGGCGGCGCGGAAGTCTCGTTCCCCAGCGAGCAGGGCGGATTGAGCGCGGCATATCTCGTGCGCTGGGTTTCCGCCACCGGCGAGCCGGGTCCGTGGGGCGAGACCGTCACGGCGACGGTCGCGGCGTGACCGATTCACGTCGTCCGCGCCTTGCCTCGTGCCCGCCGCTGGTACACTCACGCCATGTCCGACTGGTGGCAGACGATGGACTGGAAGTTCGAGCTGGTCATGGCTGGCCGCGCGGTGCTGGCCGCGCTCCTGGGCGGGGCCTTGGGCATCGAGCGACAACTGCTCGGGCGCGAGGCGGGCGTGCGGACCTACGCCGCCGTCTCGCTGGGCTCGTGCGTCTTCGCGCTGGTCTCCCTGCACGCGCTTCCCACCCCCAGCCCCGTGATCGCCGCCGGCGTGGTCACCGGCGTCGGATTCCTCGGCGCGGGGATGATCCTGCGCGAGGGCGGGCACGTGGTCGGCCTGACCACCGCCGCCACCGCGTGGGCGACCGCCGCCGTCGGCATGCTCGTGGGCTTCGGGATGTACCTGCTCGCCGCGGTCTGTTCGGCCCTGCTCCTGGGCATCCTGCTGGCGCACCACCTCCCGGTCTTCAGACGCTGGCGAGATGCGCACTTGGAGCGGAACGGCCCCGACGGCCGGCGACGCTGAGGAATCATCCACAGCCTCGCTGCCGCCTCCGCATGGAGCCATGATGTCAAGTGCATCGCTCATGACGTCCCCTCCCGTTTGTTCCCGTCGGCTTGGCCGTCTGTCACAGTCGGCGGGCTGACGGCGGGCGCGGGGTTTGGAGCGGTCGGCATCGCAGCGGTGTTCGTCGCGCTCACCGTCTTGCCGTCATCCTTCCGGCCTTCCTCTGAGTGCTCTGTGTGCTCTGTGGTAAGTGCCTTTTCCTGGCCCGCCGCGTGCGGGTGCTTCTCGGCGTGCTCGCGCGCCAGCCGCTCGGCGGCGGACTTGCCGAAGCGGTAGAAGATCGAGGGGGTGACGAAGAAGTCCAGCAAGGTGCTGGTGATGAGCCCGCCGAGGATGACGACCGCGACCGGGTACAGGATCTCCTTGCCCGGCTCGCCCTTGGTCAGCACCAGGGGGATCAGGCCCAGCCCCGCCGTGACGGCGGTCATGAGCACGGGCGCGACGCGCTCCTGGCTGCCCCGGATGATGAGCTCCTTGCTCCAGGTCTGCCGCTCCTCGGTCATGAGGTGGATGTAGTGGCTGACCATCAGCACGCCGTTGCGGGTGGCGATGCCGGTGAGGCTGATGAACCCCACCAGCGAGGCGACGCTGAACGGCTCGCGGGTGATCGCCATCGCCGTCACACTGCCGATGAGCGCGAAGGGGACGTTGAGCATGATCTGGGCCGCGACCATGCCCGAGCGGTAGTGGGTGAAGAGGATTACGAAGATTGCGATGAGCGAGCCCGCGCCCAAGGCGAGCAGCAGGCGGGTGGACTCCTGCTGGGCCTCGTACAGGCCGCCGTACTGGATCGTGTACCCCTGCGGGAGTTGGACGTCCATCGCGATGGACTTCTTGATCTCCTCGACCGTCGAGCCCAGATCGCGGCCCCGCACGTTGGCGGAGACCACGATGCGGCGGCGGAGGCTCTCGCGCTGCACTTCGTTGGGGCCGAGTTTCTCGATGATCTCGGCGACGTCCTGCACGAGCACGATCGCGCCGGTTGGGGAGACCAGACGCACCAGGCCCAGCGCGGTCGGGTCGGTGCGGTGGTGGTCGTCCAGGGTCAGCGTGATGTCGAAGACCTTCAGGCCGTCGAGCACCTGTCCCACGACCTTGCCCTTGGTCGCGGTCTCCATCGCGTCGGTGAGCGATGCGGGCGTGAAGCCGACGCGGGCGGCGGCCGCGCGGTTGACGCTGATGTGCAACTGCGGGATCAGCACCTGTTGCTCGACCTGCAGGTCGGCGACGCCGGGGATGCCCTCCATCGCCGCCTTGGTCTGCTCGGCCAGCGTCCGGAGCGTGCCGAGGTCGTCGCCGAAGATCTTGATGGCGACCTGAGCGCGGACGCCCGACAGGAGATGCTCGATGCGGTGGCTGATGGGCTGGCCGATGCCCGTGGCGACGCCGGGGAAGGCCGCAAGTTTTTCCTCGATCATCGAGAAGACCTGCTCGCGCGGCAGGATGTCCTTGACCGGAGGCGGCCGTCGGCCTGCAGTGGTCGCGTGCTTGTC
Organism: Phycisphaerales bacterium; assembly: GCA_036392375.1. GTDB lineage: Bacteria > Planctomycetota > Phycisphaerae > Phycisphaerales > UBA1924 > JAFEBO01. The sequence goes on from DASVYC010000016.1 coordinate 26,327, forward strand.
GGGGTTCTTCGCTTCTTCCTTGGTCCAGAAGTCCACCTCGATCTCGCTGGCGTTCACGCCAAGGGCGTGCTCGTCCTGCTCGGCGCGGCCGGTTCGGCGGGCCGTGCTCTTGACCTGTGGGATCGAGAGGATCATCTCCTCGGCCTTGGTGCCGAGCTTGTTGGATTCCGCGAGCGAGATCCCCGGCTGCTGCATGAACGAGACCACGGCCGTGCCCTCGTTGAACGGCGGGAGGAACTCCGAGCCCAGACGTGTGACGACAAAGAGAGCGACCGCCACCAGCACGCCGAGCGTGCCCAGCACCGCGACCGGGCGCGGCATCGAGATCGAGTAGGACTTGAGCGCCAGCCACTTGCAGGCCCCCAGCAAGGGGCCGTCCTTGCCGTGCTCCATGCGCTTGATACCCGGGAGCAGGTAGTACGCCAGCACCGGCGTGATCGTGAGCGCCACCAGCAGCGAGGCGAAGATGCTCACGATGTACGCGGTCGCCAGCGGGGCAAAGAGCCGCCCCTCGATGCCCGGGAGGAAGAACGTCGGCAGGAAGACGAGGTTGACGATGATCGTGCCCAGGATGATCGGGTTGCGGATCTCGCTGGACGCGTCGAAGACTACCTGCGCGATGGGCTTGGGGCTTGCCGCGCGGCGGTTCTCGCCCAGGCGGCGGTAGACGTTCTCGACATCGACCACCGCGTCGTCCACAAGTTCACCGATGGCGACCGCGAGCCCGCCCAGCGTCATCGTGTTCACGCTCATGCCCAGCCAGTGGAAGACCAGGAACGTCGTGATGATCGACAAGGGAAGGGCCGTGAGCGTGACGATCGTCGTCCGCACGTTCATCAGGAACAGGATGAGCACGATGACCACGAGAATCGCGCCATCGCGGAGCGCCTCAACCACGTTCCCGATGGCCGACTTGATGAAGTGCTCCTGCCGGAACACGTCGGCGTTGATCTCGATCCCCTTGGGGAGCGTGGGCCTGAGCTGCTCAAGCGTCTGGTCGAGCGCCCGCGTGAGCGTGATCGTGTCCGCGCCCGGCTGCTTCTGGATCGCCATGATGACGGCGGGCGAGCCGTTGTCCGAACCGTCGCCGCGTTTGATCGTGGGGCCGGCCTCGATGACCGTCGCGACGTCTCGGACCAGCACGGCCCTCGGCGGGCTGGCGTGATCGCCGGGCTTGGTCGCCACGAGGGAGAGCGCGATGTCGTCCGCGGTCTGGACTCGGCCGATGTTCCGAACGACCAGTTCCTGCGCACCGCTGACGACAAAGCCGCCACCGGTGTTCTGGTTGGCAGCGGCGAGCGCCTTCTCGACGTCCTCGATAGTGAGGTCAAACAGACGGAGCTTGTCGGGATCGACCTGGACTCGAAACTGCTTGAGGTCGCCGCCCATCGCCGTGACTTGGGCGATGCCGGGAATCGAAAGGATCGCGGGTCGGAGCGTGAACTCGGCCACGGTGCGCACGTCCATCGGCGTCAGAGACTTGCTCGAAACGCTGATCAGGGCGATCTCACCCATGATGCTCGTCGCGGGCGTCATCACAGGCACGACGCCGGGGGGCAGCTTCGCGGTAATGGTCCCCATCCGCTCGGTGACGACCTGGCGGTTGTACTTGAGGTCCGTGCCCCACTGGAACTCGACGAAGACGATCGAAAGGCCCAGCGACGACACGCTCCGCACCCGCTCGACCCCGGGCGAGCCGTTGACGGCGGTTTCAATGTTGTACGTGACCTGGGCCTCGACCTCCTCGGGCGCGAGGCCGGGGGCTTCGGTCATGATGGTCACGACGGGGCGGTTGAGATCGGGCAGCACGTCCGTCGGCGTCCGGAGCGTGACGTAGAGCCCGTAGACGGAGACGAGCAGGGCCGCGATCAGCACCAGCACGCGGTTGTTCAAGGATGATCGGATGATCCAGTTGAGCACGGGGAGTTCCTCGGGTGGCGGTCGGGCTTGTGGCGTGAAAGGGCGTGTTCAGTGGGAGTGGCCGTGACCGTCGCCGGACTTGGCGGGCTCGGGGACGGGTTCGGGAGCGCCGGGAACGAACCCGCGGAGCTGCGACAGGCTGAACGCGCCGCCGACCGCGACGACATCACCGGGCACGAGCCCGCTGAGGATCTCGACGACGCGGTCGTCCCGGGCGCCGGTGGCCACGTCGCGCTTCTTGAAGACCACGTTCTCGGCCTTGCCCTCGCGCACAAAGACGTACTGAACCGGGCCCTCCTTGACGACGGCCGACGCGGGCACCACCACGGCGCTGTCGTTGCTCGAGATCACCACACTCAGGTCCACGAACTGGCCTTGCCGCAGCAGACCCTTCGGGTTGTCCACGTCGACGATGACGTGCGCGGTGCGTTTGGATGCGTCGATCAAGGGGCTGAGGAACCGCACGGCCCCTTCCGCCACGACATCGCTCGACGCGGCCACGCCGCGCCGTACCCGCACCTTCGCATTCGGTGCTCCCTCCACGCGGGAGAGAAGCCCTTCAGGAAGTTCTCCTTCGATCTGCACCCGCGAGAAGTCGCCGATGGTCACGATGGGGCTTCCAGCGGCGACGCCCTCGCCGATAACTCCAGGGCGGCTCACCACCACGCCGTCCAGCGGAGCGACAAGACGGATCATGCTCGCGGTCGTGCTGGAAAGACTTGCTGGGAGGGTTCCGCGCAGGGCTTCGGCCGACGCCTTGGTGGCTTCCATCTGTCGTCGGAGGGATTCGGCCTCGATCCTGGCCTGTTCAAGCGCGACCCGCCGAAGGCCGGCCTCCGTCCGTGACCGGATCGCTTCGGCCCGTCGCTGCGCGAGCAGATTCGCCGACACGCTCTCGCCTGCGCTGGTCAACCTCGCGACCTCGGCCTCGGCGATCGCGGCGCCCTGCTCGGATGCCGGCGACTCGATCTCCAACGCCGCGATCTGGGAGCTGGCCCGCTTCGCCTCGGACGCGAGCCGCTCGGCTTCGGCCTCTAGCCGCTTCACCTCGAATGCCGCACGGGCAAGCTCTGGCGACTCGATCTCCGCGACGACATCGCCCGCACGCACGGAGTCACCCGGCTGTACTGTGATGGAGCGGATGACGCCCGCATAGGTCGCCGACACGCTGGCTAGGGAGCCGGGGCTGGCCCGGACCATACCGGTCAGCCGGACCACATCTTCGACGTGCCCGAAGTCCACCTCCGCAGTCTTGAGACCGATGGCGAGTGCGGTCGCCTCGCTGACCTTCTTGGGCGCGTTGGGGTCGAACGTCGCGCCGGTCGGTTTTCCGTGACCTTCGTGCGCGTAGACAGGAATCAGGATGGCCGCGGTTGCGAGCGCCAATGCGCCCGCAGCCAGGGCCGCGCGTGAGCGGACCATGAGCGATCTCCGGGGAAGGAACTGGGATGGACACTGGATGTGAGGAGGTTGGCCGATCGCGGCGGCGATCAGGCTCGATGCGCCGCGACGCTCGCCCAACAGCGGGGAGACTCCCCGAGGTGGCAAGCGTTGATGGGCGTAATGGCTACACGATCAGCGCGCAATGCAGGCGCAGCAGACTGGTCGGAGGTCTGACGGCGGCCCAAGTCTCGCCATTTGTGAACGGGCGGGAAGGCTCCGCAGCCGAAGACGGCATCGCAACCCAGTCGAGGATCGCGACCAGAACGACGGTCGGCAGCTCGATGGTCGGCTTCTCGGCTGACAGCATCTTCGCTTCGTGCTTGCCGCACGTGCAGTCCTGGTGATCCCCATCCGAAGGCGTGTCATGATGATGGCGGGTTTCCGAGTCTGAGCGCTCGCCGCTTTCGTCAGCGTCTTCGTGGTTGTTGTGCGCATGCCCGTTCGCGGCCGCTGCGTGGCCATCATGGCCCGAACAGGCAGGGATGCACGCCTCGCAGGCGGTCAGAAGCGATTGGAAGTTGCAGCAGCAGAACGGCACCACGACCGCCAAGAGCAGGCTGAGGCAGGTCCGGAAATGGCTGTTGCGGGGGAACATACTGCGAGGGAGTATACGACGTCGTAGATGCTACGTCAACGCTTCGGCTTTGGTTCGAAAGGAATGGAGACTGGCACCGATGTTGGCCTGGCAGCGCTGTGTTCCGGGGTCATTTCGCCACTTCAACTGGCGAGTCTGGAGCTTTTTGACCATCTGGCGTCCCAACGAATGCGGTTTCCGCCTGCCCAGGTTAACGACCCGTGCAGATCACACATCCATCCGGCCACCCCGAGAGTGGTCGGCCAACCCTCCGAAACGGTCTTGTACAGGGAGCTTCAGCGGCCTCGGAGCAATCCGAGGCCGTTTGCGTTGCAGTCCGGACGCTGATCACCCGGCAGCAGCCGATTGACACACGATCTTCGATGGCCCGCCGCGCTGGGAACGAGTCCACACGAGTTGCCCCGCCGCCTGTCACAATTCGGGTTTCGCACACGAGACCATGCATCCAGCGGCATCGGGGCAAACGCATCGGCGTTCTGCATCCGCTTGTTCCTCACAACTGAGGAGGATGAGTGCCGCTCAGAAAGGCGATCGAGGACTCAGTCGTCCGCCTGATCTCCATCCTTGATGACAAACCGAGCCCTGAGGCGGGCGACCTCGCTCGCGAGGCCGGCGAGCTTGACGCTGTCGAGCACCGCCTCGAAGTCCTTGTGCGCCCGCGGAGCCTCGTCGCGCGGGTAGTTTCGGCAGTTCGTCAGAATGTCCTGATCGTCAAAGCTTGCGTCAATCTCCGCCTGGTTCAGCGTCTTGTTCGCGGCGGTGCGGCTCATCCGTCGCCCGGCGCCGTGATTCACGCTGTAGCACGACAGCGCCGCACCCGGTTCGGCCACCATCACGCTCGAGCCGTCCTGCGGGTTGCCTGGCAGCAGGATCGGATGCCCGGTCTCGAAGAACGGCGTGTCACGCAGCGCGTGGTGCTGCGCGGGGAACGCCCGGGTTGCGCCCTTGCGGTGCACCCACGCGGGCTGGTTGCGCACGATCTCCCGGCGCGCGATGTTGTGGCTGATGAAGTACACCAGCGTCCCCCTGGTGCCCGGAATCACTTCCTGGAACGCCTCGAGCACCAACGCGTTGATCAGCATGTGGTTGACGGTCGCGAAGTTCGCGCCCAGCGCCATGTCGTCGAGATACGCCTCGGCCTCGGGCGTCCCGAGCGGCGCATAGACCAGCTCGCGGTCGTTCCCGGGAAGCGGGATGTCCCATTGCTTGAACTTGCGTTGCAGCGACTTGAACTGATGACCCGCGAGCAACGCTCCCCATCCACGGCTGCCGCAGTGCGACAGGAACGCGACATGCCGATCCCGCAGGCCGAACACGCTGGCCGCAGCTCGCGCCCGCTGGGACGTGCCCACCTGCACGATCTCGCACTCGCCGAAGTGGTTGCCCCCGCCGTAGGACCCGAGCTGGCTGACCTTCCCGGCAAAGACATGCATGCCGCGCTCATCGCCCAGGTGGGTCCGCTCCAGCCGCTCGCGGAGCGCATCGGCGGTGTCGTCGTGCCCGTGGTGAACTGCGTCCTCGCAGCGGCTGGTCCACTCGACGGGCACACCGAGTTCCTGCAGCACGCCGATCGACGCGCCCTCCGTCACCACGCGCTTGCCAAACTCAACATGCACCGCACGCCCCTTGGGTGCGTGCCGCAAACCACGTCCCGCGCCCGTCGGCGTCCGCTCCAGGATCGCATCGATCAAGGCGCGGCGAGTCCGCTTATCCCTGACCGCGTCCTCGGGCAGATCAAGCTGCAGCAGGCTCATGCTGCACTTGATGTCCACGCCCACCGGACCCGGATAGATGTGATCCGGAGACACCAGCACGCAACCGACCGGCGCGCCGTACCCCGCGTGGGCGTCCGGATTCAGCACGATGTCCGTCACACCGGGCGCACAGCGCGAGTTGATCGCCTGCCGGATGCAGAGATCACCGAACGTCGAGCGGATCGCATCGGTACCGATCACCGTGATCGGCGTGAGCTTGCCGTTCTGCACAGGAATGAACCCGGTCGCCTCGCCCGTCGCAACAACAGCGCGGTTCATCGGCTCTGCGGGCGTGTCCGGCGTTGTCGGTCGGTTGCTCATGGTGATCTCGGTAGACCACAGCGTATAGCCAACCCACTCAGCGGGTGTGCCTCACCGAACTCGCTCGGCTTCGTGCCGCGCGGTGCTCCGTTCGTGACTGACGATGCCCGCACCCCACGAAAAAGCACAGAACGCCCGGGCCTTCCCGGGCGTTCTCCTTGCGTTCTTCACATCAGAGTTGTTACCGCCGCGCTCCGACCATGCCCCGTCGGATCGTGGTTGACTCTGCCTCACCCCGCGCAGCAATCATCGGCGTCGGCCGCAGCATCTCCAGCACCAGCGCCGTCCAACCAGTCTGGTGCGACGCCCCCAACCCCCGCCCCGTGTCGGCGTGGAAGTGCTCATGGAACAAGACCAGCTCGCGCCACGCTGGATCGCTCGCAAACTTGGCGTCCCCGTCATAGCACGGCCGCCGCCCCGCGCGATCCGGAAGAAACAACCGGGTCAGCCGCTGACGGATCTCGTCGGCCGCCTGCCCGAGTGTGAAGCTCTTCCCGCCAGCCTCGATCACCACCGCGTCGCCGTAGTAGTGGTGATACCGCTCCAGCGCCTCGATGATCAGGAAGTTCAGCGGGAACCAGATCGGACCGCGCCAGTTCGAGTTGCCGCCGAAGAGCGACGTGTTCGATTCGCCCGGGCAGTAATCAACCCGGTGCTCCTCGGCCGCAACATGCAGCACGTACGGCTGCTTCTCATGGAGCTTCGACACCGAGCGCACGCCAAAGGGCGAAAGAAACTCCGACTCGTCCATCAGGTACCCAACCACGCGCTCCAACCGCTCACGCGACGGGATCGCCAGAAGGCGGTGCTCTGGCCCGCCGGCGCTCTCCGCGTGCCCGCACGCGCACGCCGTCGCCCACGGCAGGTCCGTGCGGTGCTTCAAGAACCACTCCATCCGCCGCTTGAAATCCGGCAGCTTGTCGATCGTGTCACTCTCCAGAATCTCCACCGCCAACAGCGGGATCATCCCCACCAGCGACCGCACACGCAGCGGCGTGACCCGATCGCCCCTCCGGATCTGGTCGTAATAGAACCCGTCCTTCTCATCCCACAGCCCCGTGCCGCCCAGCGTGTTCATCGCATCCGTGATCGCGATGAAGTGCTCGAAGAACTTGGTCGCCACGTCCTCGTACGCGGGGTCGTCCTTCGCCAGCTCTAGCGCGATCGCCAGCATCGTGCCGCAGTAGAACGCCATCCACGCCGTGCCGTCCGCCTGCTCGAGGTGCCCCCCGGTCGGCAGGGGCCGCGAGCGATCGAACACGCCGATGTTGTCCAGCCCGAGGAATCCGCCGCTGAACAGGTTCTTCCCCGTAGGGTCTTTACGGTTCACCCACCATGTGAAGTTGATGAGCAGCTTCTGGAAGCACCGGGCCAGGAACAGCCGATCGCGCACCTGCTTGCCATCGGGCGTGCGCTCCGCCGTCATCTGGTACACCCGCCACACCGCCCACGCGTGCACCGGCGGGTTGACATCACCGAACGCGAACTCGTACGCCGGCAACTGCCCGCTGGGATGCATGTACCACTCCCGCAAGAACAGCACGAGCTGCTCCTTCGCGAACGCCGGATCCAGCCTCGCGAACGGGATCATCTGGAACGCGAGGTCCCACGCCGCGTACCACGGGTACTCCCACTTATCCGGCATCGAGATAATGTCGCGGTTGTTGAGGTGCCGCCAGTCGCTGTTCCGCCCCGACTTCCGCGACTCCGGCGGCTTGGGCGTTGCCGGATCGCCATCCAGCCACTCGGGGATATCGAAGTTGAAGAACTGCTTGCTCCACAAGAGCCCCGCCGCCGCCTGCCGCGCCACAAGCCTCTGCTCGGCCGACAACAGCCCGTGATTCCGCGGCGGCTCGTTGTAGAACGCGTCCGCCTCCGCGCGACGCTTCTCGAACGTGCAGTTGCATTCATCCAGATCCAGCCGCTCGGCATCACACTCTTCGACGCTCTCGCACCGCACCAGCCGCGCCCGGATCACCCGTGACGCGCCCGCCGGGATCGTCAGCGTGTACCACGCCGCCCCCTTGGTCCCCATCGCCATCGGGTTCACCGCGCCGCCCTGCCCATCGACCACCAAGCGATGGAACGCGTCCTTCGTGAACCGCGACTCGCTCGCCACACCCCACAGCCGCTCCGCGTTGCTCACGTTGTCCGTGAAGATCAGCCGCGGCTGCGCCTCCCCAAGCTCCTCGAAGCGCATCTCGTATCGCCCCAGCCGCTCGTGCGTGGCGACCATGCCCGTGTCCCCCAGCCGCTTCAGCATCGGCATCACGCCGCACGACTCATGGTTCTTGTCCGTGCATCCCCACGACCAGGTGTTGCGGAACCACAGCGTGGGCAGCACGTGCACCGTCGCCGCCTCGGGCCCGCGATTGCTCACCGTCAGCCGCACGTACAGATCTTCCACGCCCCGCTTTGCGTACTCCACCTCCACGTCGAAGTACCGCGACCCGGCGAACACTCCCGTGTCGTCCAGCTCGAACTCCCGCTGCTCGCGCCCGCGGCGACGGTTCTCCTCCACCAGCCACGCATACGGAAACTCCGCCTGCGGATACTTGTACAGCCCCTTCATGTACGAGTGGGTCGGCGTCGAGTCGAGGTAGAAGTACTGCTCCTTCACGTCCTCGCCGTGGTTCCCCTCCGGGCCCGTCAAGCCGAACAGCCGCTCCTTCAGAATCGGATCCTTCCCGTTCCACAAAGCCACCGCGAAGCACAGCCGCTGCTCGTCGTCACTGATACCCAGCAGCCCGTCCTCGCCCCACCGATACGCGCGGCTGCGCGCGTGATCGTGCGGGAACGAGCTCCAGCAATCGCCGTTCGACGAGTAATCCTCTCGCACCGTCCCCCACTGCCGCTCCGAGACGTAAGGCCCCCAGCGCCGCCACGCCGCGCGCCCCGCGTCCGCTTCCGCCAGCCGCTGCGACTCCGCGTGCGTGGCCCCCGCGTCGTTGCCGTCCGCTCCACGATGCTTGTGCTTGTTCATGTCAAGATCCAAACCGCAACCAAGCCGCGGCGATCACACGCCGCGGACGGGCCATCAAAGCCATGGAAAGAAACGCCTCAGAACGGCAGCGACTTGCCGATCACCGGGATCTGCCGCCGTCGGATGCCGAGAATCCCCAGAGACCCGAAGAACACAAGCAGCGCCAGCGCGAACAGCAAGCCGCCGTCATTCTGCACCACGACTCCCAGCTTGGTCAGGTGCGCCCCGATCGCGCCCGTTATCACACCCACGCTCAGCGCCGCCCCCAGCGTGATCGTCCGAGGTGTCAGCAGCAGCACCACCGCGATCAGCTCCGCCACGCCGCTGGCATACCGCCCGAACGGCTCGGCACCGACCTTGGTAAAGATGTACACGCTCTCCTCGGCGCCCGTGAACTTGAAGAACAGCGTCTGAAACAGGATCACCGCCACCACCACCTGCAGCACCCACGACACGATCGTCAGGGGCTTGGACAGCGCGGACGGCTGGTTCATCATGGCCTCGCCGGTCATCGTGCTCGACATCGCATCCTCACTCTTGATTCGAATCCGTTTCTCGCTCCGCGCCGCCCTCGTGCCCGCTCGTGTCGGTGTGCTCACGTGTTGGCACGATCCCGGTCCGCTCGACGCGCCGGGTCGGACCTTCACTTCGTTCCGCGACGAGCATCCTCGCCGGTAGTCTTCTTCCAGTTCGTATCCGCCTTCGGTTCCCACTCCTTCTCGTTCTTGTTCCAGTCCTTGAGAGCGTCGGAGAAGAAGTCCTTGTAGAACAGGTGCAGACGACCATCCTTCACCTTGAAGTTGGTCGGATCGATCTCGACCTTGGTCCCCTTGGCCCCCATCGCGCTGGCGCACCAGCCGCCGTAGGTCGGGGCGTACTGATCCGGGTCGGCGTTGAACTTCTCCCGATTCTCTTTGGTCGCGAATCGGTACTCCACCCCGTGCCAGGTGGACGTGATCTTGTCGCTCCCCTTCGCGGGCTTGCCCGCGAAGTACGACACCGGGTCGTACCCCTCGATCGCCAGTCGCGATCCCTTGGGCAGGTTGTAATCCTTCAGCGCCTTCGCCTCGCTCTGCTTGTTGAAAGCGTTCGCGAACGTCGCGTACGACAAGTGCCCGTGCTCGCCCGAGCCGGTCCAACGGAACAGCTCACGCCCCGCGGGATCGAACACCACCGTCACCGGCGACGTGATCGCGACCTGCAACTCCTTCGCCAATGCGTTCCCCGCATCGATCGCGATCAGCGACGACGCCTCGTTGGTCGCAAGCGTCCAATCCCGCTTTGCCTCGACCACAAAGTACGTCCGCAGCCCCGCGAGCTTGGGCAGGTTCGCGGCAAACTCGTTCACCGCGTCCGCATGCGGCTTGGCCTCGCCCGCATACGCCGGCAGGAAGTGCAGCGCCAAGTACGCGCCGCGAATCTCCTTGGGATTCACCGCCGCCCCGCCGTTCAGAGGCGTGAGCGTCGACTGCAACGACTCGGTCGTTGTTCCCATGTTCTGCATCGGCTCGGCCCACACCGGGCTCACGAACGCAAGGGTGCTGACAAGTCCGATCCGGGTAAACGTCTGCATTGCGGCTGTTCCTTCCTTCTCGCGGCGTGCGCCGCCGCCAAATCAGATGCCGCTGTCCGCCGCATGTGTCACCGCTCCCGCACCGGCGCCGTGATCAACACCCGATGCCCGTCCATGTCCGTGCACTGCACGCCCGCGGGCACGCCTCCACCCGCTGGGTCATTGCCGACCACACCCGGGGAAACCCACGTCGACCGTGTCAACCGTGCCGCCGGCTCCAGCAGACTCGCGTTGTAGACCTCCACGCGCGTCTGCCACGCCCACAGATCACTGGCCTTGGTGTCCGTCGGCGCCGTCCGACCAGTGCGGGGCGCGAGATACTCCAAGAGTTCAACCCCCGGCCCGCGCTCGGCCCGCAGGGCCGTGATCCGCAGCCTCGCCCCGAACACGTTGTTCAACCGTTCCTGCTCGATCCCAAAGTTCTCGCTCGCGCCCGCCACCCGCAGGCCGAGCCGGTCGCGATAGAACCCCAGCGCGGCCTCGGTGTCGCGCACCACAATCGCCGTGTGATCGATCCCAAGAAACAGCCCCGTGCCGCTCTGCCACTTGGGATCACCTTTCCCGGCCGGGAAGTGAATCACCTCCAGCACGTGCCCGTCCGGGTCCTTGAAGTAGAACGCGCCGATGCCGCCCGCGTTGGGATTACTGAGCGGCAGCACCTGCGGCCCGCTCGACGCGTGCCGCACCCGATGCAACCGCAGGTGCGCGTACGCGGCGTCCAAATCCCGCACCACGATTGCGATGTGCTGAAACCACGCGTCGTTGCTCCGCGAGTCCGCCGGCACCGCCCGCCCCTCGGGCGCGAGATACTGCGTGAGCTCGATCTCCTCCGCACCCAGCCGCATCGTCGCCACCCGCCGGCGCACGCCGAACAGCCCTTCGATCCGCTCGACCTCGCCGCCCGCCTCCTCGCGCTCCGCCGTCTTCTCGAACGACAGCACATCGCGGTAGAACGCCACGGCCTGATCCAGATCGCTCACCGGAATCGTGACCCCCACCACCGCGGCCACCAGCGGCGTTGAATTCGGCGCCGTCAGACCCGCAGCAGGCCGATCCGGCGCCGGCTCCACCGCGTTCGCCGTCCCGTACGCGGCGAGGATCACCCCCGCGACCAACAACAGCGGCCGACGCTTCATCACGCTCCCACCTCCTGCATCCGCGGCTCTTCTACGCCCAATCGCTTGGCGATGATGTCCCCCACACGCAGCGCATTGGCCATGATCGTCAATGAAGGGTTCACCGCCGCGCTCGACGGGAAGAACGATCCGTCCGCCACGTACAGATTCTCGACCTCGTGCGCCCGGCACTCGGTATTCAGCACGCTCGTCGCCGGGTCACGCCCGAAGCGCAGCGTCCCGTTCTGGTGCGACACACCGCTCACGCCCAGCCGCGACTTGAAGAACGAGGGCGTCGACCGCCCACGCCCGCGCTCCACGCGGCTCATCAGTTCCGCCAGCACCCGCTCCAGCCGCGTGTACGCCTCCAGGTTGTTGGGCGTGTACGAGACCCGGATCACGCCGTCGTCATCCAGCGTGATCCGGTTGTCCGGGGAGGGCAAGTCCTCGCTCGTCAAGAAGAAATCAATCGTGCGACTCTGAATGCTCTCAAGGCTCTCGCCGGGCAACTGATCCCCCCGCAGCCACTGGATCGTCCCCGGATCCGGTTTGCCCATGAGCTGGATCGTCCCCAAAGGCAGGGGCGATTCGGACGAGCCGCGATAAAAGTCCGTGATCGCGAAGTGTTTCTGGAACTGCGATGTGTTGGGCTCGCTCGACACCACCAGGAAGCACCCGTTGTGGTGCGTCATGTAGTTCCGCCCCACCTGGTCCGAGCGGTTCGCCAGCCCGCGCGGATGGGCATCGCAACGCGACCGCAGCAGCACCGCCGCGGAGTTGATCGCACCCGCGGCCAGCACGACGATGTCGGCCCCGATCGTCAGCATTGCGCTCCCCCGCCGCACCACCACCTCGCGCACGCTGTGCCCCCCGGGATGCGTCACCAGCCGCTCCACCTTGGCCCCGGTCAGCATCGACACGTTCGCGTAACGAAGCGCCGCCCGCACCCCCACCACGTGCGCGTCCGCCTTGGCCTCGGTCAGATCCGGGTAGCCGTCGAACTGGCTCAGGTGCGTCGGCGCCGCGCCCCGATCGTGCTCGTGCAACCGCACTCCCAGCGGCACCGGGAACGGCCGAGTTCCCAACATCCGAAGATCGTGCATCAACTCCGCGATCCGCGGCTCGGGCGGTACCGGCGGGAATGGATAGTCCGCGGACGACGGCGGGTCGTAGGGATCACGCCGCTTCGCCTCCCTCGTACCGTGCACGCTGTACAGCCGCTCCGCCTCGCAGTAGTACGGCTCCAGCTCGTCGTAGCCGATCGGCCACGCGGGCGAGACGCCGCCGTAGTGCCGCACCTCGCCGAAGTCGTCCTCGCGTAGGCGCAGCAACGCCGCGCCGTACACCTTGGTGTTCCCGCCCACCCAGTAGTGCGTGTAGGGCTCGAACACCTGCCCGTTCTGATCACGCCAGGTCTCTTTCGCGAGATAGCGCTTCTGCTCGAAGACCGCGCGGGTCTCCCAGTTCTCACGCTCCCGGGGCAGATACTCGCCCCGCTCAACGATGAGAATGCGCTTGCCCGTAGCCGCGAGCCGCTGAGCGAGCGTTCCGCCCCCGGCGCCGGACCCGATGATGATGATGTCGTAGCGAGCGTCGATAGACATAGCGTCTCCTTAAGGCACCGGCACGCGGCCGGGCATGCGATCGATGTCGCACTCAAACAAACAGGGCCCCTCGTGCGGGTGCTGGAGCTTGGCGCAGTACACCGCGTCCACGCCCCGCGCCCCCACGTACAACCCCGCGGCCAGCAGCATCCCGATCGGCGGGGCGGTGAAATAGATCCACAACCCGTCGAACCGGCGCGACCACAGCCCCGACGACAGCGTCCGGGCCGGATTCATGCTCATGCCTGAAAGGGGCGCCTCGATGGTGATGAACGACGCCACCATGCACCCGGCGATGATGCCCGTGTACGGGGCCGCGCTCGCGGTATTGCTCATCCACAGCACCACCGACATCAACAGGGATGAGATGATCAGTTCCCCGAGGAACGCAACGACAGTTCCGTGCGCGCCTGGCAGCGTGGATGCGTACCGCACGCTCTCGTGCGCGACGTGCTTTCCCCACGCCATCCGCGCCAAGCCCACACCCAGGAACCCGCCCGCGAACTGTCCGATCGGGTACATCACCGCCACTTTCCAGGGAACTTTGCCCAGGAGCGTGAACACCAGCGTAGTGCCAGGGTTCATGTGCGCGCCCGACTTCTGTCCCCAGGGCGAGTGGATCAACGCGATCGCGGTGAGGCCCATGAGCACGCCGATGCATCCGCGCCGTGCCAGCGGGCGTGTGATTGCGCGCGCCACCGGCGAGGACGGGTGGCAAAACACCACCACCGCCGAGCACGCCGTGAACATGAACGCGCCCAGCAGCACACCTTCGATGATGGCTTCGGTCCAGTGCGTCACGGCTGGGCAAACGCGATGACGTTCTTGATCCCGTCGGTGGAGAGCAGCGGCGTGGTCGCGTCGCTCACGGCGTAGCGCCCGGTGATGAGCGACCGCAGGGCGTCGGGCCACTTCTTCTTGAAGTCCTTGAGGTCCTTGATCGCGTTCTCGAACGCGTCCCGCCCGGCGTTGACGGTTCCCAGCAGCACCTGGTTCTTGAGCACCATGTTCCGCATGATCTGGTCGGTGTTTACTTCCGCGGGGCCGCGCAATCCCGGCACACCCGTGAAAACAAACGCCGCATTGGGCCCGACTTGCTGGAGGACATCGAACGAGAGCTTGGACGCACCCGCGGCCTCGTAGACCACGTCGATGGTGCCGATGCGGTCCACCAGCTTCTCTACTGGGGTGACCGCGGCGGAGATGTACGATGCGCCGAAGGAACGCACCAACGCGGCCTTGCTGCTCTTCTCGTCCTCGCGGCTGTAGACAAACGTCGAGAATCCCGCGTTCGCGAACGCCATCGCCCCGAGCAGCCCGATCGGGCCGGCGCCGAGGATCAACGCGTGGTGGCAATGGCCCGGCTTCTTCTTGCCCGCCGTCGGACACGACCAGGGGAGCCGCTGCTGCACCTGCCAGACCGCGATGAGCGCCTTCTCGGCGATGGTCAGCGGCTCGACCAGCACGGCGAACTCGCGGAGGCTCTTGGGCACTGGGAGCAAGAAGCGTTCGGAATCGACGACGTACTCGGTCATGTAGCCGTGCTGCTGCTTGATGCCGCGCTCGGTGAACGCGCCGGTGTAGCAGAAGTCCTGACGGCCTTCTTTGCACGACGGGCACTGCGGCTGGTTGCACGGGCGGCGCACCGTGAGCACGGCCAGGTCGCCGATCTTGAAGTTCTGGACCTTCTTGCCGATCTCGACCACCTCACCGAGGGCCTCGTGGCCGATGATGAGGTGGTCGCTGCCCTCGGGTGGGAAGCCGTAGTGGAAGCCGCAGATCTCACGGTCGGTGCCGCAAACACCGACCTCGAGGGTGCGGAGCTTGACGTGGTCGGGGGCTGTGAGACCGGGCTCGGGGGTGTCAATAACACGAACCGCCCGCTCGCGCGGGAAGACGGCAACCGCTTTCATAAAGAAGGACTCCTCGCGAACGACCCCGGGAAGCCCTCTGGACGGGGCTCGGAGCGTCGCGTCGGGAATCGGATGCCGTCGTCCGCCGGATGTGTCACACCGGGGTTTCCCGGCGTCTCAGGGTCGGTATGGAAGGTACGCTGATTCCCATGCAGGATGCGGCGGTCATCACCGACGACGCGAAGCTCTTGGCGCGGCTGCGTGCCCGCGAGGAGGCCGCGTTCGACGAGTTGGTGGACGCGGCGGCGGGGCGCTTGCTCTCGGTGGCGCGGAAGATGATGCCCACCGAAGCGGACGCCGAGGACGCGGTGCAGGACGCGCTCCTGAGCGCGTTCAGGTCGCTGGACCGGTTCGACGGGCGCTCGAAGCTGACGACATGGCTGCATCAGATCACGGTGAACGCGTGCCTGATGAAGCTGCGGAGCAAGCGTCGGCGTCCGGAAAAGAGCATGGACGCCTTGCTTCCGGAGTTTGTCTCCGACGGGCATCAGAAAACACCGCAGAAACCCTGGCACGCCGACGGACCTGCCGGCATCGAACAGGCGGAGCTGAGGGCCCTGGTCCGTTCGCGGATCGAGGAATTGCCAGAGCAGTACCGGGTGGTGCTCGTGCTCCGGGATGTGGAAGGGTTGGACACGGAAGAGACGGCGGCGGTCTTGGGCGTGACGCTCGACACGGTGCGAACGCGGCTGCACCGCGCTCGCCAGGCGCTTAAGACGCTGCTCGACCCGTACTTTGTTGAGGACGATTCGTGACGAACAACGATTACATCACGTGCCGCGAGCTGATCGACTTCATCGCGGATTACCTCGAGCAGCGCCTCGACGCCGAGCAGCTCCGTGATTTCGAGCGGCACCTGACGGTCTGCCCGTCGTGCGTGAACTACCTGGCGGCGTACCGGCGGACGGTCCAGCTGGGCAAGCAGGCGTTGGCGCCGACCGAGGAGCCGGCGACGGGCCTGGCGCCCGAGGGGCTGCTGAAGGCGATCAAGGCGGCGCGGCGCAACGCCGCGGTGTAAGCACGCGCATGAGCCGACCAACGCATCCCACCCCGCGACGCCTCGCTTGCATGGAAGTATGGGGCGGACACGACGGCTTTGTGGGCGAGGTGTCGGTGCCGGGCAACGACGTGTTCGTGGGCTGCACGCCGCACCACGGCGAGGCCCAGGGCGGGGACATCTACTACGTCTCCAACTGTGCCGCGGGCCTGATCACGCGGTTTGTGCTGGCCGATGTGGCTGGCCACGGCAGCGTGGTGGCGTCAACGGCGGCGGGCCTGCGGGACCTGATGCGGCGCTCGATCAACACGCCCGACCAGAGCCGCTTCGCCCGCTCGCTCAACACGCGGTTCTCGCGCGCGAGCGGGCGGTTCGCGACGGCGGTCTTGGTGTCGTACTTCGCGCCCACCGACCACGCGATCATCTGTAACGCGGGGCATCCGCGCCCGCTGCATTACTCGGCCACACGCGGCGAGTGGCGGTACCTCGACGCCGATGTGCCCGATGCGCTGGGGGCGTCGCGGCAGGGTGAGGTGGGCGCGTCCAACCTGCCCCTGGGCGTGATCGACCCCACGGAGTACGAACAGTTCGCGATCCGGCTCGATCGCGGGGATCTGCTGGCGCTGTACTCCGACGCGTTCATCGAGGCCCGCGGCGGCGAGAACAAGCCATGGGGCGAGGATGGTCTGCTTGATGTGGTGCGGAGCGTCACCGCGGCCCGCGATACTGAACCAGGCGTTTGCGCCGCGGCTCTCGATCCCGCGACACTGCGGCAACGCGTGCTCGACGAGATCGCCGCACGCACGGGCGAGCCGCGGCTCGACGACGACGCGACCATGATCGTGCTGCACCACAATGCGTCGGACCCGCCGGAGCAATCGCTGAGCGAGCGCATCGTGGTGCTGGGCAAAATGCTGGGTTTGATCCGCTAAACGATCGGCATCCCAAGGACCGACCCGGGTGCAGGGACTTCGACTCCATAACACGGAGTTGCCCGATCGGCATCGCAGTGGCGTGGACACGCTCGCGCCTGTCATTCTCACGCTGGTCGGCGGTTATGCCCTGCTGGGCGCGGGTGTGGCGGTCTGGTTGATCTCCGCGGGATTGGGCCGACTGGATCGGGTCGCGGCCGGGGGGCCTTGGGGATTCCGGTTGTTGCTGGTACCGGGGCTGGCGGCGCTGTGGCCTTGGGCGATCTTGCGATCGATGCGCCAGTCAACCCCCGCAGCAGAGGAGCCGCGGCATGACGCGTGACCTTCGGCATGCTCACCGGCGGGCGTGGCTGGTGCTTCCGATCGCCTTGATCGCGTTGCTGATGGTCGCCGACGCGACGCGCCGACGGGCGGAGCGAGCGATCCGTCCGGTGTCGGTTCAGGAGCCCTCGCCATGAGTGTTGGCTATGTCGCGGTCCAGTGGAGCCCGCACAAACGGCGGTACGACGCGGCGGCCGCGGCGGCGGTGGTTGTGTTTCTGGGTTCGTGGGTGGTCGCGGGCAAGCTGATGTGGCGCGGCAATCACGCGCTTTCGGATGAAGTCTTGATTCTCCGCGGTTTGGGTGCCTGCGCCGCGGTGCTGCTGCACGTGATCCTCGCGATCGGCCCGCTGGCCCGCCTCGATCGGCGTTTCCTGCCCGTGCTGTACAACCGGCGGCACCTGGGTGTGATGACGTTCTTGGTCGCGTTGACGCACGCGTTGCTGGCCATCGGATACTACCACGGCTTCGGCGTGGTCTCGCCCTTGATTTCGCTCTTGACCAGCAACACCAGTGTTTCGTCGCTGCGGGGCTTTCCCTTTGAGTGGCTGGGGTTGGTCACGCTGGCGATTCTGTTCCTGATGGCGGCGACCAGCCACGACTTCTGGCTCAAGAACCTGGGCGCGAGGGCGTGGAAGCGGCTGCACATGCTGGTCTACGTCGCGTACGCGGCCTTGGTCGGCCATGTCGCGCTGGGGGCGTTGCAGACCGATCGCGGCGGCGTGTACGTCTGGATTGTGGGCGCCGGGGTTGTGATGCTCAGCGGCATGCACCTCGCCGCCGCGTTGCGTGAGACACCGATTGACGCGGGGAAAGCAGCATCCGCAAACGGGGAGACGTGGCTGGATGTCGGGGCTGCCGACGAGATCCCGATGGATCGGGCCCGGATCGTGGCGGCTCGGGGACGCGAGCGGATCGCGGTGTTCCGGCACAAGGACGGGTTCTCGGCGGTGACGAATGTGTGCGCCCATCAGGGCGGGCCGTTGGGCGAGGGCAAGGTGATCGACGGGTGCATCACGTGCCCGTGGCACGGGTGGCAGTACCGACCGGGCGATGGCTGCTCGCCCCCGCCTTTCACAGAGAAGATCGCGACCCACGCGGTACGGATCACGCGCGGACGGGTCGAGGTCTCGGTTCGGGCGATGCCGCCGGGCACGGCGCTGCCGCCAGCTCGCGTCCTGGACGCCGTGGAGGAACGCCGCAATGACTGAGCCCTCCGACTCCTCGGCTTTCTACGTCGGGTACCTGCCCACGCCGCGGCCTTTGGTGAGGTTCCTCCGGGTCTTTGTGCCGGTGACGCTGTGGACCTTGGCGACGGTCGCGACGTTGATCAGCGCGACGGCGACCGACCCGGGGCCCGCGGTCTGGAACGACGGTCGAGCGCAGACGTTCCGCGGGACGCTGGTGCGATGGCCGTATCCCATGCTGATCGAAAGGGGCGGAAGTCACGATGGATCGGAGAACGCGGCGCGATCCGCTCGACTCCTGATCGAGACCGGCAAACGCGGCGTCTCGCGGCCGCTGGACGCGCTGGACGGACGGCCTGTGGTGATCAGCGGCTGGACGCTCGAGCGTTCCGGGCAGCGGATGGTCGAGCTCGAGCCCGATGCGGCGGCGTTGGCGGCGGACGAGCGGGCGGCGGCGCCGGACCTGGGCAAGCCGGTGCCCCTCGGGATGGTCACCCTTCGGGGCGAGATCGTGGATTCCAAGTGCTATCTCGGTGCGATGAAGCCGGGAAACGAGAAGCCGCACAAGGCGTGCGCGACGCTTTGCATCCGCGGCGGGGTGCCGCCGGTGCTGATCGAGCGCGATGCCGACGGCACGACCCGCGCGACATTGCTGGCTGACGCGGGCGGCGGGCCGCTGGGGGCGGAGGCGTGGGAGTACGTGGCGGATCCGATCGAGATCCGGGGGGAGCTCGAGACCTGGGCCGGCATCCGGCGGTTGCGGGTAACACCGGGCTCGATCAGGAGACTTTGACGGACTTTGAGGGCCGAATTCATGTCACAGCGGCATCGGAGGGGAATCACAGGGGACGATCGGAATGCGGAGACATCGATGACGACCCTATCTGCTCGCGCTTCGCACGCTCAACCGGCATCGTCTGCGACGAACCCGGGTTCGCAAGCTTCGGTTTCGCCGACAGCGGCGGCGTTCGCACGCCCTGTGAGCGCGCTGCTGCAGGAGCTCGCGGGCGTGCTGGCCGCCCTTGACGCAGAGAAGTACACGCAGAGCGCCGACGACACGTTCTTTCGGGGCACGATCGGCGGGCACGTGCGTCACTGCCTGGACCACGCGCGGGCCTTGCTGGATGGGCTGGAGTCCGGCGTCGTGGACTACGACAACCGTGTGCGCGGCTCGCGAATCGAGACCGATCCGGTTGCCGCTCGCGAGGAGGCGCATCGGCTGCAGCGGCTCGCCGAACATGCCGCACGACTGGCCGCGGACCTGCCGATGGTGGTGCGCATCCTTCCGACGCGAGACGGCGTGGCGGTTGCGTTGACCACGTCGCTGGCCCGGGAACTGGCGTTTGTGCTCTCGCACACGATTCATCACAACGCGACGATCCGCGGGATGGCGGTCGCGATGGGCGTGCCGACACCGGCGGCGTTCGGCTACGCGCCCGCGACGCTGCAGCACCTGGACTCCGCCGGGTCGGAGCGCAGCGCGTGTGCACATTGACCGCGGTTCGCTTGGGACGATGGGACACGGGCGAGTTCCGCGTGGTCGTCAATCGCGACGAGCAGCGGACCCGGGCCGCGGCCCTGCCTCCGATCGTGCGACGCTGCGCCGGCATGGAAGCGATTCTGCCGATCGATCCCGGCTCGGGCGGAACGTGGATCGCCGCGAACTCCGCTGGGGTGGTGCTGGCGTTGCTCAACGCGACCCCGATCGGGGGTTTGCTGCGCCGACAGCATCAGGAAAGCCGGGGCGTGATCGTGCCGTCGATACTGGGCTGCACCTCGGCGGGCGAGGCGGTGCGCCGGGCGCTTGAGGTTGATCCGACGCGATTCCCCGCGTTCCGGCTCGTCGCGATCGATGCGGAGTCGATCGGCGTGGTGGCATCGGACGGGACGGAGTCGCACGTGCAGACGATGCGGGAGTTCCGGGACCCGTTCATGGCGACTTCGTCGTCGCTGGGCGATCACGTGGTGGAGTGGCCGCGGCGGGAGCTCTTTGTGGAGCTGGTGCGTTCGACCGCCGACCACGCCGCGGCGCAGGATGTCTTCCACGAGCACCGTTGGGGGGACCGGGCGCACGTGAGTGTGCGGATGTCGCGGCGGGACGCACGCACCGTGAGCCGCACCGCGGTGGAGGTGCTCGCGGGGACGATCAGTATGAACTATCGGTCGCTCGAGGACGACGGGTGCGAGCAACCGCGTCTTCTCGACGCCTGTTCGAACGATCGGCACGCCTCGGTCGCGACAGCGAGGGTTCGAGCGTGACCGCGTTTCCCAGCCGCGAATCCCGAGACCTGCCGCAGCCGGGGACCGCGGCCTCGCTGGGCGAGCGAGTCGGCGCGACGCTGGCGCGGTGGAGTCGCTGGGAATTCTGGCCCGCGTGGATGGTGTACGGGCTGTTGCTGCCGCACTTCGTGCGCCTGGCGTGGCGGCACCGCAGCGCGACGGTCTTCACCGCCGCGAATCCGGGCATGCCGCTGGGCGGCTTTGTGGGTGAGTCCAAGCTCGACATCCTCCGCTCGCTGCCGGCGGAGCACACCATCCCCGCCGAACCGATCGAGCCGCACGCAGACATCGAGCAGCGCATCGAGTGTGTGCGGCGTGTGCTCGACGACCGCGGCTGGTCGTTCCCGGTTGTCCTCAAGCCCGACGTGGGCGAGCGGGGCAAGCGGGTCTTCCTGGCCCGCACCCTCGAGGATGTGCGCGGGTACTTCGCGACCGGCGGCGAGCGCACGCTGGTGCAGCCGTATGACCCCGGACCTTTCGAGGTCGGGGTGTTCTACATGAGACACCCCGCCCAAGCAGCGGGACGCATCTATTCGATCACGGAGAAATCGCACCCGTGCGTGGTGGGCAACGGTCGCGACAGCCTCGAGCGGCTGATCTGGTCGGACCCGAGGCTGCGCCTGCAGGCCGGCGTGCTTCTGGCGGCGCTGGGTGCGGCGACGCGGCGAGTCCCTGCGGCGGGTGAGAGGGTGCAACTCTCGATCGTCGGCAACCACTGCCGAGGCACGCTTTTTTGTGACGGTGCGCGGCTGGGAACCGCTGCCCTCGCTGCGGCCATCGACCGGATCGCCACGCAGATACCCGGCTTTTGCTTCGGGCGCTTCGACATCCGTTACGCAAACCCCGAAGCATTTGCTCGTGGCGAGGGGTTCCGCATCGTCGAGCTCAACGGCGTGCTGTCGGAATCGACCAACATGTACGACCCCAAGCACACGCTGCGTGAGGGCTTGTCGATCCTGCGCGAGCAGTGGACCGAGGCTTTCGCCCTCGGTGCGGCGAACGCTCGCCGCGGCGCCCGGGTCGCCTCCGCGCGGGAGCTCGTGCGTGCGTGGCGTCAGGCGCGCCGGAACGGATGATCCCACACAGAGGCGGCGCGGGAGACCCGATGAAGGCCCTCGCGACACACCGCGAGGTGATGTCTGATTTGGTCGGAGAGGGGCTATCTGATGGTGCGTTCGCCACTGGCGCGGTGCCCCAGATCCAGCGTAATTCCTTAGGATGTCATAATCTTCACCGCGCTCCGCGTTGCGTCCCAGCCGCAACAGCCGGCATGATCACATGAGGCCATTTTTAAGGGCAAAAGCGCGTATTCGTGAGTTCCCCTGCGGCAACGGTTCGTTAATGTGCATGGTGTCCGCGCACCGCTTGTCCCAGCCGGGGCCACATTCATCGACCTGCCAGTTCGTCATTGGGTTCTTTTCTTCTCCCGTGAGGATCTGAACCGACGCGTTTGGGTGCGGCGCTGCGACGGCAAAGGGTGAACAACGGGAGCATCAAGGCAAGCCAATGCCCCCCACCTTTGCATGACGTCGTGCTTGCCGCCGTGACGAGGCCAGCCATTCTCGCAGCTCTTTGCTTGAGACTGTCTGGAACTGCAGGAGGACAATCGAGATGGCGCGTGGAGGAATCCAGGAGGAGTCAACCCCGCTTTCGAGCGGCGTGCCCGGGCTAGATGACGTGCTGCGCGGGGGCTTTCCCGACGGCTGTCTGTACCTGATCAGCGGAGAGCCCGGTGCCGGCAAGACAACGCTGGCGATGCAGTTCTTGATGGCCGGCGCGCGTGCGGACGAGCGGTGTCTGTACATCACGCTGTCAGAAACCCGCTCGGAGATCGAGCGGGTCGCTCGCGCGCACGGCTGGGACCTCTCCAAGATCCGGATCCACGAGATGGTGCCATCGGAGCAGAACCTCTCCCCGGAGCGGCAACTGACGGTTTTTAACCCTTCCGAGCTGGAGCTGGGAGCGACCACCGAGGCGATGATCAGCGCGGTGCGGGAGTACAAGCCGCGACGGGTGGTCCTGGACTCGCTGTCGGAGCTCCGACTGATCGCGCAGAACGCGCTGCGGTACCGGCGTCAGGTGCTGGCACTCAAGCAGTTCTTTGCCGGCCGCGATTGCACGGTGCTGATGCTCGACGACTGCAGCGGGGGCGACTGGAGCACCTCGTGCCGGGGGGCCGAGGGGCAGGTCGAGAGCATCGTGCACGGCGTGGTGGTGCTGGAGCAGATCGCCAGCCAGTACGGTGCGGAGCGACGACGGCTGCGGGTGTCGAAGCTGCGGGGTGTGGCATTCCGAGGCGGGTTCCACGACTTCGCCATCCGCCGCGGCGGGCTGGAGGTGTTCCCGCGGCTGGTCGCGTCCGAGCATCACGCGGAGTTCGCGGACGAGACCCTCACGAGCGGCAACGGGGCCCTCGATGCGTTGCTTGGAGGGGGCATCCCGATGGGCACGAGCACCCTCCTGCTGGGGCCGGCGGGCACGGGCAAGTCAACGGTCGTCACGCAGTTCGCGGTGGAGGCGGCGGCCCGGGGCAAGCGGACAGCGATGTACGTCTTCGACGAGAATCTCGGGACGCTTCGCTCGCGATCGCGCAGCCTCGGGGTGTCGGTCGACGGGCCCATAAACGATGGGCTGCTCTCGATTCGGCAGGTGGATCCGGCCGAGTTGTCGCCGGGCGAGATGGCCGCCCAGATCCGCCGTGCCGTGGACGGGACGGACGGGCCCGGCATGCGGCCGGCCAAGGTCATCGTCATCGACAGCCTGAACGGCTATGTCAACGCGATGCCGGAGGAAACGTTCCTGATCGCCCAGCTACACGAGTTGCTCGCGTACCTGGGCCAGATGGGTGTGGTCACACTGCTCACCGTCACACAGACGGGCATGGTGGGCGGCTCGATGCAATCGCCGGTTGACACAACATACCTAGCCGACAACGTGATCCTGTTCCGCTACTTCGAGTTCCGCGGGCGGGTGCGGCGGGCACTCTCCGTGGTGAAGAAGCGCAGCGGCCCGCACGAGGCAACAATCCGCGAGTTGCACGTGACCGGCCGGGGGCTCCAAGTGGGTGAGCCGCTCGAGCAGTTCACAGGAGTGCTGACGGGCGTGCCGCGGTTTGAGGGAAACGGGGACGATCTGGAGAAGAAGGTCGGCGATGCCTGAAGGCGTGATGGCCAACGCGGTCGGCTTGGACGAATGCGAGCAGCGGGTCCTGTTGTTGCCACCCACGGCACGAGACGGCGAAGCGATCGGTGTTCTGCTGTCGGACGCGGGCATCTCGTATGTGCCGTGCGAGACCATGACGCAGGCGTGCGGCCAGATCGCGCGCGGTGCGGCGGTGCTCATGTGTTCGGAGGAATCGCTGGCGATCGGAGCCGAGCATCTCGCGGCGTGCCTGCAGAGTCAGCCCTTCTGGTCGGACCTGCCGATCATCGTGCTGGCGCGGACGGGCGTGGAGTCGCCGACGCTCGCGGCAGCGGTCGCAAGAGCGGGGAATGTGACCGTGGTCGAGCGGCCTGTGCGGATCGGAACGCTTTTGAGCGTCGTCCGCGCGGCGCTGCGGGCCCGGGGTCGTCAGTACGAGGTTCGCGCCCACATGGCGGAACGGGCGGCTGCCGAGGCGGCGCTGCAGCGCAGCGAGGCGCGATACCGGGCGCTCGCGACAGCGAGCTCTGAGGTGGCGTACAGCCTCAGCCCCGACTGGGCCGTGCTGCAACCGCTCGACGGCCGAGGGCTGGTCGCTAGCAACACCGAGCCCATAAGCGACTGGTTGACGAAGAACATTTACCCCGCTGACATCCCGGTCGTCATGGCCGCAATCGCGAAAGTAATCGCCGAAAAATCGTTGTTCCAACTGGAACACCGGGTCAACCGTCCCGACGGTTCGGTAGGGTGGACGTTCTCGCGTGCTGTGCCGATCCTCGACGAGCACGGGGAGATTGCGGAGTGGTTCGGGTCCGCAGCGGACATTACCGATCGTAAGCGGGCAGAGGTGGCGCTCGCCGTGAGCGAGCAGCGGCTCAGGCAGGCCAAGGAGGCTTCCGGGCTCGGCATCCACGAGTACGACGTGGCGAACGGCACGATCCACTGGGACGAACGGGTCCGGTCGCTCTGGGGCGTCGGGCCTGACGAGGTGATCACCTTCGAGCTGTTCATGTCGGGTCTGCACCCCGACGACCGAGCGCCGACGCAGGCGGCGGTGGAACGGGCGTTCGACCCGTCGGGAGAGGGCGCTTACGCGGCCGAGTACCGCGTGACCAGCCGCGTCGACGGACGGACTCGATGGGTCGCGGCGAGTGGACAGGTGACCTTCATAGCCGGGAAGGCCGTCCGGCTGATCGGGACGACCCAGGACATCACCGCTCGCAAGCGGGCCGAGGAAGACCTTCGGGCGAGCGAGGAACGCTTCCGCCGATTGGTCGAGGGCGCTCCGTTCGGGATGTACATCGTGGATAGCGATTTCCGTATCGCCCACATGAACACCCGCTCCCAGGAAGGGGCGTTCGTCAACGTTCGCCCCCTGATCGGCCGGTCGTTCGAAGAGGCGGTGCGCATCCTCTGGCCCGAACCGGTGGCGCAGAGCTTGATACGGGAATTCCGCCACACCCTCACCACCGGCGAACCCTATTACTCCAGCAACTTCGTCAATACCCGCGCCGACAAGGACCAGGTGGAGGGCTACGAGTGGGAGCTCCAGCAGATCGACATGCCCGACGGGCGAAAGGGCGTGATCTGTTATTACTACGACTCGAGCGACCTGCGCCGCGTCGAGGCCGCGCTCCGCGCGAGCGAAGAACAGTTCCGCACGTTCACCGACACGGCGCCGGCGATGCTCTGGGTCACAGACACCGAAGGGATGTGCACGTTCCTTTCCCGCGGGTGGTACGAGTTCACGGGACAGACCGAGGCCGAGGCGCTGGGTACGGGCTGGACGACCGCCACGCATCCCGAGGACCGCGAGCGATCGGGCCGCGAGTTTCTCGCGGCGAACAAGTCGCGGGCGTCCCATTTCGCGATCGAATACCGGCTCCGGCGGGCTGACGGGCAGTACCGCTGGGCGATGGACATCGGGCGTGCGCGGTTTGCGAGCGACGGACGGTTCCTCGGCTATGTCGGCAACGTCATCGACATCGACGAACAGAAGCGTGCCGCAGACGAGCTGGCCCGGCACCGCGAGAACCTGCAGGCGCTGGTGCACGAGCGGACCCTGCAACTGGAGCAGTCGCACCGCCAGCTCCGCCTTTCGGAACGCATGGCCGCGCTGGGCACGCTTTCGGCGGGGCTCGGTCACGACATGGGCAACCTGCTCGTGCCGATCCGGGTGCGCTTGGACTCGCTGGCGCGGGCTGAACTTCCGGAGACTCTCAAGCAGGACGTGGCGGCGATTCAGACCTCTGCTGAGTATCTGCGCAAGCTCTCGGGGGGCTTGCGGCAGCTCGCCCTGGACCCGAGCAGGTCCGCTGCGAACGACGTGACCGAGCTCCGCGCGTGGTGGGACGAGGCAGAAGCCATCCTGCGAACCACGCTGCCGCGAGGCGTCACCCTTTGCTCGCGGGTTGCACGAGAGGAGTGCTGGATCCGGCTGGCGCGACCGGCGCTGACCCAGGCGGTGTTCAATCTCGTGCAGAACGCGGGCGACGCGATGCGAGAGTCGGGAGGCGTCGTCTCGGTGTGGAGCGAGTGCTCGAAAGAAGCGGTACGGCTCGGGGTGACCGACAACGGGCCAGGCATGACACCGGACGTTAAAGCCCGTTGCATCGAGCCGTTCTTTACCACCAAGACCCGTGGCATCTCAACCGGTATGGGCCTCACCTTGGTGTACGGCATCGTGGCCGAGGCAGGGGGAAACGTTGAGATCGACACGGAACCGGGCAATGGCACGACCTTCATTTTGACATTCCGCCGCGGTGCGCCTCCTTCCAAGGCCGGCGCGATGGGTCACAACGGCAAGACCGCCGCGATCGAGGTGCGCGACGCACGATTGCGGGCGCTCGTGACGGCGGAGCTGCGCTCACTGGCGTTCGATGTGATTCCGCGGCACGGGCAAGCGCTGCCGGATCTGCTCGTTGTGGACGACGCGGCGCGTCTGAACGGAGACATCGGCCAGACCGGCGTTGTTCTGTTGGGCACCTCTGCGGGCGGCCGCAGCGGCGTTGTCGCCATCGGCGCACGCCCCTCGCCCAAGGTGATCCGCGACGCGATCACGAAGCTCGCGGGTCGCGGGGAGGAGGTGCGATGAACACTTCTAACGCGACCGCCGACACCGTTCATCCGGCCCGCCCGATCTCGGTCTTGTGCGTGGACGACAACCGGCATCTGGCCGAGGCGCTGCGCATCGCGTTCGAGCACGCCGGCTTTGTGTGGCGAGGCTGGCTGCCCGGCGCCGAGGTGTTGGCGGCGACGGTCCGCAAAGAAGGGCCGGCCGTGGTGATCCTCGACATCGATATGCCCGGACGCAGCCCGTTCGACGCGCTCGAGGAACTCGTCGAGGTGTGCCCGGACTGCCGAGCGGTCGTGTTCAGCGGCCACGTGCGGCACGATCTCATCGATCGGGCGTTCGCGGCCGGGGCGTGGGGCTACGTATCCAAGAGCGACGGCGAGGTTGCGCTCATGCAGGCCGTGCGCGAGGTGTGCCGCAACGAGATCGCGACGAGCCCCGAGGTGCGCTACGCGTACGAGAAAGGTGCGTGATGGGCACTGAGCGCACAGCGTCCGACAGCCGCATCACGGTTCTGTGCGTGGACGACAGCCCCGAGATCGTGGCCGCGCTCCGTGCGTTGATCGACCGTGAGGCTGATCTGATCGCTGTCGGGGGCGTGCACGACGCTGCACAGTTCATTGACGTGGCCCGGGCGCTCAAGCCTCGCATCGCAGTCGTGGACGTGAGCATGCCGGGTGAGACGACGCCGATGCAGGCGATCCGGCGCGTGTCGGACGAGGTGCCCGAGACTCGCGTGATCGCCTACAGCGGCTACGACGACGCTGGCACGCAGGACCTGGTGATGGAAGCGGGAGCGTGGGAGCTCGTCTCCAAGCACGCGGAACTTCGCGTCCTCATCGACGCCGTGCGCCGGGTCGCATCCGTCGAGTCGGCCTGATGAGCCCGCTGGCGATCGGGCAGACTCGGAACACGGAGGTTGTTGAGCACATCCGTCGCAGCCCTCCTGAGCCGGTCCACGGCGGAGCTGGTCGCTCCTTCGTCACTTGAACGCCAACGGAGGTCGTAGAAGGAGTTACCCGAGGATGTGAACAGCTTTGCGCTGGCGGAGTCGACACAGTTCAGAAACACGACGAACGCGTCGCGTAGTGGTCGTGTGGTTGGCGGGATCGGTACCGCCGGGGCTGGCGTTGCGTAACAACGCCGGACGGGAGCAACACTTGATCGCTCGGGAGACAAAGTCCGAGCCGCTGCAACGTGCGACGATCGGATGCTCAAACACATCCGCGCTCCAAGTTCGCGCCCGGCAAGAGTCGGGGACGCGCTCTCGAACCCGCAAGGGATTCAGCACCATGAGGATGGGCCGGTCGCGCGGGCGGCCGCCGCGATCTCGGGAAGCGGAGACCCAGCCTCAGTCGACGAATCCGCGAAAGCGGAGGGGAGGAGATTCGAACTCCTGGTGAGGACAAGCCCCACGGCAGATTTCAAGTCTGCTGCTTTCAACCGCTCAGCCACCCCTCCGGGAGTGGACGCGATTCTAGTTCGCACGCGGCGATCTGCTCCCGATCGGGCGCGGCGCACAACAATGGCCCATGCGCGACCGCCGCAACAGCCCGCGACGACATCACTCCGGCGAGCAAGAGCCGCGCCAGCGGGGCATCGCCCGCAACGTGCCAATTGTCTTCGAGGACGACGACATCCTCGTCGTCGACAAGCCCGTCGGCATGCTCTCGGCCCACGTCGGCGGCCCACGCGGGGAGGGCTACGAGGGCGACGACCTCTTCTCGCTCGTCAAGAAGTACATCCGCGGCAACACCAAGTCTCGCACCCGCTTGCCCATCTTCGTGGTCCACCGCCTCGACCGCGAGGTTAGCGGGCTCATCATCTTCGCCAAATCACAGCGGGCGCTGTC
>DASVYC010000017.1:0-4386 GCA_036392375.1 Phycisphaerales bacterium
GACGGGGCGGACCATGAGGTGCCCCTGCGGATCCGACCGCCCAACGCGGCGTACTACGACCGCGAGGACCACCCGGAGCTCCTGGAGCAGTGGATGTTCCAGCAACGCTTCGCGCGTTCCAGAGAGGAGGCGCTGCGTGGAGTCACTGCGCGACTTCTGGCGGTTCCTTGACGCGCGCGGGCCGGCGGGCCTCCGAGCGGTCATGCAGGAGTGGAAGCTCCGCTGCGGACCGGCGTTCGCACACATCGAGCCGCTGCTCGAGCCCGCCGGGGTGGTGGCGCGTTCATGGCCCGGCGAGCGCCCGGACCTGCCGCGGAGGCGGGTCGTCGCGATCGGCGGCTCGGCCGTCGCCGTGTGCGACGAAGGGATGAGCCCCCGCGTGGAGCTCTCCGCCCAGGACCGTGCTCTGCATGAGTTCCGGCCCGGGGTGCTGCGCTCCGCGATGGCGACCGCGCTAGGCCTGCGGACCTCGACCGTGCCGGTCGACCGGACGCCTGGAACACTCCGGCTGGGAACCTGGGAGCCCAGACCCGCTCTGGCCTTCGCCGTTGAACTCGTGACTCACACGGACCGCGCTGCGGTCGCTCATCTCGTCCGCGCGGCCGTCTCGGCGGACACCAACCCCGTGATCGTGCTCACGCCCACGGCTGAAGCTTGGACGGACGAGCTGCGCGCCTGGGTCGAGCAGCGCCGCTGCGTGCTCGCGTCGGCCGATGAGATCATCCACGCCGGTTCCAACGGACTGTTGGCCAAAGAATCGTGGTCGTCGCTGCTGGAGACGTTCGCGCAGCGGGCGGGGCTACGACTCGCAGCTCCGATTCAGAACAAACGCCCCAAGAAGAAGCGGGCCGAACGGCTCGCCACGATCGAGAAGATCGAAAAGGTACTCGTCGAGACCGCCCGCTCCCGTGTCGGCATGATCCGGGCGTCAATCGACGCCGGCAGGGGTATTCCGACGATTCCGCACCTGACCCGGGCGGCCCTGGCGGAGGAGGCCGGTTGCAGGCCGCACGACGTCACGCGCGTGTTCCAGGACGCCGCGGGCAAGCAGGCGGCCACGCTGTACGGGCTGGTGAACGACGCCGAGGCCCTCTGGCGGGCGAAGGGTGCACGCGGCTCCCGCTGAGCGGGGTGGCCTTGCACTTGCGCCGCGTTGGCGCAAGTGCAAGCTTCCGGCCCAAACACATTTCGATGCGGACTTCCACGACCTCGCGGTCGCGGCGGTGGGTTTTTGCGCGGTGATCTGCAAGGCGACCGGCTGGTGAACACGCCGCGATGTGCGGCGCGGACCACTCACCAGCACGGAAGCACTCCATGACCGCAGCAGCCATCGACCCCTCCATCCGCACCACCGGCACGTCGTCCTCTGCACCGGACGATCTCCCGGAGCTGGCCCACCGCCAGATGGCGTTCCGCGCCGAACGCCTCGCGCGGGTCTACCGCCTCGCCCCCGATCAGGTCGACGACCTCCGGCAGGAGTTGGCGGCCGAGATCGTGCGGGCGCTGCGCCGGTTCGACCCGGCGATTGCGTCGCGGACCACCTTCACACGCGCGGTCATGGACTTCTGGTACCGGCAGAAGTGCAAGCAGCTTTCCCGTGAGGCAAGCGCGCGGTACCGCATCCTGCCGCTTCCGCCGCTCGGGACGGAGGGCTTCGACTACGCCGACCCGCGAGACAGCGGCTTTGGCGATGTCGATCTGCGGCTGGACCTCGTCGACCGGATGGGGGCTCTGCCCCAAGACCTGTTCGAGATTGCCCGCGACCTGTTGGCGGGCAAGTCGGTGCCCGGCATCGCCGCAGAGCGGGGCGTCCACCGGGGGACCGTGAACCGGCTGGTGCTCCGGCTCCGCACGCACCTTGCCGATTTCGACCCCAACGCCAACTAGCGCGCGACACGAAGCGGGCTGAAGCAGAGAGGTATGGGCGTGGCCAACGCCTGCATCCCGATCTGCACCCCGCTTCGTCCCAGCCGTGACCACCTCCCCCTCGTCCGCCTTGGCCAAGGTGCGTTCACCCGCGACATCTGGCCCCACGACCTCGATCCCTCATTCCCGAAGCACGGAGACCCCATGCCCGCAACCGCGACCGCCACCCTCATGAACCAGATCAGCAAGGGCCGCAAGGCCCGTCCCCGCCGCGTGATGCTGTACGGCACTCACGGCATCGGCAAGAGCACGTTCGGCGCGATGGCCGAGAAGCCCATCTTCGTCCCTACCGAGGACGGCCTGGCCGACATCGACTGCGAGAGCTTCCCGCTCGCCCGCAGTCTCGGCGAGGTGATGGCGGCGCTCGAGTCGTTGTACTCGGGCGACCACGACTACCGCACCGTGGTCATCGACAGCCTCGACTGGCTCGAGCGCCTGATCTGGGCCGAGGTGTGCGCCGACGAGAACGTCGAGAACATCGAGAAGATCGGCTACGCCAAGGGCTTCTCGTTCGCCATCGACAAGTGGCGTTCGGTGCTCGGTGCACTCGACGCGCTTCGCAGTGATCGCGGCATGACCGTCGTGCTCATCGCCCACGCGAAGATCGAGAAGTTCGAGAACCCCGAGACTGTGCCGTACGACCGCTACTCGCCGCGCCTGCACAAGCTCGCATCGGCGCTGCTGCAGGAGTGGGCCGACGAGGTGCTCTTCGCCACATACAAGGTCCACACCATCAAGGTTGACGAGGGGTTCAACAAGGCCAAGCACAACGGCGTTTCCACCGGCGAGCGGATCATCCGCACCGTCGAGCGTCCGGCGCACGTCGCCAAGAACCGCTTGGGTCTGCCCGAAGAGATCCCGCTGGACTACCGCGTCTTCGCGGCGCTCGTTCGCGGCGAGGACCCCTCCGCCGCTGTCGCCACGCCTGCTCCCACCACCGACAACGCCGGCGCGGCCTGAGCGCCGTTGCCGTTGTCCATCCCTCATCCGTCCATCACCAATCGCAAAGGAACTGACTCATGGCCACGCTGAACAACTTTGATGCAAACCAGGTTGATCCGTCCGTCGCGCTCGATCCGCTCCCCGCGGGCAAGTACCTCGCCGTCGTCTCCGAGTCGGAGCTCAAGCCGACCAAGACCGGGGGCGGCAAGTACCTGCAGCTGACCTTCCAGATCATCGACGGCGAGTTCAAGGGCCGCCTGGTCTGGGCCCGCCTCAACCTCGAGAACAAGAGCGAGATGACGGTCAAGATCGCTCGCGGCGAGCTCTCGGCCATCTGCCGCGCCATCGGCGTGATGCAGCCCAAAGACTCGGTCGAGCTCCACAACGTTCCCCTGGAGATCAACGTCGGGCTGAAGAAGCGCGACGACAACGGCGAGTTCACCAACGTCATCAAGGGCTACGCCAAGAAGGGCGGTGGCGGCGCGCCAATGAGCGCCCGCGCTCCCGTCAGCGCCGGCCCGGGGAGCACGCCGCCCTGGAAACGCTGACCCCCACAAGTCCATCTGGTCGTGTCCTCGAGCTCCCGTACCCGCCCAGTGTCAATCACATCTGGCGGCGGATGGGCTCCAGGACCGTGCTGAGCCGCGAGGGTCGGCGCTACCGCGCGAGCGTGTGCGCCGCCCTCGCAGCGAGGCGGGTCGTTCGGGTGAACGGTCGGCTGGAGGTGCGTGTCACCGTCTGCCCGCCCGACAACCGCCGGCGCGACCTGGACAACGTGCAGAAGTCGCTGCTCGACGCGCTGGCGAAGGGCGGGGCGTACCGCGACGACTCGCAGATCGATCGGCTGGTTGTTGAACGCGGCCCGGTGACGCCGGGCGGCAAGGTGCTGGTGGAGATCACGCAACTCAACCCACACAACTCATGAACCTCCGTCCCTACCAATCCGAAGCCATCGCTGCGGTGTACGAGCACCTGCGGACCCGCGACGACAACCCGTGCGTGGTCATCCCCACCGGCGGGGGCAAGACGCCCGTCATCGCCACGATCTGCCGCGATGCGGTTGGCCAATGGGGCGGCCGCGTCGTGCTGCTGGCGCACGTGAAGGAACTCCTCGAACAGGCAGCCGACAAACTCCGCGTCATCGCGCCCGACGTGCCGATGGGCATCTACTCGGCGGGCCTGAAGCGCAAGGACCTGGGCTACGCGGTCACGGTCGCGGGTATCCAGAGCATCTGGAAGAAGGCGTGCGACCTCGGCCCCGTCGATTTGATCATCGTCGACGAGGCGCACATGGTCCCCGCCGAGGACGATGGGATGTACCGGCAGTTCATCGCCGACGCCAAGGTGGTGAACCCCAACGTCCGCATCATCGGGCTAACCGCGACGCCGTACCGCCTCAAGTCGGGCGCGATCTGCGCCCCCGAGAACATCCTCAACCACGTCTGCTACGAGGTCGGCGTCCGCGAGCTGATCGTGCAGGGCTTCCTGTCGCCGCTCAAGACCAAGGCGGGCCTGCAG
>DASVYC010000018.1:0-45425 GCA_036392375.1 Phycisphaerales bacterium
GTGCTACCACGCGTGGCTCGGCACGCGTGGTGTTTGGGGGTGCAAGGCTTTCAGGGCACACCACACGCTCCAGGCAGCGCGTGGTGGCACGGGGTGGTGCCACCTGCCGTGCGACGGTCGGGCCACCAGCTCTCCTGACCCCAAGTTATCTGGCTAAGTCACGACCACGCACCCCGTCGATCGTGTGCATTCCGTCGTTCGTTGGTCCGCCCGTGTGAAGCGACTGAATAGGGCCATCGCTTGTCGGATAGCCGGGCAAAATCTCATTGTCCTGTACGCGACGAACTGCACCATCGACGGTCACAATCGCCGTCCACGGCCATCGTTTGAGAATCGTCTCGGACGGAGTAGTGCGTCGCAGTAAAAGCTCGTAAATCGGAGTCTGGTCCGAGAGCAGAATCTTTGCTGACGGGAACGTCACGTCGCTGATGCGAGTGCCGTTCCACTGCCCTCGACCATCTGTTCGCGTCGATGGATTCCAATACTCCGGGCGGGCCACAAACGTACACGAATAATAATAGTGCGCGTTCATGTCGGCACGAATCGCAGGCGAGAAAAACACCTTGTTGAACGCGCTGCCATAGTACCTCGGGCCGATGCCGAAGTTCCAGTACACGTGGGCGTCGAAATACGAAAGTGCCAGTTCCACATTGTCAGACCTCAAAACCGTAAGACTTGCTTTGGGGTCCATGAATAGCGGGAAGTATTCCTTGAAGTCCGACGTGTAAGTCATCATTATCTGAGTGTGTGATCGCAGATTGATCTCGCTCACCGATCGGCGTGACGCAAAACGTGTTCGCGACAAAGCGGGCAGCGCAATTGAGAGCAGCGAGCCGATGATCACAATCACGATGAGCACTTCGATAATGGAGAAGCCGCGCGGCACTTGCGGCAATACATTTGCGTTTGTGTCGTTTCCCGACGATGCATCAGAATGTGTCGCTCGTACGCTCGACCGAGAAAGCCAAACTCCAATGCCCAGCGTCGTCAATAGCCCGAAGTTGCGGAGTACGACAGACATGCCCTCGTTGTGGAGCACGATGTACCGAGCAAGGAGTCCCAGACACGCGCACGTTGGCCGTTCGCCAATTGCCAACAGAATGCCAAACACCGACGTGAAAACAAGCAGCAACAGAACAATCACCATGATCGCGACCCGCTTGCCCAGGCCGCAGAACCAAGCTAGACCGGCCAGCACTTCAATCCACGCGATGACCAACGCGACGTATGGCGTCGCCGCATCGGGTACAATCCCCAGCGACTCTATGGATCGCCGGAACTCTGCCAAATCAACGAGCTTCGCGGCTCCAGCGAGCAACACGAAGAGAACGACACACCCTGTACCAATGGCGCCGATGAGTTGCAGAGGCCTCATGAAGATGCCGGAATCGCTTTGGCGCTTCCGGCACAGAGTAAATCACATCTCCGGAACGCATGTGCCATTGCCGGACGGACAGGCATCACCTGAGGCCACTTTCCCTGAGTACGAGAATTCCACGGGGTCGCCATAGGACGCACACACGCCTCCACCCGCCGGGCGCTTGGTCTTCAGGTATCTGCACACCACTGGGGCAGGAGAACTTCCTTTGAGACCTGTCGACGCAGTCTCAACTTTGAATTTCATGCCGTCTCCCAGAATCTCCAATGGACAATTCGGGTCGGTCCTTGTAACACCCGAACAGACTGAGCCCAACTCGACATCGTAGGTGCATCGTTGCTGGTTGCCAATACACGGATCAAACTCATCATCCGCAACGGCAACGAAGCCAGCGGATGTCAATCCCACCGCCACGATTGCTGCGAACGCAATCCGAGGTGCCGATCTCTGAAGCGAGGTCCGAGGCATGCTACCTCCAAGTACAACAACTCACGCTAAGCCGCTCGACGCGAGAGGCGAACCGCGAGAAAGGCGATAACGCTAACGGCAAGCACGACCCAGCCCACGGTCTGCAAGACGCTATCTGAGGCCTGATAGCTGGCGGGCAGCTTGCGGATCGGTTCGGCGGTCCCGTCCGGCAAGACGCGGGAGACTGCCGCTTTGGACGGACGCACATCGTAAATCGTCCTGAGTTGGAGGTTGCCGCGAAGTGGATCGACACTGTTCAGTCGTGGCACGGCCACGATTTCGGCAGCCCGCTGGGCGGGCACCACTTCACAACTTACCCACTGGCGCGAGTAGTTGCCGAAGTCCGGGTCGGAATTCTCGGTAAAGACCTGAGAAGCAACTGGACGACCGAAGCAGTCGGACGATGTCCATTTCTCGAATCGCGTACGCACTGCGAATTCGTTTGGTTTCACCGCGTCGATCAGCAGCCGCTCTTGCACGAAGCCACGGGATGCAGTATCGTCCCATGTCCCCTTGAAATCAACGAAGAAACGCTCATTCTCCGGCGACGTCCGCACGCAACGAACACGCCAGCTGTTGCCTGTCACCTGCACGGAGTCGATGACTTCGTTCCATGTTGTTTGCTCGCCAATGCCTCCGAAAACGAAGTCACGCAGGGCGGGCATTGCGGTTGTCTGAAACGCCAAGAACGTAGAGGTGTAATTCTCGCCGGAGTCTTTGTCTCGCAGCAGAAGCTGTCCTGACTCACTGAGCGTCCATGCGACACCGCGGTCTGCAGCCTGCTCTATCCAACTGCCATCGAAGATGTTTGACGTGCTCACGCGGAATCGGAGCTCATTGAGCCAGAGCACCGTCAACTCAGATACATCTGGTCCATTCTTAAGCCGGCGTTCCAAAACAAGAAGCTGCGACCGGGCGGGGTGGTCTGGCTTACCCTCTACGAGCCTCCGCAATGCTGCGACTTCTTCGGGCTTCGGCGATTCGCCTCGCGATGTACGGAACTTGACTGACTTGCTGGCGAGGAACGACCAGTCCTTGGCTGCTGCCGCCTCGCTCTCAAACCAGCGGCGCACATCGGCGGCAGCCGGAGCTGCAAAAGCGGGCGCGGCAAGGGTCGCGAGAACAACAGCACCGGTTCCGAAACAACTCCACATGCCCTTGAATCGCATGGTTCCTCCCGCGCCCGATGCAAGAGTGTACGGAGCGGGTGGTCCTTATTTTTCAACCATCAGTAAGAAATCGCACAGAATGCCCACAGTCACGCGTAAGTGGAGCAAAGCCGGAATGATGGGAGACACATAGGGGGCACGTAAGTGTGGTTCTGAGTAGCCATCGGCAACAAGTGAAGAACCGGCGATCCGGTGGCTTCACACCCCCATCTCATCCGCCACGGCTTCTAGCGTCTGCTCGCCGCTGTCGCCGGAGAGCTGTTCGACGGGCTTCGCGGTCTGCAGCGGCTTGCCGGTGGCGTCGGTTAGCGCCACGCCGTCCATCGTTTTGATGATGGGGATGGGGTTGGCCTTGTCGTGGGCTTGCATCTGTTTTTCGAGGGCGGTGCGTTTGGCTTCGTCGAGTTCGGCCCACTTGCCGCGGCCTCGGCATTTGGGGAATCTCGAGCAGCCGAGCCAAGGGCCGCGGACGCCGTTTCTCAGGTTCAGCGGCGATTCGCAGATGGGGCAGGGCAGATCTGTGACCAGCGGCGGCTGTGACGGCGCGGTGACTTTGCCCTTCTTGTCGAGGTTGAGCAGACCGTCGCAGGGGTTGGCTTTGTCGGCGTAGCCGGAGCAACCGAGGAACGGGCCGAAGCGGCCGACGCGTTTGGTCATGCCGCGGCCGCACTTGTGGCAGGCGACGTTGACGGTCTCGGCGGCGGGGCGGGGCTTGCCGTTGCGATCCACCGGCGAGGCGTAGTTGCAGGTGGGGTAGTCGGAGCAGGAGAGGAAGCGGCCGTTCTTTCCGAACTTGTAGACGAGGGGCTTCTTGCAGGTGGGGCAGGTGTAGTCGGAGGGCTGCGACTCGGCCTTGGCGTGGACGAGGGTGTCCTCGGCGTTCTTCAGGCTCTTTTGGAACGGGCCGTAGAACTTGTGGAGCATGTCGATCCAGTCGAGGTGGTCTTCCTCAACCTTGTCGAGCAGGGCTTCCATCTCGCGGGTGTAGCCGACGTCCATGATCTGCGGGAAGGCTTCGATGAGTTTGTCGGTGACGACCTCGCCCAGGTCGGTGGCGTAGAAGCGACGGCTTTCCTGCTCGACGTACTTGCGGTCCTGGATGACGCTGATGATCGAGGCGTAGGTGGAGGGGCGGCCGATGCCCTCGCTCTCGAGCATCTTGATGAGCGAGGCTTCGCTGTAGCGGGCGGGCGGGCTGGTGAATTTTTGCAGGACGCTCGATGAGAAGGGCGCGAGGGGCTGCTTCTCGGCGATCTTGGGGAGGGTGAGCTCTTCGCCGCCGCGGGGGACGCCGGTGACTTTGTAGAAGCCGTCGAAGACGAGGACACGGCCGGAGGCGCGGAAAGTGACGACCTGCTTCGGGTCGATACCACCGGAGATGCGGACGCTGGTGGAATCCCACTGCGCGGGGACCATCTGGCAGGCGACGAAGCGCTGCCAGATGAGCTCGTAGAGGCGGAACTGATCGTCGCTCAGGGCGCGGCGGATCTTGGGATTCGACGGCGAGAGGTCGGGGTTGGTCGGGCGGATGGCCTCGTGGGCTTCCTGCGCGGATTTGTTGGAGGAGGAGAAGAAGTTGGGCTTTTCGGGGAGGTAGTTCTTCCCGAAGTTCTTCTCGATGTAGTTGCGGGCCATGTTGAGGGCGTCGCCGGACAGATGCGTGCTGTCGGTACGCATGTAGGTGATGAGACCGACGGGGCCTTCGCCGGGGATGTCGACACCTTCGTAGAGCTGCTGGGCGGCACGCATGGTGCGCTGGGCGCCGAAGCCCAGACGGCTGCTGGCGCCCTGCTGGAGCGTCGACGTGATGAACGGCGGCGCGGGGCGGGAGGAGACGCGTTTGGTCTCGATGGACTCGATGGTGTAGGGCGTGGCGGGGTCGATGTCGCCGCGGATGGTGCGGATGGACTTGGCGGGGCCCTTGCCATCGGGGTCTTCGGTGGTGTCAACGGCGAGGTTCTTCACGCCGGCGAGGCGGGCGATCTCCTGCACGCGGTCGAGGAGACGCTTGGCCTCGTTCGCCGGGCGGGTTTCGCCTTCTTTCGGAGCGTTGATGTCGATGGGCTTGCCGCCGACTTCGATGAGTTCGGCGCGGAGGCAGCCGTGCTCTTCGAGCCAGTGGGATTGCTCGGTGACGGTGGGCGGGTTGTTCTTCTCGTCGCGCTTGGCGAGGAGTTTCTTCCAGTCGGTCGCGAGCACCGCGGCCTTGGCGAGGTTGGGCGTGAAGTTGGCGCGGACTTCGTAGTACTCGTCGGGGATGAAGGCGCGGATCTCGCGCTCGCGCTCGACGACGAGGCGCACGGCGACGGACTGCACGCGGCCGGCGGAGAGGCCCCGCGCGACTTTCTTCCAGAGCAGCGGCGAGACCTGGTAGCCGACGATGCGGTCGAGGATGCGGCGGGCCTGCTGGGCGTTGACGCGGTCCTCGTCGATCGGGTGCGGGTTGCTGAAGGCCTTGGCGATTTCGGCCTTGGTGATGGCGGGGAAGATGACGCGCTTGGCCTGCTTGCTGGAGATGCCCAGTTCCTGCGCGAGGTGCCAGGCGATGGCTTCACCCTCGCGGTCCAAGTCGGTTGCGAACCAGATCTGGCCTTCGCCGCTGCCGACGTCTTTGGCGGCGCGGCGGAGATCGCTCATCACGTTGGCGCGGTCTTCGTTGATGACGTAGGTGGGCTTGAAGTCGTGCTCGAGATCGACGCCGGGGACGGGGCTCTTGATGCCCTTGGGGTTGCGGCTGGGCAGATCGCGGACGTGGCCGACGGAGGCGAGGACGACGTACTCGGGGCCGAGGTACTTGTTGATGGTCTTGGCCTTGGCCGGCGATTCGACGATGACGAGGTTCTTGCCTTTGGCGCTGCCGGCTTTGTAGACGGACTTGAAGACGCGGCCACCACGACGGCCGCCCTTGCCGCCGGATTTCACTGGGGCCTTTGCCTCGGCGACAGCGGTGCCGGCGCTGGCGGAGCCGTCGCCGGTCGCGTCGAAGGGAGCGTCGGCGGGCGCTTTGGCGGGCTTTGCGGCGGTCTTGGCGGGTTTCTTGGCCATGGTTGCGGCAGGGGAGGAGGGGAGCAGGGGTGCAGCGGAGCAGGGAGTCAGAAGGCGAGCGGCGTGCCGAGGTTGGAGTGCGGCGGGGGGCGTTGGGGAGCGGTCCACCGGGTGGGGAACAGGTCGATTCGTCGGCAAATGGCGGCGGCGGGCACGAAATGGCAGGCTGGAAAGACACTGAGATAAGGAAGAGATACGAGGGATGTCAACCCGGGGGGAGGGAGAGGTCGACGCAATACCTCGATTTGTTCGTTATGTGTTAGCTGTTTGAGGCAGCGAAACATGCCGCTTCGACGAGCGCGGACCACTCTTCCACGGGCGTTGTCGCCGCGTCGATGACGACGCAGCCGGGGGTCATGCGGAGGCGGCGGAGCCAGGTACGTTGGGCTTTGGCGAAGTGGCGGGTGTCGATCTTGATCTGTTCGACGGCGTCTTCGAGCGAGTATCTCCCGTCGAGGTGTGCGAGCAGTTGCTTGTAGCCGAGGGCTTCGCGGGCTTGGGGGTTGGCGCTTTCAGCGAAGGCGCCATCGACTTTGAGACCCTGCACTTCTTCGAGGAAGCCGTCGGCCATCATTTGTTTGACGCGGGCGTTGATGCGGCGGTTGATGAGTTCGGTGGGCCAGTCGAGGATCACGAGCACGCAGTCGGTGCGGCTTTCCGCGCCCCATTGCTTCTGCTGCTCGCTGATGGGCGTGCCGGTGAGGCGGAAGACTTCGAGGGCGCGAATGGTGCGGCGTTCGTCGTTGGGGTGGATGCGGCGGGCGGCGTCGGGGTCGACGCGTTCGAGTTCTTCGCGGAGGTTGGCGAGGCCGCGGGCGCGGAGTTCGGCGCGGAGGGCTTCGTCGGCGCCGGGGCCTTGGAACATGCCGGTGAGGAAGTTCTGGATGTAGAGGTGGGTGCCGCCGACGAGGATGGGGATGGTGTGACGGGCGCGGCAGTCGGCGATGGCGGCTTCGGCGGCGTAGAGCCAGTCGTGGACAGTGAAGGGCGTGGGATCGCGCGGGTCGCGGACGTCGATCAGGTGGTGCGGGATGTTCTTGCGTTCGGCGAGGGTGGGCTTGGCGGTGCCGATGTCCATGCCTTTGTAGAGCTGGAACGCGTCGGCGGTGAGGATCTCGGCGGCGATGTGGGCGGG
Source organism: Phycisphaerales bacterium (assembly GCA_036392375.1). Taxonomy (GTDB): domain Bacteria; phylum Planctomycetota; class Phycisphaerae; order Phycisphaerales; family UBA1924; genus JAFEBO01. The sequence continues at coordinate 7,196 of DASVYC010000018.1, forward strand.
CGTGGAAGGCTGGCGGGACGCAAAGGCGAGCGCGACTTCGACGGCGAGGGAGGACTTGCCGCCGGCGGTGGGGCCGACGATGACGGGGAAGCGGGGTGGAAGATGCGCGGACACGCGTGATTGTGTGCAGGCCGCGTGTGGTGGGCGCGTTCCGTGGGATTGGCCGCGTTGGCACGGCTTGGCTCCGAGCAGCCAAAGCCGTGGCACCCGGCCGCCGTGCATTGGTGCTATTCGTCCGACGCGGATTTGGGTGGCGCGAGTGATGTTTGGGAGTTGGTGTAGCTGATGGCGTCCGTTGCGCTGTGCCGAGCTGCAGTGGAGTGATGGCACCATTGCGGGAGTGCAGGGAGGAGACTTGCGGCGGGGCCTGGAAGGCCCCGCTCCCTTGTGTGCGGGAGGGACTGGAAGGGCGCGGTACACTGGAGGCATGAACGACGGGGGCACGATTTCGACGCGGGTGATCGGCTCGCCTTTGGGGGAGTTGATGGTGGCGGCGAGCGAGTGTGGCGTGCGGGCGGTGCGGTTCCCGCCGTGCGAACGTGCGGCGAACATGGCTGCGGCGCATGCGGCCACGCGGTGGCTCGATCAGGCGGAACGCGAGCTGCAGGAGTACTTCCACGGCCGGCTGCGTCGGTTCACGGTGCCGATTGACCTGGAGGGCACGGAGTTTCAGCGGCGAGTGTGGCATGAATTGTGCCGCATCGAGTTTGGGGACGCGATCTCGTACGCGGAACTGGCGAAGCGTGTGGGGAGCATGAACGGGTTTCGCGCGGTGGGCGGGGCGAACGGGGCGAACAAGTTGGCGATCATCGTGCCGTGCCACCGGGTGGTGGCGTCGGACGGGACGCTGGGTGGCTATGGAGGGGAGTTGTGGCGGAAGCGGTGGCTGCTGGAGCACGAGCGGCGTGTGGCGGGGCTGCCGCCGCTGGATCTGTTTGAGATGAAGGTGCCGGGCGTGGCGGCGGAGGCGGCGAAGTAATGGGGGCGGGGCCCGCGTCGGGTGCGCTTAGATGCGGTTCTGGTGCAATGCAATCTGGGGAACGCCGTTGCCAATACGTTGGCGAGGGATTGGCGTGCGCCAGGGAGGCATGCGATGCGAGCGGCGATCGTTGTGGCGATGGTGGGGCTGAGCGGCTTCGCGGGGCTGGGGATCGCGGCGTGGCAGGACCCATGTCAAGCCCAACAGCAAGCCCAACAGCAAGCCGACCCTGCCGGGCTCCTCGCAGGGCCCAAGGTCGCGGCCGCGGAGCGGCGTGCGTCGCTGGTGCGGCTCGGGGCCGACGGCATGCTCGCGGCGCTCGATGATCGCGAAGAGATCGTCGCGGTGGATTTGCTCCAGCTCACCGCGTCGGAGCGTGATCCGATCGATCGCCTCGTGCGACTGCGGGTGACGGAGATCCTGTCGGGCGGGTTGGCGAAGATCCCGATCCTGCTGGAGCTGCAGGAAGCGATCGCGAGCGGCGAGGATGCGCGGGTGGACGAGGTGCTGACGCGCTACGGCGCGACGCGGCCGACGTGGGCGAATCCGACGCCGCTGGATGAGATCATCGAGAGTGCGTTGCCGGAGCATGCGCGGGGCTCGTATCGCGCGATCGTGGATGAGTACCGCGCGGCGTGGATGAGCGAGCAGGGGGGGACGGAGCCGGAGATGGGCAGGGGGCGGGGCCTTCCAGGTCCCGCGCGTGCGTCGTCTTCCATGACGGCGAGCACGGACGCTCCGTCGGACGCGGCGCTGCTGGCGAATCTGGAGCGTGAGAAGAAGATCGCGGATATTCGCCGGCCGACAGATGCGGCGTTGGCGCAGGCTCGCGAGCGCTTCGAGAAGATCAGCCGCAGGCTGGATCTGTCGCCGGAGCAGGAGGGCAAGATCCAGACGGCGTTGCAGGAGTACGCGACGGGGACGAACTTCAAGCCCAAGCCGCGGGATGGGTTGAAGCTGCTGGGTGATCTCTTCGGGGTGCTGACGTGGAAGCAGCGGGCGGAGATGATGCGGTACCTGCGCGAGGAGAACCCCAAGCCGCGGTGGAGACCGTTGCGGGATTCGCCGCAGGGCACGCTGATGGCGGCGGGGTTGCCGGTGATGCTGGTGGTGGGGCGGCGGAAGCGGAAGTAAGAAGATCGTTCAGTGCGAACGACGCAGAGAGTTCGAAAGACGCTCGAAATGTTCATGCACGCACCGGAGCGAGGACACCCTGGCTCGCTGCTGCATGGTTCGCGCGTGACTCGCGTGGTCCTGCTCTGCTTCTCCTACTATTCCTCGTGCCCATTCCACGTATCGCCATTGTCGGACGCCCCAATGCGGGCAAGTCCTCGCTCATGAACATGATCGCCCGGTCGAAGGTGTCGATCGTTGATCCCACGCCCGGGGTGACCCGCGACCGCGTGGCGGCCATTGTGGACCTGACCGGGCCGCGGGGTGTGCACGACCCGAAGAAGACGGTCGAGATCATGGACACCGGTGGGTTCGGGGTGTATGCCGCGGAAGGGGAGCGGTTTGACGAGATCGGGGCGGACCTGGCGACCTTGACGCACGACATCGAGTCGCAGATCGCGGCGGCGGTGGAGGGTGCGGATTTGATTTTGTTCGCGGTGGATGCGCAGGCGGGGGTGACGCCGCACGACTTGCAGATCGCGAAGCTGCTGCGCGAGGGGAAGCTGGGGACCGGGCGCGAAGCGAGCAAGAAGAGAGACGAAGAGACGAAGAAGCGCCGAGACGACGAGAAGGCGGGCAAGCGGGCGCGGCCGCCGATTCACATTGTGGCGACCAAGGTGGACGGGCCGAAGTGGGAGGCGCATGCGCACGAATTGTCGGGGCTGGGGTTCGGCGAGCCGTTGATGGTGTCGTCGATGAACAACTACATGCGGCGGGAGTTTCTCGAGTCGTTGTACGCGCTGACTCCAGATACTGCGATCGGGCCGGAGCAGGAGGTGCGTGCGGACCTGATGCTGGCGATCGTGGGCAAGCGCAACGCGGGCAAGAGCACGCTGGTGAACACGCTGGCGGGCGAGCCGCGGGTGATCGTGTCGGAGATCGCGGGGACGACGCGGGACGCGATCGACGTGCGGTTTGAGTTCGACGGCAAGACGATGATCGCGATCGACACCGCGGGCGTGCGTCGCAAGAAGTCGTTCCAGAGCATGATCGAGCACTGGGCGTTTGACCGCGCGGTCAAGGCGATCGAGCGGGCGGACGTGATCCTGCTCTTGATTGACGCGACGGAGAAGATCAGCCAGGTGGACGAGCAGATCGCGGCGGTGGCGGCCAAGAGCTGGAAGCCGACGATCATCGTGGTGAACAAGTGGGACCTGGCCGAGGGTCAGATCGGGCGCGACGACAAGCCGGTGACGGTGGGGAAGTACGAGGATTACCTGCGGAAGGAGCTCAAGGCGCTGGCGTTTGCGCCGATCGCGTTCATGAGCGGGGCCGACGGGACGAACGTGCGCGAGACGATCGAGCTGGCGTTCGAGATGAAGCAGCAGGCGAGCGAGCGGGTGACCACCGGCAAGCTGAACCGCCTGATCCGCGAGATCGTGACGCGGCAGGGGCCGACGGACACGATGGGCACGCAGGCGAAGGTGTTCTTCGTGGCACAGACGGCGACGAATCCGCCGACGATCACGATGGTGGTGAACCATCCGGAGCTGTTCCGTCCGAACTACCAGCGGTTCTTGATCAATCGGTTGCGCGAGGAGACGCCGTTTGTGGAGGTGCCGCTGCGGCTGGTGGTGCGGGCGCGGCGGCAGCGCGAGGACGACGAGAAGCTCATCGAGACTGGCAAGTTCAACACGAAGCTGCGGATGGGGCGTGGCGGGACGCGTTCGAAGCACGAGCAGCAGGACGCGGTGTGGGTGGCCGCGGAGGGCGAGTTCGACGAGTCGATCCTCGCGGACGATCAGTCGGCGCCGGTGGCGTTTGACGACGAGACGACGGCGGAAGAGTTCTTTGAGGATTAGTGGAGCAGTGGAGCAGTGGGGCAGTCGGAGCGCGTTACGGGCACAGCAGCGTGTCGTACGCCGGGGCGAAGACTGAGAAGTCTGCGTCGTCGGTGACGCCGTCGTTGTTGAAATCGCCGAGTGGGTCGAGCAGGGTGTCGTACGCGACGGCGAAGAGCTGGAAATCGAGGTCATCGACGACGCCGTCGACGTTGAGATCACAGATGCACGTCGCTTCCGCGACGTTGCCGGTGATGACCAGGCCGTAGCCTTGCTGGCCGACGTTGACGGCGGTGGCGTCGATGCGTGCGAACCAGACGCCGGGGGTTGGCGACTGAATCATGATCTGTTCGACGGTGTTGATGGGGTCTGGTGAGCCGCCGGCGGCGCTCCAGCCGCTCGCGAAGTTGTTGGCGAGGAGCGTCGAGCCGCCGGGGAGGATGGCGGAGAGGTCGAGGTTGTTGACGACGGGGTTGGCGCTGCTGACGGCGCCGGGTGCGTCGTGGAAGGCCATGGTGATGCGGAGGTCTTCGCTGCCGGGCTTGACGACGAAGCGGAAAGTCCGGGATTGGCCGGTGATGAGCGCGTTTCCGCTGGCGTTGAGGGCGTCGCGGACGAGCAGCGTGCGGGTGTCGCCGGGGAGGTAGACGGCGCGATCCGCGAGCAAGCGGCCCCATCCGCCGCGGTTGTCGGGGTAAGAGGTCTGCGAGCTCATGCGGACAGCGGAGTTGATGAGCATGGCCTTGAGCAGGGGGCCGCTGGGTGTGAAGGCGTTGGCGGGCGTGGGGACGCCGGTGGGGTGGTAGCCCTGCGTGAAGTACTGGCGGTAGAGGATGCCCATGGCGCTGACCATGGGTGTAGACATGGATGTGCCGCTCTGGGCGATGGTGGCGCAGGCGCCGGAGTTGCTGGGGGCGAGGATGCTGCTGCCGGGCGCGGCCATGTCGGGCTTGCGTCGGCCGTCGGTGGTGGGGCCGAGGCCGCCGAAGGTGGTGTTTTCCTGGTTGGGTGTGTCGCCGGTGGCGACGATGGCGAGTGAGTTCTTGGCGTTCTCGGGGTTGGTGAGGGGTTGGAAGGACTCGTTGGTGGCTTGGAGGAGCAGCGAGTCGGAGTTGAGCCACTGGAAGTTGTCGATGGCGCGGCAGGTGACGTCGTAGGCGTTGGTGCTGGAGTTGCCCCAGCTGTTGTTGTGGACGAGGGCGCCGGCGGTGCGGTTGGCGGCGAAGAGGTTGAAGATGACGGACTCGTTGAGGGCGAGGCCGTTGGCGAAGGCCATGCGGGCCCCATAGGCGACGCCGCGGGTGTCGTCGTTGAGGCCGGCGTCGCCGATCGCGATGCCGGAGACGTGGGTGGCGTGGAGTCCGGTGGGGCGGGCGGGGGATGAGACGAGGTAGGAGACGACCTTGCGGTGGTTGGGGCCGATGGGGTCGCCTTCGGGATCGGTGAAGGCGCAGTGGGTGAAGAGCGGCGAGGTGGAGGCCTCGACGATGCCCATGATCTGGCCCGTGCCGTCGAGCCCGGCGGCGTAGAGGGGTGTGCTGTTCGCGATGTTGGACTGCACGATCCAGCGTGCGGTGGAGAGGCGGTCTTCGAATTCGGGGAATTCTTCGACGAAATGGACGAGTGGCACAGCGCTGAGGGCTGTGAGGGCGGCGGCGGGCGCGGTGACGGTGGCGAGGAGATCGCCGCCGGCGTTGTCGATGCGTAGGACGTTGACGCCGCGGATGGAAGAGAGGCGGGTACGGGCGTCGGCGGGGTCGCTGCCGGGCATGAGGGAGACGATGAGGCCGAGCTTGCTGGCGCGTTCGAGGGCGCGGCGGGCGTCGGTGCGGAAGTCGCGCGAGGCGCGGCGGGCGGGGTCGCTGCCGCGGGAGAGGGCGGCGGCGCGAGCGGAGGTCTCGGGCGCGAGTTTCCACTCGGGCTTGAAGTCGGTGATGGAGGCGATGAAGCCGAGGCGTGCGGGTGCGCCGGCGGGAACGTTGGCGAGGAACGAGTTGTTGTCGAGGTGATCGCGGACGCGGATGCCGGCGTTGCGGAGGGCTGCGGCGCGCTCGGGGGTCATGGGGCCGTCGAGCGTGAGCACGCGGGGCGCGGGGGAGTTGGGGATGGCGCGTTCGCGGGCGAGATTGGGGACGTCGGCGAGGCGGACGCGTTTGGCGCGGAGCTTGAGCGCGGGCTGGGCGCAGGCGATCGCCGCGCCGGCGGTGAGGGCGAGTGCTGCGGCGAGGCGGGAACGCATGTCGGGATCACGGGCCACGATGTCTCTCCGTCCGAGCTGTAGCGCTGCTTCCAAGCATCGACGCCGCGGGACGAGGGCTTGGGCCCGGGTCCATGGGACGATACGAACGGCGTCAAGACGTGGTTTCGGCGTGGGGCGGGATGGTGTGGCGAAGTCCGAGAATGGGTCTCGGGTTCGCGGAGAGGACGCTGGGGTGCGGAATGCCGCGATGGGGCGCGTCGGCACTGCTTGACCGCCGGGGCGGTTCGGCAGTGGCACCCGGGGCGTGGGGTCAAAGCAGTTCGTCGTCGTCGGTGGACTCGAAGAAACCCTCGGAGCTCTGCGGCGGGGGCGGGTCGCCGGGGCTGGCCCACTGCTCCTTTGGGAGGTGGCGGTGGTGGACGCGGATGACGCGTGCGAATTGGCTCGCGAGGATCTTTGAGAGGGCGTCGAGCGTCTGCTTGGTGTGCGCGGGGAAGGGCGTGGAGCGGTCGCGGAAGAGCAGGACGCTGGCGAGCGTCTCGCCCTCGTGCACGGCGGAGAAGCCGACGACGGCGCAGTCGTCGATCCACTCGGCGGCGCCGGGGAGATTGGCCGCGAGCTCGTCCTGGGTGTCGAAGCGGACGGTGGAGCCGATCTCTTCGAGGCGGTGGGGCACGGTGTCGGCGAGGTGATCGAGCATCATCTCGGCCGAGTCCTTGGAGCGGTCGTAGTTGACATACGCGCCAAGCGACCAGTCGCCGGAGCTGGAGGGCAGGAAGAGCGCGGCGTTGGTGGAGCCCAGCTTGGCGAGCAGGAACTCGAGGCTGGTGCGCATCAGGCTCTCGAGCTCGAGTTCTTGGCGGATGAGGCCGGTGAACTCGCCCGTGATCGCCACGGTGTCGATCTGCTGGGCGAGCTCGGAGTAGGCGGTGGTCATGTCGGCGCAGAGGCGGTTGAGTTCCTTGGAGAGGGTGCGGCGCGACTCGTTGAGGCGCTTGCAGAGCTTCTCGAGGCGCTCCTCGCGGGCGGATGACTTGGAAGCGGTGCGGAGGGCCTTGTCGAGGGAGGCGTGCAGCTCTTCGCCGTCGCAGCGTTCGTCGACCACGTCGCGAGCGCCGAGGGTGAGGGCGCGCTTGGCGGCGGCGAGGTCGGGCTTGGGCGTGAGCATCACGAACCCTGGCAGGGCGTCTTCGCCGGCCTCGGCGCGGATCGCGGGGATCATGATCTCGGCGACGACCGCGGCGACGACGAGGTGGTTGGTGAGGGCCTCGCAGGCGGCGGCGGCGGTGGGAGCGCCGAGGCAGGAGTGCCCGGCGGCGCACAACGCGTTCATCACCGACTCGCGCCGCGCCTTGCTTGGGTGCGCGATGAGGATGAAGCGGGCGTCGCGGGTCTTGGGCTCGGCCGTGCTGTCCTTGGTCTTTCGCGGTGCCATGCGTCAGGTCCGGTTCGGTTCTTGCGGGCGGTGTTCCGCTGGCATCGGCGCACGCGGGGCGCGACTTGACCGACAGATCACGCGGCGTTCAACTTCGGGGTCTGCGGGGTGGGAGCGCCCGCGTTTCCTGCCGCCGCGGGGTCGTTGAGGGTCTTGAGCTCGGCGAGCGTCTGTTCCAGTTCTTGCGAGGCCGAGACGATCGCGGCCATGCTGGCGCGGTCGCGGGCGTCGGTGAGACGCATGGCGAGGATCTGGCTGCGGGAGACGATGGTCTGGAGCAGCTCCGCGGCGTGCCGCCCGGACTCGGCGATCTTGCGGGCACGCATGAGCAATTCGAGCTCGTGAACCGAGGCGCGCTCTGGCGGGGGTGCGCCCTCGCGGTTGTGCTTGGACTGGCGGAGCAGCGCGAGGTTCTCGCGGCAGAGCGTCTGCAGCGCGTGCAGGGCGAATTCCTCGGGGGCCTTGTCGGCGATGCCCAGGGCGGTGAGGCGTTCGCTCACAGCGCGGAGGAGTTGAGCGCCGAACTCCTTCATGACCGGGGGGCGGACGCCGGAGGTGGGCAGCATGATGGCGACGCTGGGCGGGGCGTCGAAGTCACCCGACCAGCCCAGGCCGATGGAGCGGACCAACGCGGCGCTGCCGGAGACGAGCCCGATGAGCGTCTTCTCGTCGCATTCAGGAAGCTGGGCATAGGGCGTGGCGTGGTGGACCATGACCGACGCGAGCGCGGGGGGCAGGTCCCAGTGAGCGGCGAGCGCGCGGCCGGCCTCGCGGTAATCGATGCCCAGGACGCGGCGCTCGATGAAGTCGCTGGAGGTGCACTCCTGCCGGGCCAGCTCGATGACGCGGGCGTAGGCCTTGGGGAGGACGTGATCGAGCACGAGCTTGCCCACGGCGTGGAGCATGCCGGCGATGAAGGCTTCTTCGGGCGGGATGCGCAGCTCGGCCCTGTTGTGCAGGGCGAGCAGCTCGGCGGTGGAGGCGACGCAGACGCAGTACTGCCAGAAGCCGTCGCGATCGAGGCGGCCTTCGGACGGTTCCTTGGGCGTCAGGGCCGCGAAGGCGCTGGCGCCGAGCGCGGCGTTGCGGACAGCATCGAGGCCGACGAGGACCACGGCTCTGCGGATGGAGGTGATCTTCTCGCCGATGCCCTTGTCGGCCCGGCGGCAGAGGCCCAGGATGCGTCCGGAGAGCACCGGGTCGGTCTCGATGACGCGGGCGATCTCGCCGAGGTCCGCGCCTTGGGCGTTCTCGAGGGACATGAGCCGCGACGCGACGGGCGCGAGCGGGGGGAGCGAGGCGACCTGGCTGCGGATCAGGTCGATGTGCTGCTGGCGCGGGGTTGGGGCGCTGTGGACGCTCACGCCGCGGCTCTCCGCAGAGGTGGGCGGGGAACGCGTGTTGGCCTCACGTGCGGCATGATCGCGGGTCTCGGCTGGTTCAGGCGGCGAGTCGCATCGGCAGATTGAGCAGCGACTCGACGCGGACGCGGAGGTCCTGCGAGGTGACGGGCTTGCGGAGGTAGGCGTTGGCGCCGGCGGCCATGACGCGGTCGTAGTCGGACTGCTGGTCCGAGCCGCTGACGCAGAGCACGCGGGTATCGCGGAGCTCTTCGCGCTGGCGGAGGCGGGAGCAGACCAGCACGCCGTTGATGTCGGGGAGCATTAGGTCCAGCAGCATGACGTGCGGCCGGAAGGACTCGGTCGCGATGCCGGCGTCGTAGCCGGTGGCGGCGGAGCGGACCTCGAAGCGGGTGGCGTCGGAGAACGCGTGCTCGGCGAGGCGGACGAAGGCCTGGTCGTCGTCGACGACGAGGACGCGGATCACGCTGCTCTTGGACTCGGGCACGCCCAGGGCCTCGGTGGGGATGCCGTTGGCCTGCATGAAGCGGAGGAGTTCGTCGCGCGGGATGCGGCGGAACTTGGAACCGGGGACGCGGAAGCCCGTGAGGCGTCCGGCGTCGAAGCAGCGGATGATCGTCTGCTGGCTCACCTTGCAGACGGCGGCGGCCTCACCGGTGGTGAAGATGCGTTTGGTCGACAACGGCTCGGAGTCGCCCTGGTCGTTGGAAGAGTTGTTTGAACCGTGTCCCTTAAGTTCCATAATGCCACTCCGTTGGCTCTCAGCTCCCTGTCGTCACGGTGATCGGACGCGCGAGAGGCCAACTTCATGACAAGCTGCAACGGCTGTGTGGATTAGGGATTTGCGTCGGCGGCGCGGAGCCGGGGTATGTCCCTGGCGCGGTGTTTGCGCGTCGCGGCGATTCAGGAAGACTCCGGGTGGAGCTGGCGCCACTTGGTGACGGCCTCGGGCTCGCGCGGGTAGAGGGGTGCGAGCGCGTCGATGGGCGTGGGGCCGTGGCGAGCGGCGAGGGACTCGCCGAGTTCGAGCACGTGGGCGGCGCTGTAGCGCGGGGGGTGGAGGGCGAGGGCGCGGTGCGCGGCCTTGGCCTGCATGGTTTCGGGGAGGAACTGATCGGCGACCAGGGAGGTGACGGGAAGCTCGTCGAGGTCGGCGGCGGTGATGAGGCGCTGCGAGACGGGCTCGATTGAGCCGGCGGGGAAGACGGCGGCGAAGGAGCTGTCGCCCTTGCTGGCGAGCAGAACGGCCAGGGAGTCGGCGATGCCGTCGCGTCGGGCCGCGGCGGCGAGGGCGTGGGCGGTGGGGACGGCGATGCAGGGTGCGCCGACGGCGAAGGCGATGGACTTGGCGACGGTGATGCTGACGCGGAGGGCTGTGAAGCCGCCGGGGCCGATGGAGACGGCGATGCGAGCGGTGTCGCGCGGGGTGCGAGCGAGACGCCGGAAGAGGCGGTCGATGGCGGGCATGAGATCGTCCTCACGTCCGGCGGCGACGGGCTCGGTGTGGATGACGCCGTCGACGCGGGCGGCGACGGAGGCGTGGCCGGGGCCGTGGGCGGAGGGGTTGCTGGTCTCGATGGCGAGCGTGAGGCCCGGCATGGTGGAGGGTATCGCGGAGGCCGCGGACGGAGGCGCTTCAGACGCGGGTGCGGGGCGGGGGCTATTGTTTGAAGTTCACGTTCCGCCCTGCGAGCGTCATTCGCAGGAGCCGGGACATGTTGGTAGACACGTTGGTACTTGGTGCATCGCGTTGGTCCGGCGGCGGCGACTTGTCCGCGGCTTGGTCCGCCTTGCAGACCACACCGACCAGATCGAAGCACGCGTGCCTGTCTGTTTTTTCGGCACGCCCACACACGGAAGCGCTCGCTTGGGACATCGATCACGTCGTCGACGCGGCAGGGGCGGTGGGCATCATCCGCAGGGCGGTCCTGCGTTCGGTGGGCGTGGAGGCGGGCCTCCGGGCGCGGCCACGATGACGCGGCCGCCGACGTTCCCGGGGCTGGAGCTGCCGCCGAACCTGGTGCGGATCAAGCCTTGGGAAGAGCTGACGTCGATCGATCCGGCTCCGCGGCTGACCCTGGAGTACCCCGGGTGCCCGGCCAGTTGCAGGTTGATTGATCTGTTCTGTCCGATCGGGCGTGGGCAGCGCGGGCTGATCGTGTCGCCCCCCAAGGCTGGCAAAACCTCGCTGCTCAAGGACATCGCGACGGCGATCCTGCGGAACCACGCGGATGTTGAGGTGGTGGTGCTGCTGGTGGACGAGCGGCCGGAGGAAGTGACGGACTTCCGGCGGACGTTCGCGCAGTTCACCGCGATTCAGGACGAGGTCGCCAAGCGTGCCGAGCAGGCGACGGCGGAACTGATCAAGGAGTTGCCGTCGGACGTGGCGGCCCAGTTGCAGGGCCAGCCGGGCGGGCAGGCTGCGCCTGCATCGAATGGGCAAGTCAACGGACAGGTTGGCGGACAGGTTGGTGGACAGGTTGGCGGGTCGGCGGGCGGACTCAAGCTGCCGTCGCGGTGCAGGGTGGTGGCGAGCAGCAACGATCACACGATCGACAAGCACATCCAGGTGAGCCTCGCGACGCAGGCATACTGCAAGACGATGGTGGAGGCGGGGCGGCACGTGGTGGTGATTCTCGATTCGCTGACGCGGCTGGGGCGCGCGTTCAACAACAGCCGGCATCATTCCAACAGCGGTCGGACGATGACGGGCGGCCTGGACAGCAAGGCGCTGGAGGTGCCGCGGCAGATCTTCGGCGCGTCGCGCAACACCGAGGAGGCGGGGAGCCTCACGATGATCGCGTCGTGCCTGGTGGACACCGGCAGCGCGGCGGACCAGATCATCTTCGAGGAGTTCAAGGGCTCGGGCAACATGGAGCTCATCCTCGACCGCAAGATCGCGGAGCGGCGGCTGTTCCCGGCGATCAATCTGGCCGCGAGCGGCACGCGGAAGGAGCACCTGCTCCTGAACCAGACCGAGCTGCACACGATGACGGCCCTGCGTCGGCGGCTCTTGACGATGCCCCCGCCCCAGCAGGTGGAGCAGCTCCTCGCGGCGATGCAGCGGTTCCCGACGAATGCGGCGCTGGTGGGGAGCACGAGCGCCTAGGCGGGGCTTGCGGAGTGCGTGGCCGGCAGGTAGGCTGAACCCGGATGGTGACGGATCGATCACCCGGCAGGGACGCCGTAAATCGGGGCCGGCGGCATGGACAAGTTAATCGAGAAGGGGTTTCGTCTTCTTCCCAGGCTGATGCAGAAGAGGGTGCTTGTGGCGTTGCCGCTGCTCGCGGTGGTGAGCTTCGTGGCCGCGGTGGGCACGAACGTCTGGGGACTCGCGGACAAGTTGAGGGGCAAGTCGGGCGGCGAGCAGCCGCCGGAGAAGCCCGCGCCGCCTCCTGCGGTGCAGGTGGTGATCGAGCCATCTCGGAGCGAGCCTGTTGCGCAAGAGCTGGTCGAGTCGCCGCTGGCGACCAGGGACGTTGAGATCGATGAGAACGGCTGGTACCTCTCGCCGCCGAAGCTGAAGGTGAGCGCCACGCGTTCGTCGGTTCGTGCGGACCAGCCCCTGCTGGTTTCGCTGTCACGGCTGGACGGACAGTCGCAGTTGGCGAGCGAGGACTTTGACGCGAGCTTGTTCCTGGGTGAGGGGGCCAAGCAGGCGCACATTCACGGGACGCTCGACACCGGCGCGTTGCTGTCACGGGCGGGTTCGCGGTCGCCGCACGGGTGGTGGGGGGTGACGTACCGATTGGGCTCGGTGGTTTCGGCTCGTTTCGACTTCAGCTACGCGTTCGGGCCTCGGTTCAACGATCAAGGCGTGGAGAACCCCAGTAAGGGAAAGATTGCCAGCATCGAGGATGGGAAGGGCCTGCGGATGTCGCACGGGGCGACGACCCCGGGCTATTCGTCGATCAACGTCCCGCTGCCGTTCGAGTTCCCCGGGGGAATCATGCTGCGGGGTCGAGCGGCGTTCCGGTCGTTGTCGACGACCTTGCCGGTGGCGCTGGAGGTGACGCTGACGGATCTTGTCAGCGGCAACTGCGCCACGGTGGAGATCGAGGCCGCGGAAGAGTGGAAGGCCCGCATGAAGTCCTGGCTGCACAACGCGGAGGGACCGAGCGCGACGAACTTCAACGAGCTGCCGAAGTTTGACAAGACCGGGACGCGTGACGTGTACTTCCTGGTTCGCTTCCAGCGGATGGGATCGAGCGTTCACGGTGAACTGTGGCTGGGGCACTCTCCTCCTAAACCCAACTGGGACGTGGTCACGTCCGTCTCGTTGCCTTCGTCCTTGGTGAAGCGACGCCCCAACCAACTGACGCTGCGTATCCGGGGAGCGGGAGAGATTGTCCTGCGGGACTTCGTGTGTGCGGAAGCGGATCAGCGATGATTGAGACTGCGTCTCAGAACTGCTACGATGAGAAGTCGCTATATTGCTGACTTCTATGTCTGATTCTTCCGCCAATGTGGTTCTGAACCCCCCGGGGTGTGTGGCCGAGGTGCCGACCGGGGCGTTGCTGGCGCTCGCGGGGTTGTCGCCGGGCGAGATCGCGCACGTGGCGACCTTGGGGATGGATGATCCGGCGGACAACGCGCTGTTGCGGGCGATGGGTTTGCGGCCTGGGGTGCGGGTGCGGGTGATTCGCCTGGGGCAGCCGTCGATCGTGGAGGTGCTGGGCGCGGAGGCGTGCGGGTGCGCGTGCGCCAGCCGCATCGGATTGACGAAGGAGTTGGCGGCGAAGGTGATGGTGGTGCGCGGGGAGGGGCAGGGTGTGGGAGGCGGGAGCGCGGCGCGATGAGCGAACGCGTGGCCGAAGCGACCCCGAGCGAGGTGTCGGCGCGGGCGATGCCGGCCGACGGCGTGCTGCACGTTCCCTTGCTGGGCAATCCCAACACCGGGAAGACGACGCTGTTCAACGCGTTGTGCGGGCTGCGGCACAAAACGAGCAATTTTCCGGGGACGACGCAGGACGCGCGGATCGGGACGCTGCGGCGGGCGATGACGGGGGATTCCGGTGCGCCGGAGATCCACCTGATCGATCTGCCGGGGATCTACTCCGTCGAGTTGGATCAGTCGGAGGCGGAGGTGTGTCGGAACGTTTTGGCGGGGCGGCTGTCGCCCAAGGCCGAGCCGTTCGGGGATCCCGAGGGCGTGTGCGTGGTGGTGGACGCGACGAACCTGCCGCGGAATCTGGTGCTGGTGGGCGAGGTGCTGCGTCGTCGTTTGCCGACGGTGGTGGCGCTGAACATGATGGATCTGGCGCGGCAGCAGGGGCGGCAGATCAACCTGCGGACGCTGGAAGAGCAGCTCGGCTGCCGCGTGATCGCGGTGAGTGCGCGGAGCGGGGAGGGGCTGGAGGAACTGACGGCGGCGTTGTTCGCGGCGACGGTGCCGACGCGCACGCCTCCGGGCGTGCAGGCGGAGCTGGAGTTGTGGGCGGACCGGATCGCGAGCCGCGCACTGGGGGCGAGCGCCGGGGGGCTGGTGGCGGAAAGCGTGGGTTCAACGGGAACGGCGGCGTTGCCTCGGGCGAGCCTGACGGATCGGTTGGACCCGATCCTGGTGTCGCCTTGGACGGGCGTGCCGATCTTTGCGGCGATCATGGTGGGGCTGTTCTACACGATCTTCTCGGTGGCGCACTTCCCGATGGACTGGATCGACGCGATCTTCGCGTGGACGACGGGGTGGATCGAGTCGCACCTGCCGGCGGGGATTCTGCGAGATCTGTTGTCGCAGGGTGTGGTGGCGGGCGTGGGGGCGACGGTGATCTTCGTGCCGCAGATCTGTCTGTTGTTCTTCCTGATCTCGCTGCTGGAGGACACGGGGTACCTGGCGCGTGCGGCGTTGTTGATGGATCGGGTGCTGCGGCCGTTCGGGTTGCCGGGGCACGCGTTTGTGCCGCTGCTGTCGAGCCATGCGTGTGCGTTGCCGGGGATCATGTCGGCACGGGTGATACCGGATCCGAAGGACCGGCTGGCGACGATTTTGGTGGCGCCGTTCATGACGTGCTCGGCGCGGCTGCCGGTGTACGTGCTGGTGACGAGCCTGCTGTTTCGCGATCGGCCGCTGATGGCGGGGCTGGCGTTCGTGGGGTGTTATGCGTTGGGCGCGGGCGCGGGGTTGATCTCGGCGTTGATCGCGCGGCGGACGCTGCTGAAGGGCAAGAGCCGCCCGATGGTGCTGGAGCTGCCGACGTACAAGCTGCCTTCGCTGCGGACGGCGGCGATCACGACGTTCGATCGCGGGCTGGTGTTCCTGAAGAACGCGGGGACCAACATCCTGGCGATCTGCATCGTGCTGTGGTGGCTTGGGAGCTACCCGCGGGTGACGCCGCCGCCGGAGGCGGAGGTGATGCGGCAGCAGGCAGTGGAGCTGCGGCAGATCGGTGAGGCGGAGACGGTGCCCGAGAAGAAGACGCACACGCTCGAACAGGCGGGGGCGCAGAGTGAAGCGGCGGAGCGTTTGATCGCTGCCCACGCGCGGGAGCACTCGTACGTCGGGCGGCTGGGCAAGACGCTGGAGCCGGTGTTCCGGCCGCTGGGGTACGACTGGCAGCTCACGATCGGCGTGTTGACGAGCTTCGCGGCCCGCGAGGTGTTCGTGTCCACCATGGCGGTGGTGGTGCGGGCCGGTGACGCGGACCTGGACCCCGGGGACGCGGGAGCGGTGCAGTCGGTGCAAGAGGCGACGCGGTCGGACGGCGTGACGCCGATCTTCACGACCGCGACGTGCTGGTCGATCCTGGTGTACTTCGTGCTCGCGATGCAGTGCCTGCCGACGCTGGCGGTGACGGCGAAGGAGAGCGGGAGCGCGAAGTGGGCGCTGTTGCAGTTTGTGTGGATGAGCGGCGTGGCGTATGTGGCCGCACTGGTGGTGTATCAGGCGCTGCGGCTGTCGGGGGTGGCATGAACGTCGGCGTGAGCAATGCGGTGCTGGCGAGCCTGCCCGTGGGTGATTGGCAGTTCTGGGTGGCGAGCGTGATCGCGATCGGGGCGCTGTGGGTGGTGATCAACTCGGTGGTGCCGTCGGACTGGTTGCCCTGGAAGAGCAAGACCAAGTCGACGAAGGCGTCGCTGACGATCAGCGCCAAGCGGGGCGAGGACCGGACGGATCACTGACGCGGGATGCGGGTCGGTCGATCGGTCTCCGGGCGGCGGGGAAAGTCCCGCAATCTGCGGCAAAATCACCGGGTTTCTAAGCGACTTTCGGTATCTGTCACGTATCGTCCTGCATGACGATGGTGCATGCGAGTGCGTCGGTTTCTCCCCAGTGTCGGATGGGAGACGATGTCCGCATCGGCCCGGGTTGCGTGATCGAGGGTGATGTAACGCTGGGCGACGGCGTTGAGCTGATCGCGAACGTTTACCTGCGCGGCCCGCTGACGGTGGGCACGCGGACCGTGCTGTACCCGGGCGTGTGTGTCGGGTTCAGCGCGCAGCACCTCAAGGTTGGGAGGAACGATCCCACCGCTGGAGTGACGCTGGGGGCCAACTGCACGCTCCGCGAGAACGCGAGCGTGCACGCGGCGACGAACGCGACCACGCCCACGCGGATCGGGGATTTCTGCTACATGATGGTGAATGCGCACGTCGGGCATGATTGCGACGTGGGCGCGAACGTGACCATGGTGAACAACACGGCCCTGGGCGGTCACGCGAGCGTGGCGGATCAGGTGACGCTGGGCGGCGGGGCGCTGGTGCATCAGTTCACGCGGGTGGGGCGCCTGGCGATGGTGGGCGGCGGGGGCGTGATCGTGGCCGACGTGCCGCCGTTCTCGATGGTGGTGGACCGCTCGCACCTGGCGGGGGTGAACCTGATCGGGCTGCGGCGGGCGGGGATCGGCCGCGAGGACATCACCAAAGTGCGGGTGGCGATGCGCATGGCGTTCCGCGAGCAGCGGACGCGCGAGGAGATGCTGCGGGTGCTGGACGAGCAGGCGACGGGGTGCGCGATGGTCGGTGAGATCGCGGACTTTGTGCGCTGCGCCAAGCGGCCGATCAGTGTGGGGACGCGTCGGGTTGAATCCGACGGCGTCGAGGCCTGAGCGACCTCGGTTTGGGCCGGCATGGGCCGGGGTGGCGGGGTCAATACGGTTTGCACTTGCTGGCGGACTTCCACTCGTGGAAGAGCGCGGCACACTCTCCGGCGAGCACGCCGCGGTGGGCCTTGGTGGTGCTGCCGCCTTTGGTGTAGATGTCCTCGATGGGGACGCTGAGCTCGTGGAATCCGGCGCTGTCGGCGTCGGCGATCGAAGCGCCGAAGTAGACGGCGTCGAGGCGGCTCCAGTGGATGGCCGAGGCGCACATCGGGCAGGGCTCGGTGGTGGTGTACATCACGCAGCCGGTGAGATCGATGGTGCGGAGAGCCTTGGCAGTGTTCTGGATGCAGACGACCTCGGCGTGGGCGGTGGGGTCGGTGCGGTGCCAGACCTCGTTGTGTCCGGCGCCGACGAGTTGGTGATCGCGGACGACGACGGCGCCGAAGGGCGATTGGCCGCTGTGGATGCCCTTGCGGGCTTGCTCGATGGCGAGGCGCATCCAGTGTTCGTGGGACTCGGGCATGGGCAAGGGTACGCGGGGAAGGTATTCACCACAGAGGCGCTGAGACACAGAGAGAGGGGATTTGTCGAAGCGGTTTGAGTGGTGCAGCGGTGGTGAGTGTGCCGGTTTGCGATTGTTCGCCTCGGCGCGAGGACCTGCACTTCTTCTTTTTCTTCTTCTCTGTGCCTCTGCGTCTCTGTGGTTCACTCCGCTCTCACGGGCCCACGGTCATCTTCCAGCATCGGTGGATGCGTTCGTTGCGGTAGTCCTCGGGGACGGTGCGGCGGGAGATCTCGATGGATTGCAGGCCGAGGGCGGCGACGCCTTCTTCGTCGAGCTTGAAGGTGCGGAAGTTGTTGGAGAAGAAGATCGTGCCGCCGCGGCTCATGAGGGGGACGAGCAGGGAGAGCAGCTCGACGTGGCGGGACTGCACTTCCCAGTCGGCCTCGGTCATCTTGCTGTTGGAGAACGTCGGTGGGTCGACGATGGCGAGGTCGTAGAGGCCTTCGGGGTCTTGCGGGTGCTGGGCGAGGAACTCCATGGTGTCGGCGCGGACGAGGCGGTGTTGTGCGGATGGCTGCGAGCCGACGCCGCGGATGTTGTTGAGCGCGAAGTTGCGGGCGGTCCAATCGAGGTAGGTGTTGGAGAGATCGACGCTGGTGGTCGTCTCGGCGCCGCCCGCGGCGGCGTACACCGAGAAGCTGCCGGTGTAGCAGAAGAGATTGAGCACGCGTTCGCCCTGGGCGATGTCGCGCACCATCGCGCGGGTGTTGCGGTGGTCGAGGAAGAGGCCGGTGTCGGTGTAATCGGTGAGGTTGACCTCGAAGCGGAGGCCGGCCTCGCGGACGGGGATGATGATCCCGGCGTCGTCCTGGCGCTCGTGCTGGGAGAGGCCGCGCTGCTTGGGGCGGTCCTTCATGTGCACGTTGGCGAGCGGGATCTCCAGGATCGCCGCCGTGCGTTTGGAGATCTCGTCTTTCCACTCGGCGTGCTGTGCGACAGTGCGGGAGTGCTCGCGTTCGAGCTCGAAGATGTGGGCGTGGTCCTCGTAGCGATCGATGACGACGGGGACGTCGGGGCAGTCGCGGTCGTAGAGGCGGTAGCAGAAGATGCCGCGGTCGGGCCAGCGGCGGAAGTGGCGGGCGCGCTTGGTGAGGCGGCCCGCGAAGTCGTCGAGTTCGCGGATGTCGCGCTCGCGCAGGCCGCCGAAGGCAGGGGTCGTGATGGCGCGGTGCGGCGCGGGCCCCGTGGGGTTGGTGAAGCGGGGTTCGAGCGCGGGCGGGCGGGCGGCGCCTGGGTTCCGCTCCTTTAGGGATGGACTCGGTGTGGGTTGAATCGGTGTGTTGTGAACCGGTTCGTCGTTCGGGGGAATCGCGTTGGTTCTGGTGGACTCGGTGGTCTCCGCGTGGTCGTTCGCCCACCCCCCGGCCCCCTCCCTCTGGGAGAGGGAGTCGGATGCATGCACTTCGAGTTCTGCCGCGTCTTGCGCTTCGACTGGTGCGTCGACTGGTGCATCGACTTGTGCTTCGGTCAGTGCTTCGACCGGTGCTTCGTCGCGTGCGTTCTCGCGCGGCGGCCTCGGGCCGAGGAACGTGTAGTACGTGCACTCGATCTGGGCGTTGAACATCTTGCGGCGGCGGGTGGCTTCCTGGCCGACGACGCGTTCGAAGTTGGGGTACGCCGTCAGGATGTGGTGCGACCACGTCGGCAGACGGCGGAGGACTTCGGGCATGAGGCGGTAGATGCGTTGGACGTCTTCGGTCTCGCCGAGGCGCACGCCATAGGGCGGGTTGGTGACGATGCAGCCGTAGTCGGATTTGCTGGAGAGGTCGGCGAAATCGCGGTGGGCGAAGTGGATGGCGCGTTCGACGCCGGCTTGCTTGGCGTGGTGTCGGGCGAGGGACAAGGCTTGCTCGTCGATGTCGCTGGCGTGGATGGTGACGGGCAGCGTGTCTTTGGCTTTGTCGTCGGCTTCCTGGTCGGCCTCGTCCCAGATGGTCTCGGGGATCTCGGGCCAGTGGGCGCAGTCGAAGTCGCGGCCGCGGCCGGGGGCGAGGTTCATGGCGAGCATCGCGGCCTCGATGGCGATGGTTCCGCTGCCGCAGAACGGATCGATGAGGGCGCGGTGCGGGCGCCAGACGCTGAGGAGGACGAGCCCCGCGGCGAGGGTTTCTTTCAGCGCCGCTTCGCCGACGAGATCGCGGTAGCCGCGCTTGTGCAGGCCGACGCCGCTGGTGTCGATGGTGAGCGAGGCGACGTCTTCGAGCAGGCCGACCTCGATCACCGTTCGGCTGCCGGATTCGGGCAACACGTTGACGCGATGGGCGGAGAGCAAGCGCTCGACGATGGCTTTCTTGACCGTGCGTTGCACGGCGGGGACGCTGCTGAGCTGGCTCTTGACGCTGCGGCCGTTGACGGGGAACTCGCCGTCGGGCGCGATCCAGCGTTCCCAGGGCAGCCTCTTGGTGGTTTCGAAGAGGGCGTCGAAGTCGGGGGATTCGAACTGAGCGACGCGGAGCAGAACGCGGTCGGCGGCGCGGAGCCAGAGGTTGGCGCGGGCGATGGCGAGGGCGTCGCCGCGGAAGTGGATGCGGCCGGTGGAGATGATGCGGGGTTCGTAGCCGAGCCACTCGAGCTCGCGCGCGACGACCGCCTCCAGGCCGAAGGAGGTGGTGGCGATGAGATCGAAGAGCTCGGGCATGGGGGATCGTTGGGGGGCGAGAGAGTGCGGGCGTGGGTGCGTGTGCGGTGCGATCGCACTGCTTGGCCCCAAGCGGCCAGCTTGTGGCACCCGGAGGGGTGTGCACGCGGGCGGCGATTCGGTACGCTGCTCGAACAGGAGCGCACCATGGCCAAGAAGCAGCAGGTCGGCGAGATCGTGTGGCGGGATTTGACCGTGAAGGACGCGCCGCGGGTGCGGGACTTTTACCGCAAGGTCATCGGATGGACGAGCAGCGATGTGGCGATGAAAGACGCCAAGGGCGCTTATGCGGATTACTGCATGAACCTGGCGGGGCCCGGGAAGGGCAAGAACAAGAAGCAGGGCGAGACCGTGGCGGGTGTGTGCCACGCGCGAGGCGTGAACAGGAAGGTTCCGCCGCAGTGGTTGATGTACGTGAAGGTGAAGAGCGTGCGGGCGAGCGTGGCGAAGGCGAAGAAGCTGGGCGGCAGGGTGATGGACGGGCCGCGGCAGATGGGCGGGATGGAGTTCTGCGTGATCAAAGACCCGGCGGGTGCGGTAATCGGGTTGATCGAGAGTTGAGCGGGCGTTGCCGCACTGCCTGGCCCCGAGCGGCCCGGCAGTGGCACCCGGGCGCGGGCATTACTTGGTTTCTTCGGTCTTCGTGGGCGGCGGCGGGGGAGCCTTGGCGTTGACGCTTTTGTCCACCAATGCGAACGAGCCGTCTTCGGGTTCGCCTTTGAAGTTCTGAATGCGGGCGTAGACCCAGATAGGGACGTTGTTCTTGAGGGGCGTGGTGACGCGCTGCTCCACCTCTGCCGCGGTGACGAGGTAGCTGGGGTTGGGGCGCTTGAGGGTGACAAATACCTCGGTGCGGCCGCGCTGCTCCATGAGCTGATCGAGCGTAAAGGTCCAGCCGCCGGTGGGGGCCTTGGCGACGATGTTCCACTGGGGCGTGGATTCGATCCAGATCTCCGGGCCGTTCCAGCCGGTTTCGGACTTGGAGGGCACGAAACGGCTCGGGCCGCAGGCGGTGAGGGTGCCGACGGCGACGGCGGCGAGCGCCAGGGTGCGGCAGGCCGCGGAGATGGCGGGGCGAACTTTGCGAGAAAAAGGGGCGATTGGCACGATGTTCATAGTCTTGCGCGAGATCGTACGGTGGCCGCACGCGCAGATCGCGGCGGAGCCGGCGGGAATCGCGAAGGAGTAGTAGAGCATGATTCGTGCGGCGATGCAAACGCGCGTTGGTTCCCGGGTCCGGTTGGTGGCTGTGGCGGCGGCGCTGGTGGCGGGGGTGCTGTCTGGTGGGCTGTGGGGCTGCTCCTCGATCAGCTCGGCGTTCGAGACCGGGCCCAAGAGCCGGCCGGTATCGTTCAAGGAAGAGCCGGATATCCGGGTGCGGGTGAAGAAGGACGCGATCCTGACCAAGATCGACGGGCCCAGCCGCATGGTGGTGCGGCCGAGCACGGTGGTGCGGGCGGAGTCGGTGCGTGGACCCTTGACGTTCCGCGGGACCGTGAACGGCATGGTGATGACCGATGGCAGCGGGCGGGAGCGGGACTTTGCTCCGGGGACGGACGTCGAGATCCTGCCTCGGGAGATGACCGAGACCGAGCGGCTGTCGAGCGACGCGTACAAGCCCGGCGACGCGATGGTTGTGGATGGCGAGACGCAGCCGGGGTATCTGGTGATTCACCCCCGCAGCAGCGAGGGCGGGGTGATCGACGTGATCGCGGTGATGCCGATGGAGACGTATGTGCCGGGCGTGATCAGCCGCGAGCTGTTTGCGACCTGGCCGCGGCAGGCGTTTGAGTGCCAGGCGGTGGCGGCGCGGTCCTACGCGCTGCACGAACGGGAGCGTTCACGCCGCGCTCACGAGTTCTTTGATGTGGAGGCGACGACAAAGGACCAGGTCTTCGGCGGGCTGTCGAGCCTGCCGGTGGCGATCGAGGCGACGCGGGCGACGCGTGGCATGATCGTGACGGAGGGAACGACCGGGCAGCTCGCCAAGGCGCCGCTGCGGACGTACTACTCCAGCACCTGCGGCGGCGAGCAGTCGTCGGCGAAAGACGTGTTCCCGACCACGGGCAAGTTTCAGTTTAATGCGGCGAAGCCGCTGCAGGTGCAGAAGCGCGAGCATTTCTGTCAGTCGGCGAATCGGTATCGATGGGAGGTGCGCCGGAGCGACACGGAGCTGACGCAGCGGATCAAGGCATGGGGCCAGTATGTGGGCAACCCGGTAAAGAACATGGGGCGGCTGGTGGATTGCGAGGATGCGGGGCGCAACGTGACCGGAAGGCCGATCCGGTATGTGCTGACCGATGATCGGCGGCAGACGTACAAGCTCTCGGCAGAGGAGCTGCGGAATGCGTGCAACTACGCGGCGACCGGGCTGGGTGAGGTGACGCGTGAGAATCGGGTGAACAGCGGCAACCTCGAGATGAGCTTCGCCGGCGGGAGCGTCTTGATCCGCGGCAAGGGCTTCGGGCATGGCGTGGGTATGTGCCAGTTCTGCGCCAAGGGCATGGCCGAGAAGGGCTGGGATTGGCCCAGCATGATGAAGCTGTTCTACCCGGGGGCGGGTGTGACGAAGGCGTACTGAGCGAGCGGAAGGCAGTTCACCACAGAGACACAGAGGCACAGAGAAGAGTGATTGGCTCGCTTCGAGCTCGAGAAGTCGAGGCGGGATCGCGACTCGCAGCGCGGACCACGCGAGTCTCCTCTCCGTGTCTCTGTGCCTCTGTGGTGCGGCTTCTCTACTTCGCCAGCGGCGTGACGAACGGCAGCACGATCGAGACTGCGATCAGCACGATGATGATCCATTCCAGGATCTCCATGCGTCGCGTGCTGCGCTCGTCGTCGGCCTTTTCGTAGATCTGATTGAGCGTCTCGAGCTTGCGGAGCACGGAGGCGTCCCAGTCGTGGTGGTGCAGGCGCTCGGCGAGAAGCTTGTAGAAGCGGGCGAGGTAGTGGTCGCCGACGAGCTTGATGGCGTTGTTGACGCCCTCGAAGAGCATGGCGGCGTCGATCTGGTGCTGGGCGATGCGGCGCATTTCGGAGCGGCTGATGGTCTTGCCGCCGCGGCCGGGGAAGGAGGGGTAGACCTCCTCAAGGGCGTCGTCGAGGATCTCGTCGAGGCTGCGCATCTCGAGCAACTCGACGTTGGCGAACTCGATGATGTCGAGGAGGTCGGCGGCGTCAGAATCGATGATGAACGCCGCGGCGAAGTCGAGGATCGCGGCGTCGGTGTCGCTGTAGCTGATGCGGCATCCGAGGGCTTCGTCGATCTCCTGCTTGGAGAGCGGCGTGGATTCGCCGCGGAGGATCTGGGCCATCAGCGGGCGGTTGGCGGCGAGCAGATCGCTCAGCGGCTGGCCGTCGCCGAAGCGGTCGAACTGATACGTGACGTAGTCCTCGACCAACAGGCCGAGGTGCGGACGGGTGATCGCTGGTGACAATTGCTCGATGAGAGCCTTGAGCCGGCGGGTGCTGTCGGCGAGGAGCTGTTCGTTGTCGTTGAGGGCGTTGGCGAGGGGGAGCAGGTCGGCGAGCGTGCCGTGGATGGGGAAGGTGTACGCGACGCTGGCGCCGCCGAAGTCGTAGAGGGTGGTTTCGACGCTGCCGCCGGTGCGGAAGTCGCCGATCTCCACGTTTGGGCACGGTTCCAACACTCGGACGGGCGCGGGGTCGAAGGTGAAATGCTTGGGGGCGCGGCGTCGCTGCGGCAGCTGCTCGCGAAGCGGGTTGGGAAGCGCGGCGGAGGCGGCGAGGATGTCGGCGGCGCGGGTCAGATCGACGCCGAAGCCGACGTCGTAGCAGAAGACGACGGTGGCGGTGCCCCGGATGGAGGGGTTGACGGGCGGATTGATGCCGGAGACCGTCCCGGCGTCACGATTGGTGGACGTTTGGGTGGTCATGCGGAATTGTAGGTTTGGAAGCGGAGTTCACCACGGAGAGCACGGAGAACACAGAGAGAAGCAGGAGAATGGTCCGAACAAACGGTTCGGTGCCAGCTGCCCCGGCCTTTCTCCGTGGTTTCCGTGATCTGCGTGATCTCCGTGGTAAAACGTCTGGTGCTCTTGGCTGATGGCACGCCGTGAAATTCAGCCAGCGAAAGCCTCGAATGGGCCGATCTTCCTGGCAGCGCGGGTCGTCTCGAAGGCGTGCGGGGCGCGCCGCGGGATCGGTCGCGGGTGTGTGAAGGGTCTCCGATGCTGCTGGAGGAGTTGATTTCCGGGGTTCGAGCGGATGTTGCGGCGCGGGGCGCTGCGCTGCGGCTGCGCGTGCTGGACGCATTCGATGACTGGAAGCTGATCCGGGTGTGCGACATCACGGAGGACAGCCGCACCGTGCTGCCGGGGTCGTTGTTTGTGGCACGCAGCGGCGTGAAGTCGGACGGGCGGGCGTTCGCCGCGGCGGCGGTGCGAGCGGGTGCCGAGGTGATCCTGTGTGAGGAGGGTTCGCGGCTGGAGCTGAGCGCGGACGCGAAGGCGGCGCGGCGGAAGGTGGTGGCGGTCGAGGCGAGTGATGTTGCGCTGGCATCGGCGATGATGGCGGAGTTGTTTTATGGGAGACCCTCGAGCAAGCTGAAGCTGTACGGCGTGACTGGGACAAATGGCAAGACCACGACGACTTGGCTGGCGTGGCGGTTGTTGAATCTCGCGGGCGTGCGTGCGGGCTTGGTCGGCACGGTGATGATTGATGACGGGATCGAGCTGGCGGCGGCGGAGATGACGACGCCGCCGGCGATCGAGATAAGCCGCACGCTGTCGGTGATGGTCGAGGCCGGGTGTAAAGCCGCGTTCATGGAGGTGTCGAGCCACTCGCTAGTGCAGCACCGCGTTGGAGGGCTTCACTTCGCGGGGGCGGCGTTCACGAATCTGACGCAGGATCATCTGGATTATCACAAGACGATGGAGAACTACGCGGACGCGAAGGCGATGCTGTTCGAGCGGCTCGGGCCGGGTGAGCCGGCGTTCGTGAACATCGACAGCGCCTGGCACGAGCGGATGACGCGGGAGTGCAAGGGGCCGCTGGTGCGGTGCTCGCAGCGGGACGCGGATGCGACGGTGCGGATTGCAGAGATGCACCGAGGCGGGATGCGGCTGGTGCTGCGCGGGCCATGGGGTGAGATCGATGCGCTGGTGCCGCTGATCGGTTCGTTCAACGCGATGAACGTGCTGCAGGCGGTGTGCGCGGCCCACGCGTACGGGTTGTCACGCGAGCAGATCGCAGAGGGCTGTACGCGGCTGGATGCGCCGCCGGGGCGGCTGGAGCGTGTCGCGACGGAGGCGGACGAGCCATTGGTGTTGGTGGACTACGCGCATACTGATGACGGGCTCAAGAACGCGCTCTCGACGGTGCGGGCGGTGCTCGGCAGCAAGGGACGTCTGATCGTGGTCTTTGGCTGCGGCGGGGATCGCGACCAGACCAAGCGACCGAAGATGGGCAAGGTGGCGGCGGAACTCGGCGATGTCGTCGTCGTGACCAGCGACAACCCGCGGACAGAGCGGCCGGGGGACATCATCGACATGGTGCTCGCGGGCATCGGCGGCGCTGATCGCGGCAAGGTGAGTGTGCAAGCCGATCGGCGACGGGCGATCGAGTTCGCGATCGAGCACGCGACCCGCGACGACATCGTCGTCATCGCAGGTAAGGGGCACGAGACCGAGCAGATTCTCCCGGACGGTCAGGGAGGCGTGGTGCGGCATCACTTTGATGATCGCGAGGTGGCGAGAGAAGCGATCGCGGCGCTGCGGACCAAGCGTGCGGCGGGCGGGGGCGGGGAGAAGCAGAAAAGTGAACGCCGCGTCGATGACGCGGCACGGAGCGCGACATGAGTTTCTGGACGCTCGAATCGATCAAGTCACTGCTCGGCGGCTCGTGGTTGGCGCGGGGCACGGGCTCGGCGACGCCGTTGGCGGGCGTTGTGATCGATTCACGGCTCGTGAAGCCCGGGAACGTGTTTCTCGCGATGAAGGGCGAGCGGGTGGACGGGCACGCGTATCTTGCTGCCGCGAAGGACGCGGGCGCGGGTTTGGCGATCGTGGAAGATGCGACGGCGTGCGGGACGCTGCCGTCTGGGCTTACGGTGCTGAAGGTGGATCGGACCGCGACGGCGCTGATCCGGCTCGCGACCGAGTATCGCACGACGCTTGAAGGGACGAGGGTGGTGGCGGTGTCGGGCTCGAACGGCAAGACCACGACGACGCGACTCCTGCACGGCGTGCTGGGTGCGCACCTGCGGGGCGTGGCGTCGCAGAAGAGTTTCAACAACGCGATCGGCGTGCCGCTGACGGTGTTGGCGGCCAAGCCCGGCGACAAGTTCCTGATCTGCGAGGTGGGCACAAACGCGCCGGGTGAGATCGCGGAGCTGGCCGAGATCGTCAAGCCGGACATCAGCATCATCACCAGCATCGGGCGCGAGCACCTGGAGGGGCTCGGTTCGCTGCAGGGCGTGATCGCCGAGGAAGCCGCGATCGCGTCGGGCATCCAGCCCGGTGGCGTGGCGATCGTGCCCGATGCACCGATCGAGATCGTCGAGAGCGTGCGGGCCCGGATGATGGGCGCGGGGCACGCCAAGCCCAACATCGTGCGATTCGGGGTCTCGGCGGAGGCGGAATGGCGCGTCGGCGGCGTGGATGTCGACGAGACGGGCACGAGCTTCACGATCAACGGGCGGATGGCGTTCAAGACCAAGCTGGTGGGTGCGCACAACGCGTTCAACGCCGCCGCGGTGGTGGCGGCGGCCCGGCGCTTCGGGCTGGAGGACGCGGCCATCGCGGCGGCGCTGGCGGAGGCGGGCGGGGCGGAGTATCGGCTGGCGCTGGAGCAGCACGGGGGCATCTCGCTGCTGAACGACGCGTACAACGCGAACCCGGATTCCATGCTGGCGGGGCTGAAGACCTTTGCCGATCTGGCGCGGCGTCGCAACCCGGCCCGGCGCATCGTGGTGCTGGGCGACATGCTCGAGCTCGGCGACGCCGCTCCGGACTCGCACCGCGAGATCGGTGACGCGGTGGCGGCGGATGCCTCGATCGACATGGCGATCCTGGTCGGGCCGTTGATGATGTTCGCGGCCGAGCGGTTGCGGAAGAAGTGGACAGGGGACAAGGTTGTGATCTTGCCGGAGCTGAGCGACGACGCGGCGGCGGCGCGGGTGGCGGCGATGCTGCGGCCCGGGGACTTTGTGTTCCTCAAGGGCTCGCGGCGGATGGGGCTTGAACGGGTGGCTCGGGTGGTGAAGGACGGGAAGAGTGGCGCGCCCGGCGGGTCAATAATCGGCGGCAGCGCGTCGCCCGCGCTTCACGGATGAGGCCAGCGGGCGGGCTTCTTGCGATCAAGAGGCGGCGTCAACGGACTGACTCGAACGCATGCTCTACGTTTTGCTTGATCTCTGCCGCAAATGGCTCTCCGAACACGGTTCGTGGGTGGGCGAGCGTGGCTATTACACGCTGTTCGCGATCCTGGACCAGGTCCAGTTCCGCACGCTGGCGGCGTCGATTCTGAGCTTCGCGATCATGATCGTGTTCGGGCGGCGGGTGATCGCGATGCTGGTGCGGCTGAAGATCGGCGACGCCGGGCTGTCGGACGCGGAGGCTCTCAAGCGCCACGCCGCGAGCCGCGCCAACGTGCCGACGATGGGCGGCATCCTGATCGCCGCCGCGATCCTGGTCTCGACGCTGCTGTTGGCCGATCTGCGGCAGTTCTACGTGCAGGCGGGCTTGATTATCTTCGTCACGTTCGCGGGCGTGGGAGCCGCGGACGACTGGCTGAAGCTCACGGCGACCCAGCGCGGGAGCAAGAGCCGCCAGGGGTTGTACGCGTGGGAGAAGCTGGTCTTTCAGATCGGCGTCGCGGCGCTGGTGGCGTGGTTCCTCTACGGGCACACCAACACGCCGGCGCCGGACCTGGCGCACGTGCTGAACCTGCCCACGCAGAAGACCTGGGAGAGCCCGGGCAACGTGTCGGGGTCGCTCATCTACCTGGGTGCGGCGGCGTACGTGATCTTCGCGACGCTGATGATCGCGGGCATGAGCAACGCGGTGAACATCGCCGACGGCATGGACGGCCTGGTGGGCGGCACGGCGGGGATCGTGTCGATCGGGCTGGTGGTGCTGGCGTTGATCGCGGGGAGCCAGACCGCGTCGCAGTATCTGCTCGTGCCGCACATCCCGATCGCGGACGAATTGGCGGTGATGGGCGGCGCGATGGCGGGGGCGTGCTTCGGGTTTTTGTGGTGGAACTGCTCGCCCGCGAGCGTGTTCATGGGCGACACGGGCGCGCTGTCGCTGGGTGCCTTGGTCGGCTATATCGCGGTGATCACGCGGCAGGAGTTCGTGATCGTGGCGATGTGCGGCATCTTCATGATCGAGGCCGGGTCGGTGGTGCTGCAGGTCGGGTATTTCAAGTCAACCGGCGGGAAGCGCATCTTCAAGGTCGCGCCGTACCACCATCACCTGCACCTGTCGGGCTGGACGGAGCAGCAGGTGGTGGCGCGGTTCTGGATTGTCACGGTGCTGCTCTTGGCGCTGGCGTTGGCGACGATCAAGGTGCGGTGAGGGGGAAGGCTTGTGGCGGGAAGAAGGCATCAAGGCATCAAGGCATCGGGGCATGCCGGATGCTGGGTGATCGGCGTTACTTCGTGGTGATGCGGAGCACGGGTTCGAGGAGGACAACGCGTGCCTGGACCTGGTCGTAGCCGCGGCCTTTGACCTCAAGACGCACACGCTCCATCCCGGTGCAGTCGAGGCTGAGCTCGGTTTCGGGCTTGTCGGTGGTGAGCTCGAATGCCTGGGGCTTGGTGGGCGTCCCGCTGCGCGGGATGAGGCTGGCGGCGACGGTGGTGTTGCCCCAGGGGCGGGCGGACTCGGGGAGCGAGAGTGTGGCGCGGAGGCGGCTGGCGTTGGCGGGCAATCGCCACTCGCACGCGGCCGGGCCGTCGATCGTGATCGAGGCCAGGCCGACCGGGGCCTGGTCGGCGGGCTGCACGACCGGCGGCGGCGCCCAGCGTCTGGCCTGCAGCGGCTCGTGCCTCACGATCTCGCACGACGCGAGCGGTCGGATGGACTGCGGATCGAAGACGACAGCGTCGATGGCGCCCAGGTCGAGCACGCCGCTGGCGCCCTCGCCCGCGAGCGACCACTCGACGGTGAGTGCGCTGGGGCTGGGGCCGGCGGCGATGGAACGGGCGGCCAGGATCGAGCCGTCGGTGAGCGCCACGAGATTGGCGGCGAACGCCGCCTGCCTGGCGGCGAGACGAATCGAGGCGACGCGCTCGAGGGGCACTGTTTGCTTGGCGCCCTGCACTTCCATGACCAGGTTGCCGCCGATGGACTCGACAAAGCCCTCCATCCGGTCGGCGTTGGTGAGCAGGACGACGTCGGAGGTGCTCTTCTCGATCGGTTCGGAATCGGCGAAGGAGATCGCGGAGACCGCGTCGAGCGGGAGGTTGAACGGCCCGACGCGGCGGCTGCGCCACGCGATGCTGTCCGCGTGGGCGACGGTGGTGAGCAGGAAGCCGGGGACGAGCTGCCCGTCGGTGAGGCGGAGCACGCCCGGCACTTCGCCGGCGTTGTCGGCGATAGAGATCGAGGTCGGTGCCGCGGCGCCGTGGTGGCGGCGGCTGTAAAAGGCCAAGAGCGTGGAGCGATCGATGCTGCGGCTGCGTCCGACGCTGTCGCGGTACTGCACGGCCTTGTCGGTGACGCCGATCAGTTCGCCCGAGACGCGGACGAGATCGCGGTCGATGAAGTGGTACAGCTCGGGCTCATCGGCGGCGCGGGACGCGTGGGCCAAGCACAGCGCGGCGAGCGCGAACGTGGTTGTGCGGGCGATCGACATGCGGGTCACTTCTGGAAGATCGGCAGATAGCGCTTGGGCATCTGCAGGACGATGAGCGCCATGGCGGTGCCGTAGACGTCGCCCACGGCGGGGTCCTGCCACGAGCCGTCGGCCTGCTGCGCGGTGACGAGTTCCTCGCGGATCGCGGGCCACCAGGCGGACCAGCTGTCGCCTCCGGCGAGGTACATGGCCTGAGCGGCGTAGTAGTGGCCGTAGAAGTAGTGGGGGCTGGTGCGGTCCTGGCGGCCGGGCATGGCGGCGTTGCTGAGGTACTTGAGACCCTTGTTGATCTGGGGGTCGTCGTAGATGCCGGCGTAGTAGAGGCTGGCGATGCCGGCGGCGGAGCGGGGCCAGGCGCTAGGGCCGGCGGTGAGCTGGTACTTGAACCCGCCGTCCTCGTTCTGGCAGCGGCGGATGTAATCGACGGCGCGGTCGATGGTCTGCTTGGGGACTTCGAGGCCGGCGTTGCGTGCGGCGCGGAGGCCCATGATCTGGCAGATCGTCACGGAGACGTCGGCGTCGTTGGGGACGGGGTTGTAGCGCCAGCCGCCCTCGTCGTTCTGGGTGGAGACGATCAGGCGCACGGCGCGGAGGCAGGCGTTGTGGAGCTTGGCGGCGGTGGCGGCGTCGGGCCCGCCGCCGGTCATGCCGTAGACCTCGCAGAGGAAGAGCGTCGCGAACCCGTGGCCGTACATGGGGGCGGCGGCGGTGTCGCCGGCGATGAGGCCGGATTCGGTGCAGTTCTCGAGCACGTGCTTGAGGGCTTTCTCGACGTTCTCGCCGTAGGGCCCGCGGCCGGGGAGGTTGCCGTCGGCCATGAACGCGATGGCGGCGAGCGAGGTGATCGCGACCGAGCGTCCCCAGCGGTCATCGCCGAAGGAGCCGTCGGTGCCTTGTTTGTTCGCGATCCAGACGAGGCCGCGGGTGACGGCGCGATCAAGCGCGGCGGTCATCTCGCCCTCGGTGGGGGCGTTCTGCGCGGACTTGTGGGCATCATCGAAAGGAAGGTCGAGCTTGTCTTGTTCCTTGGGGGGCTGCGCGGCGGGGGGCGGGTCCTCGCTGCGCCACGCGGCGAGCGAGACCGGTGCCCCTGCGAGCGAGGCGAGGAGCAGGGGGGCGAGCAGTGGGGCGAGGAGGTGCTGACGGATCACTTCTTTTTCTCCTCGGCGAGCTTGCGGTAGTACGACTCGGTCGCGGACTTGTACATCGAGCTGAACTTGTCCGAGAAGCCCTGGAGCAGCGCATCGCGGACGTGCGCCGGCAGGTCGCCCCAGGCAGCGGGGGCGGCGGCGGAGGGTGTGCTCAACGCGCCGTCCTGACGGGCCGGGCCCTGGTTGGCCTGATCCGCGGCTTGCTGGGCCTGTTGCTGCTGCTGCGATTGGGTGCGCTGGTTCTGGTTCTGCTGCTGATCCTGGTCCTGTTGCGACTGGGACTGCTGCTGCTGTTGCTGCTGGTTCTGGCGGGCGGCCTTGATGATGCGATCCAACCGCGTGAGCACGTCTTCCTGCACCCGCTGGGTGTCGAGACCGGGGTCGCGGTCCTTTTCCACGCGATCGGCGGCATCGCCCATCAGCCGCACGATCGACGCGAACTCGTCGGCTTGCTCCTGGGGCGAGAGCTGGCGGTCGAGCTCCTTGCGGGTGGTGTCGGCGCCGGGCTTCTGATCGGTGGGCGTGTCGCCGGGCTTCTTGTCTCCCGGCTTCTGGTCGCCGGGCTTGGTGGTGCCGAGCAGGGAGTCGAGATCGGGGAGCGAAGCGGGCTTCGGCGCGGGCTTGGCGGGCGGAGATTCCGGCGACTTTTCCGCGGGCTTTGGGGGCGCGGGATCGGCGGCGAACGCGAGCGCGCCGGCGGCGCAGGTGGCAAGAAGCAGGATGCGGCGAGCGCTCTTCATGGCCGAGGCTCCTGCGGCTGGTTGGCGGGATCGCGCTTGGGCTGTTCGGGAGGCACGCCCGGTTTCATCTCTTCGGGCTTCAACTCTTCGGGCTTCATCTCGGCGGGCTTGGGTGCCTGCGGGCCCTGCTGCTGGGCGAGCTTCTTGATGAGGGCCGAGCCTTGGGTCGCGAGATCGCGCTGCAGGGCGCCGACCTCGTCGATCTCGGCGGGCTCGGGCGTGTCGGCCTCGGCGAGCGAGCGGGTGCGCAGGGCGGTGTCCTGCTGCATGGCGCGGAGGAGCTTGAGTTCGGCGATGGGCGGGATGATGGGGCGCGGGCCGCCGTTCTGTCCGCCGCCGGAGTTGCCGCCCTGGGCCTCGCGGAAGTCTTTCTCATCGGGCGACTGCGAGAGCGCTTCGACGAGCGAGCGGAGCATGGTGGCGCTCGAGGCCTGCCAGTTGTCCACGCTCTTGGTGGCGTTGCCTTCCTTGAGCGCGGCCTCGCTGCGCTGCATCAGGGCGTCGAGCCGCTCGTGGCTGAAACGGAAGACGCCCTCGTCGGAGAGCTCCTTGGTCTGGCTCTGCAGCTCCTTGAGCGAGGTGCGGAGCTGCTCCTGCTTCTCGCCCAGGGCTCGGACCGCGGCCCGCTCGCGGCGCGAGAGTTCCTTGCCCACAAAGCCCGAGGTGTCCGCCCGGATCGCGATCTGCTCCTGCAACGCCTTGTCGTAGGCCCGCTTGAGTTCCTCGCGCTTGCGGTCTTCCTCGCGCTTGGCCGCCTGGTCGCGGAGCTTCTTGGCCAGGTCGCGGGCCTCGGTCAGATGCGACAGGGCGTCGCGCTGGGCGCGGTCGGCGCCCGGTTCGTCGGCCGGTGCGAGCCGGAGCGACTGCACCGCGCTGGCCTGGCGATTGGACGCGGTCTCGAGCTCGTCGGCGATCGGGGCGCCGCCTTCCTTCACCGCGCGGGCCGCGTCGGTGACGGCGATGGTGTCCTGATTCAAACGGATCTGGCGCGCGTCGAGCGTCTCGTCGGCGGTCAGCTTGGACTTGTCGCCCAAGACCGCGATCTCGCCGTTCTGGCGGGCCATGAGGTCCTCGATCTGCTGCACCAGGTCGGCGAGCTGGCGGCGGAGCGACTCGTCGCGGCGCTTCGCCCCCTTGTCCAGTTCCTGGAGCATGCGCTCGAGCGTTTCCTCGGCCTTCTTCTGGAAGTCGTTCGCGGTGGCGGTCTGGTTCTCGCCCGCGCTCTTCGACGCGTTCTGCATGGTGTCAGAGAGCTGCTCGCGGGCCGACTCGTCGGCGGCGGACTTCATCGCCTCGGACTGCGCGGGGTCGGTGGACTCGAGCTTCTTGGAGCGGTCCTGGAGCGCATCGGTGGCGGCACGGGCCCGCTGCGCCAGCTCCTGCTGCGCCTGCGCCAGTCGCTCCAGCGCGGCACGCTGCTCGTTGGAGAGCTCGCTCGACTTCTTGCCCCCGGTCTCGCGGGAGAGATCGCGGGTCTCGCCGGAGAGGCGGCGCTGGTCTTCGAGCAGCTTCTCGACCTCGCGCCGGGTCGCCCAGCCGTCCTTGCCCTGATCGAGGATCGAGGCGACGCGGTTCATGGCGTCGCGGACCTGCGACTGCGCCGCACGGGCCTTCTCGGTAGAGGCGGCGTCGGCGGGCGCTTCACCCTCGAGCTGACGCGCCTCGTTGAGCGCCTGCGAGGCCTCGCGCGATTTGTCCGCGGCCTCGTCGAGCAGCGCGCCCACGTCGCGGAGCATCTCGCGGACGTTGCGATCGGGCAGAGCGTTCTTGTCCACGCGCTCGGCGAGCTTCTTGATGAGCGACGCGGGGGGCGCGAGGCGCTGCGTGAGCGCATCCTGCTCGTTCTTGATGGCCTGGGCCTTGTCGCTGTCGCCGGGCTGGTCGAGCGATTCGGCTCGGGTCCGGAGCTTTCCCTGATCTGCGTCCAGGCGGATGGCGGCGGTGCGCAGGCCGGCGAGTTCGGCGAGCACCTGCTCGACGAACTGGCCCTCGCTGATGATCCGCAGCTTGCGGGGGGCGGAGATGACGGGTGCGTGCGTCTCGCCCTCGAGCGCGAAGCGGTCCTGGGCCACGGCCGTCAGGTGCAGCTCGTCGCCCGGCTTGAGCGAGTAGGTCGAAAGCTCGATGGTGGCGGGGGCGCGGACGGTGCGGCTGTCCTGTCCCGGGTCCGTCGCGGCGGGCGCGATGTCGCTGGCGGCCAGAGAGACGGGCTGCCCCGCGGGCTCGGGCGGCGCTCCGGGCGAATCGGCCCGGGCTCGGAGCGTCTGGGCCTCGAGCGCGAGCCGGGCGAGGCCCACGTCGTCGCGTCCCTCGGCCGTGACATCGAGCACGGCGGTGGGGAGCACCGTCTCGTCCTGCGCGGGTTGGACGACGCTGGCGCTGGGCGGTTTGTCGGTGACGACACCCACCAGGAGCGTCGTGGGTTCGGGGCTGGCGATCCCGAACTCATCCTCGATGGAAATCTGGCCGCGGAGCGGCTGGCGGGCGACAAAGGAGAGCGTCAGCGTCGAAGCGGTCTTGGCGCCGGCGTTCTCGAGGCGGATGTTGCTCTGCGCCTCGGCGCCAGCGCCCAGCAGCTTGGCGACGAACGCCGGATCGCTCGAGATCGGCACGGGCTTGCTGAGCGCGAGCGTCAGAGTCACCTGCGAGCCCGCGAGCACGGGCGAGAGCGGGGCCGCCTCGGAGCGCCCGGCTCCCAGGTCGTGCGTCCCGGAGACGAATTCGCCCATCTCGGCGGCGGCGATGTACGCGGGCGGCGTGACGCGAGCCTCGATGCGGGTCAGCATCGGGGGCTCGACCAATTCGATTCGGGCCGCGTCGGTGACGGCGTCGGCGGTCTCGAACCAGTACTCCAGCGTCGCACGGCCGGCGTCGCCGGGCTTGGCCGCGAGCGGTTCGACCAGCGAGCGGGCGTCGAGCAGGCGCTCGTAGAGCTCGCCGTGGGGATTGGCGTCGGAGCGCATGCCTTGCGAAGAGAGCAGCGTGCTGGTGGTGGGGCCGGTGACGCCGTTGACGCTGACGCGGTACTTGGCGGCGACCCGGGTGTCGCCGACGGCGCGGTTGGTGCGGGTGACGAGCGCGCGGAGCGGGAGCGCGGTGCCGATCGCGTGCGCGGTGGCTGTGGTCGCGTTGAGGACCGCGGTGCGGCTGGGCCACTGGGCGTCGCTCCAGGGTGTGAGCACGCGGCGGGCGCCGATCAGTGTCATCGAAGGGGCCAGCAGACAGAGGATCGCGAGGGGCACGACCGCGGCGAGCAGGGTGGTCGAGCCGCGGGTCGAGCCGCCGATGGGGCGCACCACCTCGCGGAGCGAGAGCCTGGAGAACGCCGCGAGCGCGTCGCGGACGACCCCCTGCGAGAGCGGCGAGGAAGTGGAGGCGAGCTCGAGCCCGCTGGCCAGCAGACCTCGGACGGGAGCGCCCGCGGGGGTCTGCTCGACGCGCAGCGCAACGTCGGTGAGCGAAGGCCGGAAGCGGGCGGCGGGGACCAGGAGGCGGCGACCCGCGGCGAGCACGAGCCCGATGCCGATCAGGAAGAGCACGATCCGCATCGGCCCGGGCATACGGATCCCGAAGTCCAGCAGCCCCAAGGCGATCGCCACGCCCAGCGCGACGCCCAGGATGGCCGAGGCGCGATCGAAGACGAGCCAGAGGCGGATGCGGGTGCGCAGCGACGACAAGGCCCGCTCGATCACGCCCGCGGATTGGTCTGGAAGGTTGGCCATGGCAGCTTTGGTGGAGCGCACCGGCGCTCCGCCCCGTTCGTTCCGTCGAACATCCGCTTTCCTCACTGTACGAGAAATACCGGATCGGGTGCGAACGGATTCGTCAGATCGTGGATCAGAAGCAGTCCGAGGTGGGGAAGAGCGGGCCAGGGAATGGCATCAGGCCACTCGCATTAGGCCACTCGCATCAGGCCACTCGCATTAGGCCAGTCGCATCAGGCCAGTCGCATCAGGCGGCGGGCGATCCACTCCGAGGCGAGCAGGAGCAGCAGCACCGCCCACACGATCGGCTTGTCCCAGAGCGTCTCGATCGCCGCCGGGCCGGCGGTGCGGATCTCTCGGTTTGGGAGAAGTTCGGAAAGACGCCCGAGTTCGGAGGGCTTGAGCACCCGTCCTCCGGTGGCATCGCTCAGGCGCGCGAGCCCGAGGTGATCGGCGGTGAGATCGCGGAGCTCGTCGTCGCGGTCGCGGACTTCGACGGTGGCGTTGAGGCCAAGACCCGAGAGCGCGGCGTCGGTCGGGGAGAGGGTGTAATCCCCCGGGTCGGCGAAAGTCCAGCTCGCCGAATAGAGACCCGAGGGTTCGTCGCCCCCCGAAGATTGGGGTGCGAGGGTGATCGTTTGCTCAGGGGCTTGGGGGTCCTTGGATTTAGCGCGGAGGGTGAGCGAGGCGGGGCGCGCGACCAGAAGGGACTGATCGAGCAGACGGAGCGAGACCTGAACGGGCTGCTGCACCCCCACGCGCTCGGGGGAGGCCTCGAGCAGGGCGGGCGCCCCGCCGCGGACGAGCGACTCGCGGGCGAGCAAGCGGATGAGTGGGAGCCAGAACCGTTCGGGCAGGGCCTCGCCGCGGCCGAATCGCCAGCGCCAGATCTCGTCAGTCGCGACATAGATCACGCGGCCGGCGCCGTAGCGCATGGTGATGACCAAGGGCGTGGACGCGGCGCTGTCGCCGGTCGCGGAGGCCATCGTGGCGCGGGCGAGGACCTCGGCGGCGGGCTTGAGGCGCGCCGGCTCGATGCGCTGCGCGAAGCGCAACGCCGTCCATCCCGCCCGCGGGTCGCTGAGGATCGCAGGCCATTCCAGCGCGTTGCCCTCTCCCAGGCGGAGCACGCCCAGGCGCTCGGCGGCGGGCGCGGGAGAGACCAGCACGCTCTCGGCGTAGGGGCGGGCGGCGTCGGTGGAGTCGTCGATCGAGAACGGCAGGAGGTCGGCGAGCGGCGTGGACCGGTACGAGCCCGGGGTGGCGCTGGTGCCGCCGATCCAGAGCAGGCCGGCGCCCTTCTCGGCGACGAGCTGCTTGATCTGGGCCTGCTGCTCGGCGCTCAGCAGCTCGGAACGCACATCGCCGAGCACCACGACGTCGAAGGGTTGCCATTCTTCTTTCGTGCGCGGCAGCGACGCCAGCGGGTCGGTTCCTTCCTGCAGGTAACGCCGGTCCGACGAGAGGATCAGCGCGCTGGAGCGGATGGTGCGTTCCCGCAGCAGCAGGTTCTTGAGGTACCGATACTCCCAGCGTGGGTAGCCGTCAACGAGCGCGACGCGGATGGGCCGATCGATGACCCGCAGGCGGACGTTAAGCTTCTGATTCAGGGGATCATCGTCCGCGGGCGTCGAGTTCGGCAGCACGCTGCGGACGAGCCAGCGGGCATCCTGCTCGGTGCGCGGGCGGGTGGTGAGGGTGAGGCGCTGGTTGGCGGTCTCCTGGCCGGTGAGTTCGCGGGAGTCGAGCACCTGTCCGGTAGCCTCGTCAACGAGCTCGACCTTGGCGCCGCGGAGCGCGGCGGGCGTGCCGAGGGCTTCGAGGTCCACGGTGACGGGCACGATGTCGCCGACGAACGCCACCCCCGGCTGGGTGGAACGGCGGAGGGCGACGCGGGCGGGCGGGGTCTCAGAGCCCAGGGCGATCGAGAAGACGGGGATCTGGCGGGACTGGAGCTGGCGGAGCAGGGCGCGGCCGGGTTCGTCGGCGCTGCGTCCGTCGCTGAGCAGCACGATGCCCGAGACCGGACGGGTTGCCACGCGGCGCAGCGCCTGGTCCACCGAGTCGGCGATCAGCGTGCGCCCCCCGGCGGCGGCCGGGAACTCGGTGGCTTGAGTTGCGTTCGGCGGGGCGCTCGTGGGACTGGGCACGTCGTACACGCGGTCGCTGAATCCCAGCCAGAGCAGCTCGCGCTTGGGTGTGAGCGCGTCGAGCGTGGGACCGAGGCGGGCCAGGGCGTCGCGGAGCTGACGGTCGCGCGAGCCCGCGGGCGTGTCGCTGACGAGCAGCGAGGAGGAGCGGTCGATGAGCACGACCACCCAGTCGCGCTGCACGGACTCTTCGGTCTTCACCAGCCGCGGGCCGCTGACCATCACCGCCACCAGGAGCAGCGCCAGAGCGCGGAGCGTGCCGCAGGCGATGCGGGCGCGGCGGGGTGCGTCGAGGCGCCGGTACGCGGCGACCGCGAGGCCCGCGGCGGCAACGACGACCAGCAGCCAGGCCCACGCGGGCAGCGGATAGGCCCACTCCAGTGACACGCCGTCGCGCCCGGGGCGGATCTCGCCCAGCGAGAAGAGGCGTGCGAAGAGCTGGATCAGCGCGTCCTTCACGCGGCGGCCCCTCGCTGCGAGGAGGAAGCGGCG
>DASVYC010000019.1:0-19116 GCA_036392375.1 Phycisphaerales bacterium
AGCGTGACCACGGCGACCCGCTGCGTCCTTTCAGCACGAAGCGACTGCAGGGACGGCTTTCGTCGCAGAGAGCTCAGGCCGTGGGTGCGCCCACCCCCGCCGGACTGTGCGAGGTTGCGAAGACGTGCATCGCTCGCTCCAGCACGCGGCAGGCAAGCAGATACTCGTCGAGGACGAGATGCTCCTGCGGCGTGTGGTCGAGCGAACTGTCGCCGGGGCCGAACGCGGCGATCGGGCAGCGCCACGCGGGGCCGACGACGTTCATGTCGCTGGTGCCGGTCTTATAGAGGATGCGAGGGCGCGTGTCCGGGGACACCTCGCGGATCGCGCCGGTCAGGGCGCGAACCAGCGAGCTCTTGGGATCGGCCTCGAAGCAGACCTCGGCACCGATGAAGGTCAGCGAAACGTCGGCGCCTGCTTCGTCGAGGCAGACTGCCTTGAGCTGCTCGGGCGATACGCTCGGCGGCAGGCGGAAGCCCGCCACAAGTTCAGCGCGATCGGTGAACCCATCGTCGGCGGCGTGCATGGTCCGAACCGAGTGTTGCAGCGAGCGAAACGGCGAGGGTGTCTCGTCGGCGAGGGTTGACACACGAGTCTGAACTCGGCTCCACCACGCGAGCACGCGATCGGCGGCGCTGCGGTCGGGGCCGGCGGTGTGCGACAGCGAACGCGAGGCCTCGGCACGGACGACGAGGCGGCCCTTGTAGCCGACTGTCACGCCGCTGGTGCCGCTGGGTTCGCCGATGACGCAGGCGAGCGGGTGGTAGCGATCGACGACGGCACGAGCGCCGCGCGAGGTGGGCGTCTCTTCCTCGACCGCACCGATCACGGCGATCCGGACGCCCGGTGGCAATCGATCCCGCAGACGGGCCGCCGCGATGACGAAGGTTGCCAGCGGGCCTTTCGCGTCGACGCTGCCGCGGCCGTGCAGAATGCCGTTGTCGATCCGCACGGGGATTTCGCCCGGGACGGTGTCGATGTGGCCAAGGAGCACGATGTCGCGATACGCGGGAGAGAATCGCAGCGGATCAGCGTGGGTGCTGGCGACGAAGTTGCCGGTGTCGTCCACGGTCGCGTGCAGCCCGAGTGCGGCGGCCCGATCGGCGAGGCGGCGGCTCGCGGGGAGTTCGTGCCGCGACGGGCTGTACTCGCGCACGAGATCGAAGACGAGATCGATCGCGTCGGCGTCGGAGGGGGCAAGCGACGGCGTGGTGGTCGTCGCCGCAGATGGCGTTGCAGTGGTGGGGGAAGGCGATGTCATCGGATCACGGTCCCCGTTCCGGCGAGCGCGCGGGTGATTGGTCGCTCGACGCGGCCGTCGGCGATGATGGCGCGGGAAACGCCGCCTTCGAGCGCTTCGCGTGCACCCATGATCTTCTTCTTCATGCGGCCCTGTGCGAGCTCTTCCGCTGCGGCGAGCTCGGCGCGAGCAATCTCGGGGATCAGCGACGACTCATCTGGGAACGCCCGCAGCAGCCCCGGCACGTTGGTGAGAAGGATGAGCGAGTCGGCACGCAATGCCGCGGCCGTCTGAGCCGCGGCTCGGTCGGCGTCGATGTTGATTGCCGTGCCGTCCTCGGCGAGCGCGGGCGGCGCGATGACGGGCGTGAACCCCGCTTCGAGCAGCGTCGTCAGCACACGCGTGTTTACCCGCTCGACGGTGCCGGTGTAATCGTCGCGGATGATCACGGGACGATTCTCGACAATCGCCCGCACAGCGTTCTTCCGCGGACCGGTCCACAGCCCCGCGTCGAGGCCGGAGATGCCGACCGCCTGCACACCGACGCGCTGCAGCGCCAGCACGATGCGAGGATTCACCAGCCCGCGGCAGGCCATCTGGAAGACCTCGAGCGTCTTCGCGTCGGTGCGGCGGCTGGTGTGGCCGCTGGGGGACGTGAGAAACGTCGGCTCGATACCGAGCCGACGCGAGAGGTCGTTGGTTGCGTCGCTGCCGCCGTGGACGACGACGACGCGGTTGCCGGCACGGATGAGCTCCGCGATGTCCGCCGCGGCGTGGGCAAAGTCGAGCCCCGCGGCGCCGCCGATCTTGAT
The DNA here is from genome assembly GCA_036392375.1 of Phycisphaerales bacterium. Classification (GTDB taxonomy): domain Bacteria; phylum Planctomycetota; class Phycisphaerae; order Phycisphaerales; family UBA1924; genus JAFEBO01. The sequence goes on from DASVYC010000019.1 coordinate 2,053, forward strand.
GACGATGGTGTTCATGGCTGGTATGAGAGTGGAAACCGTGGATGAAGCCGTGTGTGAATCACGCGAGTTCGAGCGGACCAACGAGATCGAAACGCTTAGATCGGGTGAAGCCCGCTGAAGGTCAGCCCCGCGTTCTCGGCGAAGCCGTGCATGAGGTTCATGGCCTGCACGGCGGAGCCCGCGGAGCCCTTCATGAGGTTGTCGATTGCCGAGATCGCGACGATGCGAGAGCCATCGGGCGATACTTCAAAGCCGACGTCGGCGTAGTTCGTGCCGGCGAGGATCTTGGGCTCGGGGAAGCGGAAGTGCCCGACGCGGTCCTTGACCAATCGCACGAAAGGTTCATTCGAGTAGGCCTCGCGGAAGAGCCGCCAGAGTTCCTTCTCCTCGACCTTGCGGGTCGGGAAGATGTGCGCGGTGCAGAGCACGCCGCGGACCATCTCGATCGCAGTGACGCTGACGTGCAGGTCGAAGCGGCCGAAGGGTTCCATGAGTTCCTGTTCCACCTCCGCCGCGTGGCGGTGCGTGGTCGGGGCGTAGGAACGAACCGCACCGGCGCGCTCTGGGTGATGACTCCCCGGGCTGACGGCGTTGCCGGCTTCCGACGAGCCGACCTTGACGTCGCACACCACTGATTTGATGAGGCCGTGGCGGGCGAGCGGCAGCAGCGCGAGGTTCATTGCCGTCGCGTTGCAGCCCACGCCGCTGACCAGGCGAGCAGTGCGGATGGTCTCACGCCGCAGCTCGGGCAGGCCGTAAACGGCGCGATCGAGCCATGCCGGTGCGGGATGGTCTTCCTCGTACCACTTGCGATACGAGGCCTTGTCGCGCAGGCGGAAGTCCGCGGACAGATCGACGATCCGCGGCGCGAGCGTGCTGAGGCGGTCGATCTGCTTGCTCGCCTCGCCGTGGGGCAGGCAGAGGAAGAGGACATCGCATGCCTCGAGTTCCTCGGGGCGCACGAAGGCGAGCTTGGTGCGTCCGCGGAGGTTGGGGTGCACGCTGTGGACGAACACGCCCGGCTGCGAGCGGCTGGTGACCTGCGCGACCTCGACGTTCGGATGATCCAGCAGCAGCCGTAGCACCTCGCCGCCGCCGTAGCCGCTACCGCCGACGATCGAGGCACGGATGCGTTGACTCCCGTCGCTCACCGTGCACCTCCGACAGCGGCAGTGGGCTCGGCGTCGCCGCGGATGACGCGGATGAGCGAGGAGTCGTTCGACGCGGCCTGACGGCCCGCCGCGACATCCAGCAGCCAGTCGAGGATGCGCCCCGGGATGTCCACGCCGGTGGTCGTGATGCTGTTGCGGAACTCCATGGTGTGGTTGACCTCGCTGACCAAAAGGCGGCCCTCGGCGGTCTCGAGCAGGTCGATGGCGAGGACGCCGCCGCCGACGCAGCGTGACGCGGTGCGGCAGAGGTTCGCGATCTCGGGCGTGATCGTCAATCCCGCTGCCTTGCCGCCGCGGGCGGTGTTGGTGATCCAGTGCTCGCTGCTGCGGCTGATGGCCGCGATCGCCTCGTCGCCGACGGTGAAGATGCGGAGGTCGCGATCGGGCTTGTTCACGTACTCCTGCACGTAGAACACCGAGTGCTGCGGCCCGCCCAAGGTCGCCTTGTGCTCGATGATCGCCTCGGCGGCGTCGCGGTCGTGCACGCGGGCGAGCAGGCGGCCCCAGGAACCGACGGTGGGCTTAAGCACGGCGGGGTAGCCGATGGTCTCGACGGCGCGGATCGCGCTCTCTTCCTCGCACGCGATGACGGTGCGGGGCGAGGGCACGCCGGCGCGGACGAGCGCGAGCGTGGTCGCGAGCTTGTCGCCGCAGGTCTCGATGGTGCGCGACGCGTTCACGCACGGCACGCCGGCGTGCTCGAAGAGGCGGGCGAACGTGATCGCCTGGGTCTGGCTGATGCAGCGTTCGAGCACGGCGTCGAAGCGGGCGAGGTCGCGGACGTTCTCGGCGTCGACGACGAGGGAGCGGACGTCGATCACTTCATGGGAGACGCCGCGGCGCGCGAGCTCGTCGATGAGCAGACGCTCCTCGGTGCGGACGCGGGAGACGAGAATGCCGACATGCATGCGTGGGTTCCTGGTGGTCGTGTTGGGTGTCGTGGTTGCGACAGCAAGAGGAGTTCGTGATGCGTGAACGCGAGAACGGCGGATGCCAACGGGCGTGGATGGAGCGGGTGAACGTGCTCATTCGCCCCAGTCCTCCTGCACCTCGGGGGCGAGTTCCAGACGAAGCGGCGCCACGCCGGTGACCTCCAACTCGGCGGAGCAGTCGCCGCAGCGGACGACCTCGCCGGCGATCGGGCTTCGGGTCAGCGCGATCGAGGCTTCGCATTCGGGACAGGTGCTGGAAAGAGCGGCGGGGGTCGTGGTGGACATCTTCAAGGCTCCTTGCGAAAAGGTGGTGGAGATGGGGAAAACACGATCGCACGACGAAGTTTGGGGCTTCGGCTCGCGATGAAAACGACATCGCGGGCCGGTCGAGTACACTCGGCCGGTCCGCAATCAACCTTGTTATTCAGGGATCGCGAACGACTAGGCCGAGCGTTTCACGGCTTTGTGTTTCGCGAGTTTCAACGCGGCGCAGCAAATCACTTCGACGGCGTGCGTCGGGCGAAGCGTGCGGAAGTTGTGCGTCGAGTTGGTCATGAGCATGCGGCGATGCGTTCGCCGCGGTGTGATAGTAGGCATCTCGCGCGGCTAGTGTCGGTGCGAGTGCTTGTGATCCTGGTCGTGCTTGTGATCGCCCGCCGGTCGGAGCCGGGGCGGGGTCTTAGCGGCCGCCTTGCTCTTCGCGTGGCCGCTCACACAGTCGATGCAGAGCCCCAGCAGCAGCAGATCGTGGTTCTCGAGCTTGAAGCCGGCGGGAGCGAGATACGACAGGTCGCCCGGGCAGCGCTCGACCTCGAACATCCGGCCGCAGCCGCGGCAATAGAAGTGGTGGTGATGCGCCTTGCCCGCGGCCTCGTACCGGGGGGGTTCGCCCGGCATGTCGATTTGCACGATTTCCTTGTCGGTGACCAGTGCCTTGAGCGTGCGGTAGACCGTGGCCATGCCCATGCCGCGGACGCGACGTTGCGCAAGATCGAGCACCTCGCGTGCGGATACCGGGCCGTGGGCCTCGACGATCGCCTCGCGGATGGCGGAGCGCTGCTTGGTGTTGCGTTCCATGCGGCCAAGGGTACGCGAGCAGGCGAAGCGCTCGGGCGTCCTCGCTTTAGGGGCTCACGATGCCTTCACGGATCGCGAACCGCGCCAGTCCCACGCGGTTGTGGATGTTGAGCTTGGTCATAATCGCGGTGGCGTGGTTGTCGATCGTCTTGGGGCTGAGGTGCATCACCTCGGCGATCTCGCGCTTGGTTTGTCCGCCCGCCAGGTGTCGCAGCACCTCGCGCTCGCGTGCCGTGAGCGAGGCGATGCGTGACTGTTCCGGGCGACGGCTTTCGTTCGATGCCAGACGTTCGCTGATGCCCGGGCAACGGAAGTTCTCTCCCCGGGCGGCGGCCTCGATCGCGCGTCCCAGGTCCTCAGCCTCGCCCTGTTCGCACACCAGCCCGCGAACGCCCAGCTCCATCGCGGCATCCAGCGCGCGATCGGGCGTTGCCCCCACGGTCATGACGATCGGAACGCCGCTCCAGCGGGCCCGGATGATGTTGATCAGGCTCTCCCAATCCCACGAGCCCTCGGCCACATTGACCAGGCACACGCTCGGCGGCTCGCCCGGTTGGTCGCTCATCGGCGGCTTCGCCACGGAGTTCACCCGCATCCCGGGTCGCCCGTTGAGCCACGTCGCCAAGGCCGCCCCGATCAGCGGGCGCTGGTCGAACATGGCGATCGAGATGGTGTCGACAGCGGAAGTCATTGCGGTGTGATGATAACTCTCGGGCACAAATGCGCCCTATGGAGAGGGGTAAATCCCTCCTCATGTTGCAAGAAAACGCTTTCAGGTTCTCGGCTTCTACGCAAGCCTCACACTCCCCGATCTTGGGGAGGGGATTCACTGTGGGGTGTTCACGCGTGAGGCGTGAACGCGTCGATGCACAACGGCGTGTCGAGCGCTGATCCCAATTCCCGTCCCACCACGCCGCGTCGGCGCACCGCGCCGGGGCGACCGCGTGTTCCGCTGCTCCCGCTAGAACTGCCGAGAGATCTGCACGCCGCCGGCGATAACTTCCTCGTGTATCTGCGTATCGAGTGCGGTATGAGCCCGGCGACGATCCAGTCCTACGGGCGAGATCTCCGGGATTTCCTGATGGATGTAGCGGCCGCGGGCGTGCGCGAGATCGCCGCGGTCCGCGACGAACACCTGCACCAGCACGTCATGTCGCTGCGATCGGCGCGGAAGATGGAAGCGTCGTCGGTCGCGCGACACCTCGCAACTCTTCGGGTGTTTTTCCGGTGGCTGAACGCGCTCGGCAAAATCGCCAAGAACCCGGCGCTCTCGGTGGATCCACCGACGCGATGGAAGCGATTGCCGGAGACGATGTCGCCGTCGCAGGTGCGTGCGCTGATCGAAGCGCCCGACGCGGCGCGTAAAAGCGGCAAAGGTGCCGATGCTCCGCTGTGGCTCCGAGACCGCGCGATCCTCGAGCTGTTGTACAGCAGCGGACTGCGAGCCACCGAGATCTGCACCATCACGCTCCGCAGCGTGGACCCGTCCGTCGGCGGCGTGCTCGTGACGGGCAAGGGCAACAAGCAGCGCATCGTCCCGATCGGCGTGCCCGCGCGGCGTGCCATCGATGAGTATCTCAAGGAGTGCCGCCCGGCGTTGATCCGTCCCGATGGTCGTGATCAGGGACGTGTGTTCCTGTCGAAGAACGGCGGCCCGCTGGAACGCGTCGCCCTGTGGCAGATCGTTCGCAAGCACGCCAAGGCCGCGGGATTGCGCGACATCCATCCGCACATGCTCCGTCACAGCTTCGCGACCCACATGCTCGTCGGCGGCGCGGATCTACGCGTGCTGCAAGAGCTGCTCGGGCACGCCGACATCGCGACCACGCAGATCTACACCCACGTGGATCGCTCGCATCTGCGGAGCGTCCACAAGAAGTTCCATCCACGCGAACGCCGCTAGAGCCTCTCGCGTGAGCGTGAGGTCTTTCTTCTTCGAGCGTGATCGCGACTGCCCACTCCCTCGCCCTCACGGGCGAAGCTCGTGCTGCACCAACTCAGATCGGCCGACGCAGCGGCTCGGTGCCGGTGGGCTTCAGAGGCTCATCGGTCGCGCGCCGCTTGGGCGCGAGCTTCTCCAGCTCCTTCATCGCGCGCTCGGTCTCGTTATCGCCCGCAATCCGCAGCGGCTCGGTCCGCGGCGACGGAGTGGCCGCGGGCGCCACCGGCTCGGCACGGAACGGCTGCGGCGCGGCCGCGATGGCGCGGTCGAAGTCACCCGCGGCACGCGTGCCGTAGACGCTGCCGGCGCCGCGCTCGCGCACCGCCGCCAGCTCGGCCTCGATCACCGGGTCGATCCGGTGCTGCAGGATGCCCGCGGCAATGCCCAGCCGGATCGACGAGATCGCCCAGACCAAGAGCCCGATCGCGACCATCGGCGACACGCCGTGAATCAGGACGACAGCCAACTCGGAGCGCGTCCCAGTCTTGCCCGCTTCGCTCGCGAGCGTCATGGGCGTGTAGCCGCAGAGAAAGCCCGTGACGGTTGACGCGGGCACCGCGCTCGACCACGGGATCGCCATCGCAAAGAGCAAGGTGACGATCGTCGCGCCCAAGACGGCACGCTGCACGCCCACGATCGCCGCACCCGACGCGACCACGACGGCCATCCAGGACTGAGCCAGCAGCACAAACGCGCTGACGAGCCCCAGCGCGCACGCGGTCTCCGACACGGCCCTCAGCGTGGAGTCGCCGGCACCAAGCTTGCGCGATGACTCCGGTGGGTCGTGGATCGCGTCCTCGAGCGAGATCCGCTTCTTGGGAGGCGTCTCGACGACCTTGAGCTCTTTGTCCTCGCTCACGGGGGGAGCCGCTGCGGCGTTGGTGTATCGGGCGCTGGTGAAGTGCGCAAAGCCGAAGCACAGTCCCTGGGCCGCCACCGCCAACGCGAACACCACGCCGAAGATCGTCACGCCCCGACGCAGAGCCAGGAGCGCGGGCGAGGCGGCGTGGGTGGGTGTGACGGGTGACATAACGCTCGTCTCCGGGGATGCCGCAAGCGCGGCCACGGGCGTCCTTGCCGGCATGGCCACACGGGTGCATCGGCCGAGAAGTGCAGGGGATTCAGCGGGGGTTCGCGGTCGGAATCGAGTGCTCACATTGCCGCCTGACGTCCGGAAACGGACGCCACGATCGGCTTGCAACAGAGGGCGAACGCACCTATCTTTCAAAGAATACTGAAAACTCCGAAGCTGCCCCGGTCGCGTCACGAAGTCTTCTTGGACTCTTGATGCGTATCGACGGCCTTCGAGGATCGAACCCATGTCCAACCTCTACTCGCCGCCCAAGACCAGCCCGCACACCAGCGCCCTCGACACGGGCCTGCTCAACGCGGTGGTCCGCGGCGAAGCACGGTTGACGCCCGATCAGGCTCTCGAGATCTTCCGCTCGATGCAGCTGCCGACCCTCGGCCGCTACGCCGACGCCCGCTGCCGCGCCATCCACGGCGACACCTTCCGCACGTACATCATCGATCGCAACATCAACTACACCAACGTCTGCAACGCCAAGTGCACCTTCTGCGCCTTCCGCCGCGATGGTGACGAGCACGACGCGTACACGCTGTCGTATGAAGCTCTGCTCGAGAAGGTCGGCGAGCTCGCCGCGATCGGCGGCACGCAGATCCTGATGCAGGGCGGCATGAACCCCGAGCTGCCGCTGGACTGGTACCTCGATCTGCTCTGCGCGATCAAGGAGAAGTACCCGCACATCCACGTGCACGGCTTCTCACCGCCGGAGTTTGTCGAGTTCGTCCACTTCTTCGACCCGCCGGGCAAGAACTTCGAGGAGAAGGTCCGCTGGGTGATGGTCCGTCTGCGCGATGCGGGGCTCGACAGCGTGCCGGGCGGCGGCGGCGAGATCTTCGCCGGGCCTGTCCGCCGCAAGATCGGCCTGGGCAAGTGCGACGCCGAGTCGTGGCTGACGGTGATGTACGTCGCGCACTCGCTGGGCATGTTCACCAGCGCGACGATGATGTTCGGGCACATCGAGGGCTACGCCGACCGCGTGCACCACATGATGCTGGTGCGCGAGTGGCAGGACCGGGCACTGCGAGACTTCGCGACCACGCCGTGGCAGGCGACCGAGGACGACAACGTCTTCGCCATGCCCACCCACGGCAAGATCCAGAGCAAGTACCCGAACGCACGGCTCATCAGCCCGGCCCGCAAGCACCTGCCCAAGGGCGGCGGGCACTACAAGGCGTTCATCTCCTGGCCCTTCCAGCGCGAGAACACGCCCTTGGGACGTGTGAAAGACTGGGGCGCGAACCCCGGCGAGCTCGAAACCGAGTTCCCCGGTGACACGGTCGCCCGCGCATTCGACTGGGGCAAAAACGAGGACGTTGACTACAAGACGCTGAGCCCCGAGTTCGGCCGTCGCGTCCGCATGAGTGGCAGCAGCGACTACCTCCGCACGCAGGCTCTCTCGCGCCTCTTCCTCGACAACATCTACTCCATCGGCTCGTCGTGGGTCACCATGGGCCCGCACATCGGGCAGGTGGGCCTGACCTACGGCGCCAACGACATGGGCAGCGTGATGATGGAAGAGAACGTGGTGAGCAGCGCGGGCACGACGTACTGCCTTGACGAAGCTGTCCTGTGCCGCCTCATCCGCGGCGGCGGCTTCGTGCCGGCGCAACGCGACAACGTCTACGACATCCTCAAAGTCCACAGCGGCCCGCAGTCGCCGGACTTGCTGGTCACCGATTGGTCGCAGCACCGGGCGAAGAAGACGCACCAGCAGGCTCCGCGTGAGAAGCGGGTCGAGATCGTGGTGCAGCCACGATCGACGCAGACGGCAACGGCACGCTGACGCGGCGGGATCGATCCGGTCTCGCCCGAGGAGGCGGCGATGAAGATCCTCCGAGCGGCATTCCTGTACTGGCTCCTGGCCTTCGCCGTGGGATTTGTGCTCGGAGCCCTTCGAGTGATGCTCGTCGAGCCCATGCTTGCGACGTGGCTTCAGGGCTACGCGCTGCTGGTCGCCGTGGCGATCGAAGCCCCGATCATGCTCACGGTGTCATGGTTCGCCGCCGCGTGGGTGCTCGGTCGTCGTCCGGCGTGGACGCCCGCAGAAACGCTCGGCATGGGCGGCCTCGCCTGGCTTCTGCTCCAACTGGCCGAGCTCGGCCTGGCGCTCGCGATGGGTCTGTCGACAGCCGCGTACCTCGAGAAACTCACAACGCTCGCAGGAGTTCTCGGCGTCGCACTCCAACTCCTGTTCGCCTTCATTCCGCTGCTCGTCCTGTGGCGGTCCAAGGCGTTCGCGGCCCGCTAGAACGGCACCGGCGACTCAAACTCCACCCGCGTCTGCGTGCCGGGAAGAAGAAAACTCAGCGTCCGTGCATGGAGCATGAGCCGCGGCGCGGCGGCTTTGCCGTACAGCACGTCGCCGAGGATCGGATGCCCGAGCCCGTACGCCGCGTGTACCCGCAACTGGTGCGTGCGTCCGGTCACCGGTCGAAACTCAATCCGAGTTCGATCGATCTCGCGGGCCAGCACGCGGTAGTGTGTCTGCGCCTGGCGGCCTTGTACATGATCCACGATCTGATACGGCCGGTTGTCCACGTCGAGCCGCATCGGCAGGTCGATGAAGCCTTCCTCCGCGTCGACAATCCCGTCCAGCAGCGCGACGTATGACTTTTCCGGAACGCGATCGTGAAACTGCTGCGAAAGCTCGCGCTGCGCATCCGCATCGAGCGCGACGACCATCAGGCCCGAGGTGTCCATGTCGAGCCGGTGCACGATCAGGTGATTCGACGGCAGCGCCGGCTTGTTCGGATCACCCGCGTAGAACGCCGCGTGTACGCGGCTGACGACGCAATCGGCCTTCTCGGGTCCGATGCCCGGCACCGAGAGCACGCCGCTGGGCTTGTCCACGACCACAAATCGCTCGTGCACATGCACGAGATGGATATCGCCGAGAATGGTCTGCGGATCGGCCAAGGCCAGATCGTTCGCACGCCGAACACCACGCCGGGTGCCACTGCCGAGCCGCTCGGGGCTCGGCAGTGCCATGACCAAAAACTCCAACAAACCCACCAAGTCCGCAATGCCCTTGAGCCCTCCAGCGATGTACGTCCCCGCACTGCCCGGCCCAAAGCAGCCGGGCAGTGGCACCCGATAGTGGCCGTGAAGCGGAGCCGCGACGCCATGTCGAAATGGACCAATGATCGCCTGCACACCGAAGAGGAATCCCGATGATGCACGCCTTCGCCCTGCCGCTTGTTCTGATGTCCGCTGGGTCCGCACTGCAGCCCGGCGCGCCGACCAAGTCCGAAGCGCAACGCGAGATCAACTGGCGCGAGGCCGAGGCACCGCTGTTGAGCCATTGGTCCCAGCTCACTTTCCGCCGTGACTTCGTGAAGGCTGGCGAAGCCTACTTCAGCCCCGACGGCCGCCGCATCATCTTCCAGGCCGTTCCCGTGCCACCCGCGGGTCAGGAGCCCGAGCAGCACTACTCGATGTACGTCGCCGACCTCACCCGCGATGCCGAGGGAGGCCCCGTCGGGCTCGCGAACATCCGCCGCGTCAGCCCCAAGGGCAGCGCCAACACCTGCGGCTGGTTCCATCCCAAGGACGAGAACCTGATCCTCTTCGGCTGCACGATCGACCCGCCGCTCGCGCCCAACAAGCCCGGCTTCCAGGTCGGAACCAACAAATACGTCTGGTCCTTCCCCGAGAACATGAAGATCGTGACGCTCGACCTGCGCACGCTGAAGGAGGGCGAGGAGCCCAAGCCCACGCCGATGTTCGAGCGACCGGGGTATTGCGCGGAGGCGTCTTGGGACGCGTCCGGGCGTTTCGTGCTCTACGCCAACGTCGATCCCGCAAAGCAAACCGGCGAGAAGCCCGACGCCGACATCTGGATCTACGACACCAAGACCAATCAGCAGCGCCCGATCGTGGTCGCCAAGGGCTACGACGGCGGACCGTTCTGGGCACCCGGCGGCAAGCACATCTGCTATCGCTCGGATCGCGCCGGCACCGATCTGCTCCAGATCTACGTCGCCGAACTGCGCTTCGAAGACGGCGTCGACGGCACGGGCGCCTTCGTCGGTCTTCTGAACGAGTACCAACTCACCAAGAACGAGCACGTGAACTGGGGTCCTTTCTGGCATCCATTCGGGAAGTTCATCGTCTACGCCACGAGTGAAGTGAGCCACCGCAACTACGAGGTGTTCGCGATAAAGGTCGACGATCTTCGCGAGGATGCCGAGCACTCGAACGGGAGCTACACGGTCGAGACCGGCGCGGAGGCCAAAAGCGGCTCACTCGCCACCCGTCCCGGCTTTGTGGTGAGCGATCGCTTGTCGCGCCGGATCACGTTTGCGCCAGGTGCCGACGTCCTTCCTGTCTTCCGTCCTGATGGCAAGTGGATGATGTGGACTGCGCAGCGCGGCGAGTTGGTCGCCGGTGAGACGCGTCCTTCCAGTCAGCTCTGGATGGCCCGATGGAACGCCGACCCGTTCGCCTCGTCCGAGCCGAAGACGCCCCCGTCCAAGCAGCGCTAGAGCCTCTCGCGTCAGCGAGAGGTCGCAACCGCATCGCTACTTCGCCCGCATCGCGTCCAGCACCTCGGGCAGAAGGTCCGCCAGCTCAAGCGCCAGCAACCCCGCCGCCGCGTTCTTCGCCGCCCAGCGCTCGCCCGCGATCGCGTGGGCCTCGACGCCGACGCGCACGCAGTCCATCAGTGAGAGTGTTCCCGGCATCGTCTTTCCGGCGATCGGCATCAGCCGCACGAACTGGGCGATCAACCCGCCCAGCAACCCCGCCAGCACATCGCCGGTGCCTGCGGTCGCCAAACACGCGTGCCCGCGGCGGCAGGTCCAACTCTCGTGCCCGTTGCTCACCACTGTGTGCATGCCCTTGAGCACCACAACGCACCCAAGCCGCTGCGCCATCGCCTCGCACGCGGCCAGCCGCGCGGGCTCGCTCGCATCGGGGGCCTTGATCGATAGCGCCGCCGCTAGCCGTGCGAACTCGCCCGGATGGGGCGTGATCACGGTGGGCGCTCGCAGATCCCGCTGGAAATCCGGCGTCGCCGCGAGGCAGTTCAGGGCATCCGCGTCGAGCACCAGCGGGCACTCGGCGTGCAACGCGGCCCGTAGCACCACCGCGCTCGTGCCCGCCGCCAGAGGCGACCCCGCCTCGTTCGACCATCCGAGCCCCGGCCCCAGCACGATCGCGTGCGCGCCGGCCGTGTGCTCGTCGAACACCGCGGCCGCCTCGTGCGGCACGAGATTCCCATCCGCATCGGTTGCCAGCGCAACCCCGGTCGCCGAGGGCGTGATCGTGATCGCTTCGTTCAGGATCGGCTCCGGCGTCAACATCCGCGCCAGCCCAACCCCCGACCGCAGCGCGGCACGGGCCGCGATCGCCGGCGCACCGATCATCCGCGACTCACCCCGCGCGCAGCCACCGATGATCGCCACTGTGCCAAACGTCCCCTTGTGCGCATTGGCGGGACGGACGGGCAGCATCGGGAGTGCGGATGGCGATTCGTTCACGCACAAGCGTAGAACGCAAGCCCCGCGCCCAATCGCGACACGCCAGGCACGATGACTCGTCGCAGACGCGAGCCTCGTACCCTCCCGCGTGATCGACACGCACTGCCATCTGACCTTCCCCGACTTCGCCGGGCGTGTGCCGCTGGTCTTGAGCAAAGCCCGCGAGCACGGCGTCCGCGGCTGCATCACCATCTCGACCACCACCAAAGACTGCCTCAGCGCCCTCGCGATTGCCGAGCAGCACGCCAATGTCTGGTGCACCGCCGGCGTGCATCCGCTCTACGCGGATCAAGGGCCGCACGAGTGGGCAAATCTGGAGAAGGTCATCCGCTCACCCAAGTGCGTGGCATGGGGCGAGCTTGGCCTCGACAATCACTACAACGAGCCGATCGCATCGACGCAGCGGGCGGTGCTCGACGAGCAGCTCGCGTTCATCGAGTCGGTGCACGCCCAGGGAACCACCAAGCCGGTCGTGCTGCACTGCCGCGAGGCGTTCGAGGACCTGATTCCAGTGCTCAAGGGCACCACGCTCGATCCGACTCGCTTCGTCTTCCACTGCTTCACCGGCGGACCGGCAGAGATGCGTCTGCTGCTCGATTTCGGGGCCTGCGTTTCGTTTACCGGCGTCGCGACGTATCGCAACGCCGCCGAGGTCCGCGAAGCGATCAAACTGGTCCCCGCGAACCGGATCATGATCGAGACCGACGCGCCGTTTCTGTCGCCCGACCCGCACCGCTCGGTGCGACCCTGCGAGCCGTGGATGGTGAGTCTGACCATGCAGTCAGTGGCAGCCACACGGGGCATAACCCCGGCGGACTTTGAGTCTCAGGTGAACGCCAACACCTTGCGATTCTTCGGCATCGAAGCCTGACCAGATTCCATTCGATGCCTCGATCCTTCGAAGCCTTCTTCTGCATCGAACCCGATCTCCGATGCCATCCGGCTGCTCGCGCGAACCTAGACTGCGCGGTTGCATCCGCGGGCTGGTCCGCGGCCAATCCCGGGGCGATCGATGAGCGCCAAGTGGCGAAGAAGTCTGGCATTCGATGACGCGTTTTTCCCGCGCTGGGCGTGGCCGTGCAAGGCCCTCCTGCGGGCGCTCAGCTCCATCCCGCTCGCGGTTGTGCTGCTGCTGCTCGTCGCGTTCTACGGCGTGCTCGCGAGCGTGCCGATCGGCATCGTCGTGCTGGGGCTCACGCAGGCGTTCTACGGCGTGACCATCCTCATCATGATCGCTCTCGCGTGGGCCGTTCTGGTGCTGCCCGCGCGGGGCCTCATCGCCTCCCGCGGCACGCGTTTCCTCGCGACCATCATCGGGAGCGTCGTTGCGATCGTGCTCGGCTCTTGGCTGTGGTACACCTTCGCGTGGCCCATCCTGCACTACGACCCCGCGACCGGCGGTGGCGTGCGGTTTTTCGCGGACTTCATCGACCGCACCAAGGCCATCACGATCCGGCGGCTGCCCGGTCTTGAGATGTCCGAGCTCGAGTTTTACAACTGGTGGCCGCTGCGGGTGATCCTCCTGCTGTTCGTCGCCAACATGATCGTCGCGACGCTGCGTCGCATCGAATTCAACTTCAAGAACCTCGGCGTGCTCACCGTGCACGCCGGCATCGTCACCATCGCGATCGGCAGCGTGTACTACAACGGCCTGAAGCGAGAGGGCGACACGATCCTGCTCGCCGCCCAGACGAATCCCGCGGACCCCAAGGCCCCCGCACCCGATGCCGGCCCGCCCGTCAACGCGTTCTACGACGCGACTCGCGTGGCGCTGTACATCAAGCAGATCAAGCAGTGGGGAGCCGACGGCATCGAGCAGCGGGTGCTCGAGGGCATCCCGCGCTACAACGACTACAACCTCGGCGCGTTCCAGGGCCGCTCGATCCTGGAGCTGGGACGCCGCCAGAAGGTGTGGGCCACGCCGAACCAAGAGCCGGCGCTCGACATCGAGGCGGCCGACACGCGCTCGGATCTGGTCGACCCGGACCTCAAGTTCCGCGTCGTGGGCTACGCCACCTACGCCGAGCCGGTGGAGGATTGGCGCGAGATCGATCCCAAGGAGATCACCTCGATCCGCGAGGGCTTCCGGTTCAATCCGCTCCGCTCGCTGTTCCTCATCAGCGCTCGCCCCGACAAGGACGGGAAGGTCAACAACGACCCGGTGTTCTCGTACATCCTGCTGCCCGGATCGCCCGCGCGGCGGCTCTCGGTCAACAGCGTGCTCGGCATCGAGTACACCCTCGGTCCGTCGATGGGTATGAGCGAGCAGCGTTGGGCCGATCTCTCCACTCCTGTTCCCACCGACGCGATGCACGCGATCGTGGTCGAGATTCCGGGCGCCACCCAGGTCGAGAAGCCGTTGCGCAAGGTGCTGGAGATCGCGCCGGGCGTGACCCACATCGTGGGCGGCTACACGCTCACGGTTGAACAGATCACGCCCGAGCCGCCCTTCCCCATCGTCACCGAGTCGCACAAGGGCGCCACCAGCAGCGTCGCGGTCATCAAGGTCAAGCCGCCCTCGGGCGACAGCTATAACCGATACGTCTATCACCGTTTCCCCGAATTGAACCAGGACATCCTCGACACGCCCAAGCCCGACGGCCGCATGAACCGGCGTGCCGCCGACCCGTCGGTCCGCATCGCGTACATCGACTCCAGCATCGTGCAGCTCTACTTCGACGAGCCCGGCGACGGCCGCACGCGGGCGATCGTCCGCGTCCCTGGCGGCAACGTCCGCGCGCTCGACACCCTTGAGGGGAACGAGCTCAAAGACTTCATCCCCGACATCAGCCTGCGAGTCGATCAGCGCTGGGGGCACGCCGTCAAGGTCGAGCGCCCTTCCCCGGTCCCCGAAGATCAACGCGACCGGCGCATGATCGGCACGCACGACAAGGCGATGCTCGCCGTCGAGGTGCGCATCGACCCCGGCGTGCTCCCCAAGGACGTCCGCGCCGGCACCCGCGCATGGTCCACGATCGTGTGGCTGCCATTCACCAAGTTCCTGGGCATGGCGCCCGATCCGTCGCGCACGGTCGAGTTGCCCGACGGCCGACAGGTGAATCTCACCTTCGGCCGCGCCCGCCACGTCTTCCAGGATTTCGCGCTGCGGCTGGTGGACTTCAAAATGATCGCCTACGACCACCGCGGCGCACCCCGCGATTTCGAGTCGGTCGTCCGGGTCGAGCCGCTCGCCGGAGGTTTCACAAGCTACGAGCATCCCGCGAGCCTGAACGCCCCGCTCACCGCGCCCTTCATCTGGAGCGAGGAGCGCCCCTGGATTCGCAACGCCGCGTACCGCCTGATCAGCGGCCTGGACCCCAACCAGTTCAAGATGAGCCAGGCCGCGTGGGACGAACAGGGCTGGCGCGAGAGCCAGAAGCTCGCCGACGCGGGCATGATCGCGGCCCCGCGAGCCCGCTTCACCATCCTGCAGGTTGGCAACAACCCGGGCATCCATGTCATCGCGCTGGGAGGCGTGCTCATGGCCCTGGGGATCCCGTGGGCCTTCTACCTCAAGCCATACCTCGTCCGGCGTGAGAAACGCCTGATCCAGGAGGCCGTCGCGCGGGGCGAGTACATCCCCAAGAAGTCCAAAGCCGAACCCAACGTCGTGGTCGTGCGTTCCAGCGTTCCAGCGAACGCGTCCCACGGCGAACTGTCCGAACCCAAGCCGGCGGAGTCGGTCGCGACCTCGCCGCGCGAGTGATCGAGCCACGGAGGCGACATGATCGCGCACCTCGTCCGCAGTTTGTTCCGCACCGCCCGCGTCGTCGCGGCGGGCGCGTTGCTCTTGACCCTTCCCGCCGCCGCGCAGACCGCCCCCGACGGCAACGCGCATCCGCAGGCCGAGACCCTGGCGAAGGACGCATCGGAACTGCCCAGCCCGTTCGGCGAGCCGGCACCGCTCGGCTCGGCGCCCTCGATCGCGGACAAGAGCGCGTTCGCCGCCAAGCTCGACCTCAAGCCGCTGCGAGACCTCGCCGTCTGGCACAGCGGGCGCGTGAAGGTCTTCGACACCCTCGCCCGCGAGACGGTGCTCAAGATCGCCGGCCGCAAGAGCTACTTCGACGTCGCGCCGATCGACGGCGGCAAGGTCGACTCCTTCGGTGCCCCCGAGGGCGCGGGCAAGAAGGTCTTCTTCGACCCCGTGTTCACGCTCGTCGATCTCATCGTCGATCCCGCGTACTACTACGAGAAGCCCGTGCTCGCGATCGACTATCTGCCACTCCGCCGCGCGTTCCTGGAGGCCGCCCTGGGCGAGAAGGAAGAGGCGCGAATCAGCCGCTGGCTGAAGCTGCAGCGGATCAGCCCGCGCATGGTGCAGGAATTCGGCCCGGGCGTCTCGCAGAAGTTTTTCGCCGAGGCCCCGTACCGCGAGGCCCTGGGCAAGCTGGATCAGCAGCTTGAGATCTGGCGCCTCAGCCGCGCCAACCTCATGCTCGTCGCTCCGCCCGCCAGCGATCAGCAGTGGGTTCATCTCTCAACGCTGCCCGACGACCATCCCGCCCGCGTCGCGGCGGCGAAGCTGGGGGAGTCGTGGCGCAAGCTCGACGCCGATAGCGCCAACGCCGCCATCCGGGCGCTGGCCGACAGCGTCCGCTCGATCAACACGGCGCAGTACCCCACAACCAAGCGCGATCTCGAGATCCTGTACAACAAGGCCAACGCGTTCGAGTGGGGCATGTGGGCGTACTTCGTCACGTTCCTCACCCTCGTCCTGGGCTTCGGCACCGGCCGCCGCTGGCTGCTGACCCTGGGCACGGTCACGCTGCTGCTGGCGATCGGCCTGCACGCGACGGGCTTCACGCTCCGCTGCATCATCGCCGAACGCTTCGCGATCCAGAATCAGTTCGAGTCGATGACCGGCGTCAGCCTGTTCGCGGCGGTGGTGGGGCTGGCGATCATGCTCTTCAAGCGGCAGTATCTCTTCGGGGCCGCCGCCGCGGGCGTGGGGTTCCTGATCCTCGTCACGGCGACACAGACCGCGATCCCCGGTCAGGTGATCGAGCGCGAGGCCGCGATCCTGAACACCAGCGTCCTGCTCAAGTACCACGTCACCACGGTGCTGGTGTCTTACGGCCTGATCGCCCTGGGCTTCATCATCAGCACGTTCTACCTCGTCACCCACTACGCCGCCAAGCTCCGCGGTGCGCAGTCCGCGGCGGTCGTCGCCCAGGTCTCTCTCGGCGGCACCGGCACCACCGCGGTCGTGACCAGCGGCGACGACGCGTCGGGCGAGGCCGGCGGATTCTCTCCCGCCAAGCAGAAAGTGCTCGACGAACTCGACACCGCGCAGATGACGGTGCTCCAGCTCGCCTTCTGGACGCTGGGCGTCGGCATCCTGCTTGGCGCCTGGTGGGCCGATCACTCCTGG